>JBDTEO010000010.1:0-109374 GCA_039922495.1 Candidatus Dormiibacter sp.
CGGATTCGAACCGCTGACCTCTGCTGCTCCAGGACGATCGGACCCAGAAAGTGGCGCTGTGGAACTTTGGCCTCGGGATCGTCGAGATGCCGATTCGCCGTATCGGTGATGTCATCCCAGAAGATCGCCCAGTTGTCGGCCTCGTTCCAGACATAGGCGCGCTGGTAAACCGGGACTTGGAACTGAATGCGGCCGTTGAAGAGGTCGTAGACGGTCTGTGTCGTCGGCTGCTGCATCAGCACTAAGGGTATGACAATGCCTCCATAACCCAGGTGGTTGGCCAGCGTTACCGGCGGACAGCCGATTATGGCCGGGAAAAGCTTTAGAGTTTGTCACGCCATTGGACGGGATTCTTCCCCTGAGGATGATTGCGCTGGTCATGTCTACGAACCAGCCGCCGAAGATTCTCGGAACATGCTTCGCCCTGCGTCGACCAACCTCACTGCTGACCGCTCACCACGTAATCAAAAAACATGACCCAGGCACCTTGGGCGTGTTCTTCATCGGCACGCCCACCTTGCGCCGCGTCACGGCGGTTCATCCTCACCCCAAAGCCGATGTAGCGATCCTTGAGGCGGAAGACCCCGCGGACAGCCCCATCGAACCGGCCACACAAATCCTTACGGGCATTCATCTAGGCGAGACCTTCATCGCCATCGGCTTTCCTTCAGAACTTATCTTTGGACAGGCCGGAGGGCATCCCCATCGGATGTTGATGGGTCATTACCAGCGATTCATGGACTATGAGAGCAACCTTCACGGCTACCGCTACGCCGCGGGAGAGATGAACGTTCCCAACCCCAAGGGTATGAGTGGCGCACCGTTGTTACGGCCGGAGACGCCGCAATTCGTCAGTGGCTTGGCCACTGAGACCATCGATGTCGAGTCGTACCCATCGGTGATTCATGAGGAAACGATCGATGGCCGGACGGACAAGATCACAGAGAAACGCCTAATCCAGTACGGCGTCTCGGTCATCCTCGGCAATCTGGTCGACTGGATTAACGAGCGCATTCCGCCGGCGTAGAGCGTGAGGCAGTTCATTGGCCAGATCCTCGAAGATCTGGTACGACTAAACCATGACCAACTCCAGGGCGTTGCTGATGGGCTAGCCTCTTACACCCGCCGGCGTCGTCAAGCCGCAGCTGCTGCTTCTGCCCCCGACTCGGCCGCCCAGGCTCTTCACGGCGTCAATCACGACTACATTTGCCGCGCGAGGCACAGACGACGTTGCGATAAAGGCGGCACTGTGATGCTGCTGAGTCCGCGACGGCACCCAGTCCCATCGATCGCTGCGCTTTCCCGTCCAGACGATGAACCCATGACGGTCCTCGCCTCTGCGGATGATCCGATAACCAGGCACGCCTCGACGAATGAAGTCCTCCCGGCCCACTTGACGCATATGTCTATCCGCGGAAGACGTCGACTCGAAGGAAGGCAGGACTCCGCGAACACGCGAGAGTGGAAGGCTCTCGAGCGATACGACCACGGTCAGGTCGAAGACACGCGATAGCCGTCGCGGTACCGGCTGCAGCGGAACCTGCAAATTGAATTGTGGATCACGAACTAGTGCAGCAACTCTATCGAGCTGCGCCTTGTTGAAGCGATGGTGCACGATGAACTGGACACCGTCAAGGCAAGTCCCACGCCAGGCACGACATGACAGAACCGACATTCCACGAAACCACCCGGTCCAATAGACGCCTGAACCGGTGCTATTTGTGAGCAACCAGACTTCGAGGTCGCGATCCGCGGCAGCCTGCCTCACCCCCTTGACCAGCGCCTCGACCTGGGCGCTGCGCGACATTGCGTCGAATGCCTGCGCCTCGGCCCTACTGCGGCCCTCCTCCCGCAACTTCTCGCGGATGGGTCCCGCTTCGAGGTTTAGTAGCTTGCGAAACTTAGCGGCAAATGTGCGGTCCTCTGCCGAGTCCCACGCAGCAAAGTTCTTCATCTGAAGATCGAAATGCACGCGAAGCGGATCCGATCAATTAGGGCTGCGATCCTTTTTGTGGAATCGTCGTCGAGCTTGATCTTCGGTAAGCCTAAAGAGGTAGACCGTCTTCTCGTGATAGGCCAGTAAGGGGGCTCCTTCCACCTCGTCTAGCAGTTCGGCTAATGACAAGCAGCGAACCTTGGCCAGCTCGATACGCTCGCGCATATTCCCAAGGGCCATAAATTGCTCAGTTTCACAATCGATGGGCGCGCTCATCTGCCGTCACTGCTAGCCCGATGCGGGACGACCTTTCGGTCGAGGGGAATGGCCTAGACCTGGGACCGTGGTCGCCAAGACGAAGATTCGCCATGCAGCGAGCGAGTTATCATCATCCGCAGGTAAACAAGGACTATGGCCGGATTGCGAACTCGTTGGTTGTGGCTCTGGACGGCGACCATCACGGTCGCGACGATTGCGGTTCTCGGTGTCAATTTCATACTCGTGGGCATCAGCTTTCTGAGTTGGGGAGCGGCGACGGTGCTGGCGTTGGTTCTTTGTGGGCTTCTGGGTGTCTTTTTTGGCTGGCTCAACCATGACCGTCCGTATGGTGCCCTGTGGTCGGTCGCTTGGATAAGCGCAGGCAGCATATTCGTGTTGATAGTCCTGCAGTACCTCGTCGCAGCTTTCATACTCCCTGCTTGCGACTATCCGAACCAAGCCAATTGCTTCGAGGACCACTCGGCTGCCATGGGCGGGCTGGCGGCAACGGTTGCGTGCGCCGCCCTGGGCGGGTTCCTCGGCTTGAGTGCCATTAGCGCGACTGCCCTCCGGCGAAGATTGGGTCAAAGGAGCGCCTGACCGCCCGACAGGGCGCGGGATCCTCGCTTTCAATATCTCGTTCCCCGACCGCAGCTTTCCCCCCAGCCCTGGAGCGTCTTGTGGTATCCACCAGTGTTCGGCCTCCTTGCGGAGCGTATCAAGCTTTTGGCGGCATTCGCGAAGGCTGCCCCCTGTGAGCAACTGACGCGTGGTCTTGCAGTTACCGCTAGAAATTATTCGTCTCTATGCCAATTCTTGTGGATTCCGGGGAAGTACATTGTGGGGCAGGACTTGTAATGTGGAATGTAATCTTCGCAAATTGAAGCCCTGGTGCCCTCGTCATTAACTGGCTTGTGCATCGCCCGATCCAGAGCCGCATCAGCGTTCAATGCCAAAGGTGCTGCAGCGCGGAGGGAATACCGGCACCCACCGTAGCGCCCGAAATGGGTGCAATAACGGAAGGAGTATGAGACATAGTAGAAGGCGTAAACCGGCACGGATACGGTTTCTAGAACTCCACGCCAAAAGCCGCGCCAACTGAATTTTCCGGAAAGGTCGTATTGGTCGAGCGGATCCTGATTAGCGTAATCATATTGGTTGGCAGAGCCACCAGGCACCGGATCAACGGACAGAAACCGACCTAAGCCCGGACTGTACACCCGCGCACCCATCAATACGATTCCAGCAAGCGCGTCACCTGAGTCTCGTCGTTTCCCCCCGAGCCATGCGTAGCGCGGCGTGACAGTGTTGCTCGACCGTGGAACGCCGAACTCCGTGCACTCGAAGTAGGCATCGGTTCCGTTGGCGCTGCTGCTGTTCACAGCCGTCGCAACCACGTCGCCGTGCAGGTTGGTGAGCTGCAGTTCCTCAGAGCCGCTGCTGCTCACGATTGCCGCCAGGTTGCCGTCGACACCGTCGACGTTGCGGGTCCAGCTCCCGTCAGACGCGCCGATCCACGCTGGGCTGTCGCTGCCGTTGGCAAAGTAATTCGTTTGGACGGTGCTCCCAGTGGTGATCGTCGCAATCCGCGCGCTCGGATCTAAGGCGAAGGTCTTGCTCGGCGTTCCCTGGCTCTGGCTCGCGACCATATCGTCGACGTAGTAGCCGTTGCCCAACGTTGTTCCGCCTGCATCCGAGGCTGGCACTGTGGTGGTCCGGCCGAGCGGGTCGTACGCGTAGCCCTGACTGACCAGGAGCCGGTCGGCTTCGTCATAGCCGTGACTCGTGACCGTTGGGGTGGTCGAGGTGCTGCAGACGCCGCTCGTCCCGGCCGGGTACGCACTCAGGCTCTGTCTGTTGCTGTCGGCGTCGTAGGCGTAGGTCCGCGTTGTGCAGGCCGCTGGATTGATGGTGTTGTCGGTGTCGGCCACGGAGATGAGGCGTCCATCGTTGTCGTAGGTCAGGGCCTGCGAGGAGCCGTTGCTCGATTGAGACAGGATCTGCCCGTGGGCACTATAGCTGGCGCTGAAGCTAAGCCAAGTGGTGGAACCCATTACGTAAGCCAGCGAAATACTCTGTCCGGCGTCATCGTAGTGCCGGGTGGCCACGAGCCCATTGGGATAGGTCTCGCTAGCCATCGCGCCGTTGGCGTCGTAGACCGCGGAGAAGCCAGGTGGGAACCAGTTGCTATCAGCTAGGTTCGTGAGGAGGCGACGGTGCTCGGTCGTGCTTCCGCTACCGCCATCGTAGGTGTAGGTCACGGTGCCCTTGCCGTCGTTGAGGCTCGCCGTCAAGCCATCCGCGGTGTAGCTGAGCCCCGCCGCGTTGTTGTTCGCGTCCCTGTACGAAATGACCCGACCGTCGCCATCGTAGCCGGTTGAGATCTGGCTGCTGAGCGCCGGTGCGCTGCTTGGGCAACTCGTTGGGGCGGTACCAGAGATATTGCCACTGAGCGTCGTCAGTCCGGTGTTCGGGTCGTAGCCGGTGTAGACGGCGGGCAACGCACTGTCGCCGACGTTACTGGTGGCGATGTTGCGGACACACTCGCGCTGCCCGGAGTCATACACAGTCGTGGTCGTGCGACTTGGGCAACTGCTGCTGCAGCTCGCGTCGGCTTCGGTCACGCCGACCGCCTCCCCCCACATGTTGTAGGTGGTGTTGCTCGTCAGGAGATGCGGACCTGTACTCGGTTGTGCCACCGGTCCCGTCTGGCAGAGCAGACCAGCCTCGGCCGCGTTGGCGCACCCACCAGAACCCGTCGCCGCGAAGTAGGTGTTGAGGGCAGCGTGGGCATCACCGCCGTTCTGATTGGCCGGCATCCGAGTCTCAATGACGTGGCCCTGGGCGTCGTAGCGTGTGGTGGTCACGATATCGGCCGTGCTACCGCCCATCACGGTCGTTTTGGTAGTCGGCTGGCGCAGGGTCCAGCCGGTGGTGTCGCCGCTCACGATGGCGGCGTAACCTTTGTGGGAAGTCCGCGCGTCGTGGTCGACCGCGTCTGAGGTCTGAGCCGCGGCCGTGATCGTGGTCGGCAGACGGTAGGGTCCGCCGTCCGCAGCCACGTCGTTGTTGGGCGCTCCCTCGTCAAAAGTGGTGTGCGTGTGGGTGCGTGCGTCAACCGTGGAACCTGAGGAGAGCACAACCGGGTGCATGGACCCCACCGTGTCGGTGAGCTCGGTTCCGTCCGGTGAATAGATGTTGTTCGTCGACAGCAGTGCTGCCCGGTCTGATGAGGCTGGGATGCTAGCGACGTAGCCGTCAAGGTCTGGATAGTTGGACGGTGACAGCGCCTCGTCTCGTGCCAGGGCACTTAACTGCGTGAGCGTGTTGCCGAACTTGTCGTAACCGCTGGTGCCGATCTGCCAGGCGCCGGCTCCGTAGTTGGCCGTATTGACGTTACGGCCATTGACGTCCAGATAGTGAAGGGTTGCATATGGCCAATCGCTGCTTGAAACGCTCCCAGCCGTCGTGCCGAGGGGCATGGGATGGTTGGGGCTGAAGATCGCCGCCGCATAGCTGGGCAGGTCGGAGGTCTCACCCCAGGCAGAGGTGGTTGCTGACCCCATCTCGATCGGGGCTCCCGTCCCCGTGAAGGGAACGTTGTAGACCACGGTCGTGGTGTCCGTGCCGCCTGAGGGATCCGGACGGGACACCTGGCTGAGTCGTCCCGACGAGTCGAAGCTGAACGACCACGCGTTGAGTCCAGGCGGCGTCACCGAGCTGATCCGGAGATCGGAGCCGTAGGCGTAGGTCGTCCTCAGGTTGGGAAGGCGCGCGTCCCATGATTGGCGCAGGAACCCATTGGCGTCATAGGCGAAGCTCGCGATCGCGACCGGGGTCATCTGGTTGTTGTTGCTCGGATCGGCAGCCGTGAAGCTGATCGATTGCAGCAGCCCCGGGTAGTTGCCCAGTGTCGACCCAGTCGGGGGTGCGGCCGTGGTCGCGGTGTAGGTCAACGTCAACGTCCGGCAACCGGGAGTGGTGAGGGGCTGCCCGTGCAGGCGACACCGACCGGCGCCGGGCCGACGACCTGCGTCACTCGGCCGTCGCCATCGAAGCTGTAGCTCGTGGTTGTCGAGCTTCCCGGTTCCGCCACGCTCGCCACCTGCCAGGTGTTGCCCCCGTCGGAGCTATTCCAGGTGGTGATGGTTCCGTCCGCGTCGGTCATGGTGAACTGGGAAGCCGACGTCTTGCTCAGAACTGAGCCGTCGTGGGCGTCGCCCTGGCCGCTGTAACTGATCGGGTAGGAGGAGGTTGATGTCGTGGGCGTGTAGACGTCCTCACTGCCGCCCGGCGCAGTCAAGACAACATAGCCCTGAGCGGTGTAGTCACGGATGGTGAGGTTGGAGTCTCCGGCAGCTGGGCCGGGCAGGTTGGTCTGCCATTCAGCTCCCTGGACACCATCCGCCACCAGGGTGAGGTCGTCATAGTAGACGGCGTCGCCGGTTTTGCCCACGTTGAAGCCGTTGTAGAGGCGGATGAACGCCTCGGTGGCCCCGTCTGGAACGGTGAAGGTAACCAGGACCAGTTGCCACGCGCCAGTCGCCGTTGGCATGGTTCCATCGATTTCAACGTAGCCCTGACTGCCGATTTGATCAAAGACGACTGGTCGCTCGCCCCGCGTGGAACTGTCGGGGGTGAGTCCGGTTCCAGACGGCACATACTCACGCGCAGTGAAGGTATAGGTGTGTCCGGGTTTCAAGCCCAACCGCAAGCCACCGTTATCGCCGCCTATTGGGATATACGTGTCCCAGCATGGCCCAGTGCATGATGGGCCCGCGGACGGAGCCAGCTGGAGACTGTTGCTACCCAGGACCGTTGGGGAAGTCGCTGTCGTAGCGGTTGTGTTGACGGGTGAGCTCCACCCGTTGAGCGGCGGCTCGGCGTCATGAAGGTTGGACGGCAGCAAGTTGCGCAGCTCCGCCGTGGGATCGATGGTCGTGATCGACCGACCCACCGATAGGTCGCCGATGGCGCTCGGCACTGAGGCGTCGGTGGCACCGACTTGGTAATCACCGGTTAGCAGACTGACCGCACCCGGTCCAACCTTTTCAGTAGCGTATGTGGCACCAAAAGCATGGCTGAGAAGCTGCACGTTATGGGTTGGCGAACAAGCGGAAGGACTTGTTAGCGATTGGGTCTGACTGCTGTAGAAGCAGGCCTCGACCTGAATCAGTCCATCGGAACCGCCCGCGCTTCTAACTGAATTGACGAGGTTCCAGTTGAGCGCGCTGAAGTTGCCATTGGTGTCTCCCGCGACCGGCCAGGTTGGGTTGTTGTTGGTTCCGGGCAGGGTCACGTCCGTGGCCGGAATCTGGGAGAAGGTGGCGGTACTACCCTGGCGGTAAAAGTAATCAGCGTATGGGTAAGTCGTGGGCGCGTTGGCCGACAGCGCCGCTGAGGCCTGGGTGCGATCCTGGTCGGCCGGCGTCGTGAGCGAGCCGGCGGACCCAATGTTAAAGGCGTAGGAGGCGATGCTTCCAGGCAGCCCGCCAAGGTTTAATGCCTGCACCTGAATCGTGTGCTGCCCCACCGCCGGGCTCCAGCTCAGCGTAGTTGCGGTTGTTGTCGCTGACCACCCACCGCCGTCCTCCTGGTATTGGTAGCCGGAGACATCGGTCGAAGAATCGCTCCAGGAAAAGCTGCAGCTTGTGCTGGCCGGCGCCCAGGCATTCTGCAGGCAATTTGTACTGCTGACCGTCGGCGCGGGATCTAAGGTCGTATCGATCGTAAACTCGCACCAGGGCGAGTAGTTCTGCGAATAGGAAATACCATCCCATCCGCGCACTCGCCAGCTATATGTGCTGCCGTTGACAAAGTTCGCGGCGGGGACTGTCCAGGAAGCGGTCGAACCCGAGGCGACCGACGCGGAGTAGTTCTGGCCGCCGATCTCCGAGCCTCCCGTGTGCCAGATCTCGAATGCGCCCTGAACGGTACCGCCATCGGGATCGGAAACCGCCACCGATAGCGTCGGCGTGGTCGTCGACATGTAGGGCCGACCGCTGCCCGTGGTGCACGTCGATGCGGGTGACGTGGCAGAATTGGTCGGAGTATTCGGGTAATTGTCGTATGTGACGGAGAGAGTGGCGGCTCCCTTGAATCTCTTCCAGCCGTAACTGTCGCTCTCGTTAGCGGCCCGAGCCTCGAGGTCCCAAACTCCGCTCCCTAGAGCTGCCCAGTGCTGCGCCAAGCTGGTTACGCCAAAGTTGATGTTGGCTGGGCCGCAGCTACTGGAGTAACCGTGGGCGGCGGACACTGCTGCCCACTTAGTGGCCACATTTGGCTGGTTGGCCCAGTCAAGATTTGATCCGTAGTTCGCCGCAAGGTCCCAGATGTCGACCTCGCGGGCGCTGCATGAGTACGCCCAGAACTCGTAGAGCGAAAGGGTCGCGGCAGTGACGTATTTGCCCGTGTAGCTCGAGTTTGAAAAGCCGTAGAAAGCGCGCTCCTTGTTCGACCCGCTGTTCCACGTGCCGGTGTTCGCTATACCGGTGTAGGTCCCACTCCACTCTTGGATCTGGAGGGAATTGTTGTAATTCATGTAGTTGCAGCAGCTGTCGATGTAGTCGTAGTTGCTCTGGCCAATATTGGTCGACGGGTCGATCGTGACCGGATAGGTGACGGTCGGGTCGGCCAAAAATGCTGGGTCGGGTGCCACCTGCAGGACCTGTCCGCCGCTTGTTGTCACCAGCTTCGTGGCAACGGGCTCCGACCGCGTGGGCATATCCGCATGAGGGTCCATCGCAGCGCCGTACATCTGCGGTGGCAGCGTGGTGAAGACCTCGTCGCCTTTGCTGTTACGGTAGTGCAGCGTGCCGGCGGGCCCCTGGGTCACGGTAACCCCGTGCAGGTCGAGAGGCAGGTTAAAGCTGAGCGGCCCTTTGGGACGGCTCGTCAATACAAACCCGAGATCGAACCCGCCCTCGGTGGCGCGGGCCACTACGTTTACGCCAGGAACGGCGTTTGTGTAGGTGGCGGTATCGCCGGAAATCGCCGGTTTCGGAAGGGAGGCTCCGAAGCCGATTCCCACTCGAGCTGAGCCTGATGTGGCCGATGCGATATCGCCTGATCCGCCACCCGAAATGCTGGCGTCACCGTCTGCGGCCGCCGGTTGCCAGCTACCGCCAGCAGCGACCAGATGCGTGTCGATTGGAACCAGTCCCGCTGCTTTGTGCGTTCGAATGGGTGCCGAACTAATCTCCGTGGTCAAGCTGCCATCCGGGTTCGCGTAAGTAGTGCCATCAGTGGCATCCAAGTCAGTGATCTGGACTCGGTGACGCTCCAACTTGGCGGTTAAAAGCGCCGAGACCTTATCCGAGCGCGACGTGACATCGTGCGATGGTTGGCCGCTCGCGACATTCACTGGTGCGGCCGCACCCGCTGGGCTGACTAGCGAGCTGCCGGTCGCCAACATCAGCGACGACAGAAAGATGGAGCAGATACGCTTCAGTCGCATGGAAACCCCCCTCGTGCGCGGCTCCGGCCTTTTGGGCCGTAGCAAGCTGATCAATGGTGGGGCTGGAAACCCCTAGCGTCTGACGATCGCTACCCCCCCACCGGCCTGAAGGACCGGAACAGAATTCTTGCCGTCAGAAAACCCGATCATCGTGCCACTAACTTTTCTCATTGTCAACGGGTTTCTTGATGCTCCACCGTTTTCCGCGTCTGGCTGGGGCTGCCCGAACTTACGGCGCCACCACATCGCGGGCCGGCCTAGCCGCAACCCGCGCCTCTCGGAGTCGGCGACGTTGGTCGGCCGCCTCATAGGACCACAATCTCCTCTGCCGTGCGGCCACTACCGAGGTAAGAGCCGGGGCAGCAGTCGGCTCAATATATAGGCGTCACGAATAACCTTCCGGTTCAGTTCACGACCTTCATTGGCAGGCAGCTTGCGCTCGAGGAGCTGAGAGACAAACTCGTGACAGCCAGGCTCCTGACCCTGAGCGGCCCAGGTGGCAGCGGCAAAACGAGGATGGCCGTCCAGCTGGCCAACGAAGTGATCTCCGACTTCCCCGACGGTCTTTGGTTCGTCGATCTGGTTCCGCTCAGCGATGCAACTCTGGTCGCCCAAAAGGTGATGGCCGCAGTGGGTGTCCGAGAGCAGGCCGATCGGTCTGCGCAAGAAACGTTGGGCAAGCGTCTTCGCAACGAAGCGCTCACTCCTGCTCTTGGATATTGCGAGCATCTACTCGATGGCGTCGCCACCTTGGTTGATACGTTGCTGCGGACGACCGTCGAGCTCAACGTACTGACGACCAGCCGCGAAGCGTTGCGTCTGGCGGGAGAGGTCGTCTGGCATGTAGCGCCACTGGCGGTGCCGGACGACCATTCCCTCAGCCTCGAGGATCTGCACCAATGTGATGCGACACGGTTGTTCATCAATCGAGCCGGGCTCAATCTCCCGGGCTTCGAATTGACCGCCGAGAACGCACAATCGGTGGCTGAGATTTGCCGGCAGCTCGACGGCTTGCCATTAGCGATCGAGCTGGCCGCGGCAAGAATTGCGTCGATGGCTGGGAGCGATGAAATCGGCTGACTAGCACAATCCAGCAGGTCGGGCTCGCCGAGATTTATGTGCTGCATGACGTGGCCTTCAGATGTCCGCGAACACCTGAAAAGAGGCTACTCGCCGACCCGCGATGCCCCCGTCAGCTCCTCCGGTTTTGACAACAATTTGACAACAACGCCGGTGGACGTCCATGGATACGGCGACACGCAGCGGACGATTCGCCGAATACAATATGCGGTGCGCCTGCATGGCTCAGTTGGTAGAGCAGCTGACTCTTAATCAGTTGGTCCCGGGTTCGAATCCTGGTGCGGGCACCATTCCCTGGCCACTGGTAGGGACCGCTGCGCGTAAGAAGCAACGCAGCGCATTTGCCATAACGAACGCCGCACACGTCTCCTAATTGACCGCGCCCGCGCTGGGTATTTCGGCGAATGCCGGAGGGGTCAATGCGCGGGATTCGAATTCCTCAAGATCTCGATGGGGAAGACCAGTTCGTTCTGGGTCTTTCCGTCACTCGCCTGTCGACATTGCTCTTCGGCCTGCTAGCCGCTTACGCGATCCTGCACCTCGCCTTACCCGGTTTGGTTCGCGGGATCCTGGCGCTGTTGGCCGCAGGCATGGGGGCCGCGCTGACGTGGCTTCGACCGGAGGGTCGATCGCTTGGACACTGGGCGCTGGCTGCCATCGAATTTCACCTGGCACGATCAACGGACACGCCCACGCGACTGTCTCGACCGCGCGCACTGGCGGGCACACCGAAGTTCAGCGTGGTGGCCACGACGCCCGACACGATCATTCCCACGCCTGGCCTCGACAGCGACGAGGATGACGTCATCGAGCTTCCGGAGCCGGCGATCAGCGCTGAGCGCGACCTCGAGGCTCAGGGAAATGTCGACGACGAAGCCGTTCCCGTTTACCTCGGCGGAACACAGATCATCACCTTCTTCTCCGCAAAAGGTGGAACAGGACGCACGACCCTGGCTACCGAGGTCGCCACGCTTCTGGCGCGGAAGGGACGCTACCGGCCCTCCGCCACCGAGCCGGCCCAGCCGTTGCGGGTGATGCTCGTCGACTTTGACCTCTCGAGCGCGAATGTCTCGGCCCGGCTCGGCCTGGCACAACCAACCATGCTCGACTACGTATCGGACGTAGCCGGCATTGGCGCCGATCCCGACCCGAGCGATTACATCCTGCACCATCAGGCCTCGAATCTCGACGTTCTCCTTGGTCCTTCGAAATGCCTGGCGGGCGATCGCTCACGGCTGGTGGGCATCCCCCAGGCAGCGCACATCTTGAGCGCGTTTCGGGACGCCGGATATCACTTTGTGATCATCGATATGGGCGCTTCAGTCGGCGACCTCGAAACGTATCTGCTGGAGGCGGCGCACCGGATTTACTGCGTCGTCACGCCTACGGCCGGTTCGGTGCAGTCGTTGTATCGCGGGGTCGAAGTGCTGCGCCGCCTGGGCCTCGGAGAAAAGCTTCGATACGTCGCCAACAAAATGCGGGAGGGGTACAACCTCGAGGAACCGCTTGGCGATCTCGGCGGAAGCCTCGCCGCGCGAATCCCTTTCGATCAGCTGTTCGAATTTGCCGAGAATCGACTCCAACCTATCGTGTTGTGGTCGGAGGGCGCCACCAGGAACGCCCTCGCCAGGCTAGGGGCGTCGATCTACCCCGCCCTCGAACGCCCGAGACCGGGACGCGTCACCGCCAATCCTTTCAGCTGGTTGACACGACGCCGCCGTGCTAGCTGAGGTTGCTCCCCGACAGGCCACCGCTCCTATTGAGGAGCTTCGCCGCTATATCCGCGACCAGTTGACCATCCACGTAAACCCAGACCTCCTAAATCCGTTTTCCACGGTGGCCAATCGATCCGATCTGCTGAAGCGTCGGATCGGAGACGCCCTGATCCAGAGGCAGGGCAATGCAGCACCTGAGCTCATCGACGGCCTCTTCGACGATATCGTCGGTCTCGGACGGCTGCAGCCGCTCATGGAGGACCCATCGATCACCGATATCCTCGTAAATCGATTCAACGAGATCTTCGTCGAGCGCGCGGGTCGGCTGCAGTTCGTGCCCAATAGCTTTCGAGACCAGGCCCAGCTGGAGCAGGTCATCCAGAAGATCGTCGCCTTGGTGGGTCGCGAGATCAATATTGATAGGCCTCTAGTGGACGCGCGAATGGTAGATGGCAGTCGCGCCAATGCCGTCTACGCACCGGTTGGCGGCCCGACCCTGTGCATCCGGAAATTCAGCCGCATCCAACTGGCGCTGATGCCGGCCGAGGATTCGCCGTCCAGGTCGAATTGGGTCGGCGCCGGAGGTCTTTCGATGCAAATGGCAGCGTTTCTCGAGGCGATGGCGGTTGCGCGAGCCAATATCCTGATCGCTGGGGCCACCGGCTCTGGAAAGAGCACGCTGCTTCGCTCTATCGTCAGCGCCTTCCCAGGAGACGAGCGGGTGATCACGATCGAGGATACCGCCGAACTGGAGTTGGACAATCCGCACTGGGTCAAGCTCGAGTGCGTCCACTCCAAGGAACTCGGGAGCAAGGCTGCCGACGATCGGCGCCTCGACGTCGCCGACCTCGTCCAGAACGCGTTGCGGATGCGGCCCGACCGCCTGATCATCGGCGAAATCCGCCACAGCAAGGAAGCGTATTACGTGCTCGAGGCGCTGAATACGGGCCACGACGGCTCGGCGACCACCATCCATGCAAGCAGCTGCGTCGACGCGCTCGCACGCCTCGAATTGTTGATCAGCCGCGACTTCAGTCAACTGAGTCCAATCGAAATCCGTCGCTACATTGCTCGCGTCTTTGACCTCGTGATCTTCGTCAGCCGGCTCCGCGATGGCCGACGTTGCGTCCTCGAAATCACGGAGTTGCGGGACACGGATTCGGATGGCCACTATCGGATCGAGCCGATCTTCAAAGCCGCGATGGCCAACGGGAGTCACGGAGCCACTGTGGACTTCTCGGCCATCCGCGACTACCGGCCCGGCCCACGCCTCCAGCGCAAACTGGAGCTCCAGGGAATGCGATGGATCTGCTAGGGGCTCTTTGCCTTTCACTGGCCATCATTAGCCTTGGTGCCGCAGTCGTCAGCCGACCCGGTGCATCCACGCCGCTCCGGTCTCTGATCGACCGTGCGACGGTCAGGCACAGTCGCCGACTTCAGCAGGCGCGGGTCATCGGTCGTCCACATTCCATGGTGGCGATGACCGTCGCGGTGCCCACGATTCTTTTTGCCGCCGGTTGGCTCGAGTCGCCGGTGCTCGCAATCCTCGGCGGCGCCGCCGGCATGTTGGTTCCTCGGCTGTACCTGTCCTGGCTGGTTCACGCGCAGGCTCGGCGCAGCGAAGATGAAGCCCCCCGGCTCCTGCAGTCATTGCTGGCAAGCCTGACGGCGGGATGCACCTACCTCGATACGCTCCGCCAGGCCCGCCGTGCGACCACCGATCGGTGGATCCGCGAGGACCTCGACTTCGTCATCCAGCGTTTTCTTCTCGATGTGCCGCTGCACGACAGCATGCGTGAGCGTCGCGCTCACATTGCCACTCGAAATCTCGCCCTGGTGTGGGAGACGTTGATCGTCTGCAGCGCGAACCAACTGCCCACACAAGCGGCGCGAACCCTCTTGTACGAGCTGTCAGCAACGGTGCAATTCAACGTGCAGCTTGCCAATGAGGTCCGAGCGAAAACCTCAGGGCAACGGGTCCAGATCTGGCTGCTCGCCGTGATCGTTCCAGCCATGTACCTCTACCTTCGCCTGGTATCGCCAGACCTTCTTGGCGCGCTTGACCAGACCCCTGTCGGCCGCTACCTCCTGGTTCCAGCGGCGGCAGTCCTCGAGGTCCTCGGGATCTATCTGAGCTTCCGGGTGGCACGGTTCGCAGCATGATGCTCGCCGCAGCGTGTGCCGCCATGGCGACCTTCGCCGGACTCTACGGTCTGGCGGGGTTTGCCGGAAGGCGGCGACCAAGCGTCAGCCTGGTTCGGGCCTCCACCCTCTCGCCCAGCGAATGGCGCCAGCAGCAACACGCGCTCGACAGCTGGTATCAGCGCTGGCTGCAGCCCGTCGCGGTGATGTGGGGCGGGCGCCTCCACCTTCGTCCAGCCTCTCTGGATGAGGCCTACCTGACGCAGTGCGGCCTGAATCCACAGCTCATCGACCCGCTCGCGTTCCGAAGTTTCAAGCTGGGCGGCGCCTTGCTTGGTGCCCTGGCTGGTGGACTCCTGGCCGTGGCTCTCGCCGGGGCGGCCCTCTTCGTGCCCCTCCTGGCCTGGTTGGGCTACATCGCGCCCAGCCGGTACCTGGGCAACCGGCGGCGAAAGCGTCAGGACGCTGTTCACCAGGAGCTGCCGGAGTTGGTGAGCACGATCCGCGCCTTCGTCGTCGCCGGTATGCCGCTCGAACGCGCCCTTCACCTGGTGTCGGCGGATCCGCAAGCACCCGGAATTCTCAGGGCCGAGATCCGGGCGGCGCTGGGCCGCTACGGCCTGGGCTTGACGATCGAGGAGGCGCTGCAAGATATCGGCCGGCGGACCGGCACTGATGATGTGTCGCTCTTCATCGGCGCTCTCGCCCAAAGCAAACGCATCGGAACGGGACTGGAGCAAACCTTGCGAGACCAGGAGTTCATGGTGCGAATGAACCAGCGGAATCGCTCGACGGCCATGGCCGCGCGAGTCGGCACCAAGCTGCTGGGGATCCTCGCCGCCATCTATCTACCGGAGTTTGTGATCTTGATCATGATTCCGCTTTTCTGGGGCATCATCCAACGAGCTTTCGGATAGCGACGGTCGGTATGACACGGCGATCGCGTCGAGCGGGAACAACAGACTCGGATTTTGGAGGGTTGCGATGAGCATCAGGCAGCGGGGGCAGTCGACGCTTGAGTGGGTGATTGGAGCAGCCATCATCCTTGGAACGCTGGTGGTCGGGATCATGGCATGGAACAACGGCCTGGTCGCGAAGATCGGGCAGATGGTGCAGCGTCTGACGCAGACCGCATGAGCCAACGACGCCGCGAGGGCCAGAGGGGACAAGAGACGCTTCAGGCGATCCTGGCCGTCTCCTTCATGCTGCTCCCGGTCCTCCTCGGGATCATCGAGCTGGGTGGCCTGATCCATCTGTGGATGGGGCAGCAGTCGGCCGCGGCGATCGGTGCACGCGTTGCCGGAGAGCGAGGTGAGGATGACGCCGTTGTCCGCGACCGGATCAGAACCGAGCTGCAAGCCGCGGGCGTGAGTCCGGCCAATGTGGCCATTTCGGTAAGCCCATCGGTCGTCCGGTGGGGTCAACCAATCAAAGTCTCGCTGGTGAGCCACCGGCGGATCGCCATTCCGTTTCTCTTCAGCCGCAACATTGACCTGCAGTCGAGTTATGTCAGCAGGGGGGAGGTCAACCATTGAGGCGCCGAAGAGGGCAGAGCATCCTCTATGTGGTCCTGCTCATCCCGACCTTGATGCTGATCCTTTCGTTGACGGTTGACATGGCGCAGCTGCAGATGCAACGCGTTCGCCTGCGGTATGCGGTCGATCTGGCGACGCTGAGCGGAGCGACCTCGGTGGATAAGCTCTATTACGGCGAGAGCGCTCGTCTTCGCCTCGATCCAGATGCGGCGCTGGCCACCACCCGCGCCTATCTCGCGTGGAACCTTGCCGAGTCCCTGGGAAGCAATCAAGCCACCGCCGTTGCCGAGGCAGCCGAGATTACGGTCGTCAACGAGACCCCGGGCATCGATCCGTTCACCGGGATGCGTCTCGACCGTCCGTCAATCTGTGCCCGCATTCGCGTGCCGTACCGTCTGAACTTACTTGGGTTCGTCGGCACAATCGGAACCGGTCGGATGACCCTAGCGAGCAACGCTCAGATCCGGCCATGATCGGTCAAGTCCTTCGTGCTGGAGCCGGAATCTCGGTAGCGGCCGCGCTTCTTGCTCTCTCGGCGGCCGAGGGCCACTCAATCGGGAATCCCGGGATGGTGGTCGCCATCACTGCCGTCCCCGGCTATGCCGGCCATGCCTTCGTCTACGCACAGGTCAGTGACTCGACCTCCACGTACCCCGCGCCAACCGGCTCGGGGCATCAATCGCCCTACTACGCGAGCTGGACGCGGCAACCATTTGGCTCCTCGTCCTGTCCGTGGATCTGGGCCGTTTATGTTTACGATCGCGCGACCGACCGACAGATCAATGCTCCGCCACCGTCCGCGCCGCAGCCGAATTTTGGCACCACCACGTCTCTTTGCGCAAGCCCCGGGACGACCCCGGTCGAGGAGCCGCCTGTGACGGAGGCCACGGCGAGACTCGACCTGGATCTGCAGGTTTCGCTAGCTCCGCGCCAGCCCGTCGCCGGAACGCCCGCCGTGCTGAGCGCCATGCTCGACGGAGCCCTGACCCAGGATCTGAATCTGTACCTCAACATGGCCATCGAAGATTGGTCGGTAACGCGTTGGCGTGTCGACTTCGGCGACGGAGCAACCGCCAGCATTGCCGGCCAGGCAGCGAGCCGCCTCAACCTGCCGCATACCTATTCCTCGGCTGGCGTATACGACGCCCGCGTGGTAGCCCTAATCGCGGGTCACGCGCAGGCAGCCCGATACGATCCGTACGGAGCGGTCCACCTCGTTCGCCAGCCCTTCTCGGTCGAGATTGGCAACGACACGTCGGCAACGGCCCGGGCAGCCCCGACCAGGGCGTACGTCCCCCCCGTGGTCGAGGCGATAGTGAGCCCGGCGCTCGAGGGATCGGCCCCGGGACCAACCGCCTTCCGTCACGTCGATGCCCTGCGCGGAGCGCTGACGCAGTTCGCCGTGCATCTGCTGGTGTCCCGTGAGGGACTGGTTCGCATCGGAGGCGCCACCGTCGGCGCAGCAAGGTCCCGGCTTCTCCGCTGGCGATATGACGGTGTGCCGTCCGATGCTCCTCGGAACGCGGGCACCATCCCGGGAATTGTTGCGGACGCTGCCACCTTGCTGCGACTGCAATGGAATGTCCCCGACCTGGTTAGTGGTCATCAACTCCAGGACTACACCGTCCGCCTCACCCTGTACGTTGAGTCCCGGTTCCAGGACGGCCATGTTGCCGTCTACGCGATCGCCTCGTACTTTTTGGTGACGGTCGACTTCGCCGCTGAGAGCGGCTAGGAGGGGTTATGACACGGACGGTGTGCCTCGCGGTATTTGTGATCTTTTCGGCGATGGCTGGTTTCTTCTACTACGCCAACACCCGACAGGCGGTGGCGCTCGTCGCTACGCAGGACCTGAAAGTCGGCGCCCAAGTCCAGGATGCGGACGTGAGCATCCGGAAGGTTAACCCGTCGTCGGTCGGTACCGACGCGCTTCGGGAGCCCGGTCAGGTGGTCGGACAGTTCGTCGCACTGCCAATCTTGAAAGGGCAATTCATCGATGGACGGCAGCTGACTCCCGCACGGAACGCAGACCTCATCGGCTCGGGCCTCAACGTGCCAGCCGGTTCGCGTATCGTCGGCCTCCCGATCAACCCGGCCGCAGCGGTCGGTGGCGCCTTGAAACCCGGCGACGGGATCGACGTCATCGCGATCCCCAATCAGCAAAGAACCGCGACCGCCGCGGACGACAATCCGCCGGCGAGCCAAACGATCGGCCGCGACGTCCTGGTAGTCGGGCTCCGCACGGAACAGGGCACGGCGTTTGATCGGAATGATCCGGGGCTGGCCGCCAGCGGCAACAAGCCGACCAGCATCCTCCTCGCAATCCCGGAGATCGATGAAGGGAAATATTCCGCGGCAATCGCTTCGTCTACCTTCCTGCTTGCGTTGAGCACGGACTAACGTCGTGCACGTGGGCCGCGATACGCCGTTCGGACGAGAGGTCGCCGAGATTAAAGATGGCGTCATTCGCCTGAACAACGGTGGACTGCGGGTGGTGGTGAGCACGTCATCCCTCAACTTCGCGGGGCTGGCACCAGAGCAGCAACTGCGCGCCGTCCAGGCGTTTCGCGAACTCCTGCATGGGCAGAGTGGTCCGCTCCAACTGTACGTCCGCATCCGGCGCGTGCCCGCCGGGGATACCACCGAGCCGATCGCCGGTCAACAGCCTGATCGCAGGACCTATCTGGCGGCCCTGACCAAGAGCTTCATCAACGCGCACCTGCTTGAAACGCCGGTCTACCAGCGGCAGGTGTTTGTCGTCCTCGCCTCGACGGATGAACCGCGGAGCTTACTCCGGTCCTGGAGCTTCCGCTTCAACCGATCCTCTGACCAGCCCACTCGCGTCGCGACCGACCGGGGACGTCCACTCCAGGAGCGTGCCAGGGATCTCATCGAGCACCTCCGGCGAATCGGGCTCAAGGCAGAGATTGCCAACGACCGCGAGCTGGCCAACGTGTTCGACGGTCTCTATGGACGATCGTGGCAGGATGTGACGGCCGCCGCATTCGTGCATCGTGCCAATTCGGTCGAATTGTCGGGCCGCCATTATGCGTCGTTCATCGTTGACCGCTACTCCGGTGAAGAGGTCGAACCCGGATGGCTTCTGCCGCTGCTCAGTTTTAACGGCGAGCTGCATGCGGGCTTGCATATCCTCCCACTGGAAACCGACCGAACGCTTGCGCGCCTTCATCACCGCATCCAGGATCTTCGCGCCGATGACATGGCGGCCGTGGAAACCGGTGCCGTCCCGCGAACCACACTGGGCGCCCTGCCGGATGCGCTGAGCATGCATCAAGCGCTCGTGCGCAATGAAGAAAAGGCCTTTGCGGTCAGCTTCTACCTCACGGTCGGCGCCAGTGACCAGGCCGAACTGCGGGCGCAGACGCAGGCAATCCAGGCGAGTTGCCGGCGCCTGATGCTGCGAGCCATTCAGCCATTTTTCCAGATGCACCAGGGGTTGTTGGCCTCCTGGCCGTTGGGCATGGACTTGATCGGCCGCGAGAAAATCCTGCCGACGAGCGCCGTCGCCACGCTACTCCCATGGCTACAGGAAGACCTGGCAGATCCGGATGGCCACTACTGGGGCTTCAACAAGGAAACCGGCGGTCTCTGCGTCTTTGATCCCTTTGACGAGGCACGGTTCAGCAATGCCAATATCGCCGTACTCGCGCACTCCGGCGCAGGAAAGAGTTACGCGGCGGCATCCGTGGTCCTGAGTGGACACACCCGTGGAATCGGAGCCATCCTCTTGGACCCGGAAGCCGAATACGGCGGCCTGGTCCGTGAGCTGGGGGGTGCGTATTTCCATCTCGCGGCCGGTTCGGGCCATGCGATCAACGCCCTCGACCCGGTTCTCTTCGGGTCCGATACCGAGGACCAGGCCGACCACCTTAACAACGTTTTGGACCTCATCGGTTTGATGTGCGGTCACCTGGATGAACTCGAGCGGGCGCAGGTCGAGCAGGTGACGAAAGAAACGCTTGCCCGGAGCGCGCAAACCCCCGTCCTGGCCGACGTCTGGACGGCGCTCAACAATGCGCACCCCGGATCGCGCCCCGCGACCATCCTGCGACGCTGGGTCACGGGCGATTTGGGACGACTTTTCAGCGCCCCAACGAACATCGATCTCCACGCCGAGATTGTGGGATTCAACCTGCGCAACCTCAGCGACGAGCTGGTTGCGCCCGCCTATCTGCTCGTGGCGAACTGGTTGTGGGCTGCGCTGCGTCGCGATCGACGCCCACGGCACCTGCTCATCGATGAAGTCGGCCTGCTGCTGGAGCATGAGCCCATTCGCCGTTTTCTGGTGCGGCTTGCTCGCAGGATTCGGAAATATGGGGGCAGTCTGATCCTGGTCAGCCAGAATCCTGGCGACTTTTTCGATACGAAAGACGGCGCCGTGCTGGCGACCAATCCGAGCATCCTCTTGCTTGGATCCCAGAAGCACTCGGAGGCCCTGAAGCTACAGAAGGCCTACAACCTGACCGACCGTCAGGTCAACTATCTCGAGACTGCGGCGCGGGGCGACTTCCTGCTGGTAGCCGGGCCGAATCGGGTGCCGGTCCACATCATGGCGCCACCCTGGATGGATGAACTGATCGTCAAATCGCGCGGGCATTAGCTTCGAGGGATTCCGACCGGGTAACGGATTGAGGGTGACCGCGGTGAAGCCCGATGGTTCCCTGCCTCGGTGACGTTCTAGCCACGAACAATGGTTGATTCGCACCCGAAGCGGGCCCCCATCCTGGCCCTGGCCACTGCGCTTTCACTACTGGTAGTCCCGATGCCGGTTCTTGCCGCCAACGGGACATGCGCTACCCCAGGGAGGGACGGCATCGCCACGCTCTCCGGAGTCGTCAACACCTATTACCCGGGGGCGGCCACGGCCGCGGCCGGCTCCACCAGCCTGACCCTGGGCGCGGCCAACGGGTCGGCCACACCGATTGCGATCGGGGACCTGGTGCTGGTGATCCAGATGCAGGACGCCGCGATCGACTCGGCCAATACGGGAGCCTACGGTGACGGCACCGCCGGCGACCCGGCAACCGGCTCAACCGCGCTCAACGCCTCGGGACTCTATGAGTACGCCGTCGCCACCAGCGCCGCGCCCCTCGCGGGCGGGACCCTGACCATCTCGGGCGCCGGCCTCGCCAATACGTATACGAGCGCCGCGCCCACCGCGAGCCAGGGCGCGCGCGACTTCCAGGTCGTCCGGGTGCCCCAGTATGCCAACGCCACGCTGACCAGCGCCCTCACGGCAGCGGCGTGGAATGGCTCAACCGGCGGCATCCTGGCCGTCGATGTGGCGGCAGCGCTCGCCCTGAATGGCGCGACGGTCAGCGTGTCGCAGGAGGGGTTCCGGGCAGGACTCGGCCGGCCGCTGGCCGGCGGGGCCGGCGGGACCGGCACGGATTACGTCAATGTCAGCACCAACCCCTTCCACGGCCAGAAGGGAGAAGGCATCGCCGGAACGCCCCACTACCTCTACGACTCGCGCACCGGTGGCACCGTCAACACCGGCGCGGACGGGTACCCTAACGGCAGCACGGCGCGCGGCGCGCCGGCGACGGCCGGTGGAGGCGGCACCGATCCCAACCCGACCGCGAACGACCAGAACACCGGTGGTGGTGGCGGCGCGAACGGTGGCGCCGGCGGCATCGGCGGTAACTCGTGGAATAGCAATCTCGCAACCGGCGGATTCGGCGGCAGCGCATTTGGCGCGGGCGCCACGCGCCTCGCCCTCGGAGCCGGCGGCGGCGCCGGATCGCACAACAACGGCGGCGCGGCGAACTCGAGCAGTGGTGGCAACGGTGGCGGCATCGTCATGATCCGGAGCGGCAGCCTGACCGGCACCGCCACGATCCTCGCCGACGGCGGCACCGGCGTCGCCCCACTCAACGACGGCGGTGGCGGCGGCGGCGCCGGCGGCAGCGTGATCGTCGCGGCCCGCAGCGGCGGCCTCGGCGGCCTGACGGTCGACGCCCGAGGCGGCACCGGGACCGACGCCTGGGCGACGGCGGCAAGCGGCACGCCGGCCGGAGCCAACTATCACGGTCCTGGGGGTGGTGGCGGCGGTGGTGTCGTGCTGACGACCAGCGCGCCAGCGGGCGCGAATGTTGGCGGCGGCGTGAATGGCACCACAACCACCGACCTCGCCGCCTACGGAGCGACACCCGGCGCCGCCGGCATCAGTGCGACCATCACTAGCGCACAAATTCCGGGCGCCGGATCGGGCGCCGACTGCGGCCCCGACCTCACCATCGCGAAATCCCACACAGATCCGTTTTCGCGCGGCGGGACCAGCAGCTATGCCCTGACGGTCACCAATGCCGGCGGCGTCTCGACCTCAGGCGTAGTGACCGTGACCGACTCCGTCCCCGCCGGCCTGACCCCGACGAACGCCTCGGGCACCGGTTGGACCTGCGGCATCGCGGCGCAGACGGTGACCTGCACCCGATCCGACGCCCTGGCGGCAGGTAGCTCCTATCCGGCGATCACGATTGCGGTCAGCGTGCTGCAATCGGCCGCGGGCTCGATCAGCAACAGCGCGACCGTCGGCGGCGGCGGCGAGTTCGACACGACCAATGACACGGCGACGGATGCCACGACGATCGTCTCGCGCGCCGATATCGCCGTGACCAAGAGCGCGAGCCCAGCGACCGTGAACGTCGGATCGAATGTGACCTATACGATTCGGGCGACCAACGCCGGGCCGTCGGACGCCACCGGGGTTCAGCTGTCGGACACGGTGCCCGCAGGGCTCACCTTCGTGTCGGCGGCAGCCAGCAGCGGTAGCTACGACGCTGCAACCGGCGTCTGGACCATCGGCAGCATCGCCAGCGGGGCCACCGCGACCCTGACTGTCACGGCCAGGGTGACCGCGACTGGCGTGATCACCAACACCGCGTCGAAGACTGCCGAGATCGAGACTGACCCGAACCTCGCCAACGACACGGCGAGCGTCTCGATCACCGGCCGGCCGACACCGGCGCTGCCCGGCCCGCCGGCGAGCGGAATGGCGAAGGTAGCGGCCCCTTACTCGACTCCACTCCTGGGACCGGCGCTCTTTGGCAGCGGGCTCCTATTACTGACTGGCCTGGCGATCCGGCGCCGCTCCGTAACGACGGCGCTGCAGGCGGCGGTCCTCGCGTTGGGCTGTCTGCTGACGCTCGCCGCGCCGGCACCGGTGCCGGTCGTCGCTGACCGCATCGTCAACTATCACGCCGCGCCGGCGACGCCGCTCGATGTCCAGCTCTTTGGCAAGGCGGTCACCACCGAGAAGCTGGTGGTGGGCACCGGGCTGCCGGCGCTGCACCCGGCCTCAGGCGCGATCATCCCGACGCGGATCCGGATTCCGGCCCTCAGCGTCGACACCATGGTCGAAGGCGTGGGTGTGACTCGCGCTGGGGCGATGGACGTGCCGAACAACATCTGGGAGGCGGCCTGGCTGCGTAGCGGCGCACGCCCCGGAGCGAAGGGTCAGGCCATCATCGATGGCCACCTGGACAGCGTCGTGGGCAGCGCACTCTTCAAGGACCTGAACAAGCTGACCGCGGGCGACAAGATCTACGTCTCAGACGCCCGGGGTGCCGAGCTGACCTTCCGCGTCACGGCACTGCAGATAGCGCCACTCAATAGCTTCCCGACCATGCGGGTGTTTGGCCCGTCGACCGGTCGCTCCTTGAACCTGATCACCTGCGCGGGCCACTACGATACGGTGCATCACACGTACGATCACCGGCTCGTCGTCTTCGCCGTGATTGCGTAAATGATGACGGCCCTACTGGTCGGCTTCGTGTCCGAGTGTCTCGTGCAGGCGTACGCAATCATCGGGGCAAAAGGAAGGTTGGATAGCTTTCGGCCCGGAGTCGATATGGATCACAAGGACTTGATCTTTGACGTAGTTGGTGGCTTTCGAAACTTGTATCTCCAGGTTAAGTCCACCACCCGTCTGGGCTTCGGCAACCGGGTGCAGTGTATGGTCCGCGCATCCGCCGATGCGGTCCCCTCCGACCCGCTTTTTATCTATGTCTTTTGTCTGCTCGACCTGGAGAAAATGGACATTGTGAGACTTTGGCTCGTTCCGTCTCCCGACTTCAATCGGTTGGCGTTACGGTCCTTCGAGGCCAGCGGGAAATTAGACCTTTCCTTTTCCTGCAACGTGAATGGCGACCCAAAATGGGACAGGTACGAGGTCAGCAAATTGACCCTGGGTCTACGGTTACTTGAAATGATGGAGTCGGCTGCCGAATCGAAGGGCATCGAAGGCCTGGATCTCGGCGGCCTTTTGATTGTCAGAGGAAGCAAAGCGGCCTGATCGGGTCGCCGCTTAGCGAACGGCGCGCATCGCGAGCTTCAAATCCGAGACACCGAAATAGGCGTTGACGCGGCGAGCACTGCCCGCCGAACCGAGATATGCGTAGTCGATGTTGACGCTGGCCTCGCGCAGCTTGTGGGCCACCAGACCGAGGCTGCCGGGCTTGTCCGGGAGGACGACTGTGAGGACGTCCTCTTCGCTCGTTTCCCAGTAACGCTCGGCAAAGATTTTCTTGGCCGCTGCCGGCTTGTCGACGATCATCCTGATCGTGGCGTGCCCGGCATCCACCGAAGCCATGAAGGCCAGGACGTTGACCTTCTTTGCGCCCAAGGCGGAACCCACTTCACCCAGCATTCCGGGCCGGTTATCGACGTGTGCGGTGAGTTGTTTTGCCCTGGGCATGCGAATGTATGGTATCCCGCCAACAACTTCATTGATTTTTGCCGACACCCGCATATAATTAGCGCCGAATTTGCGCTGACCGTTATCGACCGCCGATTGGCAGCGCAGCATGAGGTCGTGGGGACGATCTCACGCAAAGGGGAAAACATGGTGCAGGACCTCACTGAGCGTCGCAATGAGGAGGCCCGCGAGGTCCGCGATCTGCTGGCGGCCAAGCTGAAGGTGCATCCCATCTGGTTGGGTGGGCTGGACACGCAGGCGGCCCGCCACATCTATGTCTTCATCCAGTCGCTCGAGGGCCGCAAGCCGTTCGGCCGCGTCCGCCGCCAGCGGGCGCCCAACCTCACGCTCGACTAGCGCCAGCCCTGGACCTCACCGTCCACGCCGACCAGGCCGCGGGAAACTTCAGCGTGCTTGCGGGCGAGCGACCAGTGCTACGCAAGGCCACCTGTGCGGTCAAGGTCAACGGCGAGTGGTATGCGAGCACCGGCTCGCCCCAGCCGCATCAAGATCGCTCCGCGATCAGCTGGGACGCGGGACCGGCGCTGGCCAGCGCCCGGCTGATCCAGCACGATGGCAGCGTCGTCATCGAGTGCGAGCTCAACAATCGGGGCGATACCACGCTCACCTTCAACGCCTGGCGACCGCTGGTGGTCGACGGCGGTGGCTCCGCGCTGCACGTCGGCGAGGAACCGTGGCGGGCCAGCGCGCTGATCAACGGTTACCAGTCGTGGGATTATGCCGGCATCCACCCACTCGATGAGGCGATCAAGGAAGGTGAGCGCAACCCGCCCGCCTACTCCTGGTGGACGGCGGCGGTCTGCGATGGGCAGGCGATGTTCGTCGCCCAGGTGCTCAAGGCGCGGCGGTTCGCCACCGTCTTCACCTGGCACTATCACCGGGACCAGCAACCAGGTGATTCGCTGCCGACCGACATTCCGAACTTCGTCGCCGAGCAGCACGGGTCGCCGCTCTCGCAACCGGAGCAGCGGAGCGGCATGCCCGAGGCGCTGCAGCTGGAGGTCCCGCCCGGGGAGGGCATCGTCTCCGATCCCGTCCTCCTTCTGTATGGCGAGGATGGCACCGCCACGCTGCGGAAGGCGGTTGCGCTTGCCGGACAGGCCTCCAGCGCCTGCAGCTTTCCGGTCGTGCCCCGTGGCTGGTGTAGCTGGTACCACCTCGGGCTGGCGGTCACGGCTGAGGACATCACCCGGCACGCCGCCTTTGTTGCCAAGCGATTTCCGGAGCTGGCCAGGACCATCGGCGCCGGCCACCGGCCCGTAATCCAGCTCGATGATGGCTGGATGCCGCGCTGGCAACGCTGGGGCGACTGGGTCGCCAACGAGTTCTTCTCGCAGGGGCTTCGAGCCCTGGCAACGTCCGTGCGCCGGCACCGGCTCGAGATCGGCATCTGGCTGGCGCCCTTCCATGTCGCGGCGGATTCCGAGCTCGCGGCAGCGCATCCGGATTGGCTGGTCCGAACCGACGCCGGCCAACCGCTGGTGGACCCGCGCCTGAATCGCGCTTACCACATCCTCGACCCGACGCATCCGGAGGCGATCACGTTCCTGGAGAAACTGTTCCGGGCGCTCCGCCAGGATGGGTTCAGCTATTTCAAGATCGACTTTCTGTATGGCGCCGCCTACGAGGGCCGCCGCCACGACCCCGAAGTCACCGGGACGCAGGCGCTGCGGCTCGGCCTCAACCGGATCTTCGACGCGGTCAATCCGCCGGGCAAACCGGAACAGGCGTTCGTCCTCGCCTGTGGCGCGCCACTGCTGCCGGTGGTCGGCCTGGCCCACGGGTTCCGCAGCGGTGGCGACGTCGGGGCGCCGCAGATGGTCGAGGGGAAGGTGGCGCCGCCCTATGTGGGCTTCGCCCTGATCCTGTCCATGGCCCGCAATCAGGCGGCACGACTCTTCTTCAACCAGAGCCTCTTCATCCTCGATGCCGACGTCGTGATGGCCGCCTCGCCGCAGCTCACGCCTGACCAGGCCCGCGTGATGATCACGATCGCGGCGCTCTCGGGCGGCATCTTCATGCTGAGCGACGACCTGGAAACGCTGCCCAAGGACCGGCTCGCGCTCCTGCGCAACGCCAACGTCCTCGCCCTCGTCGGCGGTCCGGCGGCGGAGCCGGTGCACCTCTTCAGCGCGCCGGAGCGGGAGGCGTCCGATCACTGGTACGCGTCACCGCAGGAACTGCCGCCGCTGTGGGTCCGGCGCGAAACCGACGGCAGCTTTATCGCGGCGGTCTACAACTGGAGCGAGAAGCCGCGACCCTACCGCCTGCGCTTTGCCGAGGTGACCGGCGCAACCGGCGCGTTCGCGCTCTCTGATCTCTGGTCGCCCCGGCGCGGCGGACGGCAACTGGGGACACGTACCGATGGCATCCGGCTGACGATGCCGCCGCACAGTGTGCGACTACTTAAAATGGAACCTGCGCCGGCTGCACCCGGGCAGCCCTAACCGCACCCAGGTCCAAACCATGCGTCGTGTGCTCTTTTTCCGTGTCTATGACGTGCTGCGCGACCGGCTCCCCGAGCTGGAGCGAGACACGCGCGACTTCGCCAGGAGCCGTGCCTGGCGGGGCGATCGCTTCTGGCTGGCAACCCCGAACACGACCGCGCTCTTCGAGGCGGAGTATTTTCGGCACGCCAGGGAGGAAGAAGGTCCGGGGCTGTCAGGCGCCGGCTTCATCCGCCTGCTCGGCGACGAAACGGACGCCATCGCCTCGCTGTACTTTCTCAATGACGCCTCCCAGCGCTTCCACGGCCGCGCCATGCTGAAAGATGAGGAGAATCCGATCGCGAAGCTTCGATCCCTCGACATCCGGCAGGGTCGCCTGCCATCCGGCATGCCGATCGAGGACGTCCTGGCCGCACGGCCGGTGATCAAGAAGTTGGAAGGAGAGGCGATCACCTTTTATCCGCCGACCTACCGGCCGAATCCCTACTTTCGCCTGGACAAGCCCGGGATGTGGGGCTTCAGCCTGCGGGGCGGGATCCGCGACTTTGCCCCATCGTTCCTGGAAGCCGAGGCGGAGGCGATGCGGATCTATCGCGGCTTTCGACAGATCAAGCAAAAGTTCGAAGACCTCGATCAGTGACGGAAACCAGCGTCACCCTGAAGAGCGCCGATGGGCTGGACCTCCAGGTGCGGCGGTGGCAGGATCCCGCCACCCCGAAGGCGTGGACGTTTGTGGTTGTTCATGGGTTGGGCGAGCACTCGGGCCGCTACCAGCGATTTGCCGAATGGTTCACCGAACGGGGCGCGACGGTCTACGCCATGGATCTCCGCGGCCACGGTCACAGTGGCGGACCGCGTGGGCACACGCCGAGCATGAATGCGCTGATCGACGACATTGACCGGGTCGTGCAACATGCACGCGAGGAGAGCGGTCGTCCTCTCGTGCTGGTTGCCCACTCGTTTGGTGGGCTTCTGGGGATCGTCTATGCCATGCGTCATGGCGACCGCCTCGACCGCGCCGTCTTCAGCGCACCAGCGTTGAAAGTGAAGGCGCAGGTGCCGGCCTGGAAGCGCGCCGTCGCGCGGGTCCTTCCGCGCATCGCGCCGCGGACCAGCCTCTCGAACGAGGTTGATCCCAGCATCCTCAGTCATGACCCGGCGGTCGGGTCGGCCTACACAAGCGATCCGCTGGTCCACAACCGCATCACCGCCGGCCTGTACGGTGAGACATTCGCGCGCGGCGAATCGATCATCGCCCGCGCCGCCGAAGTGCGCGTGCCGTTCCTGCTGCTCCATGGCGCCCGTGATCAGCTCATCGATCCCGGTGGGAGCCAGCGGTTTTTCGCGCAGGCCACCGCACCGGACCGTGCTTATTGCCTCTATCCGGGTATGTTCCACGAAATCTTCAACGAGGTGGACCAGGAGATGGTCTTCCAGGACATCGAGAGCTGGCTGACGCAGCGCACGGACGCGCACCTCACCGGCTGGAACTCGCCGCCCTGATCGCCACGACCGGCCCGTGCGCGTCGTAATTCAGCGCGTCACCGAAGCCTCCGTGACGTGGGAGGGTGGCGAGTCGTCGATCGCTGCCGGATTCTGCGTCCTGGTTGGAGTGGCCGAGACCGACTCCGATCGCGATGCCGACTACCTCGCCGACAAGATCCTGAAACTCCGCGTCTTCAGCGACGAGGCGGGGAAATTCAACCGCAGCGCCACGCAGGTCGCGGCCGGCCTCCTGGTGATCTCGCAATTCACGCTCTTTGCCGACGCTCGGGGCCAGAACCGACCGAGCTTTCTTAAGGCGGCGCGCCCCGAGATCGGGCGGCCGCTGCTGGAGCGATTCGTCGACCGCCTTCGGCAGAGCGGCCTGCCGGTGGAGACCGGTTCCTTCGGCGCGCAGATGGCGGTGCGACTGGTCAACGACGGCCCGGTCACGCTGGTGCTGAGCACCGACGACTGGCAGACTCGCATCGGCTGACCGGCCGACTGCCATACGGGCAGCGCCGTAGATTCCTGTCAATTCATTGTGGCGGCACCGTTCACGCCGGCCACAACCCACGGTTGAAGGGTCACGCAACGCAATGCGCAATGTTGCGACGACGACGGCGGGATAGCCTGTGGACGAGGCAATCCCATGGTGACCCAGATGACAAACAAACTGCTGGCGACGGTGATGGCGTTTGCCGTCAGCACCGGGCTCGCCGCTCATGCGGCGCAGGACCCGCAGCGGGCGTTGCCGCAGGTCAACCTGGCGAAAATCACGCTGCCCAAGGCAACCTCCGTGCCGCAGGCGGTGCAGACGGTGCAGACGGCCGCCAACCATGTCGCGGATGTTGCCACCACCGCGGTTGACCCGAGCGCGGCGATCCGGGCGGCGTTCCAGCGCGATCATGTCGCCCTGGAGCATCTCCGCCAGCCGGCCTCCGCCCTCAAGGGGAGCGCCCATCCGGCCTTCAATCACCTGATCTCCAACGACGAGGCGACGCTGGTCGAGCTGGAGAAGACGGCGCTGGCCGTAAAGAGCGGCTCGGCCGCGAGCAGCATCGCCGCCATGGACCAGCTGGTCGCCTCGGCGCAAGCCGAGCTCAACCGGCAACTCGCGACGGCGGGCGCGACCAAGGCGACCGGCAACGGTCACGCAAAGAAGAGCTAGGCCGCTCGCAGCGCCGGGCGCCGTCCCCATCGCAGGCGAATAGCCAGGTATGCCAGCGTCAGCAGCGGGAGGACCAGCAAGACCGCGAAGAGAATCACGCCGAAGGCCTGCTCCAGGCCCGAGGGCCCGGGTGTGCAGGTCGAATGGACGACACCCGCCGCGTCGGTGATAGCGCCGCATCGCCGAGCGGTCCCTGACGCCATCGCGCCGATCACGAAGAACGACAGATAGCCACCCGGCGGCAGCAGGATGCCGAGCACTTTGTCACGCCGCTTCCAGGCTGGCGACGTCCAGAGCAGGATCACGCCGATCGGCCACGCGACCAGCATGAGGACCAGGGCCCCGATCTCGAGGAGCCCGGGTTGATACGGCGGCGCGGCCTGCAAGCCGAGCCGCTCGCGGGCGTCGGCGACCACGACCGACGGCTCACCGAGCCGGTCGAGGATGTTGAGGATGGTGGCGTCCGTCTCATCGTTGGCTTCGCGGGCGCGGGCTTCGGCGATGTGCGCGCGCATATCGTCGAGCAACTCGCTTCGCGATCCTTTGGGCAGATCGCGCGCGGCGTCGGACAGCCGGGCGAGATAGCCATCGATCAGTTGGTCGGCATGCGGGGCGGTCATGATTTCCTCGCCTCCTGGAGAATTCCGTCGACGGCGGCGCGAAACGAGATCCATTCCGCTTTGAAGGCCGTCAGCGCGCGCCGGCCTTCGGCGGTCAACTCGTAGTAGCGGCGCGGCGGTCCGTCGGTCGACTCGCGCCACTCGGTCTTGACCAGCCCATCGCGGCGGAGCCGGCTGAGCAGCGGGTAGAGCGTCCCCTCGGTGGTCAGCATGCCGGTGTTGCCGAGGGCGTCGATCAAATCGAAGGCGTAGCGCGGTTTGTCACCCATCAGGGCCAGCACGCAATACTCGAGCGCCCCCCGGCGCATCTGGCTCACCAGGCCGTCGGTTGGCACGTCTAGAAGGTAGCACAAGCATCCTTGCTGCGCAAGGGACTGGCGAAAGCTGTTACCGTCGCTCCGGTTGACGGCCGGCGAAGTCGTGTATCCTACCGGCGGTTTGCGTGCCCGGTCTCTGACCCTGCTCCTGCTTCCCATCCTGGCCGCCTGTACAGGCGGCGCGGCCGATCAAACCGGGGCGAGCGGCAGCCCAGTCGCGGCAATCAGTGCGACGCCGAGCCCGACCCCGACGCCGGTACCGACCCCTCCGCCGCTCAGCCTCCAGAGCGTCTTTGGTCAGAACAAGCCCGACCTGTCAACGCTCGACCAGAGCAAGATCCGCGTCCTGATCGCGACCGGGGATGTGATCCCGGCGCGCGAGGTCAACTACCAGGTGCTGCTCCACCACGACTTCCTCTATCCGTGGCGCCAGACGGCCGACTACCTGAAGACCGGCGACCTGCTCTTTATCAACCTGGAAACGCCGCTGCTGAAGAGCTGCCCGACCACGCGCACCGGCTTTAAGTTCTGCGGGGACGCCCGCTCGATCGCGGGCTTCGACTACGCCGGCGTGAACGTCGCCAACCTCGCCAATAACCACTCGACCAACTACGGCGTGGCTGGCACCAGCGAGACCATCGCCCTGCTTGCCAAGCACGGCATCGGCGTCTCCGGGAACGGGCTCTCGGAGGTGCGCGATATTCGTGGGATCAAGTTCGGGTTCATTGGCTTCAACGGCGTGGGCACGAAGATCGACCGAGCCGAGCTCAAGCGCGAGATCGACCTGATCCGGCCAAAGTGCGACGTGCTCGTGGTCGCGTTTCACTGGGGCAAGGAGTACGAGTTGATCCCGACCACGGCCCCGGGCCTGGCGCCGGACAAACCCATCGAGATCGGCCATCTCGCGATCGACCTGGGCGCCGATCTCGTCATTGGCAACCACCCGCACTGGGTCCAGCCGGTGGAGATCTACAAGGACCGCCTGATCGCCTATGCGCACGGCAACTTCATCTTCGACCAGATGTGGTCGCAGGAGACGCGCGAGGGCGTGGTCGGCCGGTATACCTTCTACGGCACCCAGCTGATCCGGGTCGACTACAAGCCGCTGGTGATCGACGGCTACGCGCAACCGCGCTGGCTGGACGACAGCACCGGCGAGGGCAAGGCGATCATCGATCGGATGGCGAAGGCCTCAGCCCAGCTCGGCGTCGGCTAGGTCAGGCGGCGATCACGCGCTGGCCACCCTGGTGGCGGCCATCGGGCTCAGCGGCTCAGGGCTCGCCAGGCTCAGCGGCTCAGCGCTCGCCGGGCTCAGCGTCTCGCTCGCCGTGCCGCGCAGGTAGACCTCGAGGTAGTGTTCGGCCATGACCCGCGGGCTGAAGCGTTCCCGGGCCACCTCGGCGCATCGCAACGGGTCAATGCTGTCCAGGCGGCCGGCGGCGGCGACCAGGCCTTCGACGTCATCCGCCAGGAAGCCGGTGACGCCGTCCTCGATCAGCTCCGGCGCCGACCCGGTGCGCAGGGCCAGCACCGGCGTGCCAACCACCATGCACTCGACCATGGCGAGGCCGAACGGCTCCGGCCATTGCAGCGGGAAAATGCCGGCGGCGGCGCGCGAGACCAGGCGTGACTTCTCTGCACCCTGGACATTCGGGTAATACTCGACCGATCGGCCAAGGTGTGGTTCGATCTCCTCCTCGAAGTAGCGCTCGCCTTCCCCACTTCGCTCGACCTTCCCCGCCAGGATCAGCTTGCGCCCGGTCCGGCGGGCGACGTCGATCGCCAGGTGCTGGCCCTTGTCGTGAGTGATCCGCGCGACCTCGATCAGGTAGCGCTCGCGGGTGTGCCCCGGCGGGGAGCCCGGAATCTCCACGGCGTTCGGGACCACCGCCGCGACCTGGACTGCCGGCGCGCTGGCTGCCTGGCTTTTGCTGATCGCGCAGAGCCGGACCTTGCCGGCGACCTCTTGATAGAAGGTGCAGAAGGACTCGAGTAGCTCCCCGTGAATGGTGTGCACGACGACCGGGGCAGCCTTGGCGTGGAGCGCCAGCAAGACCCCCACCAGGCTGGAGTGGTCATGGATGACGTCGAAGCGCTGCCCCGCAAGCCGGTTGTAGACGCGCGCCAGGTAGGTATCGAGGCGCGGATACTCGAAGGCCCCACCCAGGTCCTTCGTCCAGCCGCTGTCGGCGACGGCCGTAACCCCGGGCCCGGAGCCCTCGGCCCCGAAGACGACGACCTCGTGGCCCATCCTGGTCAGCTCGGTATGGAGCAGGTGGACCACCAGTTCCGTCCCGCCATAGCCGCGCGGCGGTAGCGGATACCAGGGCGGCGCCACCAGCGCAATGCGGAGTCGGTCCGAACCCACGTGTGCTTCCTCCCGGGCGAACGCCCGCCCCCGTGACTCGATGATATCGAGAAACACCCGCAAACCAACCCGCATAACATGTGATAGTCGGACGCCGCCAACTTGGAGGGGTCTTAAGAGTGTTAATTGCTGAGTCGGGCACGGTACAGTTGTTGTGCCAGTGAGCGAAGCCCTCCGCCTCGTTCAGTACGCGGTCAGCGCCGGCTTCGTGGCGCTCAGCGTCATCATCCTGATCGACTGGCTCCGCTATCGCGAGGGCAGCCGCGGCTACCTCGCCCTGGCCATCGGCCTCCTCGGCGTCACCTCCCTGCTGGGGCGAATCAGCGCGATCACGGGCACCCGGTTCGCCGTGATCCTGGGCATCCTCTCCCTGACCGCATTCATGGCCTCGGGCTACATGCTCCTGATCTTCAGGGACTCCTTCGTCCCCCTGACGCGGCGGCTTCGCCTCGGCGCCCTGGCCGCCGTCGTGGTCGCCACCGGCTTCGACCTGGTGGTCATGCCGCCGGGGGCTCGGCGTCTCGGCCCGCTCCAGAGCCTGGCCGTCATCCTGCTGGTGAGCGTCTGGGCGGGGTGTGTCCTGGAGCCGATCGCCCGCCTGTGGCTGGCGTCCCGTGGACGGCCGGCCGTGCAGCGCGCCCGCCTGCGAGCCCTGAGCGCCGGGTACGCCGGGCTGGTCACCGTGGTCCTTATCGCCGGCATCGGCGGCTCGGCAGCCGCGACACCCCCGGTTCAGCTCGGCATCCAGCTGGTCGCCCTGATCGTGATCCCGCTCCTTTACGCCGGATTCGCCCCGCCACGCTGGCTCCGACGGACCTGGCGTGAAGCCGAGGAAGACGAGCTGCGTGGCGCCATCCAGGACCTCCTCCTCTTCAGCCCGGATCGGGCCACGCTGGCACATCGCGGCGCGGAATGGGCCAGGCGGTTGGTCGGGGCTGACGGCGTTGCCGTCGTCGAGCCCAACGGCGATTTGCTGGCGATCCACGGGATGCGCGGCGAGGATGCCCGCCCGCTTGCGGCCCAGGCAAGCCCCGACGGCCAACCCACGCTCGTGGCCACTCCGGGATCGAATCGACCGAACGCCATCGTCATCCGCCTTCCGCTCGACACCGGCGCCGGCGCCCTGGTGGTCGTCTCAGGGCCCTTCACACCCTTCTTTGGCAGCGACGAGATGGACCGCCTCTGGTATTACGCGACCAATATCACGGCGGCGCTTGACCGGGCCCGGATGACCGAGCGGATGGCGGCCCTGGAAAAGACCAAGTCCCAGTTCCTGAACCTGGCCTCCCACGAGCTGCGCAGTCCGTTAGGCGTCATCAACGGCTATCTCTCGATGCTGGAGCAGGGTTCGCTCGGCCAGCTCAAAGAGCCGGGCGTGCGAGCGATCGAGGTGCTGAAAGCCAAGGCGCTGGAGATGAACATGCTGATCGGCCAGATGCTCGAGGCCGCCCGCCTCGAGGACGGACGCCTGGCGCTCAAGCGGGACCGGCTCGATCTGCGCCTGGTCGCGAAAGAAGCGCTCGCGACGATCGGGCCGCTGGCGACGGAACGCCACCACATCGTTCTGGACGACGCCCCCGAGCCGATCTACGTGATTGGCGACGAGGACCGCCTGGTCACGATCGTCAGCAACCTCCTCGAGAACGCGATCAAGTACTCGCCCCATGGGGGCAACGTCCACTGCATGGTCCTTGCCCAGGACGGATCGGGCGCGATCACGGTGCAAGACGGGGGCGTCGGCATCGCGGCGGAGGACCTGCCGCGGCTGTTCAACCGCTTCGAGCGCATTCGCAACCGCGAAACCAGCCACGTGGGTGGCACCGGTCTCGGGTTGTACCTCTCACGTGAACTCGCCCGGCAGCATGGCGGCGACCTGGCGGTCGATTCCCGACCGGGGAAGGGCAGCAGCTTCACGCTGACCATCCCGATCGCGGCTCCACGGCAGGACCTCGCTCAGCAGCCGGCCACCACGCTCGAACCCGCGCCACCCGCGCCCCCCGCGCTGGAGGCGCCGCGGCTCCGGGTCGTGCCGAGTGGCGACGCCGACCTTACGGCGTAACCAGGTCCCAGTTCGTGTAGTGGCCGTTGGTATCGCCGGGCTTGCTGTCGCTATGGAAGAAGTAGAGCGGGAGGCCCTTATAGGTCACCTGCAGACTGCCATCGTCGCGGGTGATGGTGGCCAGCGCCCCGGCCACGCCGGTGCCACCGGTCGGGGTCTGCCCGGCGGGAACGGTCAGGGGTGGCCAGGTGGTGGCGCAGCCGCCTTTGCAGTTGCTCACGCCCGGCGTGTCGTTGCTGAAGTTGTACAGGGTCATCATGGTCGAGGCGGCCACCAGGATCGTGCCGTTGCTCCCGACCGTCTTCGCAACGACCACGGGACCTGCCGCGGCGGCGGGCGACGCACTCGGGGTCGCCGTCGGGGTCGGCGTGAGGGTCGCGGTCGTCCCGGTTGAGGCGGCCTGGCCGCCGCAGCCGGCGAGCACGCCCGTCAGCAATAGCGCCGCGATGACCGCACGCCCTGGAAAAGAAACCATATGAATCGTCTACCTCCGCGTGAATCCGCGTTGTCAGAGGGTAGCTACGCGCGACGGTTACGGGGCGGCCTAGCCTCCCTGGCGGGTCAGGGTCTCGCCGGCCGGCTCAGCCTCGCTGATTGCGCGCCGCACACTGGCAGCCACGCCGGCGGGGTCGAGGCCCAGCTGCGTAAACAACTCGGCTTGTGACCCCTGCGGGATGAAGGCGTCCGGGACGCCAAGCGCCGTCACCGGAATGCCAAGCGGCGCCAGCACCTCCGAGACGGCGGATCCGAAGCCTCCGCTGACCACGTTGTCCTCCAGCGTCAGGATGGTCGGGTGGCGGCGGGCCCAGGTCTCCAGCCGCGGATCAAGCGGTTTGATGTAGCGGGCATTGACGACGGTGAGGGCGACGCCATCGTTCTCGAGGGCTGCCGCCGCCTCCATGGCGACCGAGACCATTTTGCCGGTCGCGAGCAGCAACGCCGCCCCTCCCTGGCGAAGCACCTCCCATTCGCCGACCGCCAGCACGCGCGGCGGCTGCGCGACGCCTTCGATGACGGCCCCCTTCGGGAATCGGATGGCGAATGGGCCTGGGTTCTCGAGTGTCACGGCGGTGTGCAGGAGATCGCGCAACTCCTGTGCGTCACTGGCCGCGGCAAGCGTGAGTCCTGGCATCGCACGAAGAAAGGTCAGATCGAAGATGCCGTGATGCGATGGCCCGTCGTCACCGGTGATACCAGCGCGGTCGAGCACGAAGATCACCGGCAGGCGGTGGAGGCAGACATCCATCATCACCTGGTCCAGCGCTCGCTGGATGAACGTCGAATAGACGACGACGACCGGGCGGAGCTTTCCCATGGCGAGCCCGGCGGCAAAGGTCACGGCGTGCTGTTCGGCGATTCCAACATCGAAGAAGCGATCCGGGAAGCGAGCGAGGAATGGGCCAAGCCCGGCACTGCTGCCCATCGCCGCCGTGATGGCGATCAGTCGGGAATCGTTCTCCGCCTCGGCAACGAGGGCTTCGCCGAACACGTCCGTGTACAGCACCTTTCGGCTGAGCGGCTTCGCGGTCAGCATGTCGAAGGCGCTGGGACTGTGGAAGTGGTCGATCTCGTCCTGTTCTGCCGGTCCGTAACCGCGGCCCTTGGTCGTGATGACGTGGACGGCGACCGGGCCGCCGAGCCGCTTGACCTGGTTCAGCGTCCGCTCGATGTCGCCGATGTTGTGGCCGTCGATCGGACCGGAGTACTTGATGCCGAGGTACTCGAACAGGCTGCGCGGCGAGATCAGCTCCTTCAGCCCTTCCTTGATGCGCCGGCCCGCCTCGATCGCCTTGCCGCCGGCCGGAACTGAGCGCAGGATCCGGTCGACGCGGTTCTTGGTTCGGTGATAGGTCGGATTGAGCACCGTCAGTTGCTGGGCCAGGTGTTGCGCGAGACCGCCGATCGTCGGCGCGTATGACCGCCCATTGTCGTTGAGGATGATGATCACCGGCGTCTTTCGGTGGCCGATATTGTTCAACGCCTCGTAAGCCATCCCGCCGGTGAGGGCGCCGTCTCCGACCACGACCACCACGTGCCCGGGCGCTTGCTGCCGCCGGAGGGCTTCCGCCATCCCGGAGGCGTAGCTCAGCCCGGTCGAGGCATGGCTGTTCTCGACGAAGTCGTGCTCGCTTTCGGCTCGGTTCGGATACCCGCTCATGCCACCCAGCTTGCGAAGGCGGGCGAACCCGCTCCGAGGCCGGGTGAGCAGCTTGTGGACGTAGGCCTGGTGGCCGGTATCGAAGATGATGCGATCCTTCGGGCTGTCAAAGACCCGGTGGAGCGCCAGCGTCAGCTCGACGACGCCCAGGTTGGGGCCCAGATGCCCACCGGTTTTCGAAACGCTCTCGACCAGGAACTGGCGGATCTCCTCGGCCAGCGCCTGCATCTGCTCCTCGGTGAGGGCGCGCAGGTCGGCCGGGCTGTGGACGCGATCGAGGATGGGGGTCTTTATCGGGTCCGTCATGCCGTTGAATCGAGTCTAAAGGAGAACGCGCGGGAGCCCATGTAACGGCATCAACGGCTCTTCCGCCGATTTGGTTACCAGCAGCTCAGACGGTGTAGACCTGGACCTGGCCTTTCTCGACCCGAACCTGCAGCGTGGGGAGGGGCGGCAACGGACTCGTGTACTGGTCGCTGGGCTGGCCGGTTTTCTCGAAGGTCGCTCCGTGGCAGGGGCATTCGAAGCGGTCGCGGAACTTGCTGTAGTTGAGGATGCAACCCATGTGGGTGCAGATCGCGGAAAGTCCCTTGACGTCCTGACCCGTGCGGAGCAGAAAGCCCTCGATCGCGCCCGACCGGAAGGCGACCGGGGTATTTTCGGGTAGGGCGGTGAGCGCCTTGATCGTTTGCCAGGTCCCTTTCTCGACAAGGATTTGACCGGTCGACACGGGCGCCGGCGCCTTCGAGAGGCGATCGATCCCGACCGCCGCCGCCACCCCGGCGGCGAGCCCGGTGGCACCCGCGAACAGGATCGAACGACGGCTCGGGCGGGACTTCGGCGGCGCCTCCGGCGACCGCTCGCGAACCCACTCGCCGATCGACGCCTGCATCCGGCCGAGAAATTCATTGGAGGGCAAGCCGGCGCCGGGCTTGGTCGCCCGTAGCATCGCGGCGGTCTGGCGCGCGCCGAGCGCATCCTGGTCGGCCAGCGGCGTGCGCTCCGGACGGCGGTCCTCAAGCAGGTCCTCGACGTACTGGTCGAGTTGCTCGGGATCGTCGTTCATGATGTCCTCCCACGCTCGCGGCCGGCCCGGTTCAGCGCGCGGAATTGCAGGACCTTGACGTTGGTCTCGGTCAGGTTGAGCTCGTGGGCCGTGTCGCGAACCGAATAGCCTCGCAAGAAGCGCAGCTCGAGCACCCGGCGGTACTGCTCCGGCAGCGTGGCGAGGAGCGCGTCGACCCGCTGCGCGGCCTCGACGTTCTCGCGGAGCGGGGGTTGCCGGGAGACGTCCTCGTCGATCGCATCGGTGCCCTCCGCGTAATACTCGCGCCAGTGGTCGGCCAGGGTGGTTTGGGCAACCCGATAGAGCCAGCTGCGCAGCTCTGGGACCGAGACGTCGCTTCGCATGCCGTGGATGGCTTTCATAAACACTTTTGAGGTGAGATCTTCCGCATCAGCTCGGTTTCCGACTCGGCTGTAGACATACTGGTAGATGGCGGTGACGTGCGTTTGATAGGCCCAGGTGAGGTGTTCCTGGTCAGCCGGCCCCTGGGGCCGGGGAAGCGCCACGACCTTCGGGGACGACGCCAGCGCCTGAGCTCCAACCGGGTCTTCTTTAAGCATCCGCTCCCGCTGTTATATACCGCCAAGGGTTACGCCGCCCGGCCCTGGGAATACTCACTGGTGGGAATTGCTTAACTATCATGGAGCCGCACCGATGGACAAGGATCGCCACTACGACGTCATCATCATCGGCGCCGGGCCGGCAGGCCTGACCGCCGCCCTCTACGCCGGCCGTGCCCGGGTCAAAACGGTCCTGCTGGAGCGGGGAGCCCCCGGCGGGCAGCTGCTCAACACCGATGCGATCGAGGATTACCCCGGCTTCGACCACATCACGGGCGTCGAGCTGGCGAAGCGGATGGCCGACCAGGTGGTCAAGTTCGGCGTCGACCTGGAGACGACCGGCGTGACAGGGATCCGGAGCCGTGGCAACAAGAAAGTGGTCGAAACCGAGAACGGAACCTACACGGCCGACTTCGTCATCCTGACCGCCGGCGGGTCGCCGAAGAAGATCGGCATCCCCGGCGAGGATGAGTTCCAGGGCCGGGGCGTGTCGCAGTGCGCGGTGTGCGATGGCGCGTTCTTCAAGGGAGAAGAGGTGGCCGTGATTGGCGGTGGCGACGCCGCGGTCGAGGAGGCCGTCTTTTTGACGCGCTACAGCAAGAAGGTCTTCCTCATCCATCGCCGCGACGAATTTCGCGCCCAGGCCATCCTGGTCGAAGCGGCGCGCTCGAATCCGAACGTGGAAATCATCATGAATACCGTCGTCACCGAGGTCATCGGCAACGACGGCCAGGTCACCGGGATCACCTTGAAGGACGTCAAGACGGGGGAGACGCGGCCGCTGGCGGTGACCGGCGTCTTCGTCTTCATCGGGTTCGTGCCCAACACGCAGTTCTTCGACCGTCACGAGCATGTCGAGCATGACCCCCTCGGGTTCCTCGTGACCGACACGACGATGCAGACCAGCGTGCCCGGGGTGTACGCCGCGGGCGATGTGCGCTCCCAGCTCACCAGGCAGATCACGACCGCCGTTGGCGACGCAACCACGGCCGCGATCGACGCCGTCAAGAAGCTGGAGTTGCGCAAACATCAGCCCACGCCCGTGCCGGTCGACGCCTACGGGCCCACCCAGCCAATCGGATAGCTAACCCGGACCGGCGGCCGGCCCTGCGCGGAGTCGCCGTCCTTGTGGTCACGGCGGTCGCGTTGACGCTTCGGATCCTCGGACTGAATTTCGGGCTGCCCGCGATCTACCGGCCGGATGAAAACGTCGCGGTCGGGCGCGCCATGGGCGTCCTGCACGGGGTCCTCGATCCGCACTTTGCCGACTGGCCGCACCTGTTCTTCTATCTCTCCGCCGCCTGGCTCCTCCCGGCCCACCTGGTCGGACTGGTGACGGACCAGGCGTCCGCGCATCTTTGGGTTCGCGCGCTGAGCGCGCTGCTGGGAACCGCGACCGTGCTCCTGGTCATCGACTTCGGCCGGCGTGCCTATGGCTGGAGCGCCGGGTTGCTCGGCGGGGCCGGGCTGGCGGTCGCCTTCCTCGCGATGCGCGATAGCCATTTCGGGACTCCCGATACGGCGTTGGCGCTGGCGATCACCGCCGCGCTCTACGTCGCCTACCGCACCGTCGCCCGGGTGGGCGGCCGACCCCTGCTGCTCAATGGCATCGCGCTGGGCGTTGCCGCCAGTTTCAAGTACAACGGTGCCCTGGTCTTCCTGGCTGCCGCCACCGGCCAGGCGTGGAACGCCTTGCGCACTCCAATGCCCGCCTGGACCGTGATCCGGCGGCTCGTCATCATCGCGGTCATCGGCGTGGTCACCCTGGTGGTGACCTCGCCCTTTCTGCTGCTCGACCCCTCGATGACCGCCCACGGGCTCGGCTACATCCTGTCGCACCTCGCCAGCGAGACGGTTGACCAGGTTGGCTGGGTTCGATTGCTGGTCGCCCTCTGGTACGGCCTCGACCCGGGCCTGTTCATCCTGGCGCTCGCTGGCGTCGCCTCTGCATTGTGGCGGCGCACGGTCGCGGATTGGATCCTGATGGCTTTCGTCCTCCCCTATTACCTCCTGATCGGCGCGGGCCACTCGGTCTTCTTCCGCTATGCGGATCCGCTGATCCCACCCCTTTGCCTGCTCGCCGGTCGCGCCGCGGCGGACCGGGTTGCTTGCGCGACGACCCGCCCCTGGCGCGCGCTGGCGGTCGCGGCGATCCTCGCCATCCTGACCCTCCCGGCCGGGTTCCACGACCTGCGCTTCGACACCCTGATCCAGCAACCCGATACCCGGACGCTGGCCTACACCTGGCTGCAGGATCACGTCCCGAGCGGCAGCGTGGTGGCGATCCCCTACAAGCCCGGCCCGGCGCACGACCAGGCGCTGGTCGACGGGCGGACACAAAGCCTGGGCGCGACCGACCCCTACGTCGCCGCCTTCCTCGAGAACCGGCTGGAGACGCGGTACCGCGTCCGCGACCTGAGCGAAGACGACCTCCAGCATCAAACGGTCGCCGCGCTCCGCGCCGACCAGGTCGGTTACGTGGTGATCGGCCGGAAGCGCCCCGACCTGGGCTGCGCCGGCCCGACACCGCTCGAGCAAGCGCTGCAGGCGCAGGGGCGCCTGGTCGCGCAATTCAGCCCGGTCGGCTCCGGCTGCCCCTCGGGGTCGGTTTTCGACAGCATCGACACCTATTACGTTCCCCTGGCCGGCTACGCGGGCTACCTCCGGCCCGGTCCGGTACTCCGGATTTACGCCCTCGGAGATTGAGCGTTTGGCCGGACGGCACCGGCGCTTTATAGTGGAATCAGTGAACCTGATCGCCCTGATCAAAGAGCGCGCGAAGTACTACAAATGCCTCGCCTGCTCGCAGGCCCTGGCCGACTGCCAGGTCAACCTGCTGAACGAGAGTGACGGCCACTGCACGGTGGAGGTCACCTGCGCCAACTGCGGCGTCAGCTTCGTGGCGGTCCTGCTGCTGAAGAAGGCGAAGCACCCGGATGGGCTGCCGAAGGCGGCGAAGGAAGGCCCCATCAGCGGGGACGAGCTGCTCGACCTCCACCAGCAGCTCCAGTCGTTCAACGGCCCGCTCACGGAGTTGGTCCGCCGGCGGACGCATCCCCAGGCCTCGTAGCGCCGTCACCGACCCCACCTAGAATGTCGGACATCGTCTACCTGGATCATTCCGCGACCACGCCGCTCGATCCCGAGGTGCTCGAGGCGATGCTGCCCTACCTGCGGGACGAGTTCGGCAACGCGTCGAGCGTCTACGGCCTCGGCCAGCGAGCCCGCCAGGCGATCGACCAGGCGCGCGACGAGGTGGCTGCCTTCTACGGCGTGGCCGCCAAAGAGGTGATCTTCACCTCGGGCGGGACCGAGGGCGACAACTTCGCCTTTCGCGGCGTCGCGCAGCGCAATGCCGATCGCGGGCGCCATGTCATCACCACCACCATCGAGCACGATGCGGTGCTGCGCTCGGCCGATGAGCTGGAGCGCGACGGCTTCGAGGTCACCCGGCTACCCGTCGACCGCACCGGGCTCGTCGATCCCGCGGCCCTCGGGCGCGCGCTGCGCAAGGACACCATCCTGGTCAGCATCATGGCCGCGAACAATGAGATCGGCAGCATCGAACCGATCGCGGAGCTGGTCTCGGTCACGCGCGAGCACAGTGACGCCTACTTCCACACGGATGCCGTCCAGTCGACCGGCAAGATCCCGGTCTCGGCCGAGGAGCTGGGCGTCGACCTGCTGTCGATGTCCGCCCATAAACTGCACGGACCGAAGGGCGTCGGCGCCCTGATCGTGCGCTCCGGCGTTCGCCTGCAGCCGCAGATCGTGGGTGGCGGGCACGAGCGGAACCGTCGCGCCGGGACGGAGAATGTCGCCGGCATCGTCGGCCTGGCGAAGGCGCTCATGATCGCCCAGCGGGACCTGGTCAAGAATACCGAGCACCTGACCCGCCTGCGCGACCGCCTGATCGAGGGCGTGCTCGACCGCATCCCGCGCGCCGAGCTGACCGGCCATCCGGTGAAGCGGTTGCCCCATCACGCCAGCTTCCTCTTCCAAGCGGTTGAAGGCGAGTCGCTGCTCCTGCAGCTCGACATGGAGGGGATCGCGGCCTCTTCGGGCTCGGCGTGTACCTCCGGCTCGCTCGAGCCCAGCCATGTCATCCTCGCGCTCGGCTACCCGCGGGATCGCGCCCTGGGGAGCCTTCGGCTGTCGGTCGGCAAGGGCAACACCGACGAGGACATCGACCTCCTGCTCGACCGCCTTCCCGGGATGGTCAACCGCCTGCGCACCATGGCGCCCATCTCCGCCGCCTGACGGGGCCGATGGCCGAGCGGTTCTACACGCCTGCCGAGGCCAACGCCCTCCTGCCCACCGTCAAGGTTGTGGTCGAGCGGATCCGCGACAACCAGCGGGCCCTGGCCGAGGACGAGTCCGTCGTCGCGATGCAGGAGAAGGCCGCCCACAACGGTGGCGGGTTGCCAAGCAAGGGGCTGAGCGAGATGACCCGAACGCTGCAGCGCGACCTCCAGCAACTGGAGGCCTGGGGAATCGTGCTGCGCGACCCGAGCAGCGGCTTGATCGACTTCTACTCGCAACGCGACGGCGAAACGGTGTTCCTGTGCTGGCGCCTGAACGAGCCACGGGTGGAATGGTGGCATCCGGTGCAGACCGGGATCGCCGGCCGAAAGAAGCTCTAAGCGCCCCGCAAGAGAAATCCGATCACGAAAAGCAGCAGCAGCATCGACGAGATGGCGAGGCCGATGATGCCGAGGATGCGACCGTTCTGGGCGCGGTCCTCACCCTGGATCCGGTCGGGCGCCTGGCGAATGGCGGCCAGGCCCTGGCGCGCGAGGACGATCGACAGGATCCCGGTGGGGATGGCGATCAGCGGCATCCAGAAAAAGACCAGGGTGACCACGCCCCAGGTCATCGCCCGCCGCGCATTGGGGTCGACCGGTCGAAGCGGGGAGATCCCTTCACGCTCCGCAAGCTGATCAAGGGCGGCCAGCGGTCCTCCGGTCGCCACGACGTCCGGCAATGCCCGGCGCAAGGCGGGCTCCGCACTTTGCGCCAGCGCCTGGCGACGGTCCGCCGGTAGCTCCTCCCGACGGGCGGCATAGGCGACCACCAGCCGGCGGAGCGCCTGGTCGACTGGGGCCGCCGGCAGTTGGGCCAGGACCGCCGGCGTCGCTCCGGCGTCGGCGGGGGTCGCCCAGATCGACGGGGCCGGCGCGGGCAAGGCGCCCACGGCGCCGGTGGGCGGCGTGGCTGACGAGCTGGTGCTGGCCAGGTCGTAGAGACTGACCCGCTGCCGGTCCCGGACCACCAGGGTGCCCGCGGCGAAATCGCCGAGGCGCTTGCCCCGGCCGTTGATGAAGAGCGTGATGATGCCGATGCCGTAAAAGAAGGGCAGGAAATCGACGAAGCGGACGAGGTTTCGGATCGCGGACTGGCCGAGCGTGATCGGTTGACCCTGGTCCCCGACCACCCGAAGGCGGACGGTCCGCTTGCCAAGCGTCTGACCGGAGAGCACCGCCTCGCTCACCAGGAAATATCCCGCCACCACAACAAAGCCCAGGATCAACGCGAAGAGGATCGCGGTCTCGGCTGACTTGAAGAGCGCGCCGAGCCCGGTCGCGGCGACAAAGATCACGAACATGCCGACGGAGATGATCGCCACATCGACGAACTGCGCCAGGAACCGGCTACCGATACCCGCGATTTCGTATTGAAAGGCGACTCGTTCCGGAGTCGCGATCACGAGGTCGTCCGACTGGTCCGGCGGTTGCACGAGTGTGAGCAGTGTAATGCCGGGCAAGCTCCCAGTCCTGCGCTACGTCATCATTGATGAGATGCGCGCGGACGATTTTGTTACCCGGCGCCGGCCCGAGTGGGAACGGCTGGAGGGGCTCCTGCGCAAGACCGGCACAGGCCGCTTCGGGGGACTGAGACCAACCGAGGTCCTCGCCCTCGCCGGCCTCTACCGGCGGGCCACCGCCGACCTGGCGCGGGCCCGCCGCGACTGGCCGACGGAGCCGGTGGCCGGCTATCTGAACGGGCTCGTCGCCCGCGGGCATGCAGCCCTCTACCAGCAAGGCGGGAACCTGGGGCAGCGGATCGCCACCTTCTACGCACGCACGCTACCGCAGACGTACCGGGCCTCCGGTCCATACCTGCTGGCCGCCGGGGCGCTGCTCTTCGGATCGGCGATCGTCGCCTTCATCGCCGTCCGCCTCGATCCGCAGCTCGCCTACGCGTTGGTGCCGGCGCCGATCGTGCAGGGCGTGCGCAACGGCCAGCTCTGGACGCAGATCCCGGCGCAAGACCGAGGGTTGATGTCCGGCCTGATCATGACGAACAACATCCGGGTTTCGATTCTCGCCTTCGCCTTCGGCGTGCTGGCCGGGCTGCCGACGATCTACATGATGATGACCAACGGCATCCAGCTGGGCGGGCTGCTCGGCCTGACAAGCGCCTACGGCATCGGCGGCGGGCTGCTGGATTTCGTCATTGGCCACGGCGTGATCGAACTCTCGGTGGTGGTGGCGGCCGGGGCCGCCGGGCTGATGATGGGCTGGGCGCTGGTGATGCCCGGAGCCTACCGGCGTCGCGACGCGCTGGTGATTGCCTCACGCAAGTCGGTGATCATCATCGCCGGGCTTGCGCCGCTGCTGGTGATCGCCGGCATCATCGAAGGGAACCTGAGCCCATCGACGGCGCCGACCGCGGTCAAGGTCGCCGTCGGCCTCACCTCAGGCGTGCTGCTCTATGCGTACCTGCTGCTCGTGGGACGCGGCCGGCCTCAGCCAGAATAACCCGCCGGAAAGACCGCGCCGCTAACGATTTTCTGGGCGTGACCGTCTGCCTGGATGAGGAGAAGCCCATCCGCATCCCCGCTCGCATTAGGGTTTCCCACCCCGACGATGAACGCGGTTCCACTCGGCTGAGCCATCGCATAGACGGGAAGCTGCCCCGTCGCAGCCGGGTTGCCGGCAAGACGCCAGCGCACCACCCCGGTGCGCCAATCCACGAGTTGGATCTCGCCGGGGACCTGCTCCCCCCACGACGGCGCAGTGATCACCAATGACCCGTCCCAGGAGAACGCGACCACCCGTTGATCACTGAACCTCGCGACAATGGTCCCGTCGCTCAGGCGATGGATCACCGTCGCCGCTGGTCCCGACCCATTGGTGCTCTCGGCAAGGTATCGACCATCACGCGAGCCAACCAGCATTTGCGGATTGTTGGCATAGGCGTGGCTGTAAAGAATTCGACCCGTCGAGAGGGCCATGACGCGAACGTCAAGGTACCCGGCCTGGGTCTGGTCCCCGACGACGGCCCGATCGCTCAGGGTGCTGCAGGAAAGAATGGTGAAGCCGCCCTGACCTCCCTGAGTCGTGCCCAGGGTTGCGACCCGCCGGACACTGCCACCGATGGCGCCGGTCTCCAGCCACTGGGGTGATGTCGCGTTGTTCCTTGCGGGATCGAAGCCGATGTTGCAGTACCGGTTCCCCGCATCCGACCAGACCGCGCCGCCAAACAATCGTTCCGGCACCAGGTGGCCCTGCCGGTCTAGCGCGCCCGTCCCGTCGAACATCGAGAGCCATGACCCCTCTGGGTTCTGACGGCCGAACGCGTTTGCGTAGAGCGTCCCAACCATGGCACCGGTCCAGTCGAGCGCGACCAGCCGAGTGGGATTGCTGGACGGTGACTGCCAGGGGCTGGACGTCGAGTACCACACCACCGGGACGCCCGCCGGCGGCGCGCCCGGCTCGACGCTGAATTGCCACGTCTGATGGATACGGCCGGTGGGATCGCCGGATGAGACCGTCACGTCGGCGACATAGGTGCTGAGCGGTTGGAGGTCGGAATAGCGAACCGTCCAGGTCGACCCGCTCCACGAGCCTGAGCCGATGGTCGTCGAGGGTTGGAGTTTGAGAACCGGCTCGCTTGGTGGGCGCCGGGTGAAGTCCACGGCGAGCACGCCATAGCGTTGCACCATCTTGGCTCCGTCCGCGGGCTCCGTCCTTGCCAGACGCGGCGGCCCCTCCGCGACAAAGGTCCAGCGTTTCTGGAAGTGTCCGGTGTCGTGCAGGGTGCTTTGATCCTGGGCGTCGACGACGACCTCGTAGCGGGCTCCATACCGGAGGCCGCTGTAGTCGACCAACAGGGTCGTCCCATCCCAACTCGAGAGGTGTTGCCGGCCATCGGGCGGCTGATGCGCGATGGTCGGGGTCCCGATCGGACGGCGGCCGAACTGCACGCGGAAGACGCCATCGAGCCCCACCTCGGTCGCGCCCGCCGACGGCGTCAGGTCCGTGATCGTCGGCGCGGCCGCGGCGAGGGCGTCAGACCGCGTCTGCTGCAGCTGCGCCAGGCCCACCGCGGCGACGACCAGGACGGCGATCCCGACCGCGATCAGCCTGGAGCGCGCCGGATTCGAGGTGTACTGGCGGTCTTCGACGGTATCCAGGATCCGTTGGTGAAGATCGCGCGAAACCCGGGAGTCACTGGCCGGGAGCGTCGGCAGCAACGGACCGCCAGCCTTATAGCCTGCCAGCTTTCGCGTCGCCGCGGCGAGCCTCGGCTCGAGTGCCCGCCCACGATCGGGCGCGGTCAGGACCGCGGCAAAGGCCCGTTCGGTGATCTGCTCGGCACGCGCCTGGTCCTGGACAAGCGCCCTGGCGTATCCGAGGACGCGGTCCTCGAACTCCCGAACCGGCGCTTCGAACGACTCCCGACTCTGCGGCTCCAGGTTCGCCTCCCACGGGGATATATCGACACAACGGTAACGCGGGCTGGAAGTTACAGCTTCGCTCCTGCGGATGCGGGTCGGTTCGGCGCCCCCCCCATGGTGTATGCTTCGTACATCATGATGCGACGCACCCAGATCTATTTAGACGACGGACAACGTCGCAAGCTCGATCGCGTGGCAAAGCGGACGAACCGCACGGTCTCGGACTTGATCCGGGAAGCGATTGATGCCCGCTACACCGCCACGCCGAATGCCGACTTCGTCGAAGGCCTGCGCAGCGGTGCGTTCGCCGTGTGGAAAAACCGTTCTGATCTGGGGCCGACCGATCGCTATGTCAGGCGTACGCGACGTGGCAGACGCGTCGATGATCTGGCGGGATGATCCTGGACTCCGACGTACTCATCGAGATCCTTCGCGGCAACGCCCGCACGGCCGGCTGGGTAGCCGAGCAAGCGTCAACCGGCGAGGCGCTTCGATTTTCGCCCGTTAGCCGAGCGGAGATCGGCGCAGGGATGCGCGCCGGGGAGGAGCAGGCAGTGACGTCTCTCTTTGCCGGCCTTGACGCCGTAACGGTCGACGCCATGACCGGCGAGCTAGCGGGTGAGCGTCTGCGACGGTATCGCCGCAGCCACGCCCTCGAACTTGGCGACGCGCTGATTGGCGCATCGGTGGTGCAATATGGCGAGCGGCTGGCAACGTTCAATCGCCGCCACTATCCAGGGATCACCCGACTGACGTCGCCCGATCGCTAGTTCGAACTTGGTTAGAGGAGCGCGCGCTCTTTTAGCTCGAGATATCGTTCGACGAGCGCTGGGCTGAGGCGGCCCGCCTCGACGTCGAGGCCGAGGACTCCACCTTTGCGCAAGGCGTCGAAGCTCTCGCGGCGGGCGGAGAGCAGCTCCTCGGCGGCGGCCCATTCGTAGCTGCGGGCAGCCCGATCGATCGGCGCATCCCGCGCTTCCAGGACCTCGGGGTCGGCCATCGCCACGACCATCACCAGGTGCCGCTGGCTGAGCCGGATGGCGTGCGCGACAAGGTCTCGCGATGCTTCGGGATCGAGCACATCGGTCAACACGACCACGAGCGACCGCCGGTTCAGGCGGAAGGCCAGTTGGGAGAACGCCTCGCCAAAGTCGGGCTCCGTGTACTCGGGTTTCACGTCGTAGAGCACCCGATTGAGGTGGCTCACCTGCGCCGAACCACGCTGCGGCGACACGAATTTCCGGATCTCATCGGCGAAGGTGACCATCCCGACCCGATCGCCCTGGCTCTGCGCCACCCAGGCGAGCAGCAGGGCGGCGTTGACCGCGTGATCAAGTTTGGTCAGCAGCCCGGCGGGGGCCGTCATCAGGCGGCCGCAGTCGAGCGCGATGATTGCCTGCTGACCGCGTTCGGCTTCGACCTCCATCATGACCGGGCTGTCGCGCCGGGCAGTCGCCTTCCAGCTGATCCGCCGGATGTCGTCGCCGGCCAGGTAGTCGCGCAAGCCGGCGAAGGCGGTGGTGGCGCCCGGTGGGCGGGTCCGTCGCAGCCCCTGCATCAGCGGCATGCCGCGCCGCAGGGTCAGCTGGTATCGCTTGATGGCCAGTACGCTCGGGTAGACGGCGGCCGATTCGCCGGCCGGGATTCGCACCTGGCGCAACACCCAGCCACCCGGTCGCCAGCAGCGGACGTCGACTGGACCAAACTGGTAGGCGCCCCGGTGCGGCGGCTCGACGACATACTCGACCGTCAGGAAGCCCTCGCGATCGAAGCGGCCATAAAGGACGCGGGCATCAGGGCGAAGGTCAGCCGGCACGTGGTCGGCGATCTCGCCGGGCAGCCCGGCGGCCGTCGCATGCCCGACCACCACCTGCACCGCCTGGCGCTCACCGAGCGAGAACGGTTGGGGCAGCACCCGGCTGGCGGCAAAGCCTCTTTTACCGGGCAGCTGCCGCGCGTCGGCCACCACCACCGCCACGAGCGAGACGTGATAGGCGATCACGACCAGCCAGAACAGCGGACTCAGCAGCACGAGGAGGACCAGGAACGCGCCAAGGCAGAGCGCGCCGAGGAGGCGCGGTTGCGGCGACAGCGACATCAGCGCGGCGGCGTAACGCGGGTAATGATCGCGTCGAGGACGCTGTCCGCGGTCTGGCCACCGACCTCCGCCTCCGGCCGCAACAGCAATCGATGACGGAAGGTGGGGCGCAGCAGGCCCTTGACGTCATCGGGCGTGATGTAATCGCGCCCATCGAACGCAGCCGCGGCTTTCGAGGCCAGCAGGAGTAAGACCTCGGCGCGCGGACTGGCCCCGAGGACCAGCTCGGCGGACTGCCTGGTGGCGACGGCCAGCTCAATGATGTATCGGCGCAGCTTCTCGTCAACCGTCACCTTCGACACCTCGTTGCGGCATTCGGTGATCGTCGCCGTATCGATCACCGGCTGGACCCCCGCGGCCGCCGGATCCTTCAGCTCGACGCCCGAATCCCAGCGCAAAAGCACCTCGAGCTCTTGCTCGGGTGTGGGATAACCGAGCACGGCCTTGAAGAGGAACCGGTCCTGCTGCGCTTCGGGCAACGGGTAGGTCCCCTCATACTCGATCGGGTTCTGGGTGGCGAGGACCATGAACGGGTCTGGAAGGGGCAACTGCTGGCCCTCGAGACTGACGCCGCGCTCCTCCATCGCTTCCAGCAGCGCCGACTGCACCTTGGCCGGCGCCCGGTTGATCTCGTCGGCGAGCAGGATGTTGGTAAAGATCGGCCCCTGGCGGACCCGGAACGATCGCGACTGCAGGTCATAGATCGCCGTCCCGACGATATCGGCGGGCATCAGGTCCGGCGTGAACTGGACCCGACCATACTGGACCGACATCAGGCGGGCCACCGTCTTGGCGAGCAAGGTCTTGCCCACGCCGGGCACGCCCTCCAGCAGCACGTGGCCTCGAGCCATGACGGCGAGCGCGCAGAGGCGCACCGCGTCATCCTGGCCGACGACCGCCTTGGCCGCCTCGGTTCGAAACGCGTGATAAAACTCGGCGGCTTTCATCCGGACTCCCTCCCGCTGACGTTGGATGCTAGTGGATAGGCGAGCTCGTGTAGGCGTCGGGCGGTTTGCATCACGGATGCCTCACTGGCGGCAGCTTGCGAAAGACTGCCCTCGATCTGACTCAGCTCCCGGCTGACGCCCGGTGCCCGGCGGCTGATCGCCTCCTCGAAGCGATCAACGGGGACGCCGGCGCCAAGACCGACGCGCTCCGTGATGGCGCGACGGGTCGCCTGGACCAGCGTCTGCAGGGTAACGCTGCGAGCACCGGTGCGGTGCAGCAGGCCGCCGACCGCGGCCGCGTATTCCGCCGTCGATCGGTCGCGTCCGGGCGCGAGCGTGAGCTGCGGCCCGAAGGCGCGCCCGCGCAGGGCGACCCCCACGAAGATGATCAACACCCCCCAGAGCAGCCCGGCACCCCACGGCGTCGTCATCCAGGCCGTCTCGGGGGAGCCGGCGGCCGCCGCCCCGTGGTGAAACTCGTCAAACAGGACGCGACTCCCGGGCGGCGCCAGGGCAATCAGGTCAGCCGCAAACCGGCCATTGTCGGACTGGCCGAGGTAGCCATTACAGAGGATGAGTGGATCGGTCAGGGCAACGAGCTGGCCCTGGCCGACCGCCGTCCGTACGGCGATCACTTCCTTGCCGTCGTTTCGAAGCACCGGGACCTGGCTCGGCGCTGGGACGAATCTTTCCGTCGGGTCGCCACCAGAGACCTGCGTGACCCCTCCGAAAATCGGCGCCGAAGCGCTGGCAGTCCTTGACGTAGGTCCATTGCCCGAGGACGCGGTTGTGGTCCGTTGGAGGCCGAACTGGGTGTCGAGCTGCGGCTCTGCGGTCTCGTCCGCATAGACGAGGACCCCGCCCGCCGATAGCCAGGTGTTGAGCTGCTGGGCCTCGGCAAAACTGAAGCCGCTGGTCTGGAGTGGGCTGAACACGAACAACAGGGCGGGACTTGACGGCAGCGTGAAGTCGCCTTCGACCGTGCCGGTCGGATGGCCCAGGGCCGCCGCATAGAGCCGAAGCGCCGAGGTGCCGTTCGCGGCATCACTGTCGGAGCGGTGCTCGGGGGAGTCGCCTCTCCCCGCCGGGCCACGGAGGAACACGAACACGGCAACCAGAAGGACGAGCCCGCCGAGCACCACCCAGCCCCGTCTCCTCATGCGACCTCCCGCCGATAGGGAGCCGCCGCCTCGACCGCCCGCGCGTAGACGGACGCATCGACCGGACGGTGCCCGTAGATCCCTTCTTCGAAGGAGAGCAGCAGGGGCCGCAGGGATTCGGCCCGGGGCGATCGGGCAAACAGCTCCCGCACCGTAAACGGACTCCGCGCCCAGGTGTGCTCGCCGCTTATCCCAACGGCGACCCCGGCGGCCAGCATCCGGAGGGCGGCACGGTAATCACCGGCTGCCGCCAGGCGGTCGGCCTCCATAAAGAAATCGGTCGGGGGACGGTGAACCGCTGCCGTCGGGCGTCGTCCGGGCTCTCGCCCGACCGGGCTCAGCGCGCTGCGTAACACAAGCACGACGATGCCGATGATCGTCAGCGCCAGCACCAGGAGGATCGGGATTCCGAGGTGCGTACTGGAGGCGCCCAGCCATAGCAGCCAATCGCGAATGAGGTTCTGGATGGTTTGCCGGATCTGGTCGAGGAGTGTCGGCTGGGTGGTCAGGCCGGCATAGCGCGACGATGCGAGGATCTGGTGGAGACGCTCCGCCGCCAGGGTCGGATCCGGGGTGTCGACCCGTGCCTGCAGCGTGGTGAAGAGCGCCGTGAGCCGCTGGTCGGCCAGGACCAGGCGCGGCGGTTCGGCCCGCAGGTCGGCGAGGATCTCCGGTTGGGTGTTGCCGGTCGCCGTGGTGAGAACGCTGATCGCCTGGTCACGCGAAGGCGCGTCACCGCGCTCGGCAAACTGCACCAGGGTCAGCGCCCGGTGGATCGCATTGGTGTAATCGTCCGCCTCGCTCGCCGCGACCGGCCGGCTGGCGAGCACGACCACGATCAGCAGCGAGCCAAGGACCAGGAGTCCGGCCCGGGCCGGACTCACTTTACGCCGGAGCAGCGCCTGGAGTGGTTTGCCGGGCAAGCTGGTCGAGGTCGACCCCTTCCTTGCGCACCCGGAGGTCGAGATAGAGCATGGTCATCGCAATCGGGCTGATCGCCCCGACGATGGCGCTGACCAGCGCGGTGACCACCGTGACGAGACCGGCCCGGAAGTCGGTTGTCAAGCCGGGCATGAGGGCCGCCATGCCGCCGAGCAGGGCGCCCAGGGCCGCCTGGATGATGCTCACGAGGATGGAGACCACGATCAGGATGCCAAGCGTACGCCACCAGTTTCCCTTGACCAGCGCCCAGCTGCGTCCGAGGGCCCGGGTCGGCCCGACGCGTTCGGCCAGCAGCGCCGGAAACGCGACGGCCCAACGGACCTCGATCCAGATGACGACCGGGATGGTGATGATCAGGGCGGCGGTTACCCCCACCAACAGGGCGATGATCAGGACGCCGAACAGGCCGAAGTAACGACGAAGGGTGCCGATCAGGACCGAGCCGATCGTCTCCACCGAGCCGGCGGCGAACGCGGTAGCCGCGTAGTAGACTGCCCCGACGCTGAAGGGAAGCAGGAGCAGCGTGATCGGGAAACTCAGCAGGTAGAGCGGGGACGAGCTGAATTGCTGCTGCTGGGACTGGATCCGTTGCAGCGCGGCCGGATCGTTCGCGTTCTGGGCAATTTGCTGCAGGTAGGTGAACGGGTTAGCCCGGTACGACCCCGAGACGAGCGTGACGATCAGTCCGGGGAGGATAACGGCGAGGGCCACCCCAGCGATGACCGAGAAATGCCGGCGGTAGAGCTTGAAGGTCTCGTCGAGGAGCTCCCCCAGCGGCATCGGCCGAAGGCGAACCGGCGTCCCAGCGGTTGCCACGGCGCCATGATGAGGCAAACCTAAGCGGCTGTCCAGCGGAAGGCCTCCGGGTCGCTCAGTTAGAGCAGGCGCAGCCTCCACCGCAACCGCACCCGCCGGCGCTGGCCCCGGTGGATTTCGTGGAGGTCGCGGTGCCGGTCACGGCAAAGGTCGAAAAGAGCGCCTTAGTGTTGGTGCCCTCACAGGACGGGCAGACCTGCCGGGCGTCCCGGCTGGCGTAGGTGCCGAAGACGTCGAACGTGTGGCGGCAGCTCAGACAGGAAAACTCGTAGATCGGCACCTGCTTATTGTAAGGAGGTGCCGAAGCCGGTGGAGCAGTATGCCCGGCTGCTGCTGGAGTGGAACCGTACCGTCAACCTGACCGGCGCGCGGACCATGGACGCGGTCGAGGCCCACATCGCCGATGCGCATCGGTTGCTCGAGGTGACCTGGAATGGCGTCACGAACGTGATCGACATCGGAAGCGGCGGGGGGCTGCCGGCGGTTCCGCTGGCACTTCGCCTGCCGGCCGTCCAGTTCAGCCTGCTGGAGGCGAACGCCCGTAAGTGCGCCTTTCTGATGCACGTGGCCGCCACGCTCGGCATGCGAAATATCCAGGTTCTGATCGGGCGGGCCGAGGACCTGGCACGGGAGCCCGAGTTGCGAGAGCACTTCGACCGGGCGATCTCACGCGCCGTGGCCCAGCCCCCGATTCTGCTGGAGCTGGCCCTGCCGTTCGTTAGAACTGGTGGAGACCTGCTTGCGGAAGTCAGCGAACTCGATCCAGCGTCCCTTGCTGGGGTGGCCCGGTTGCTCGGCGGTGGCCCACCCCGTCTTCGGCGCGGACCGACCGATAAGGACTTTACCCTCGAGGTCGAGAAGGTCGCGCCCACTCCCCCTGCCTATCCTCGACGGGTCGGCGTGCCGAACCGAAGGCCGCTGGCGTAACTTCACCCCCGCGAGGGCGTTGTAACCATATGAGGTCGGCTCTCCGCCTGATCCCCCTGATGGTTGTCGGCGCTGTCGCGGCCTTCCTGCTGGTTGGGCCGCTGACGTCTTTTCTAAAGACTCCCGCCGTGGCGAGCCGGCCTCAACCCAGCGCCACCGCCAATCCGCACCCATCGCCAAGCAGCTGTCCGGCATCGCTCCCAATGCCGAAATCGCCAGCCGCGACGGCGTCGGTCGCGGCGCCGGCATTTCCAACCCCGGTGTGGGTGAACATCCCCCTCGGCGTCAACCTCAGGTCGGCCGCCTCCGCGTCGAGCACGCGTCTCGCCACCCTTTCCCAGGGCACGCAGGCGGTGGCTGATCGCCGCGTCACGGACGCCGCCGGCGATCCCTGGTACCAGGTCAAGATCGGGAGCCAGCTCGGATTCGTACGCGCCGACTTCATGGCAACCACGCCACTCCATCCGGTGAGCGGGACCGGCTGGGCTCTGATGCTCCCACAGGATCTGGTTTCGAAGAGCACCGATCCGTCACTAACCACGGTGACACGCGCCGGCGACGATCTTCCCGTCCTGACGGTCCAGACCTCAAATACCGGTACCGTGCCACTTCCCGTACCGGCCACCGTCCGATTCGATCTCGCGCCGGTCCAGGACCACAACGCGACCATCCAGGTCTGGAACTACACCGTGGTGGAGCAGGTCGCGCGAGTCGCCCTCGACACCTGCAAGGTTCCGACCGCCTGGGCCCGCGCGGATCAAGGCTGGCCCTACCAGGCGTCCGTCTTCGTGCACACGGCCACTCGCGACTACGAGTTCTATTTCCTGACCAACGATCCCTCGTCACCCCTGGTCAGACAGGTTCTGGACAGCGTCTCGCTAAGCTAGGCAGGTGTCGGCACAACGCTGGGAACGGGCGGCGGAGCAGTACGCGACCGGCGAGCACAAGTCTGGCGATGAGCTGCGGGTCGCCGTCGAGTTCGCCACGCCGAAGAGAACCGATCGGGTCCTCGACATCGGCGCCGGGGCCGGCCACATGGCGCTGGCGATGGCGCCGAGGGTGGCGAACGTTGTCCTGACCGACCCGGTCGGCGCCATGCTCGATGCCGCGCGGCGAGTCTTCCAGCAGGCCGGGCAGACGAACGCCGACTACATCAAAGCGTCAGCGGAGGCGTTGCCCTTTGAGGCCGGCAGCTTTGACATCGTGACGACCCGGCTGGCGGCGCACCATTTCGACGACCTTGACCTCGCGATCCGTGAGGTCGGGCGCGTGCTCAAGCCATCCGGTCGCTTCATCTTCGTTGACACAGTTGCCCCGGACGATGCCGAAAGCGCCAACTTCCTGCACGGGGTCGAAACGCTGCGCGATCCAACCCACCGTCACACGCTGAACAAGGCAGAGTGGGTCCGACGCATTCAGTCGCAGGGGTTCACGGTTGAACGCAGCGCAATGGTCCGCAAGGCTCATCCGTTTGAGCCCTGGCTGGAACGGGGCGGCGAGGACGCCGCCACCATGGCCATGGTGCGCGAGCGGTTCGCGCGTGCGCCGTCCGCGCCAATGGCGGCGTTGGACATCGTGACCCGGAACGGCGCCGTCGTCTCATTCACGGACACGAAGCTGATCGTGTTGGCTCGCCGATAAAGGGGTTCCAACGTCGATTACCGGCGCTGGGCTCGGTACAACACGTAGGTGGTGGTCAGATGGAGCGTCGCCAGGGCTTTCCCGGTTGTCGGATCGATTTCGAGCAAGGTTGAGCCACTCCAGGACGACGCGAACAGCTTTGCGCCGTCGTCACTCATCACCACGCTCTCAACGCCCTCGTCGCTGAACAATGTCCGGATCGGCTTGAGGCTCGGCAGCTCAATGGCGATGGTCCCGGCATCGGCAATGGCGATGAGCGTTTTCCCATCGGGAGCCACGGCCGCAGAGCCGATTTGAACGCCCTTGGCGAGGGCGTCGGTGAAAAGGGCGGACGCCTGTGATTGTTGGCGCACCGGCGGCGTGAACGATGCCACCTGGCTGATTTCATTCGACGGCCCGTCCCCCGTGATGTCGACGCGGGCAACCTTGCCCAACGCGGGGTTCACCGCGAAGAGGTGGCTGCCGTCAGCCGTGATGGCCAACGACCACATCACCTGCTCCTGCTGGGTACCGCCTGCCGGAAGATCGATGCACCACGCAAAGGTTTGGTCGAGGCTCAGCGCGTGGATGAAGGGGCCGGTTTTCTCGTTGATGTAGAGGCTGTATTGCCAGCTGCCGTCGGGCGCCGACACGCCGGAAATCCGGGTGCCGGTCATCGAGGCGCTCAAGATCTCCCGCTTGTCGACGATGATGGTCGGATTGAGGGAGCCAGTGGCAACGTCGTAGCGCCGGACCCGGTAATGGCCGGGTTGGGTTTTCGCGAGACTCTCGATCAGGTAGAGGCGACTCCCATCGTTGCTGACGGCATCGAAGGAGAGGTCGCCTGGCAGGACGATGCGCCGCGGGGCCTGGTTGAATGCAGTGACCACCAGCATGAAGCTCGTCTGCTTCGCCTCGCCCGAGCCCTGGAGCACCAGCCACTGCCCATTCGGCGAGAGCCCACCCGTCTGGCCCGTGGGGGAAGCAATCGGAAGGTCGAACCAGCCGTCGAATGAGACGTGCGAGGCTACCTTGCCCGTGTGTGTGTCAACCGCCTGTACGGTCGTCCGCTGCTTGTCGTGAGTCAGCGCATAGAGGCGCGACCAGTCCGGTGAGGGGGTGCCAAGCGGGAGGGATCGTTCGACCCGGCCACTGGCGGCGTCGAGCACGCTGATCGGTGCCCCTTCACGCCGCATGTCCACGGCAAACAGCCGGTAGCCGGATTGCCCCGTTTTTGCGGACGTCGTCACGCCGTTGGTTCCGCAGCCGGTCAGCGCGATCGATGCAACCGCCGTCGCCGCAACAAGCCCGTTGAGTGTTTTCATGATTGACCCTCCGGCCCTTACTACACCGCTCGGCTCCCGTCGGTTCCCGACCGGCCGGGCCCTTAGTGCGTGCCGTTGGCGAGCGCGAGCGTTTGATCTTTGCCGAGGGCCGACTCAATCCGGATCAAGCGCGTCCCCTGGTTCCAGACGAGGCTATTGCCTGCCAGCCGAAAGCTATCCTGCTGCGGATCGCCATGCGGGTCGAGGAAGACAAAGTCGTGCGGCCTCCCACTGATCCAGTAGCCGGCATTGCCGCCGACCCGGACGGATTCGAGCGTGGCATCAGGGCCGAGCATCTTTATAAAGAAGTCGGGCTGGACCTTCCCTGGAAACTCGATCAGGAGCGCGCCGACGCCCGTTTCGGCGGTCAAAGGCAGATCGGCGCGCGGCGACCAGACGAGCGCCACGCCCTGACGCTCCGCCGGCTGGAGGAGGAAGACGGCGTCCGGCGGCCCGAGCGATTGCGGGTAGGCGATCGTATACGGGAGGGCCGCTTGCGCTTCGCCAAAGCTGACCTGGCGGCCAAGCGCGAGCCGCTGGGCGAGAGAACCGGCCGGGGAAGCGGTCGGCGTTGTCAGGCTCGGGACCCGCTCGATGAGGACGCCCCGCAAGCCAAAGAAGCCGGCGATCGCATCCCGAGTGGCCGGGAAGGCCAGCAGGCCTCCAATGGTGACGATCAGGATGGCGGCCGCGATGGCCAGGTAGCGGGAATCGAAACGGCGGACCGCGGGACGCGCAAGCCGGGCGCCAACGGAGGCCGCGAGATCAGGGGTGTTCGGGTACTCGAGATCCCGACCAAGCGCCAGCAGTCGCGCTTCGAGGTCAGGCATCCCGCTCTCCTAGCTGTTCCCGAAGCCGATCGAGCGCGCGCGATAGTCGCGACTTCACGGTGCCCTGCGGCCAGCCCAGGACGTCCGCCGTCTCTTCCGAGGACAACTCCAGGAAGTACCGACAGGCGACAACGAGCCGATCCTCCTGGCGCAAGCTGTTGACGGCACGGAGGAGCTGCGCGCGCTCCTCCGTAGCCTCGGCCAGGCGTTCGGGTGATGGGGCCGCACCGCCCGTGCCCAGCTGGTCGGCGACACGCAAAGAGAGGTCGGTGCGCCGGCTGAGGCTGCGGCGCTGGTTGCGCGCCTCGTTGGCAACGATCTGCAGCACCCAGGGCTTAAACGGCGCACCGGGCCGGAAGCGCGAAAGGGCGCGGAACGCTTTCGTAAAACCTTCCTGGCAGGCGTCCTGCGCGTCCGCCTCGGAGCCCGCGATCAAATAGGCGGTTCGAAAAGCCATGGTTGAATATCGCTCCACAAGTTGCTCGTAAGCGTTGACATCGCCCGAACGCGCCCGATCGACGAGTTGTGATTCCTCCAGTGGACGGCCCTCCACCCGAGTTGCTTCCTGCGAATCTATACGCTTGCCGAGCCCTGCTGGTTCCCGCGCCGGGCTTGGGCTAGGCGCGGACCCCGCGGATGGCTGCCTCGGCCGCCGCGCGTTCGTCCCAGGGCTGTTTGCCGCGTCCGATCAGGATGCTCCGCTCGTGTCCCTTGCCCGCGAGCAGGATGGTATCGCCGGACCCGGCCCGCTGGACGGCATGGGCAATGCCCGCCGACCGGTCCTCAATGCGGGCGTAGTTCGTGCCCTCTTTCCAGCCGACCTCTTCCGCGCCGGCGGCGATGTCGTTGAGGATCGTCCCGGCATCCTCCTCGCGGGGATCCTCGTTGGTGAAGACGGCGTAGTCGCTCAGCCGCGCGGCGATCTCGCCCATCCACGGCCGCTTCTCCCGGTCGCGATCGCCGGCGCTGCCGAAGACCGCGATCAGCTTGCCGGTGGTGACGGGCCGTAGCTCGCGCAGGACCTTTTCCAGGCTCTGCGGCGTGTGCGCGTAATCGATGATGACGGTGAAGGGCTGACCGAGGTCGACCCGTTCCATCCGCCCGCTGACCCCCGAAAAGCTTTCCAGCCCCCGGCGGATCTCATCGAGTGAGAGCCCCAGCGCGATCCCGGTCGCCGCGGCGGCCAGCGCGTTGGACGCATTCCATCGACCGCTGACCGGAAGGCGTAGGTCGAGCGCACCGAGGGGGGTGGTCGCCGCGATCTGCAGTCCCTTGGTCGAGGCCTCGACCCGATTGGCTTTCAGGTCAGCGTCCATCTGGACCCCGTACGAGATTCGCTGCGCGATCGGCCGGTTAACGAGATAGGCGTAGCTTGGATCGTCGCGGTTGAGCACCGCCGTCTTGGCCAGTCCTTTCACCGCGCTGGCGGCGGTTATGTCGATCAACTGGGCCTTGGCTTCGCGGTAGGCCTCGATCGTGCGGTGGAAGTCGAGATGCTCGTGCGCGATATTGGTGAAGACCGCGACGTCGTAATCGCAACCCGCGACCCGCTCCAGGGCGAGCCCATGCGAGCTGGTCTCGATGACCACGTCCTGGATCCCCGCGTCGCGCATCCGCGCCAGCTGCTCCTGGATCTCGAGTGCTTCCAGCGTGGTCTGCCTCGACTCGTTGGCGCTCACCTCGCCACCGACACGGATGTCGACCGTGCTCATCGAGCCGGCCCGCCGGCCGGTACTAAGCAACATCTGCTGGATCATGGTCGTGGTGGTGGTTTTTCCGTCCGTCCCGGTGACGCCGATGACGACCATGGCCCGGGTCGGATGCCCGAAGAAGGCGCTCGAGATCAATGCCAGGGCAAGGCGCGTATCGGCGACCACGACCTGCGGCCAGGCGGTGCCAACGCGCCGCTGTACCACCGCCACCGCCGCACCGTCGCGCAGCGCCGTTTCGACGTAGCGATGGCCGTCGGTGTGCTCACCGGGAATCGCGACGAAGCCGTCACCGGGACGGAGGCGTCGTGAGTCGTAACAGACGCCCGTGACGTCCGGATCCGCTGGCGGCGCCTCCGTGATGGGGACGCCCACAAGCAATTGGCTCAGCTTCACGGAGGTGATGCTACGCTCAGCCCTTGGTGGTCAGCCTGCGCCGCGATCCCCTTCGCATTGGCTCATCAGCATTCCACTGGGGCTCGCGGACGTACATCATGGGCATCGTCAACGTCACCCCCGACTCCTTCTCGGGCGACGGCATCACGCGCGTGGACCAGGCGGTGGCGCGAGCCCGGCAGATGGAAGCCGACGGCGCCGATCTGATCGATGTCGGCGCGGAGTCGACCCGGCCCGAAACCTGGGCCGGCCCGGGTCTGGCGGAGGAGGACGAGCTCGCCCGTGTCATCCCCGCCGTCGAGGCGATCAGCGCCGCGGTGACGATCCCCGTCTCCATCGATACCTATAAATCAGAGGTCGCGCGTCGGGCGCTGGCGGCCGGGGCCCGCCTCGTCAACGACGTGTTCGGGCTGCGGCGAGATCCCACGATGGCGGCGGCGGTCGCCGAAACCGGGGTTCCGGTGATCCTGATGCACAACGGGTCGACGCCTGCCGGAAAAGACCTGGTGACGGACATCCGGGCCGGGCTCGAGGAGAGTCTCTCGTTGGCCAGCCGAGCCGGCATCGATCATGACCGGATCCTGGTCGACCCCGGGATCGGGTTCGGCAAGACGCGCGACGGCAACCTGGAAATCATTCGCCGGCTCCCAGAGTTCAGAGCGCTCGGCTGTCCGATCCTGATCGGCCCGTCGCGGAAATCGTTCATCGGGAAGACGCTCGACCTGCCCGTCGACGACCGGCTCGAGGGAACCGCCGCGGCGGTCGCGTTGAGCATCGCCGGGGGCGCCGACGTGGTCCGGGTGCACGACGTCAAAGCGATGGTCCGGGTGGCCCGCATGGCCGATGCGATCGTGCGAGGGGCCGGCGCATGACCCGGGCCTGGCTCGCGCTGGGCAGCAACCTCGGGGATCGCGCCGGGTACCTGCTGGCGACCCGGGATTCGCTTGAGCGCACCGGGATCGCCATCATCCGGGCCTCAGCGGTCACCGAGACCGAACCGGTCGGCGTCCTCACGCAACCCCGCTTCCTGAACCAGGTGCTGGAAGTCGAGACCGAGCTCGAGCCGCGCGCGCTGCTCACGACCATCAAGCGCCTCGAGGCCGAGCTCGGCCGCCAGGCCCGCGTGCGTTGGGGCCCGCGGGAGATCGATATCGACATCCTCCGCTACGACGAGCGGGTCGTGAACGAGCCGGGACTGACGATCCCGCACCCCGAACTCCCTAATCGGCCTTTCCTTCAGGTGTTGCTCGAGGAGGTCGCCTCATGATGGCCGGCCCCCTGCGGGTGGCCTGGCTCGGCCATCAAAGCGGGCGGTCGGGTGACGGCCTGCTGACCTATTCACGTGAAGCGGTCGCGGGCCTGCGCGCCCGTGGGGTCAAGGTCTTCTTTGTCCACCACGGAGACCTGGACGCGGCCGCCGACGACACACTCAAGCTCAAGTCGCTGACGAGCAGCCACCGGTACATCATCTCCTCGCCCCGGACCAAGCGCACCATCACCGAGCTCCTGCGCCGCGAGCGCGTCGACCTCGTCCACGTCAGCTTGAGCTTCTCGACGTTGATCGACTTCGGGCTCCCCGAGCTCTGTCACGAGCTGGGTCTGCCGGTCGTCGCCACCTTTCACGTCCCCTACGACTCCCGCTTCTCGCTCTGGCAAGGGATCAGCACCGCGCTCTATCGCTTTTACTCGCAATCGCTTGCGAGTTACGACCGCGTCGTCATCTTTTCCGAGCAGCAGAAGGCGCTCCTTACCCACTACGGTGTGCCCGAATCGAACATCGCGGTCATCCCCAACGGTGTCGATGTCCAAAAGTACGCGCCTGGCCCGAGCGCGTATCGAGAGACGGCCGGGGCCGCCACCCTGATCGGGTACCTCGGACGTCTCGATCCGGAGAAGAACGTCGACGCGCTGCTGCGCGCCTTTCAGGATCTCGACGCCCCGGAGGATGTCCGGATGCTCCTGGTCGGCAGTGGCAGCGACCGACGCCGGCTGGCGCGCCGTTTCGCCAGCGACCGCGTGATCTTCACCGGTCAGGTGCTGGACGAGGCGGCCCGGATCGACATGCTGCGCGCCATGGATATCTTCGTCTTGCCCTCGATGGTTGAGGGGCTGTCGTTATCCCTGCTCGAGGCGATGGCGTGCGGCGTGGCGGCGGTCGCAACCGATGTCGGGTCGGACGGCGAAGCCCTGCGCGGCGCGGGACTGGTCATCGACTTAAAGGACCTCGAGGGCCAGCTTCGGCTGGCCCTCCGGACGCTGATCGACTATCCGGAGTTCCGCGCTGAGCTAGGACGACGGGCGCGGGCTCGCGCCCTCGAGCGCTACAGCCTCGCCAACAACCTGGACCAGCTGCTCATGCTCTACCAGGAGCTACGACCGGCGACCGGCGTCGCCGCCTCGTGACGACGACTAGCTGAGCTTGCCGGCGCTCGTGAAGCGGTAGCCGATACCGGGCACCGCCAGGATAAAGAAAGGATGCGAGGGATCGACCTCGATCTTCCGGCGCAGGTTGCGGATATGGACGTCGATGACGCGGGTCTCGATCGGATACTCGTAGCCCCAGACGTGATTGAGGATCTTCTCGCGGGAGAGCACCTTGCCGGCATTGGCGGCGAGGAAGGCCAGCAAATCGAACTCGGTGTGTGTCAGCATCACCTCGCTGCCGTCGTGAAAGACGCGGCGCTCGTTGAGGTCGATCACCAGGTCCTTGAACTCCAGGCGGCCCTGGTTGACGGCCTCTTCTTCCTGGCGCGCTTTGCGGAGGTGGGCAGCAATGCGCGCCAGCAGCTCGCGGGTCCGAAACGGCTTGGTGATGTAGTCATCGGCGCCAATCTCGAGGCCGACGACGACATCGATCTCCTCCGTCTTGGCGCTGAGGATGATGATCGGCACGCGTAGCCCGGCCTTGCGGATGTCCCGGCAGACGTCGAAGCCGGACACATCCGGCAGCATGACGTCAAGGAGAATCAGGTCGGGCTTGCTGACGTCCAGGCGGCGCAACGCCTCGCCGCCGGTCTCCGCCTCGACGACCTCGTAGCCCTCTTTTTCCAGGGCGAGGTGGATCGCCTTCCGAATCATCGCTTCGTCATCGACGATCAGGATCTTCTTGGCGGGTGGCATCAGCCGGCTCCGGCGGCAATCCGCGCCGGCGTTCGAGCCGAGCTGAGCGTGCGACGGCGCTGCCTGGCCGCGCCGGCATTGGTGGTCTCGGCGCGGGGCACCGTCACGATGAAGACGCTGCCCTTTCCATAATCGCTGCGTACGTGGACCTGGCCGCCGAGCATGGTGACCAGGTTGCGCACGATGTAGAGACCCAGCCCGGTGCCCGACGCGCGACGGACGGCCGGATCATCCGCGCGATAAAACTTTTCGAAGAGGCGTGGCAGATGTTCCTTGCGGATTCCGACCCCCTGGTCTGAGACCTCGAACCTCACCGCCGCCTGCTCGGCTCGCGCATTGAGCTTGATCCGGGTGCCGGGCTCCGAATATTTTATGGCGTTGCTGAGAAGGTTGACCAGGATCTGGTGGAGCTTGCGCGCCTCGCCGAAAACCGGCGGCAGATCGTCGGGGACCCGGCAGGTGAGACTCCGCCCACCAAGCATCGGCCGGACCTCTTCGCAAACATGCTTCACGATCGGCTTGACGTCGACCCGTGAGAAATCGACCGACACCCGCCCGGAGTCGATCCGGCTGACGGCGAGGATGTCGCCGATCAATCGCTCCATCCGGTCCGCCTGGCCGTGCAGATCCTGGAGGAGCTCGCGCCGCTGTGCCTCGGTCAGCTCGAAGTCGAGCAGGAGCTCGCTCAGGCCTTTGAGCGTGGTCAGCGGTGTCTTCAGCTCATGCGAGGCGGCCAGCATCAGCGCGTCCCGCGCTTCGATGGTTTCGAGCTCGGGCGTGACGTCGTGAATGGCGATCACCGCCCCATCGGGCGTCTTTCCGCGACTACGCAACGCGGAGACCGAGTAGGCGACGCGGACCGGGTCGTCGCTGGTGCGCAGCCGGAAGAGAAACGCGAAGTGCGTGTTGACCCCGGTGCCCAGTCGCAACGTTCGGCGCAGCGCTCCGTTGGGCGCGCAGAGGTTGACCCCGGTCTCCGTTCGGACCTCGAGGATATCGGCGGCCGGGCGCCCGGCCGCATCGGCTCGGTGCCAGCCGGTCAGCACCTCCGCGGCGGCGTTGATCGAGAGCACGGTGGCTTCCCGGTCGACGACGACCAGGGCCTGCGGAAACTGTTCAAACGCCTGGTCCGACAGCGTGCGTTCCCGCGCCATGTCACCGCAGTATAGGGGGGCGTATCCGGGCTTTCAATTGCTGCAAACCGGCTTCCAGCCGAAAGGGCCCTGGACGGAGCACGCGCTGGTAGAGGCCGACGTAGCGAACCGTTTCCCCGCCGAATCCGGTCTTGAAGCGATAAAGGCCAAACCAGGGATGGTCGGGCGCCGGCTCCTCGGGAATGCCCCACCAGTCGTAGGTGTCGCAACCCAGCGCGCGAAAGTCGAGAATCGCCTGCCAGTGGAGCAGGTAGTTGGGCATCAACTCGCGCTTGAGGTCGGTGGAGCCGCCAAAGAGGTAGTAGGCGGTCTGTCCGAAGCGGAAGACCATGATCCCACCCAGCGGATCACCCTCGTGGAAGGCAAGGTAGAGGCGAACCTCGTCGCGTGGTTCGAAGAGGTCCAGGCAGGTCTGGTAGTAGGGGACGCCGGGAAGGTGAATCCCCTGGCGCCTGGCGGTGTCCTGGGCCATCCGCGCGAAGGTCGCAACATCGCGGCTACGCTGGACGGTGACGCCCTTCCGCTCGGCGAGCGACAGGTTGTAGCGGGTCTTGGGTTTAAAGGCCGCACGAAGCTGTTCTGGCGGGACGTCGATCGACAGCAGGCGGGTGGCTTCCGGCTGGATCGACTTGCCTTTGCGGTAGTCGCGGCCTTCGAAGAAGGCGGGCCATTCATCGCCCGAGCGCGCGTTGGGCTCGACGCGCAGCACCAGGCCATGGCCGGCGCGGGCGTGGCGCTCGAGCTCGTCGAGCGCCGGCAGCCGCTCGGCTTCGAGGACGACCGGTCCACGCGGCGCGTAGTAGACGGCGCCGCCGGGCAGGAGACTGCGCGAGCGCTGCAGCGAGCAGACCCCACTCCGGCCGTGATGGAAGGCCAGTCGTTCCACCGTCCAGCCAAATCGCGACTGCAAGGTCCCCCAGGTCCAGCTTTGCAGCAGGTTGCCCTCTGGCCGGGCCAGCACCATCGCATCCCAGGCCTGCGCGCCAATCGCCTCGCCGTCGCTGAGGGCGAGCGCGGACTCAGACAAATTCTGGCTGGCCGGCCCGCGCGAATCGCTCCGCCAGCCGGAGGGTCATCGCCGCCGCGCGGTTGACCGGCAGGTCGAAGATGCCCAGGTAGCGAACGAGCTCACCGTTGAAGCGGGACTTGAACACGTAGTAGCCGTACCCAGGATGCCCCGGCTGCGGGTTGACGGGCACGCCCCACATGTCGTAGGTCGTGCAGCCGCGTTGCTGGGCGTCCTGGATGGCCCGCCAGTGGAGGAGGTAACCCGGCTTGAGCTCTTTGCCCTCCGTGCCGGTGCCGCCAAAAAGATAGATCAGCTTTCGACCGTAGAAGAGCATGACGGCGCCGGCCAGGAGGCGGTCGCCGTGTCGCGCGAGATAGATGGCCACCTGGCCGCGCTCGCGAAAGAGCGAGAGCAGGTCCTGGTAATACGCGAGCGACCGGATCTTGAAGGCTTCGCGCTCGGCGGTTGCCTGCAGCAGGGAGTAGAAGTGGTCCATGGCGGCCGAGGCGTCCGAGGCCTCGATCGTGATCCCCTGCCGTTCCCCGCTTCGGATGTTGCGCCGGGTCGATTCCTTCAAGCGCATCAGCGCGGCATCCCCGCCGCTGATATCGACCGTCATGGTGGCCTGGTGCTGGATCGGGTTCCGCCCCGGGCGCGCCCCGGTTTCGTCCAGGACGGCGCGCTGGGCGCCGGTCGTCCACTCCGGGTCGACCTTGAGCACGGTGCCGCCGTCCGCCGCCAGCCGCTCCCGAAGCGCCTGCCAGAAGGGGGGCCACTGGTCGAGGCGACCGTCGAGGACCGGGCCGCGCGGCGCGTAGTCGAGGGCGAGACCGCCGGGCAGGCCGCGGCGCAGGACCGAGATCGCGGCCACCGGCCGATCCTCAACCATCCAGAAGTAGCGGCTGACACGCCAGCCATGGCGAGCCTTCAGGCTGCCCCAGGCCCAGGCCTGGAGGAGGGATCCGTCGGAGGCCTGGGAGTTAAAGCCGTCCCACGCCGACGGGTCCGCGCAGGTTCTCAGTTCCGGCACTCGCTAGAGCTTACCCGGGTTCGCGATTCTCGGCAGGGCTTCAGCCGGGCCAAAAGACCGCTTCGGAATCAGATTTGGCTGTGCTAGCATGAACGGGAAATCTCGGGCGGTGGAGGCTTTGGACTAGGTGAGTTCCACAGAGCAGGCGCCGAGGCTTCTCGATTACAAGGGATCGCTGGACGAAACCCCACTCTTATCTCTCTTGCAATCGATGCAAGCTCAACGCGCGACCGGTACACTTCAGGTCCGAAACGGTGGAGAAGCCTTTTCGCTCTTCTTCCTCTTCGGACACCTCTTCCATGCCTACGGCGATGGAAGCCAGGGCGAGGAGGCCGTCTTCGCCCCCCTTGGATGGCAACAAGGCGACTATTCCTTTGACCCCAAGTCCAAGCTCCCCACCGAGGAGACGATCACCGCGCCAACCGCCGACATCCTGGCCGAGGCCAAGCGCCGCGGCGTTCCCGGCAGTCAAAACGGTGGCCAGCCGGCGCCCAGCCGGGCCGCCGGCCCCGCGGCGCAAGCCCCGCCCCCAGCTGTCGCGCCTGCTCCGCCCAGCACGTCGCCAGCAATCGCTCCGCAGGAGCGCCCGCTGATGAGTCAGCCGCTGCCGGCGCAGCCGACCGCTCCCGACGGCCAGGTAGAGGCGACCGAACTCTACCCCTTGCCCGTGGGCAAGCTGGTGTACGAATCCCTCAAGACGGCCTTCGTCGACTTTCCCAAGCTGCTGCGATCGCTGAGCGCCGATCGCCTGACCGGCTACCTCCGGCTGAGCGGCCAGTCGTCACGCGGCATGATCCTCTTCTACCAGGGCAGCCTGATCGAGAGCTTCTACGACGGCGGCGCCGTGGTGACCACCGGCAGGACGGCCTTCTCGCTCTTCAAAAACGACGTCGACCGCGGCGAGGGCAGCATGGACGTCATCGAGCTCACCCCCGAGGTCGTTACCGGCATCTATCAGCTGCTCACCGCGCCGACGATCCTCCAGGGACTGCTGGCTCGTTTCGTCGACGTCCGCGCCTTGCTCGAGTACCTGCAGGAGGAGCAACTGCACGGTAGCCTGCTCGTCCGCGCGCCGGACGAGATGGGCATCGTCCTGCTCCGGGGCGGCACCATGCTGGGCGCCTTCACCCGCGGGCAGCCCCAGCTGGTTCAGGACCCGGAGATCGTTACCCGCCTCTGCGCCGACCCCAAGACCCGGATCGAGGTCAAGGCGGTGGCCGACCTCGAAGAACCCGAGTCGGTCAGTCTGGAAGAAATGCTGGCGATGGCGCCCAGCGTCCCTGCCACCGTCTACCGGCCGGCGCCCGCCCCGGCGCCGATGGCCGCGGCGCCCGCGCAGGCCGCGCCTCAGCGGACCGCCGCTCCCGCCTACCAGCCGGTCACCGAGCCCGCCGCGCCGGGCAGCGGGGAGGCGGATATCGACTGGCAGTCCCTGATGAACGAGCTCAACTCGATGGCCGACAACGCGCTGCAGAACCGGTCGAAGAAGGTCAAAGAGATGCTGGCCTCCACCGAGCACACCCTCGATTCGCTGGATCGGACGATCGACCGGATCTCGCAGACCTCGATCATGTTCGTCGACCCGGCCCGGCTCACCAACCTGGCCAACGAGATGCGTCAGGTCGTCGAAGAACAGCGCTAAGACCGACGCCATCGCGGGTCCCAGGCGGCGGGCGTGCTTGATTCTTGTGACGCTGCTCACGCCATTGGTCGGCGCCGCCTGCGCGCTGAATCCACCCCGGATCGTGGCCATCTCCCCAGGACGAAACGCGCAGGATGTTCCAACCAACCAGGAAATCCGGATCAGTTTCGACCGGGCCATGGACCACCAATCGGTGGAAAGCCGCTTCGATCTCCAACCGGCGCTGACCGGCTGTGCCACCGCGCCCCGGGATTGTCACTTTGCCTGGACCAACAACACGCTGATCTTCCTCCACGCGCACATCAACTTTGACGTCGCGAAGGACTACACGGTTCACCTGAAGGCCGGGTACGCCGACGCCAGCGGGCAGGCGAACAGCCTCGATCACTCCTGGCGATTCACCACTGAGAGCCGGCCGTCGCTCGCCTCGGTCGACCCGTCCGACAACGCCACCTCGATCCCGCCGGACCGCAACATCGTGCTTACCTTCAGCCGCCCGATGCGGCCGGATACGATGCAGGCGGCCATCCAGCTGACCCCCGACACCCCCTTCCTCCTTCGGGCGCGACCCGGCGGCGATAACTCCCAGTTCGAGATCATCCCGGAATCGCTGCTGCAGCCAAACCAGTCCTATACGGTGTCGGTCGACCGGCCCCTCGATGTCCATGGCAACGCGATCTTCGGCCGGGTGCAGAGCCGCTTTCGGACCGGGTCGCTGTCGCTCAGCAGGAAGATCGGGTACCTGGCCGGCCAGCGCGACCAGCCCGCCTTCGGGATCGCGGTGGTCGACCCGCACGCCGATCCGTTCCTTGGACGCTCGACGCCCAAGCTGGCCTGGAAGCTGGCGGACCAGGCGGTCCCGACCGACGCCATCCTTTCCTTCGACTGGGCTCCGGATGGTCAGCGCCTGGTGCTGGTCGATGCCCCGCGGGGCGCCAGCGAGGGGCCGATCCAGATCGTCGACGTCGCGACCGGCGTCGTGACGCACCTCGGGAGCCAGGCATCGAACGTCTTGTGGTCACCGGACGGCAGCATCGTGTACCTGACCAAGGGCACCTTGCGCCGTTACCGACCCGGGACCCTGGAGGATTTGCCGCTCACCGATCCCGCCGACGGCCGGGTGCTCGCCCCGATTGCCTTCAGCCCGGACGGGAAATCGGTGGCCTACGCCGCGACCGATGCCCAGTCAGTCAGCCATCTCTGGATCGTCAATCTCGACATCCGAACTCGATTTCGGCCGCCCGGGCTCGACGACCCGGCCGACCATCCGGCGTGGTCGCCGGATGGGAGCCGACTCGCCTTTCGGCGACTCGTGGCCGGGGCGCCGGCCCTGTGGATCTACGACCTCTCCGGGACCGGCTCCACCGCCTACCGTCGGCTCGCGCCGCTGGACATCACTGGCGCTGCTTGGCTCAATGACAACAGCACCCTGATCGCCGGCACCGGCGCCGGCAAGACCGCCGCCCTCTACCGCATCAACGTCTTTTCCGCCGGGGAGGCGGGTGGCGTCGTCAAGGTGACCGGCTCAAAGGACGCGCCCAATGGGTTAGCGCCGGCGACGCCGGGCTACGACCGCCGGGTCGCCTTCGTGGGGATGGTCGACGACCTGCCCCAGATCTTCGTCATGAACGGCGATGGCTCGCGGCCGCAGCAATTGACGGAGTGGGAAGCCGATTTCCCCTACACGGGGCTGGCGCCGAACTGGACGACCACCGGCTGACGCCGGGCATCACCTTCCCTGATGGCTAGGCTGCCAGCGGAAGGCTGGCATCGCTGGGTAGGTCGACGACGACCGGCTTGAGGTAGTTCGCGTGGAAGTAGGCCCGGTAAACGACCGTAGCGACCATGGCCGCGCCCATCAGCACCGCCGAGGACCAGAAGGGCATGCCCGCTTGCATGCCGTACATCAAGCCGCCGATCGGGTAGGCGAGGGCGGCGGCCGCGCCAGTGACCAGCGCGAAGAGCCCATAGCCCTTGGCCATCGCGGCGTCGGGTAGGACCTCGCCGACGACGGCGGTCATCACGTGGCGGAAGGACCAGAACGCGCCGCGCATAAAGAAGGCAATGACGAGCACCGGCAGCGCGCGCGAGGAGAAGAGGAGGACCGCGGAGAGCACGTAGGCCGCCTCAAACAGGACGACGATCGCCACCGATCCGAGCGATCGTCGCAGCCGGCCGAGGCTGAGTCCGATCAGCACCGAGCCAAGATACAGGCCGGCCATCAGGATGCCGATCCAGAGATTGTCCACATGGCCGAAGTCCCGGGCGTAGAGCGCGGTGAAGGTCCATGGCAGGAAGATGATGACGGTCACGATCGTGAACAGGCCAAGCAGCACCACGTAGGCCGGGTAGCGCAGCAGGTCCGCGTAGCGGATCCGGGCGGCGGTGACCGGCGGCTGGTCTTTGTGCGGAAGGAAGGTGATGCAGACCGCAGCCAGGACGAAAAAGGCGAAGGAAACCCAGAAGAGGGCGAAGAGGGGTGCCACCTGGGCCAGCCAGCCCGTGAGCAGGCTGGAGGCGATCAGGCCGATCGAGTAGGCCGACATCACGGTGGTCATGACCAGGGCGATCCGGTCTCGGGGCACCCCCAGCGTCAGGTAGACCGAGATCGCCGGCGTGTTGATGACGGAGGCTTGGAGGAAGACCATGCCAACGGCCGTCCAGGCCCAGTGGGGCGCGATCGCGAAGAAGAGGGGCGCCGGGATGGCGATGATCCAGCCGGCAATGATCGTCTTCCGCAGGCTGTGGTGCTCGGCCAGCCTGGTGCCGGGGAGCATCACCAGGGTCGCGACCCCCATCGCGACCGCCGCCAGCAGGCCGATCTCGAAGGCGCTGGCGCCCAGCTGCCGCTGGTAGATGGCGCCAAAGGCGACGAAGGGCCCGGCCCCAAGGCCCGAGAGCCCCTGCGCGAAGAACAGGAGCCAGGCCCCCCGGTCGATCTGCGGCCGGGTCTCGGGACGGTGACCGCCCGATGACGGAAGGGAGACCGGCACGCGAAGGGGGGGCACATCGGTATATCGGGACGGTTGGCCGGTCCCAGTGGCCGATCAGGCGACGATGCCGTAAAAGAGTCAGCGCCCGGTCAGGCGGCGCTGCGACCCTCCGCACTCCCTGGTTCCCCGAGGTTGGCCCGCCGGTAGAGGCGCGCCAGCGGTCGGGGTGCCCACCAGTTGGCCCGGCCCAGCAGTCGCATCAGGGCCGGCACGATCAACGCCCGCACCAGGGTGGCGTCGATCGCGACCGCGATCGCTAACCCAAGGCCAATCGATTTGATCACGACGACGTCGGCCAGGCCGAAGGCGAGGAAGACGGCGACCATGATGGCAGCCGCGCCGGTGATCAGCCGCCCACTCCGCTCCAGGCCCTCCGCAATCGCCGCCGTCGTGTCACCCGACCGCCGGTACTCCTCCTGGATCCGGCTGATCAGCAGCACCTCGTAGTCCATCGAGAGACCGAACACGATGCAGAAGAGCAACACCGGCACCGATGGGTCGAGGGCGGCCGGGGTGAAGTTGAGCAGCGAGCTCAGGTGGCCCTGCTGGAAGATCCACACCAGCGCCCCGAAGGAGGCGCCGATCGACAGGATGTTCATGATCACCGCCTTCAACGGCAGGACCACCGATCCGGTCAGGAGGAAGAGCACGACGTAGGTCACCAGCAGCACGTAGGCGACGGCCAGGGGAATCCGCTGGACGATGAAATCGGTAAAGTCGATGTCGAAGGCGGCCACCAGGATCTGGCTGCCGGGCGGAGCGCTGAGGCTGCGCAGGGCGCGAACGATCGCCCGCGATCCCGTGCTCTCGGCCTTGTCTTTGGTCACCACCGACAGGACGGCGATCTGGGAACCGGTGCTGGTGTGCACGGCTTCCGCGACCCGGAGCGGCAGCTGCGCCTGCGACTGAACCAGCAATGCCTGGTAGTCGGCGCGGCTGATGGCCGGGTCGACGTTGACGGCGCTCTCAACCGTCTCGACACCTGGGATCTGCGCCGCCTGGCGGCTCAGGTCGTAGAGATCGCCGATCCGCGTCGCCGTCAAGGGGGTGCCCTGCGCGTAGCGCACGACGACGCTGAAGTTGGTCTGCCCCTGGCCTGGAAACTGCTGGAGCAGGTCGTAGCCCTTGCGCGACTCCGCCCCGGGGGGCAGCATGCCGACATCGCCATTGGCGATCTGGATCTGAAGGATGGGCGAGGCGAGCAGCGCCAGGACGGCGACGACCGGCACCAGCACCAGGACCGGACGGCGCATGACCCAGGTCGCCAGGCCGTGCCAGAATCCGCGGCCGGCCGCCCGGCGCGGCAGCGGCAGGCGAACCCAGTCGACGCGATGCCCGAGGATGGCGAGCAGGGCGCCGAGGAAGGTCAGGGCATAGAGGACGGCGATCGCGACCACGATCGCCCCGGCGAAGCCCATCGAGGCGAGGAACGAACCCTGGAAGAACAGCATGGCACTGAGCCCGATGGCGACCGTGATCCCGGAAAAGAGGACCGCGCGCCCGGACGTCGCCATGGCGGCGGCAAGCGCGTCCTCGACCGACGCCTGCCGGGGAAGCTCCTCGCGAAAACGATTCACGATGAAGAGCGAGTAGTCGATGGCCACGCCAAGCCCGATCAAGGTCACGATGTTCTGCGCGTAGGTTGAGACATCGGTGACTCGCGCCAGCAGCCCCACCGCGGCCAATCCGCCAACCACGGCCAGGCCGCCGACCCCCAGCGGCAGCAGCATGCTGATCACGGTGGCGAAGACGATCAAGAGCAACGGGACCACGAGGGCGAGGGAGATGATCTCCGCCCGGCTCAGGTCGGCCGCGAGGTACTGGTCGAACTCGTGGCCGATGGCGACGTTCCCGGTGCCATAGACCCGGAGGTGGTCCGAGCGGACCTCACGGCGAAGCGATGGATAGGAGCTACGCGCCGTCGCGTAGTCAGCCTTCAGCCCGATCACCGCGAAGGCGTGATGCAGGTCGGTCGAGGTCAGCGCCCGGGCCTGGTCGGGGAGGCCGTCATATGGCGTCGCGATGCTCTTGACTCGTGAGTCGGAGCGGAGCGGTTGCAGCGCGGCGAGCATCGCCTGTTTGAAGGCGGGGTCCGAGACCGCCATCGAATCACTCCCGAAGACAAGCTCAAACGAGGAACCCGCCCCGCTCTGTGGGAGCTGCTTCTGAATCAGGGCGAGGGCGCGGCCCGACTCGGTGTCGTTGCCGCCGCCGTTCTTGAGGAGGCCGCCGTGTCCGAGGGAGAGGATGGAGGCGATCAGCAGCATCGTCGAGGCACCGAGGACGAGCCAGCGAAAGCGGTAGACGAGGTGACCCCAGCGCTCGAGCATGCTCAGTTCCCCGCCGGTGCATGGATCCGGGGTTGGGTTGCAAAGGCAAAGACCATCTCGCTCAGGGCGTCGATCGCCGCATCCGCGTCAAAGTCCGGGTCGACAACCTTCTGGAGGTAGATGCCGTGGAGGCTGCCCCAGATGGCGGCCGCAATCGCATCCGCGGACGAGTCCGGGCGGCGCAGCATCCCGGCGATGACCCCCTTAGTGATGCGGGCGATAAAGGCGCGTCGCTCGTCGATGAACTGGCGGACCGCCGCGGCGATCTTGGGGCTGTGGATCCCGACACCAAACATGTCGAAGGTCAACCGGAAGAGGTCACCGTACTGGCGCAGTTCTTGCTTGGCCATCTCAAAGCCGAGGCGGGCAAGCGCCATCGGGTCCGCGTCTTCGGACAGCTCGCCGGTTGGACGCAGGCCCACTCGCTCCCAGGCCTCTAGGGCCGGCTGGCAGCCGTGCTCGATCGCCGCCACCAGCAGGTCTTCTTTGGTCTCGAAGTAGTAGTGCGCCAGCCCGGGGGCCACGCCCGCCTCCGCGGCGATATCCTTCATCGAGGTCTCGTGATAGCCATGCCGGACCAGCGCCCGGTAGGCTGCGTCGACGATCCGCTCCTTCGTCTGGTCTGACATGGCCCCTCCGGCCGGTTATTGTTTGGTCATTCAATCAAATCCCGGTGGGGAAGTCAAGGCGCTCGCCTGTTGCGGGAGTTCTAGCCGGCGACGGCAGGCTGGAGGGCGGGCTGACGCGGCGCCGTGTATTCGGCGAGCAGCCGGTCGACGGTCGCCTGCCAGGTGAACTGGGTGGCCACCAGCCGGCTGCGCCGGCTGAAGCAGCGGCGCAGTTCCTCGTCGGAGAGCAGGCGGGCGATCCGGTCGGCATAGCGGGCAGGATCGCGGGAGACCAGCGTATAGCCCGTCAGGCCATCCTTGACGATGGTCGGCAGTCCGCCCACGCGGGCGGCGACGACCGGCGTTCCACAGGCTTCCGCCTCGAGGGCCACCAGGCCGAACGACTCGCTATAGGACGGGACGACGCAGACGGAGGCCAGGTTGAGGTAGGTGGCCAGGGTGCCCTGGTCCACGGCGCCCACGAACCGTACCTGGTCCTCAACGCCGAGCTTTTTCGCGAGGGCCTCGAGGCGGGCGCGCTCGCCGCCCGTGTCCTTGCTTTCCGAGGCTCCGTTCTGACTGTCTCCGCCGATGATCACCAGCGACAGCGGCTGGGCGACGAGCCGCTCGTTGGCCAGGATGCCGAAGGCGCGCACCAGGGTCTCGGCACCCTTCAGACGCTCCAGCCGGCCGGCGAAGACGATCACGCGTGCAGCGCCCAGGCCCAGTTCTGTCCGAAGCGGCTCCGTCGGCCGCGGGCCGAAGAGGCGCAGGTCGACACCGGGCGGAACGACGGTGAGCCGGCTCCGCGAGGCGCCGTAAAGACGCACCAGGTCATCGGCCTCCTGGACGCTGGAGGCGATCAGCCGATCACTGTTGCGGACGACCGACTGCTCGACCGCGATCCGGTGGTCCGGTTCGAGCACGGCGCCCTCGGCGGCGCGTTCGTTCTTCACCCGGGCGAGCGTGTGAAAGGTGTGGAACCAGGGAAGCTTCCACTCGTCCCGAAGGCGGGAGGCCACCCAGCCAGAGAGCCAGTAGTGACTGTGGACGAGGCCGTAGCGGGCGTGGCGGCGATTCCGTTCCGCCAGTACCGCGTCGGTGAAGGCCGGCAGGAGATCAAAGAGGCGCTCCTTGCCGATGCTGGCGGCGGGTCCCACGCGCAATTGGGTCACCCAGGCGTGTTCGGCCAGGCGAACCCGGTCCGGTGAGTCGTCAGAGGATCGCCGGGTAAAGACCTCGGTGGGGATGCCGCGCTGACTGAGCTCCTCGCTGACGGCGCGGATGTACACGTTCATGCCGCCGTTCTCGCCCGAACCGAGGGCGGCGATCGGCGACGCGTGCATGCTGACGATGGCAAGCGGTTTCAAGCAGTTTCCTTCCCCTAGTGCAGCCGGGTCCTTCCATCGTCGCCGGTCGCGGGCGGCCGGGTCAACTCCAAAGCGGTGGAAGCCTGGCGCGGTCCGGCAGCAATCCTGCGCTGGCCTGGCGACGGTCGATCGGGGCCGGGCTGTGCTACGGTACTTAAGGTTTTAGCCAGCCCGCCCTGAAAGCAAACCTGCAGACACCTCTAAAGCTCCTCAACCCGCTCCGGCGCTTCCAGCTGCCCCTCCTGATCCTGACGCTGGTCTTCTGCTACGGCGTGATCGGCTACATGGTCATCCTGCGCTGGAACTTCATCGACGCGCTCTTCATGGTGCTGACCAGCATCACCACCGTCGGCTACGAAGAGGTCCACCCACTGGGCGAACTTGGGCGGGCGTTCACCATGACGGTGATCGTCGTTGGCGTCGGCACCATGCTGTATACGCTCGGCATTTTCGGGGAACTGCTGGTCGATGGCCAGCTCGGCCGGTACGCTAGGATGCGCGGCATGGAGGGCCGGATCGCCGACCTGAAGGAGCACTTCATCGTCTGTGGCTACGGCCGGATGGGGACGCGGGTAGCCCTGGAATTTCGGCAGCTCGAGACCCCCTTCGTGGTGGTGGAGAGCAACGCCGAGTCGCTGGAGCGCCTGCGCGGTGCGGAGCTTCTCTATGTCGAGGGGGACGCCACCTCGGACGAGTCGCTCCTCAAAGCCGGGATCCTCCGCGCCAAGGGCCTGGTCACGGCCGTCGACTCCGACGAGCGGAATGTCTTTATCACGCTCACCGCTCGCGCGCTCAATCCGGCCCTCTTCATCGTGGCCCGCTCGTCGTTTCAGGACTCCGTCGAAAAGCTGCGGCGCGCAGGGGCCAACCAGGTCGTCTCGCCCTACCTGATGGGCGCCCACCGGATGGCGGCGATGGCCGTTCGGCCGGTCGCGGTCGACGTCCTCGATACCGTCCTGAATGGCGAGAACATCGACCTCGTCGTCGAGGAATTCCTGGTTCCGTCGGCATCCCGCCTGCTGGGCCGCTCGCTCGCCGACTCGGGAATGCGGGAAGCGGGCGCCAACATCCTCGCGATCCGGAAGCGCAGCGGCCAACTCCGCATCAACCCGCCGGACAGCCTGGTGCTCGAAAGCGACGACCTGCTGGTCGCGATTGGCACGCGGCAGCAGATGAGCGCCGCGGAACGGTTGCTCTGACCCAACTCCGGCTGCTCTTCCTCTTCTCCGATACCGGGGCGGGCCATCGTGCCGCCGCCGAAGCGGTCGCGGCCGCGGTGGCCGAGCGGTATCCGGACCGCTACCAGGTTGACCTCTTCGACCCGATGGCCGATCATCGGCTGCTGGCCTCGCGGCTGACGGCGCTCTATGGTCCGGTGACCCGGCGACTGCCGTTTCTGTGGGCGGCCTCCTACCGGGTGACCAACCTGGACCCCACCGTTCGCCTTTTTCAGCACGCCATCGGGCGCGGCCTGCGCACGAAGCTTCGCCAGGTCCTGGATCCGGCGCCGGCGCTGGTCGCCAGCTTTCATCCGCTCCTCAACCATGTCGCCGGCGACGTGATCCCGCCGACGGTTCCGCGGGTGACCGTCATCACCGACTGGATCCGCTTCCATCGAGCATGGACGGACCTGCACGCAGACCGGATCATCTGTCCGTCCGAGGCCGCCTATGCACTCTGCGTCGCCCGCGGAGTCCCGGCCAGCCAGCTGCGCAAAGCCGGATTGCCGATCCATCCACGCTTCTCGCAGGCGATCGCCCGATTCAGCGACCGGCAGGCCGCGCGCCGCGCGCTCTACCTTCGCCCGCACGCGCCGACCGTGCTCCTGGTCGGCGGAGGCGACGGCACCGAGCCGCTCCGCCGCTACGCGCGCGCGCTGGCGCAGCTCCCCCTCGACCTGCAAATCCTCGCCGTCTGTGGGCGCAACGAGGCGCTCGCCCGCCGGATCCGCGAGGACAATCACAGCGGGGTCCATGTCTACGGTTTCGTCGACAACATGCCGGACCTGATGCTGGCGGCCGACGTCCTGGTCACGCGCGCCGGACCGGGGATGATCGCGGAAGGCCTTGCCTGCGGCTGCCCGTTGCTTTTGACCGGCTACCTGCCGGGGCAGGAGGACGGCAACGTCGAGGAGGTCATCACCCGCCAGCTTGGCGAGTACGTTCCCCGGACCTCCGCGCTGGTCGCGGCGATCGAGCGCTGGTTCGCCAAGCCGGCGGCGGAGCGCAACGCCGATGCCGCGCGCGCCCGCGCGGCGGGCGATCCGGACGCCGCCTTCAAGGACGCGGAGCTGATGGTCGACCTGATTGATCGACGTTAGACGGCCGAACTGGGGCAGAGCAGGCGGAAGTCGCAGCCGGAGCACTTCATGCGGTCAGGCCGGGCCGGAAACTGCTCCGCCCGAATGCCTTGCGCCACCTTGCGGATGGTCTGCCGGTCTTCTTCCAGGCGTTCCAGCGGTTTCTCCACCGTCACCCGCTCGCTGGTTTCGAGGTAGTAGTAGGAGAGGCTCAGCGGGTTGAACCGAAAGACCTCGCGAGCCGCCAGGGCGTAAACGCCCAGCTGGAGATCGCGCTGCAGCTCGGCGGCGCGGCGGGCCGAGCCGGTTTTGTAATCGATCACCTCGTAGGTGCCGTCGGGATGCCGGTCGACGCGGTCGATGCGCCCGGTGAGGCGCAGGCCGTCAACCCGGAGGCTGAAGGGTTGCTCCAGCAGGAGCGGCTTGCTCAGGTCGCCGGCGCTAAAGGCGTTGCGCAGGTAGGTCCGGCCGAGATCCTGGAGCGAGGGGGCCTGCTCGGGCGCGCAGAACCGCTCGCGCGTCCAGGCGGCGACGTAGGCACTGTCCAGCATCTCCCAGCTCAAGGGCCGGTCACGCTCGATGCTGCCGAGGGCATCCTTGAGCGCCTCGTGCAGGATCCGTCCGAACTGCATCTGCGGTCGAGGTCGGGTCGGCAGGCGGAAGACGAAGCGGTACTGGTACATCTGCGGGCAGCGCTGGTAGGTATCGACCTGCGTGTAGGAGAGGGCGGCGATCGGGGGCGCGTCGCTCAGCGGCAGCTCGACCTGGTGCGCTACCTCAACCAGGCCGGCCGATGGGTCGGTTAGCAGCTGGGTGGCCGCCAGCTCGCGCGCGTCCGCGCCGCGGATCGGCGTCAGGAAGCGTGAGGGACGCCAGTCCTTGACGCCCTCGTAGCGGCCGGCGTAGGAGCAGACCAGTTCCTCGCGTGCCCGCGTGATGGCGACGTAGGCGAGCCGTCGTTCCTCGGCAAGATGCAGGTCGCTTGTGGGGAGATCTTCTTTCAGCAGCGCATCCGGCAAGGTCAGGCCCTCGCTCCGCCGGCTCGCCGGGAAGCGGCCCTCGACGAGATGGGGGACGATCACCAGTCCGAACTCCAATCCCTTGGCCTGATGCACCGTCATCAGGTGGACGGCGTTGACAGTGTCCTCCAGCGGGGCGATCTCCTCGTCGGCCTGTGCCGCCTCGGTGAGCGCGAGGTGGTCGAGGTAGGCCCGCAGGTGGTGATCAGCGTGTTCGTCGCAGTAAGCCGCGATCAATTCTGACAGCTTCTGGACGTTGGCGCTGACCTGAAGCCGTTCGATCGGACCCGCGTAGCGATCGACGTCGAGATAGCGCGTCCGTTCCATCACTTCGTAAAAGAGGTCGTCCACCCCGGACCGCTGGGCCATGCCGGCGAAGGCGCGGATTTCGTGGCAAAGCCGGCGCGCGCCGTCCTCCGCTGATCCCTCGAGCAGATCGAAAAGGCGTTGGCCGGTGTCGCGCGCCTCGCGCGCCCAGCGTCCGGCCTGGACCGGATCGGAGCGGTAGCGTGGCAGCGTCAGCAACCGCATCAAGCAGATCGAGTCGTCCGGCGAATCGATGGCGCGGAGGAAGGCGAGGCAATCCTTGATTTCCGGCTGCTGATAAAAGCCTCGGCCCCCGCTCACCTGGTAGGCGACGCCGGCACGCTGCAGCGCCCGGGCGAAGTTCTGGAGGTGCGCGTTGGCGCGCAGCAAAATCGCGATCTCGCTGGGACGATGGCGCCCCTCGCCGATGGCCCGCGTGACGTAGGCGGCCACCGCGTCGGCTTCTTCAGCGACACCTGGGGCGGTGAGAATGCTGACGGGCCGTCCCTCGCCCCGCGTCGATCGCAGCCGTTTGCCGAGGCGGGCCTCGTCTTCCTTGATGAGGCGCTCTGCCGCGCGCAGGATCGGGCCCCGGCTCCGGTAGTTCTCCTCGAGACGAATCATGGCTGCTTCCGGAAACATGGCCTGGAAACGGCGCAGGTTGGCCACCGATGCGCCGCGAAATTTGTAGATGCTCTGGTCGTCGTCCCCGACCACGCACAGATTCCGATGCGACGCGCTCAAGCGTTCGAGCAGCCGGCTCTGCGCGTAGTTGGTGTCCTGGAACTCGTCCACCATCACCTGCTCGAATCGAGCGCCCTGCCGTCGCGCCACACTCGGCTCATCGTTGAGCAACTGCGCGCTGTAAAAGATGGTGTCGTCGAAGTCGAGGCGGTTTTCTGCCAGCAGCCGATCCTGGTAGGCGGCGTACACGGCGGCCGCCTCCACCTGGGCCTCGAGCGCCGGGTCATCGGTCGCCGTGATCGTGGCGGCCCAGCGGGTGAACTCCGGCGCGGAGATGAGCTCTTGCTTGGCGCGTTCGATCAGCTTGAGTAGGTCGCCGATTCGCTCGTACGGACGCTGGGCATGAAAAAGGCGGCGCGGCCGCAGCGTAAAGAGGACCTCCCGCATGATTTCCCACTTGCGGACCTCGGAGACCATGCGGTACCCGCGCGCGATGCCGCACAACCACCCCTCCTCCTGGAGGAACCGCTGCGCAAAGGCGTGGTAGGTCAGGACGTAGCGCTCCCCCGCCCGCAGGTAATCCTCGCGCTCGACGCGGTCGAGCACCTCGCGGGCCGCCTTGTCGGTGAAGGTGAGGAGTAGGATGCGGTCGGCGGGGACCCCCTCCTGGCGCAGCCGTCGATAGCGCTCGACCAGGACGCGGGTCTTGCCGGTGCCCGCGCCGGCGACGATCAGGAGTGGACCGCTGGCGTGGTCGACCGCGGTCTGTTGCGCCTGGTTGAGGTCCCGCTCGACGCCGATCACGAGGAGCCGCTCGACTGCCGAAAGCGAATCTCGCGCACGACCTGGGCGCCGATCAGCTCGTTGATCCGCCCCATCAGCAGCGCCCGCTCCAGGTGGAGCTGGTGCGCCAGGGCGGTACTGCTGGCGCTGACCAGGAGCGTGCTGCCGGTGAGCTTGATCGCCCCCGTCTCCTGGGCCAGCTGCGGCCCGACGACGGTCGGCCACAGGTACAGAGCCTGCGCCGCCCGCGTCCGGCGGGAGATGCCCAGCGACTTCAGCGCGCCAGGCAGCGCCGCCCCGACGCTACGCACGAACCATGCCCTGCTCAACCCGAAACACCGCCGCGCGCTCGAGGATGCTCCGCGGAAGGTCGTTCAAGTCCGCCGCCGTGATCAGGGCCTGGGGACCGGGTTGCAGCGCCGCCAGGAGCCGTTCGCGACGCGTCGGATCGAGCTCCGACATCACATCGTCGAGGAGGAGGACCGGCTGCTCGCCGGTGACCTCGGCCAGGTAATGCAGTTCGGCGAGCTTGAGGCTCAAGACCGCCGTCCGCTGCTGGCCCTGGCTGGCGAAGAGCCGGGCCTCGTGATCGTCCAACCACACCTCGACATCGTCGCGCTGCGGTCCGACAGCTGTCTGTCCGCGGGCAATTTCTTCGTCCCGGGCGTCCTGCATGGCCGCCCTGAGCTGCTCAGCAACGAGTTCGACCGGGGCCTCGCCGATCCGGGCCCCAGCCGGCCGGTAGCGGAGGTCGAGCCGCTCGCGATCGTCGGTCAGCTCTAAATGGAAGGCGGCCGCCACCGGCTGGAGCTCGAGCAGGCGCCGCTGACGCTCGACCATGATCGCCGCTCCGGATTGGGCGACCCCGTCGGTCCAGTACTGGAGATCCGCGGCCGGCTGCCGGCCGTCCCGGACCGCCCGCAGCAGGGCATTGCGCTGCTCAAGTAGATGGCCGTACCGGGTCAGCTCGCGGGCGTGGGCCGGGTCGATCTGCGCGAGCAACGTGTTGAGGAAGCGCCGCCGCCCGTCGCTCGAGCCTTTGACCAGCTGGAGGTCGTCAGGCCAGAAGAGAACGACCCGCAGGGATCCGGTCATCTCGCTGGACGGACGGCTGGCCCCATTGATCGAGAAACGCTTGATCGCACGCGTGCCGGTGGGCGTGCTATTCAGGAGGATGCGAATCTCGAGGTCGTCGCGGCCGCGATCCGTCTGCACCGTACAGGTAACGCGCGCGGCCGGCTGACCGAACCGCACCAACTCGCCGGCCTGTTGCGTTCGTGGCGAGCGGCTCAGCGCCGTCAGCGCCACGGCTTCCAGCAAGTTGGTCTTGCCCTGCGCGTTTCCGCCGAACAAAACCGTCGCCGAGCGCTCGAGCGCGAGATCGAGCTCAGGATAGTTTCGGAAATCGAAGAGGGAGACGTTGGAGAGGAACAAAAGACCGGGACGAGCTACATGGCAACGCGCACGGGCATGATGATGTAGAGATAGTCATCCTTGCCCACCGGCCGAATGATGCCCGGGTTGAGCGGACCCGTGAAGCCCAACTGGACCTCGTCGGTGCCGAGGATCGCGAGCACATCCAGCAGGTACTTGGAGTTGAAGGCGACCTGCAGGTCCTGGCCCTCGATCTTCGCCTCGACATCGGCGACGTTCTGTCCCACCTCGCTGGTGTTTGCGGTCAGGGTCAGCTTGTCCCCCTCGGTTTTGAACTTGATGACATTGGCCGCATCCTTGGAAAAGAGCGAGACCATCTTGGTAGTGAACAGCAGATCCTGGGTCTTGGCGGTGATGGTGGTCGTGCTCTGGCTCGGGATCACCTGCTGGTAGTTGGGATAGGTCCCTTCGATCAGGCGGCTCATCAGTTCGACATCGCCGATCTTGAAATAGACCTGGTTCTTCTGCGGCCCCACGGTGACGTCGATCGCCTCGCCACCGACCTTCAGGATCCGGCTCAACTCGGTCAGCGCCCGGGCCGGGATGACGAGGGTATCCGTGGTGGTGTCCGCGGCGTCGCCCGAAACCGTCAGCGTTTTCACCGCCAGGCGATGGCCGTCGGTGGCGGCCAGGGTTGCCCTGGCGCCGTTGAGCTGGACATAGACCCCGGTCAGGACCGGCCGGCCTTCGTCACTCGAGGCGGCGATGACGGTCTGCTCGATCGCGTCGTGGAGATCGGTCTGGTCGATCTTGACCTTGCGCCCCTCGCCGCCCGAGGGCACGGGTGGAAAGTCAGCCGGATCGATGCCCCGGATACTGGCGTCGAATTTCGCGCTCTTGAGGCTCAGGGACTGGGTCTTCTTGTCGAGCGCGATCGAGAGCGGTTCGTTTGGATGCGAGCTGACGAAGTCGGTCAACAGGCGCGCCGGGACTGTGATGCCACCTTCTTCCTGGACTTCCGCCGGAATCATCTGGCGGATGCCGATCTCGAGGTTGGTGGCGGTCAACTGCAGCCCCTGATCCGATGTCTGCATCAGGACGTTGTTGAGGATGGGAAGAGTGGTTCTAGACGACACGGCACGGGAGACGACGTGCAAGCCCTGACCGAGGCTTCCGGCGGTAACGGTGACCTTCATGATGCTCCTTGACTACACGACCCGGGTCATTCAGAAACGCTTCTTGAGAAAAGAGACGTAGTAATAGGGCGGTGCACAACAGGGAAAAGGCCCGTGCTGCCGATCGAAACGGCCTCAATTATAGGCCGGACAAATTGTGCATTCGGCTGAGGGTTGTGCACCGGTCGCGGCGTCGCGCACAGTCTCCACGTCCATCCCTGCCGCTTCTCCACAGGCATCAGTGGGAATACAGCATTTCGCGGATTTTGCGTAGATCCGACTGAAGCCGCTGGTCTTCGCGCGACTCGGTCGAAATCTTTTCGTAGGAATGTAACACCGTGGTGTGGTCACGCCCACCGAAGGCCTGGCCAATCGCCGGTAAGGAGGACGCCGTCTCCTCGCGGATCAAGTACATCGCGACCTGGCGTGGAAAGACGATGTGCTTGTCGCGGCGCTTGCCTTTCATCTCCTCCATGCTGATGTGGTAGTAGCTCGCCACCGTTCGCGAGATCGTGTCCACCGACAGCGTGCGCGCCTCACTCGAGGGGATGACGTCCTGGAGCAGCTTGGCGGCCAGGTCGACGTTGATGGTCTCCCGGTTGAGCGAGGCATGGGCGATCACCCGGATGAGCGCCCCTTCGAGCTCGCGGATGTTCTTTTGGATTTTGTGAGCGATGAAGGATAAGACATCTTCGGGGACCAGGCGCGCGTACGGGCCAACCTTCGACTTCAGAATGGCGACTCGCGTCTCGAAGTCCGCAGCCTGGATATCGGCGATCAATCCCCAGGAGAATCGCGAGCGCAGCCGATCTTCCAGGGTAGGAATTTCTTTGGGCGGCCGATCCGAGGAGATCACGATCTGCCGGTTAAGCTCATGCAACGCATTGAAGGTATGGAAGAACTCCTCCTGGGTGCGGTCCTTCCCGGCCAGGAACTGGATGTCGTCGACCAGGAGGACATCGACCGTCCGGTAGCGGGTCCGAAAATCGTTCATCCGGCCTTCCTGGATCGAGCTGATCATCTCGTTCATGAACTTCTCGCTGGTGACGTACGCCACCTTGCGGCGATGGTGCTTCTCGATGACGGCGTGACCGATAGCGTGCATCAGGTGGGTTTTGCCCAGGCCGACCCCGCCGTACAGGAAGAGCGGGTTGTAGGCCTTGGCGGGGGTTTCGGCCACCGCCCGGCAGGCGGCGTGGGCAAAGCGAGAGTTGTTGCCCACGACAAAATGCTGAAACTGGAGTTTTGGATTAAGCGGCGAGCCCTCCTGGACCGGGTCGTCGACTTCGACCGCGGGTTCCTCCGCCACGGCGACCGCGGCCTCGCGGCTGGCGCGGGCGCCATTCCCGGCATCGCTGACCACCTCGAACGCCACCGTCACATCCCCGGAGACGATCGCGGAAAGGGTTTCCTTGATCATCGCCGAGTAGCGGTCCTCGAGCCAGTCTTTGGCGAGCTTGGTTGGCACGCCAATCCGAAAATCGTTTCGCTCTCGGCCGACCAGCGAGGCGTTCTTCAGCCAGGTTTCATAGCTCGGCTTACTGAGCTGGAATCGAAGTTCCTCTTGCGCCGCCTGCCAGATCTGTTCCGGGTCCATACGCTCCTCCACACACGCAACCGAACGCTTAGTTGGAGAGCAGAGCCGAAACTGCGCGGCCACACGCGCCGGATGAAACGAGGCCCATGGACGGCTTAGCGAGGACGCAACTTATGCACAGACTTCCCACAAATGTGGAGAAGCGTATCGAGGTCTCCCCAGCCTTGTGTGAATAAGTTGTTGATGGTTGAGAGCCGTAGCTCTCCAGGGCGACGGAATCATAGCAAATGGGTTTGCCCCGCGCAATACGAATTTCCGTACGCACATGACGGCCTAAATCGCCGGCGGCGCGCCGTGGTATCGTAGGACGGCCCATGAAGCGCACGCACCAGCCGAAGAAGCGCCAGCGCGTCAAGGTTCACGGCTTCCGCGCGCGGATGTCGACGACCGGTGGCGTCAAGGTCATCAAGGCCCGCCGGCGCAAGGGCCGCCACGTCCTGACGCCGACGTCCAGCCGCCGCGCCCGGTAGGCATCGCGCCCCGGCGTCGCCACAGCGGCCCGTGCACCAGCGCCATCGACTGCTCCGCACCTCCGACTTCGATCGCACCCTGCGCGCCGGCCGGCGGACCGCCTCCGCCTACCTCGCGCTCTTCGTGAGCGATAATGACGTTGGCCGCCCCAGGGTCGGCCTGGCGGTGAGCCGGAAGCTGGGCAACGCCGTCGTGCGGAATAGAATCAAGCGGCGCTTGCGCGAGGCGGTTCGACCGCTGGTGACGACGGCCCAGCTGGGTCGCGACGTTGTAATAGTGGCGAGGACGCGTGCGGTCGATGCCGAATTTGCGCGGTTGCGCCGGGAGTTAGAGATGTTGTGGGCGAAAGGATTCGGCCAGTGACGGCCCTGTCGCTTGGCCTGATCCGGCTCTATCGGGTCACGCTCGGCCCGGTGTTCGGGCTCGTCAGCGGCTGCCGCTACCAGCCGACCTGCTCGCAATACGGCTACGAAGCCATCCAGAAGTACGGCTGGCTCCGGGGCTGGCCGATGGCCATCCGCCGGATCGGCCGCTGCCACCCCTTTCACCAGGGCGGCTGGGACCCGGTGCCGTGAACACGATCGGCCAGCTCTGGCATCCGATCTGGCTGCTCTGGTGGACCATCATCGGCGTGCCCATCCACACCGTGCTAAAAGCCTTGCTGGTCTTCCTCAACGGCAACCCGGTGGCGCAGGCGATCGGGCCCTTTGGCATCGCCATCATCTTCCTGACGATCCTGATCAAGCTGGTCCTGTCGCCGGTCTTCCAGTATCAGCTCAGTACGTCGCGACGGGTCCAGGCCGAACAGCGCCGGATCGCCCCACAGCTCGCCGCCATCAGAAAGAAATACAAGAAGGATCCGCAGCGGCTGAACACGGAAACCATGGCCCTCTATAAGGAGCACAACATCAATCCCCTGGCCCAGATGAGCGGCTGCCTGCCGGCCCTGGTCCAGTCGCCGATCCTGATCGCGCTCTTCTACGTCATCCGGGATGCGCATAAGACATTGCCAATCCACAACTTCGGCTTTCTCTCCATTTCTCTCGACCACACGGCCCTCCAAAAGGGCCAGATCCTGCTGGCGATCCTGCTCCCGATCCTGGCAGGCCTGACGACCTTCGTGCAGACCAAGATGATGACGCCTGCGGGCGGGACCGCAGGGCAGGATCCGACTCAGGCCGCGATGACGCAGAACATGACGATGATCATGCCCGTCTTCATCGGCTTTATCTCGTTGCAGTTCGCCGCCGCGCTCGCCCTCTACTGGGTCGTCAGCAACCTCTTCAGCATCGGTCAGCAATATTTCATCACCGGCTGGGGATCGCTCTCGATCCCGCCGGTTTTCCGAAAGGGGGCCGCCGCATGAGCAGTGTGGAGACGACCGGTAAGACCGTTGACGAGGCGGTCGAGAAGGCGCTCGAGGAATTGGAAGAGGCTCGCGAGAACGTCGAGGTCGAAATCCTCGACCAAACGGTCGAGGAAGCAAAGGTCCGCGTCACGCTGCACGAGACCTACGCGCGGAAGGCGCGCCAGGTGGTCGCCGAGCTGCTCTACAAGATGGGCATCACCGCCCAGGTCTTCATCCGGCAGGCGGAAGACCCCGTCATGATCGACATCACCGGCGAGAATCTCGGGCTGCTGATCGGGTGGCGCGGCGAGACGCTCCGCGCCTTCCAGACCGTCGTGAACCTCATCCTCAATGAGGGCCGTAGCGACCGGCGCCGGCTGGTCGTCGATGTCGAGCACTATCGCAATCGCCGGGAGGAGACCGTTAAGGAGATGGCGCTACGGCTGGCCGAGCGTGTGCGCCGGACGGGCGAACGGATGACGATGGATCCGATGCAGGCCTACGAACGCCGCATTGTCCACATCACGCTGGAGAAGGAGCCCGGGATCAAGACTGAAAGCCAGGGCGAGGAGCCGAACCGGCAGGTCGTCATCCTACCCGACGGCGTTGCCGTTACCCGCCGCCCGGTAGAGCGGCCCGCTCCCGCCGCGGTTCCGCCGCTGACACGAGAAGGCGTCGGGTACGGCGATCGTCCCCATTACGGTGACCGGCCGCGCTTTGGCGAGCGGCCGCGCTTTGGCGAGCGGCGGCCCGATTATCCTGAGGCGGAGGGGTCCAAACCCGACGCCTGATCGACCGTCGGGAGCTCGAGCTCGCGGAGCACACGGTAGAGCGTCCCGGCGATCAGTTCGGCGGGCATCCCGTCGTCGAGCGCATCCTGCGCCTGGCCGATCGCCCGTCGGGTGCGCGGCGAGGGCGCGTCGGCGGCGAGGGCGCGCAGCTCGCGGGCCATCGACTCCGCCGGTCCGCTGCCCGGATCTGAGTCCGCGTAACTCCAGGCCTCCAGTCGCGTGATCAGCTGCCGGATCCGATCACCGAACGGCGTCGAGCGGGTCGTCTGTTTGAGCTCCTGAAGTCGCGCCAGCAGCCGGGGGCCGTCACTGGCGGGGACGCGCAGCTCGAGGCGGTCCGGCGGGATCCAGCAGACAGCCGCCGCCGACTCGCCCTCGGTCCAGGCGCGGTACTCCAGGCGGCCGGCCGGCAGCGCGGCGCCAAAGAGTGCCCGCGAAACCTCTGCGGCCGCCCGCCCCTCGACCACGACCAGAGCCTCGTCGCGCAGCTTCGTGAACTGAAATCCGCCGTTCATCGCATCACGTTACCCGGTAGCATGAGACTCACATTTCATCTGCGCCAACGCTCAGTTCGTAAGCTGAGAAGGGGCCGACCCTACGATATACTTCCTTACGTGCCCCAAACCCCCTCTCCCTACCGGCTTGCCACCTTGCCGAGCGGGGCGAGGGTGGTCTCCGCTGAACTCAAGGACCGGCCCTCCGTCTCCCTGGCCGTGCTCTTCAAGGTGGGCTCACGCTATGAGTCGGACCAGGAGGCCGGCATCTCGCATTTCCTCGAACATATGTTCTTTAAAGGTTCGGCCCGCTACGGCGGGGCCAAGGAGATTGCCGAGGCGATCGAGGGGGTCGGCGGCGTCCTGAACGCGGCCACCGACAAGGAGCTCACCATGTACTGGGCGCGGGTACCCAAGAACAAGGCGACGCTCGCGATCGACGTTCTCGGCGACATGCTCTTCGCCCCGCTGCTCGATGCCGCGGAGATGGAAAAGGAGCGCCTGGTTGTCCTCGAGGAGTTGCGGATGTACCAGGACAGTCCGCAGGACCACGTCCACAGCCTCTACGAACAGATCAGCTGGCCCAACCATCCCCTGGGTCGCGACATCGGGGGAACGGAGGCTTCGGTTCGAGCGCTGACGCGCGACGATCTGCTGCGCTATCTCGAGCAGCACTATCTGCTGCGCAACCTGGTGGTGACGATCGCCGGACCGCTGACCCACGAAGAGGCGATCGCGCTGATCGAGCCGCACCTCAGGCGGCGGGGCAATGGGACCGGACCGTCGGCGTTCCTGCCCTCGGTCGCCAACGGCGCGAAGCCGGGCGTGCTGCTCAAGACCAAGAAAACCGAGCAGGCCCATGTCTGTTTCGGGGTGCACGCGCCCTCCTACATGGATCGCGACCGGCACGTCATCGACATCCTCAACTGCGTCCTCGGTGAGGGGATGAGCTCTCGACTCTTCCTCGAAGTGCGCGAGAAGCTGGGACTCGCCTACGATGTCCACTCCTACGTGAACCGCATGTACGACACCGGCGTGCTGGGCATCTATGCCGGGACCGAGCCGCGGCAGGCGGCGCGGGCGGTCGGCGCCATCGTCGGGCAGTTGAGGCGGCTGTGTGATGAAACGGTCAAGCCGGCCGAGCTGACCAAGGCGAAGGAGTTTTACAAGGGCCGCTTGCTCCTGCAGATGGAGAGCACCAACTCCGTGGCGACCTGGTACGGAGGCCAGGAAGCCTTGATGGGTCGGATCGAGGACGTTGATCAGACCATGGCCGAGATCGACACGGTCACGGCTGAGGATGTGTTGCGGGTGGCGCGGGTGCTTTTCAGTCAGAATCTGCAGCTGGCCGCCATCGGTCCCTTCCGCAGCGAGGCACCGTTCCTCAAACAGATCGCCTAGCGCCAACTCGGGGCAGGCTAAAATGAAATGCCCGTAATGAAGTTGAACTAGCGATGGCCCAGTCGCAGACGTTGCCGCCGGCGGCGCCCGGTCAGGGTTCTCACCAGAAATCGTTTCTTCGAGACACGCTCGAGATCGTCTTCCTCGCGCTCGTCCTTTACGTGGTCATCCAGTACGCCGTGCAGACCGTCCACGTCCTCGGGCTGAGCATGAGCACGACCTTGCATGACAACGACCTCCTGGTGGCGTCGAAGATCTCCTATAAGCTCCACCCGCCGCAACGTGGCGACATCATCGTCTTCAAGCCACCGAACGAAGACAGCCGCGACTTCATCAAGCGGGTCATCGCCCTGCCGGGCGACAAGATCCGCATCACCAACTCGGTGGTTTACATCAACGGCCAAGTGCTGCATGAGCCCTATCTGCCGGAACGCTGGACCTACAACAACAACTGGCCGGCCGACGGCCAGGACCGGCTGGTGCCCGCCGACCAGTATTTCGTCATGGGTGACAATCGCAACCACTCGAGCGACTCGCGCATGTTCGGCTTCGTCGAGCTCGATGCCATCCTCGGCAAGGCCGAGGTGCGCATCTGGCCGCTTAACCAGGTTGGCTTCCTCGCCAGCAAGCCGAGCCTGTCGAACAGCCCTTGATCCAGCGCACCCTGGTCCTCGTCAAGCCGGATGGTGTCCAGCGCGCCCTGGTGGGCGAGATTCTTCGTCGCCTCGAGCGACGGGGCCTCAAGCTGGTCGGCCTCAAGCTGATGCAGGTGTCGGCCGAGCTGGCCGGGCGGCATTACGCGGAGCACCAAGCCAAATCCTTCTACCCTGGCCTGATCGGCTTCATCACCTCGGGTCCGGTGGTGGCAATGATCTGGGAGGGGCGGGAGGCGGTGACTGTGGTCCGCGCCCTGATGGGCGCGACGGATCCCCTCAAGGCCCTCCCCGGCACCATTCGAGGCGACTTGGCGCTGGACCTGGGGATGAACCTGATCCATGGCTCCGACTCGCCCGAGCGGGCGGAAACGGAGATCGGGCTGTTCTTTACGCCGGCGGAGATGTTCGACTACCAGCGAACCATCGACCGCTGGGTCCGCGAGTAGCGGCCTTCAGGTTCCACGGGGAACGTCCCTAGGCCGTCGTCAGTCGCTGCCGGAGCGCCTCCAGCTCGTCGTCGCTGTAGAACTCGATCGTCAGGCGGCCGCCTTTTCGAAGCCGGCTGAGGATCACCTTGGTCCCAAGCGCGCGCCGGAACTCATCCTCGAGGGCGGCGGTATCGGGGTCGGCCGGCGGGGTCCGGGCCTTCACCCTCGGCTCCCCCGAAACGCGCGCCCGAACCCAGTCCTCCGTCTCCCGAACGCTCCAGCGATGCTTGAGCACGAGCTCAGCGGCGGCGCGTTGTTGCGCGCCTGACGGGAGGCTGAGCAGCGCGCGCGCGTGCCCGGCGGTCAGCGCGCCATTCTCGACCAGGTCCAGCACTTCCGCCGGTAAGCCCAGCAGCCGGACGATGTTCGCCACCGCCACCCGGCTCTTACCCAGCCGTTCCGCCACCGCCTCCTGGGTCAACCCGAACTCGCGAAGCAGGCGCTGTATGGCGCGGGCCTCTTCGATAGCATTCAGGTCGGTCCGCTGCAGGTTCTCCACCAGCGCCAGCTCGAGGCGCTCCTCCCGGCGGCCGCCGCTGCTGGGATGGACGATCACGGGCACCTCGCTCAACCCGGCCAGCTCGGCGGCGCGGAGCCGCCGTTCGCCGGCGATCAATTCGAAGCCGTCCATTCCCTCGCGCACCAGCAGGGGCTGGAGGACGCCGTGCAGCCGGATCGAGTCCGCCAGCTCTTGCAGCGATTCCCGCTCGAAGCTGCGGCGTGGCTGCTCCGGGTTGGGCCGGACGTCGCCGATCGGAATCTGCATCGCGAAGCGGCGGCGGGAACTGCTATCGACGCCGATTTCGTCGACGTATTCGCCCGACGGGATCAACGCTTCCAGTCCTCGACCGAGCCCTCTTCGCTTGTTCATCTGGCGATCAACTCCTTGGTGAGCTCCTGGTAGGCAATGCCGCCGCGGGAGGTCGGATCGTACTGGGTGATCGGCATCCCGTGGCTCGGCGCCTCGCTGAGCCTCACGTTTCGCGGGATGACGGTATTGAAGGTTTTGTCGGGGTACTGGTGGCGGATCTGGTCAGCCACCTGCGCGGCGAGCGTCGTCCTCGGGTCGAACAGGGTGAGCACGATGCCGCCCAGCTTCAGCCGCGGGTTCAACTCGCGCTGGATCAGCTGGCTGGTGTGCGTCAGCGCGCCGAGGCCCTCCATCGCGTAGTACTCGCATTGAACCGGGATCAGCATGTACTCGGCCGCCACCAGGCAGTTCACCGTCAGCAGCCCGAGCGACGGCGGGCAGTCGATGATGATGTAGTCGTAGGTGGCCTGCAGCGCTTCGAGCGCGTACAGAAGGCGCCGTTCGCGGCGCGGGAGATTGATCAGCTCGATCTCCGCCCCGGCGAGGGAGCGATGCGACGGGAGGATGTCGAGACCCGCCACGCCGGTGTGGATGACCACCGGGTTGATGTCGACGGCATCGATCAGCACGTCGTAGACGCTCTGCTCCAGGCGGTTGCGCTCGATGCCCAGCCCACTGGTGGTGTTGCCCTGTGGATCCATGTCGACGATCAACCCGCTCATCCCGAGGTCCGGCAGGTTGGCCGCGACGTTGATCGCGGTGGTGGTCTTCCCGACACCACCTTTCTGATTGACGACCGCGTAGATTCTCGGCACTTTCCCCTGGCTTGGACGTGAAGATGGAAGGGTTGCCGCGATTATACGGCCGGCATCGTCGAACGAAAGTTCGCCAGGGTTTTTTGCCTGTGCAAAAGCTCGAGGGCCCGGCGCGGAAGGTCTACTTCACAAACAGGGAGACCAGGCCAACCGCGATGTCGTAACCGGCGTGAGCAACGATACAGGTTAGGGTGCCGGACCGCACGCGAAGCCAGCCGAGCCCGACGCCGAGGACGAAGACCTCGAGCGAGGCGAAGGTGATGCCGTACTGCGTGTGGAGGGCGGCAAACAGCAAGGCGGTGACCAGGATGCCGAGCCGTGGCAGGAGGGCTCCGCGAAAGAGGACCTCCTCGACCACCCCGGCCAAAATGCCGAGGAAGACGATCGCGGCGGGATTGTTGAAGCGGCTGAAGAGGACCGTGCTCACGTCGGTGACCTCTTTCTGGGTCGCCGGCGTCACGATCCCGGCGACGTACTCGATCCCGAAGGCGACCGCCATGAAAACGGGAACGGCCAGCAGGGCCACCACCCACCAGTACGGCGCGGGTGGCAGGGTCAGACCGAGCCGCTGCAGCGTGTCGGGGAGGGAGCGGCGCACCAACAGGCCGACGCCGAAGAAGGCGAGGGCGAGGAGCGGGATGTCCTGGAAGAGGAGATCAGTCACAGTCAGCGGCGGGCTGTTCTTCAAGGCATCGAGCACGTTGACCGCCAGCTGGCTGCCGAGTTGCTGGGCGAGGAAGAGCACCGCGATGACGACGGTGATGTAGGAAACGGGAGAGCCGGCGCGCAGGGGCACGACGCGGGCGACGAGGCGCTGCACCGGCGGGAGCAGATAGAGGAGGCCGAGCAGCCCGCCAACCGCGATGAAGCTGCCGATCTCTACCGCGGCGCGCAGCTGCGCGGCATCCACCTGGCCGAGGTTGTAGCGAAGTGGCTGGATGACCGCGATCAGCGTGCCGCCCACCAGGGCCAGTCCCGAGAGCACGCCGCCGGCGATCAGTGTCAGGATCCTCGGCGTGCGGGAGCGCTCGCCGAAATTGGCGAGGACGTAGAGCCCGATCAGGACCAACAGGACGGCGAGCGTCGAGATGGCGCTGCCGAGATCGGCGACCCGCGGAACGATCGGTATCAGCCCTTCGCGGATGTCGCGGGCGCCCCCGTTTTGCCCAGCCGCGATTCCATTAGTTGCTGGACGAGATCAATGGGGACAGGAAAGACGATCACCGTATTGCGTTCGACGCCGATCTCGGTCAGGGTCTGCAGGTAGCGCAGCTGCAGCGCGCTGGGCTGGGTCGCGATCACGCCGGCGGCATCGGTCAGCTTTTGGGCCGCCTCGAACTCACCCTCGGCGTGAATGATCTTGGCGCGCTTCTCGCGTTCCGCCTCGGCCTGCTTGGCCATCGCTCGCTGCATCGTCGAGGGCAGTTCGACGTCCTTGATCTCCACGGTGGAGACCTTGATCCCCCAGGGCTCGGTCTGCTCGTCGATGATCTGCTGCAGGCGGGCGTTGATCTTCTCCCGGTTGGCCAGCAGCTCATCGAGCGACGACTGCCCGAGCACGCTTCGCAGTGTTGTCTGGGCTATTTGTGATGTCGCGTTGATGAAGTTCGCGACCTTGGTCACGGCGAAATCGGGATTGACGACCAGGAAGTAGATCACGGCGTTGACCTTGATGGTGACGTTGTCCAGGCTGATCACCTCCTGGGGCGGCACCTCGAGGGTGACGGTCCGCAGGTCGATCTTCACCAACCGGTCGATGCCAAAGGGGATGATCAGCCTGAGTCCAGGCCCCTTGAGCGTCATCAAGCGGCCCAGCCGAAAGAGCACGCCGCGCTCATACTCGTTGATGATCCGGATTGCTGAGCTCAGTCCGATCAGGACGACGACGACGATGACGCCGAGCACGATCAGGGCAAAGATTCCCATGGGTCCCTCCTCTGTAGTGCCTCGATGTTACGTGGGTGAGGTTAAGACGGGCTGGACGCGAAGGTGCAATCCGTCGACCGCCACCACCTTGACCGGCGTGCCAGCTGGAACCATCCCTGATGCGGAGGTTGCCTGCCAGAGCGCCCCGTCGATGAAGATCATCCCCGCGGGATTGAGCGGCTCACGCACAACGCCGACGCTACCCACCATCGTTTGTTCTCCGGCGGCGTACGGTCGCCGGCGCGAGTCGATCACCTTCCGCAGGATGAAGGCGAAGATGCCGGCGATGACCAGCACGGTGATCACGAGCAGGGGAATATTGATGCCCTCGGCGAGGAACCCGGTATCGATCAACAGCAGGCCGCCCAGCGTCATGGCAATCACCGCGGCGGTCGTCAGGACCCCGTGCGTCACGGCTTTCAGGTCGACGACGAAGAGCAACATCGCCAGGACAATCAACACGATGCCGGCCGCGTTGATCGGTAGGTTGAAGAGTGAAAGGGCGGCGAGCACGCCGGCGATCACGCCGACCACCCCCACCAGGACGAACCCCGGGTGGGTCGCCCAGACCCCGATCCCGATCACCGCCAGCAGAAACAATAGATAGATAAGGTTGGGATCGGCCGCGGCTTCGAGGAAGCGATCGATACCGCTGAGGTCGTCGCGCTCGATGCCGGCATGGGCCGTCTGGAGCGTATAGGTCAGGCCGCCCTTGACGACCTGGCGCCCATCGAGGGCGGTGAGGAGGGTGTCGAGATCGCGCGACTCCAGGTCGACCACGCCCAGCGTGACCGCCTCGTCGGAGGGCACGTTGATGCTCTGGCGCACCGCTTTCTCCGCCCAGTCCGCATTCCGGTGGTGCAAGCTGGCGAGCGCGCGCACGTAGGCAGCCGCGTCATTTTCGATCTTGATGTCCTCGATGTCGGCTGGGGCCGCGGAGGCGCCGGGTGACGGACTGGCCGCCGGAGCCGGGTTCGATCCACCGAGGCTGACTGGATGGGCGGAGCCGATGTTGGTCCCCGGCGCCATCGCGGCGACGTCGCTGGCCTCCGTGATATAGAGGCCGGCCGACGCAGCCCTGGCGCCCGACGGTGAGACGAAGACGACCACCGGGACGGGTGCGGCGAGGATCTTCTTGATGATGTCGCGCATCGAAGTGTCAAGGCCGCCAGGTGTGTCCATGGCGATGATCAACGCCGTTGCATGACCCCGCACGGCGCGGTCCACCGCGGTGACGATGTAGTGGTCGGTGATCGGATTGATGACCCCGTCGAGCGTCGCCAGCAGGACGTGCGGTTCGCTCGCGTGGGCGGGCACATGAGACCACAAGGAGGCGATCAAGGCAGCCATCGCCGTAAGGCGCGCGGCCCGCTTCATCGAGTCATTCTAGGTCCTCTTTCACCAGACCCCGTCGATACAATGAGACCCATGCCACCGGCTCCGTTACGGCAGCCGAGCGACGACGACGAGGACGATTACCGCGTCCAGGTCGCTCGCTATCCGCGCCTTTCCAACGACGATGTGGCGCGCTGCCTGGCGGAGCGCGGACCGGCGCGCGATGCGGCGAACCGGACGCTGATCGAACACAACCTCTACCTGGTCTTCGACGCGGCCATGACACGCAAGGACCGCGGAGTCCCGTTCGGTGATCTGTTCCAGGAAGGCACGGTCGGCCTCATTTCAGCGGTCGAACACTACACGGCCGCGGACGGTGGCTTCCACTCCAGCCTGGTCGAGGCGATCTCTGCCACGATGGACGATGTGCTCGCCCAAACCGAGGAGGCGCAGCGCAACGACGAGGCGTTCGTCAGCGCCTGTCGGCTGCTCGAGTCGGCGCAGCGGCTGCTCTCCGCGCGGCTGCAGCGCACGGCGTCGCCGGCGGAGCTGGCCAGGCTGCTGCAGTGGGAGGAGGCACGGGTCAACGTGATCCTCGAGATGCTGCACGACGCCAGCGATGTGCATGACCAGAAGCTCTTCCACTATCTGGACGACCTCGACGACCTCGACAATAAAGAAGCGTGACCAGTCCCACCGCCACTGCCGAACGTACCCCCCTCTATGACGAACACGTGCGCCTCCACGCGCAGATGACCAACTTCGGCGGCTGGTCGATGCCGTTGCAGTACACGTCGATTCGTGATGAGCACCAGGCGGTGCGTACCGCGGCGGGGATGTTCGACCTGTCGCACATGGGGGAAATTCGCGTCACCGGGTCCGGAGCCCTGGGGTTGGTGCAGAAGGTGGTCGCGCGCGACATCGCGCCCTTGAAGGTCGGCCGCGCCCAGTACACCGTCCTCTGCAACGAGGGCGGCGGCATCATCGATGACCTGCTGGTCTACGCGGAGGACGGGGGCTACGTGCTGGTCGTCAACGCCGGCAACCAGGACCGTGACTTCGACTGGATTCGCCGCCACGCCGGACGGGACAGCCAGGTCAGCAATGTCGGCCGAGAGACGGCCCTGATCGGCGTCCAGGGTCCGCGCGCGGTGGCGATCGTGCAGGCGCTCGCCGACCAGGACCTGACCGGGGTCAAGTACTACGCCTTTACCGATGGCACGCTGGCCGGCGTGCCGGCACGGCTGTCACGGACGGGCTACACCGGCGAGGATGGATTCGAGATCTTCAGCGCTCCCGCCGACGCCGCCGCGGTCTGGAACGCGCTGCTCGAGCGCGGGAAGGACCGTGGACTCAAGCCCGCGGGCCTTGGTGCACGCGATACGCTCCGGCTTGAAGCGGGCATGCGCCTCTATGGCAACGATATGGACGAGCAAACGAACCCACTCCAAGCCGGGCTGGAGTGGACGGTCAGCCTGGACAAAGACTTTATCGGCGCCCCGGCGCTCCGCCGCGCTGCCGCCAACCTCGACCGAACGATCGCCGGGTTGAAGATGCTGGATCGAAGCATCCCCCGGCACGGCTATCCCGTCATGCTGGATGGCCAGCGCATCGGATCGGTGGGCTCGGGTAACGTGTCCTTTACCCTCGGCTTCAACATTGCCATGGCATCGATTCCGCCGGACCAGGCAATGGCTGGGAAACGCCTTGGCATCGACGTTCGCGGAACGACCGCGCCGGCGGAGGTCGTTCCGCTCCCGTTTTACAAGCGGCCTCGGCCGAACTTAAAGGGAGAGAACTGATGGCAGACCTCAGTGGCATGCGGTTCAGCGAGAGTCATGAGTGGACGCGCAAGGACGGAGACCAGGTCACGGTCGGGATCACCGAGTATGCGCAGTCGCAGCTTGGCGACGTGATCTACCTGGAACTGCCGGCGGTCGGACAGCCACTGGAGGCGGGCGGGCGCATGGGCGTGATCGAATCCGTCAAGGCGGCCTCCGACCTGTACAGTCCCGTTGGCGGGGAGGTGGCCGAGGTCAACACCGAGCTGAAGGACCACCCCGAGTTCATCAACCAGGATCCCTACGGGAAGGGATGGATCCTGAAACTGAAGTCGGTCAAAGACAATCCGAAGCTTCTTGACGAAAAGGCGTACGAGTCGTTCACCGCGGGCGAGCCGCACTAGTGTCGTATCTGCCCAGCGCGGCGGCCGAGCGGGCCGAGATGCTCAAGGTCCTGGAGCTCGAGCGGATCGAAGACCTGTTCCGGCAGATCCCGGAGCGCTTGCGCCTCACGCAGATTGATCTCCCCGCGCCGCTCAGCGAGCTCGAGCTCGTTCAATATTTCCGCGAACTGGGACGCCTCAATGCGCGGATCGCGCCCTCCCAGAGCTTCCTTGGCGCCGGCGCGTCACGCCGGTTCAGTCCCGCGATCGTGAACGGGGTGATCTCCCGTCCGGATTTCTACACCACCTACACGCCCTACCAGGCCGAAGCCAGCCAGGGGACCCTGCAGGCCACTTACGAGTTTCAAACGATGATTGCGCTGCTGACCGGGCTGGACGTCGCCAACGCCTCGCTCTACGACGGCGCGACCGCGCTCGCCGAAGCCGCCAAGATGGCGGTGGCGCAGACGAATCGCAAGAATGTCGTGGTTGCGGGGGCGTTGCATCCAGAGTACGTTCAGGTTCTCCAGACCTATTCCGAAGCGCAGGACTACGAGATCCTCCGCGTGGCGGCCGGCCCGGATGGGCGGGTGGACCCGGTCAAGCTCCACGAGGCCGTGACCGCAACCACCGCGGCCGTCATCGTGCAACAACCCAACTTTTTCGGAGTGCTGGAGGACACCCCGGCGGTCAGCGAGTTGGCCCACGGGGCCGGCGCCCTGCTGATCGCCTGCGTCGATCCGATCTCGCTGGGCGTGCTCTCGGCTCCCGGTGACTACGGGGCCGATCTCGCCGTCGGCGATGGCCAGCCGCTCGGCATCCCGCTGTCGTTTGGCGGACCGTATGTCGGCTTCATCGCCTGCCGCGAGGCCCTGATGCGCCGCATGCCAGGACGCCTGGTGGGCGCGACTGTGGATGGCAAAGGCCAGCGAGGCTTTGTGCTCACCCTGCAGGCGCGGGAGCAGCACATCCGTCGTGAGCATGCGACCTCGAACATCACCACCAACCACGCCCTGATGGCGCTCGCCGCCACCGTCTACCTGGCGCACATGGGCGGTCAGGGCCTGGCCGCGGTGGCCGAGATCAGCGCGCAACGCGCCCACCATCTCGCCGAGCGCCTGACCCGCAAACCCGGTTACGGCCTGGCCTTCAGCGGACCGTTCCTCTGGGAGTTTGCCCTCCGCACGCCAGGGCCCGCCGCTGAGGTGCAGGCCGGCATGCTCGAGCACGGTATCCTGCCCGGGCTCCCGCTCGGCCGCTTCTTTCCGGAGCTTGGCAATGTGCTGCTGGTATCGGTCACCGAGCTGAACGACCCCGCCGCGCTTGACCGGTACGTCGAGGCGCTGCCCTGAGCGAGCCGCTCCTCTTCGAAATCGGTGCCCCGGATCGACCGGCACCGCGGCTGCCATCCGCCGGCGTTGACGCGCCGCCGTTGTCGAAGACGATTCCGCAGAGCCTGCGCCGGGCGGCGCCGCCGCCGATCCGCTCCCTGACCGAGCCGGAGGTCGCGCGCCACTATGGCCGCCTCGGGCGACTCAACTTCAACCTGCACCAGGGTCTGTATCCACTCGGATCGTGCACCATGAAACACAACCCGGCGGTCAACGAAGCCCTCGCTCGGCTCGATGACTTCGCCGAGCTGCACCCCTACCATCCACCGGCTCGGGCCCAGGGCGCGCTGCGCCTGATGTGGGAGCTCGAGCAAGCGTTGCGCGCCATCACGGGGATGGACCGCATGAGCCTGCAACCCGCTGCCGGGGCGCACGGCGAGTGGACCGGGCTGCGACTGATCCAGGCGTATCACCGGAGCCGCGGCGAAACCCGCGACGAGGTCCTCGTGCCGGACAGCGCCCATGGGACCAACCCGGCGAGCGCGACGCTATCGCGGTTGAAGACGGTGACGGTGAAGTCGGGTCGGGATGGTCAGGTGGACCTCGAGGACTTTACCGCGAAGCTCTCGACCCGGGTGGCCGCCGTCATGCTCACGAACCCGAACACCGTCGGCCTCTTTGAAAAGGACATCCTCGAGATCGCGCGCCTCTCCCACGAGCAGGGCGTGCAGTTGTATTACGACGGCGCCAACCTCAACGCGCTCGTGGGCGTCGCCCGGCCGGGTGACATGGGCTTTGATGTCGTCCATCTCAACCTGCATAAGACCTTTTCGACCCCGCACGGCGGCGGCGGTCCCGGTGCCGGTCCGGTAGGCGTCCGCGCGCACCTCACGCCGTTCCTCCCCATCCCCACCGTCGAGCAAGATGCGGGGGGGTTCCGCTTCGACTACGAACGCCCGCAGTCGATTGGCAAGGTGCGCTCCTTCTATGGAAATTTCGGCATGCTGCTCCGCGCCTACGCCTATATCCGCACCTACGGCAACGAGATCAGTGAGGTGGCGCACGGTGCCGTGCTGAACGCCAGCTACCTGCGTCACCACCTGCGTCGCTATTTCGAGGACGCGTTCGAGGGCCCCTCGCTCCACGAGTTCGTGCTGACCGCGAAGACCGCGAAGAGCGCCGGCGTGGGCGCCAAAGACATCGCCAAGCGGCTCATCGACCTCGGCTTCCACCCGCCGACGGTGTACTTCCCCCTGATCGTTCCCGAAGCCCTGATGATCGAGCCGACCGAGACCGAACCGAAGGCCTCCCTCGACGCCTTCATCGAGGCGATCGCCCAGATCCATGCGGAAATCAAGCGGGATCCGGAGCTGGTCAAAACCGCCCCGCACAATGCCCCGATCGGCCGGCTCGACGAGGTCCGGGCGGCCCGGCAGCTCGACCTCCGCTGGCGCCCCCCCAGCGACCGGGTCAGCCCCCTGGCGGCGGCCAAAAGTTAGGCGCCGACATAGGCCGATTATGAGTCCGATTTGGTACAATTTGAATACGCGATTTGCTGAATCCTAAGGAAAGATCGTCGTCTGCCTATGATGCCAAGGCCATCCAGGTGCTGGAGGGTTTGGAGCCGGTCAGACGGCGTCCCGGCATGTATATCGGCTCGACCGATAACCGGGGCCTCCACCACCTGGTCGAGGAGCTCGTTGCCAACTCCATTGACGAGGCGCTAGCCGGATTCTGTACCCGCATGGAGGTGACCCTCCATGCCGATGGCTCGGCCTCGGTCGCCGACAATGGCCGCGGGATCCCGGTCGACATGATGAAGGAGCAGGGCAAGCCCGCGCTCGAGGTCGTCATGACCAAGCTGCACGCCGGCGGAAAGTTCGGCGGCGGCGGCTACAAGGTCTCGGGCGGTCTGCACGGGGTCGGCCTGTCGGTCGTCAATGCCCTCTCGGAAAAGCTGCACGTCACGGTCATGCGTCACGGGAAGCAGTACGACCAGGATTACCGGCGTGGTGCCCCGGTCGCTCCGCTCAAGGTCACCGGCAAGGCGGACACCACCGGCGCCTATATCCGGTTCTGGCCCGATCCCGAGATCTTCGAGGAGCTCGGGTTTCACTGGGAGATCGTGTCGCACCGTCTGCGCGAGCTCGCCTTCCTTAACAAGGGGTTGACCATCGTGCTGCGCGACGAGCGCATCGATCTCGACTACACCTTCTACTTCGAGGGTGGCATCAGCGCCTTCGTGAAGTACCTCAACCGCGACAAGGGCTGGGTCAACTTGCGGCCGTTGCACGCCGAGCGCGAGGTCGAGGGCAACACCGTCGAGGTGGCGCTGCAGTACAACCAGGCGTTCACCGAAAACGTCCTGGCCTTCGCCAACAACATCAACACGGTCGAGGGCGGGAGCCACGTCACCGGTTTCCGCGCCGCCCTCACCTCGGTGCTGAACAAGTACGCACGAAAGGCCGGCCTGGTCCGCGACCAGGACCCGAACCTGACTGGCGACGACGTGCGTGAGGGGCTGACCGCGGTGATCAGCGTCAAGGTCCTCGAGCCTCAGTTCGAGGGCCAGACGAAGACCAAGCTCGGGAACTCGGAGGTCCGCGGACAGGTCGAAACGGTCTTCTCCGAGGCCTTCACCCAGTACCTCGAGGAGAACCCGCCCGACGCCCGCCGGATCATCGAGAAGTGCCTGGTGGCCGCCCGTGCCCGAGACGCCGCCAAGCGGGCGCGCGAGCTCGTCCAGCGAAAATCCCTGCTCGAGTCGGCGACCCTACCCGGGAAGCTGGCCGACTGCTCGGAGCGCGATCCCAGCCTCTGCGAGATCTACCTGGTCGAGGGCGACTCGGCCGGTGGCTCGGCCAAAGGTGCCCGCGATCGACGCTTCCAGGCGATCCTCCCACTGCGCGGCAAGATCCTGAATGTCGAGAAGGCTCGCGAGGACAAGATCCTCACGTCGGAGCAGATCCGGAACCTGATCACGGCACTCGGCACCGGCATTGGCGAGAAGTTCGAGATCAGCAAGCTCCGCTATCACCGCATCATGATCATGACCGATGCCGATGTGGACGGCTCCCACATCCGCACCCTCCTGCTGACGTTCTTCTTCCGCTACATGCCGAAGGTGATCGAGGGAAAGTACCTCTACATCGCCCAACCGCCGCTCTACAAGATCAGCCGGGGGAAAGAAGTCAGCTACGCGTACACCGACGAGCAGAAGAATCGGAAGCTGGCGCAGATGACCGGCAAACCCGAGGTCGCCCGCTACAAGGGCCTTGGCGAGATGAACCCTGAACAACTCTGGGAGACCACCATGAATCCCGCGAACCGGATGTTGATGCGGGTCGAGGTCGAGGATGCGGTGGAGGCGGACAAGATCTTCGATGTCCTGATGGGCACCGAGGTCGATCCGCGCAAGCACTTCATTCAGACGCACGCCAAGACCGTGCGCAACCTGGACATCTAACTCATTCCACCCACCGGACCGATAAAGATCGCCCTCGACGCGATGGGCGGGGATTTCGCTCCCGAGCAGGTGGTCGAAGGCGGCGTCCGCGCCCACCGGGATCTGGGGGTCGAGGTCATCTTCGTCGGTCAAAAGGACCGACTCGACGCCGCGCTCGCCAGCTCCGGGGCCGGCAAGTGGGCCGAGATCGAGGATGCCCCCGAGGTGATCGCGATGGACGAACATCCGGCGCAAGCGGTGCGCCAAAAGAAAGCCTCGTCGCTGGTCCGAGGCATCCAGATGGTGGAAGACGGCCGCGCGAAGGGCTTTGTCAGCGCTGGCAACAGCGGCGCGGTGATGGCTGCGGCGCTCTTCACCCTGCGTCGGATCCCCGGCGTGGACCGCCCCGCGATCGGCTCGCCGATCCCGACCTCAGCCGGTCCGTCCTGCTACCTGCTCGACGTCGGGGCCAACGTCGACGCCAAGCCGGAACACCTGCAGCAGTACGCGGTCCTCGGCAGCATCTACGCCGAGCGCCTGCTGGGCATCGCGACGCCCCGGGTTGCCCTCCTCAGCAACGGCGAAGAGCCTGGCAAGGGGAACCAGCTGGTCCAGGCGGCCGAGCGGCTCCTGCTCGGCCAGGCCGGCATCAACTTCATCGGCAACGTGGAAGGCAAGGACGTCTTTTGGGGCAAGGCCGATGTGATCGTGACCGACGGCTTTTCCGGCAATGTCTTGATCAAGACCGCGGAGGGCGTGGCCGAGTTCCTTTTTCGAAGCATGCGCGACAGCGTCAAGGGGGATCCACTGGCTGCCGTTGGCGGCTTGCTGCTCCGCCCCAAGCTCCGGGCGATCCGGGATCGCGCCGACTGGCGTGAGTTCGGCGGGGCACTCCTGCTGGGGGTCAATGGCGTGGTGGTGATCGCCCACGGGCGGTCCGATGCCCGGGCCATCTACAACGCGATCCGGGTGGCGCGCGACGCGGTGGATCGACAGGTGGTCTCGTTATTCGCGTCCGCGTTTACGGGCTCCACTGCAGCCTCAACCCCATCCGCATCCCCTCTCGTAACATGACGCCATGGTGGGCACCAACGGCGCACGCCAGGAGCACCGCGTCGTGGTGACGGGGATGGGCGTGGTGGCCCCCAACGGCAATACCCTTGGCGAGTTCTGGGACAGCCTGATCGAGGGACGGTCCGGCCTCGGCATCGCCACCTCGGTCGATGTTTCCGACCTCCAGGTCAAGGTGGTCGCCGAACTGAAGAACTTCGACCCCAGGCAGTATATGGACTTCAAGGAAGCCAAGCGCATGGCGCGCTTCAGCCAGGTCGGCGTGGCGGCCGCCCGGATGGCGATCGACCAATCCGGCCTCCAGCTGAAGGATGAGGACCGCACCCGGATCGGCTGTGAGGTCGGCACCGGGATCGGCGGCTTCAAGGAGATCTCGGAGGAGATCGTGGCCTTCGCCCTCCGCGGCGAGCGCGGACCGGAGCGGATTTCGCCCTTCTTCGTGCCCCGGGTGATTCCCAACATGGCCTCCTGCCAGATCGCGATCCAGTTCGGCCTCGAAGGCCCGAACAACACCGACACCACCGCCTGTGCCGCCTCGACCCAGGCGCTGGGGAATGCCTACCGCGTGCTGCAGCGCGGCGATGCGGATGTCATGCTGGCCGGCGGCGCGGAGGCCAACCTCTGCCGCTTTGGCCTGGCGTCGTTCGCCGCGATGAAAGTGCTCTCGACCTACAGCGAGGATCCGACCAAGGCCAGCCGGCCCTTCGACGCCCATCGCGACGGCTTCGTGCCGGGTGAGGGTGCCGGGATGCTCGTGCTCGAGACGCTCGAGCACGCGCTGGGCCGCCAGGCCGAGATCTACGCGGAGCTGATCGGCTTCGCCGTCACCGACGACGCCTTCCACATCGTCATGCCCGAGGAAGACGGCGACGGGCCGGCCCGGGCGATGGCCAAGGCGCTCGAGGACGCCCACGTCCAGCCGGAGGACATCGACTACATCAATGCCCACGGCACCTCGACGCAACTCAATGACAAATCGGAGACCGCGGCGATCAAGCGGGTCATGGGCGATCGCGCCGGGAAGATTCCCATCTCCTCGACCAAGTCGATGATCGGGCACCTGCTGGGAGCCGCCGGGGCGGTCGAGGCGATCGCCTGCATCCTGTCGATGAACAACGGCATCGTGCACCCGACCATCAACCTGGAACACCCGGATCCCGATTGTGATCTCGACTACGTCCCGAATGAGTCGCGCCGCCACGAGATCGACGTCGCGATGTCCAACTCGTTTGGATTCGGCGGACAAAATGCCTGCATCGTCCTGAAACGATTTGAAAATAACTAGGCGTTCGCCGAGCGGAGGACCCGAATGGAACCACTGAGCATCGGCACCGTCCTGCCCCTGAAGCTCGAGGCCGAGATGCGCTCGAGCTACATGGATTACGCGATGAGCGTCATCGTTAGCCGGGCGCTGCCGGACGTGCGCGATGGGCTCAAGCCAGTGCACCGACGCATTCTCTACGCCATGAACGATCAGGGAATGACGCCGGGCGCCAGGTACCAGAAATGCGCCGCCATCGTCGGCGAGGTGCTCAAGCACTACCACCCGCATGGGGACGCGTCCGTTTACGACACCCTGGTGCGGATGGCCCAGGACTTCTCCCTCCGCTACCCACTGGTCGATGGCCAGGGTAATTTCGGCTCGATCGATGGCGACTCCGCGGCGGCTTATCGATATACCGAGGCAAGGCTGGCCCCGATGGCCGCTGAGTTGCTCGTCGATCTGGAGAAGGACACGGTCGACTTCGGGGACAACTATGCGGCCACAAAGCAGGAACCGCTCGTCCTGCCGGCCCGTGTTCCCAACCTTCTCATCAACGGTTCGTCGGGCATCGCGGTGGGAATGACCACCAATATCCCGCCGCATAACCTGGCAGAGGTCTGTGACGGTGAGACGTACCTGATTGATCACCCTGATGCGACCACCGAAGACCTGATGAAGCTGGTCAGAGGGCCGGACTTCCCGACCGGTGGCATCATCATCGGCCGCGAGGGGATCGCCTCCGCCTACGGGACCGGGCACGGCCGCTTGATCGTGCGCGCCCGGCATACCTTCGAGGAAGCCAAGAATGGTCGCGAGCGGATCATCATCACCGAGATCCCGTACATGGTCAATAAGGCGACCCTGGTCGCCCGCATCGCCGAGCTGGTCGGCGAACGCAAGCTCGAAGGCATTGCCGACCTCAACGAAGAATCCGACCGGCACGGCATGCGGATCGTCATCGAGCTGAAGAAGGACGCTCGAGCGCTGACCGTGCTCAACAACCTCTACAAGCACACCGCCCTGCAGACCACCTTCGGCGTGATCTCGCTGGCGCTGGTCGACGGCCGGCCGGTGGTGCTCAACCTCAAGGCGCTGCTGCAGCATCACATCGATCACCGCCGCCAGGTCATCACCCGCCGGTCGCGCCATGACCTGGAGAAGGCCCGCGATCGCGCCCATCTCCTCGAAGGCCTCAAGATCGCGTTGGACAATCTCGATGCGGTCATCAAGACCATCCGAGAGTCGCAGGATGAGAAGCAGGCGCAAGAGCGGATGCAGGAACGCTTCAAGCTCTCCGAGCGCCAGTCGAAGGCCATCATCGATATGCGCCTCGGCCGCCTGACCCGCCTGGAGCGGAACAAGGTCGAGGAAGAGTACGCGGAGGTGATCAAGCGGATCGCCTACTTCGAGGATCTCCTCCAGCACGAGGCCAAGATCCTGATGCTGATCAAAGAGGACCTCGCCGAGCTCAAGAAGAAATATGGCGACCCGCGCCGGACGCAGCTGGACTTCCAGGGGTCGGTGGAGCTAAACGAAGAAGACCTGGTTCCTAAGGAAGATGTCGTCGTTACCCTGACGCACCGCGGCTATGTCAAGCGGGTGCCGGCCACGACCTACCGACCGCAGCGGCGCGGTGGCAAGGGGGTGCTCGGGGCGGCCCGGGTCGAGTCCGACTTCGTCGAGCACCTCGCGATCTCGTCCACCCATTCCGACATGCTCTTTTTCACCAACCACGGATCAGTCTTTCGGTTGCGAGTCCATGAGATCCCCGATGTGAACCGGCAGGCCAAGGGCCTGCCGATCGCCAACCTGATCGACATCGATCCGAAGGACAAGATCACGGCGGTGGTTGGCATCACCGATTGGGCCGAGGACCGCTACCTGGTCATGGTGACCCGTCAGGGCACCATCAAGAAGACCCCGGCCCGCCTCTACAGCCAGGTGCGCCGGAACGGCTTGATCGCGATCGACCTCGACGAGGGCGATGAGCTTAACTGGGTCAAGTTGAGCAGCGGCTCCGACGAGCTGATCATCGCCACCACCGACGGCAAGGCGGTTCGGTTCAACGAAAAGCAGGCGCGCCCGATGGGTCGCGATACCCACGGCGTCCGGGCCATCACCCTGCGCAAGGGCGCGCTCGTCGCTGGCTTCGATATCGTCCGCAAGGATGCCTATCTGCTGGTCGTCTCGGCGCGCGGCTACGGCAAGCTCACGCCGCTCACGGAATACCCCTCGCACAGCCGTGGCGGCCAGGGTGTCTACACCATGGCCGTCACCGAGCGAACCGGAGCCCTGGTGGGGATGCGCGTGGTGATCGATCCCAAGGAGGAGCAGCTGATCGTCATCTCGGAAGGCGGTCAGGTTATCCGGATGCCGGTCGAGAATATTCGGATTGCCGGACGGCAAACCCAGGGCGTGATCATCATGCGTCTCGACGAGGGCGACACGGTGGCAACCATCGCCGGTGTCGGATCAGCCGAGGAGGGCGACGAGTCCTAGCCGTCGCGATCGCGGCCGGCTGCGTGGCCCTTGGCGGCGTGGTGCTGATCTCTGCGGGTGTCGGCACCCGGCGGGCCTACCGCGCCGTCGGTCGCCGGGCCGCGCATCTGTCCCACTACGCCTACGAGGAAGCCGATGCCCTCCAAACCGTGGCGCTGCGGTTGAACGAGCATGGGTACGCGCTGCAACGGACCTCGACGCTGCTCTTCCCCAAGCTGCAGGAGCTCGCGAGCTTCCTCGATCAGCCGCTGGTGGCCGCCGCGGTGCCCTGGCTGCTGCGTCGGATGCTCGCCCGGCCCTTCAAGAAGCGCTAGTCCGAACTGTCCGGGATGCCGACTACTGCAAGGAGCCGGCCAGGGTAAGAAATTCCGCGTCAGTAAGACCTCTCGCCGAGATGAGGTATGGAATGCCGGAGGTGTTTTTAAGTCCGAAATCTGAGCTCGAGTGCCCCGGGCGCTCCATCCACCAGATGCTTCGCCAGCCGGTCGGGTCATCAGCGATGGACTGATAATTCGTCGCATCCCGCCTGAATAGAATCGGCTTGGTGGCGGCGCCCAGGTTGGAATTTCCCGGCACGACCACGGCGATCGTGATCTCGATGGTTCGGTCGTCGTTCATGGCCCGCAAGGAGAAACCCGTCGTGTCCGCGGTTACCACCGCCTGATCCACGCCCGCAGGCAGCCGCGGCAGCAGGACCGGGCGCGTGTTGGTGACCATGCGGCGAACGGTGGCCTCCGCGGTTGTCGTTGGCACGATGGCCGTCCCCGCCACGATCGCCGGCGGCGTGCCGGCTCCAATCGCTTTCCAATCGCGTCCATTCCAGGCATACAGGCTGCCGACGGTGCCCTGGTCCGGGCCCACGAAGGCGATTACCGCCGTCAGCGCCGAGTCGTACACAAGGGCGGATGGCAAGCTATTGCCAGGTGAATGCTGGGGGTGCGCACGGAGCCACTTGGAACCATCCCAGATCCAGTTGTCATCACCCGGGCCGCCTCCATACATCACGACCTTGCCACGTGCCATGTCGAGCACGGGCGCGAGCGGCGACTGTTCGGGTACGTGGCCGTTGTCCAGAAGCCCCCAATCCGAGCCGGTCCAACCCCACGTCTCCGTCCGATCGCCATCGGCAGTCCCCCCCACCAGGATGATCCGGGTGCTGTCGAACACGAGATTGCCTAACTCGAGATCGGGAACGTGCGCCGGCTGAAGCTGTGTCCAATCCTTGCCGTCCCAACTCCATGTTTGGTGTTGAAACTGGAACAGGAGCGTCCGATGACTGACCGGGTCGTACGCTAACGACCCCGATTGGGAGGTGACCGGTGCGTGGTCCGGGTGGCGCAAAGCCCAGTTCGAGCCGTTCCATTCCCACGTATCAGTCAAGTAGTCGTGGTTGAGGCCGCCATAGAGGATGGTCATGTGCCGCGAGCTGTCGTATGCGAGCAGGGCACCGTCGCGCGTCGTCGGGCTGGTCGTGGGCATGCGCCGCGTCCATGTCCGGCCGTCCCAGGTCCAGGTTTGTAACCGTCCGGCCTGTTGGCTCGCCCCAGGCGTCACCAGGACCACGACCTTGCGGGCCAGGTCATAGACCATGGGGCCGTTCGCCGGCAGGCGCGTTTGGGTGGTGAGGGATGGCTTTGGCGGGATGCTAGCGGTCGTTGAGGCGCATGACGCGACCACCATCGCCGTCAAGGCGAATGTCACCGCGTGTGGCCAGCGCCCCAACCGATCCGGTTGCATCCTGCCACTTCAACGTGGTCGGGAGTGGAACCGTTACCAGAGACTCGGGCTAGCTGAAGTTCCCGTATAGATATGGCGCGAGTTACCCGACCTTGGTGAAGGCCGCGAGCCAGGGCTGGAGGTGCATCAGAGCCGGGATGTGCTAAAGCCCCGATCGGTGAACGGAGTGCCGTTGTAGCGCTCGGCGGGGGTGATCCAGCCGAGGGTGCCGCTCAGCCGGTGGTAGTTGTAGTAGCGGTCGAAGTTGGCCAGGGCGGCTTCGGCCTCCGTC
>JBDTEO010000011.1:0-187820 GCA_039922495.1 Candidatus Dormiibacter sp.
CGCAGGTCCTGATTCTGACCGCGCACGACAACGAGGAATATTTCTTCCACACGCTGAAGGCCGGCGCGGTCGGCTACGTGCTCAAGAAGGCCGCCGCCTCCGACCTGATCGCGGCAATCGAAGCCGCCAGCAAGGGCGAGCCCTATCTGTATCCTTCCGTCGCCCGACTGCTGGTGTCGGACTATCTCCAGCGAGCGCCCGAGCGCGAGACCTTTGAACCGCTCAGCGATCGCGAGCGCGAGGTGCTTCGCCTGGTAGCGGAGGGCAAGACGAACCGGCAGATCGCCGACACCCTTTTCCTCAGCATCAAGACGGTCCAGACGCACCGGGACCACATCATGAAGAAGTTGCGGATGCACGACCGCACTGAGTTGGTGAAATACGCCATCCGCAAGGGCCTGATCGAGGCGGACAGCTAGAACAGGGGAGCGCTGCGGACCGCCCGGCTCAGCGGTTCGACGGTATCGAGCACGACCTGACCAGCGCCACTGGACCGTGGACACAAAAGGCGGCCACCGCGCGGCCATTGACGATCGCCGCCCTGGACGCAGCCAGCCGCCACCCGGTGCGGGCGGGCGGAATCGCTCGGCTAGCCGCCGGCCGGTTCTGTCCCGACTCCGGGTTCGGTCATGCGAGCCGGGTCGAGCACCCGGTCGAGCTCCGCCGCCGACAACCGCGTCCGCTCTCGCGCCACCTCGCGCACCGTCTTTCCGGTGGCGAGCGCCTCCTTGGCGATCTTCGCGGCCGCGTCGTAGCCGATGACAGGCGCGAGCGCGGTGGCCAGCATCAGCCCCTGCTCGACCATCTGCGGCCCACGGTCGGTGGCCTTGATTCCCGCAATGCACTGGCGTGCCAGATTCTGGGCGGATGTCGAGAGCAGTGCGATGCTTTCAAGCAAGGCGAAGGCGGCGACCGGCATCATCAGGTTGAGCTCGAAGATGCTGCCCGACTGCGCCGCGACCGCAATCGTCTGGTCGTTGCCCAGGACCTTTGCGACCACCATCGTCAATGACTCGATGATCACCGGGTTGACCTTGCCCGGCATGATCGAGCTCCCCGGCTGCACCTCGGGGAGCGTGATCTCCCCCAGCCCGGCGCGCGGCCCGGAGGCGAACCAGCGGAGGTCGTTGCCGATTTTCCAGAGGCTGACGGCGACGCTGCGGAGCGCGCCGGCCGCGGAGAGAACGGCATCAAGGGTGGCCTGGGCTTGAAAATGATTGTCGGTTTCCTTGACCGGGATCCCGGTCCGCCGGCTCAGGTGGGCGCAGACGCGCGCGGCGAACTCCGGATGGGCATTGATCCCGGTGCCGACGGCCGTTCCCCCCAGCGGCAGGTCGGCAAGCTCCGCAGCGGCGCGCCGGACTCGTTCGAGCGATCGGTGTACCTGGCCGGCATAGCCCTCGAATTCCTGGCCCAACCGGATCGGCGTCGCGTCCTGCAAGTGGGTCCGCCCGGTCTTGACCACGGGCATCAGCTCGGTGGCTTTCTGGGCCAGGGTCTCACGCAGGTAGTCCAGGGCCGGAAGCAACTCCTCGTGGAGCGCGACCAGCCCGGACAGCTGCATCGCCGTGGGGATGACGTCGTTGCTCGACTGGCACTTATTGACGTGATCGTTGGGGTGGACCGGCTTTCGTGAGCCCAGTGGCTGGCCCAGGATTTCGTTCGCCCGATTGGCGATCACCTCGTTGGCATTGGTATTCGTCGACGTGCCGGACCCGGTCTGGAAGACGTCGACGACAAAGTCTTTGTCGAACTTCCCTTCCTCGACCTCCTCGGCGGCCTGCTGAATCGGGTTGGCGATCGCGGTCTCGAGCAGGCCGAGCTCAGCGTTGACGAGTGCAGCGGCACCCTTAATCTGCGCGAGCGCTCGAATCAGGCGACGGGGCATGCGGAGAGAGCTGATCGGAAAGTTCTGGCGAGCTCGCTCCGTGCTGGCCCCGTAGTACGCGTTGTTCGGGACGGCCACCTCACCCATCGAATCGCGCTCGATTCGCGTGTCGTCAGCGGCCATGCGAAACTCATCGTAGCAACCGCCCGCCATCACGTAATCTGTAAAGGGATGACCGCTCGAATCGCGTCGATCCAGCTCTGTCCAGGTCACCGCGAGCCGATGCGGTTGGTGGCGTCCGCCACCCTGACCACGGGCGTTGGGCTCGAAGGGGACAAGCACGCCAACGCGGCATCGAAGCGCCAGGTCCTGCTCGCCGACAAAGAAGCCCTCGAGGCGCTGCAGCTGCAGCCGGGTGCGATCAAGGAAAATGTCACCGTCGAGGGTCTCGGTGTGATGACGCTCGAGGTGGGAACCCGCCTTGGCGTCGGTGACACCGTGCTCGAGATCACCTCCGTCTGCGAACCCTGCTTTCGGATGGACGAGATCCGGCTCGGGCTGAGAGCCGACCTTGAGGGCAAGCGGGGCATGAACAGCCGCGTGATCAGCGGCGGCCGGATCGCCGTGGGCGATTCGATCACCATCCTCCAGGATCGCGAACTGGCCTCCTAACCGGTGATTCGCGCCGTCGACCTGCATGTCCACCTGCCCACGGTGGAATGGCTCGAGGGCAGCATGGGCCCCTACAAGGAGGCGGCCGCCCGCTACTTTCGCAGCGACGTGCACACCCGCACCGTGGACGAACTGGCCGTTGAGTACGCGCAGGAGCAGCTGTTTGGCATCCTGCTCGCCTGGGACGCCGAGACGGCGACCCACCGTCCTCCGCTGCCCAATGACCTGGTGGCCGCCGTCGTCAAGCGCCATCCGCGTCGCTTTGCCTTCTTCGCCTCCGTCGATCCATGGAAGCCGAACGCCGTCGAGGAGTTGGAACGAGCCGTTACCGAGCTGGGCGCGATCGGGGCGAAGTTCCATCCGTCGTTGCAGGACTTCTATCCCAGCGACGAGCGCCACTTTCCGCTCTGGCAGAAGGCGGCCGACCTGGGAATCCCCTGCCTCTTCCATACCGGCACCAGCGGGATCGGCGCCGGCGAGCCTGGCGGGCAGGGCATCAAGCTCGACCCGGCGCGGCCGATCCACCTCGATGTCGTGGCGGCGCGATTCCCGCAGCTGGCCATCATCGCGGCGCACTTCGGCTGGCCCTGGCATCTGGAGCTGATCGCGATGGCGCTCCACAAGACCAACATCTACATCGAGCTCTCCGGATGGTCACCGCGCTACTATCCGCCGGAGCTGGTGCGCGAAATCGGCGGCCGGCTGCAGGACCGCACCCTCTTCGGGAGCGACTACCCCTTCATCAAGCCGCTCCGCGTCCTCGAGGAGCTCGACGGGCTCGAACTCAAGCCGGAGGCCAGGGTCAAGATCCTGCGCGAGAACGCCGCGCGGCTGCTCAAGCTGCAGCTCTAAAGCAAACTGCGTCGCGCGATTCCGGATAATGCAGCCATGCAGCCGGGCTACGCCCGCTATGTGTTGGGCGTGATGGTCGGGATTAACTTCCTCAACTACCTGGATCGCTACATCCTCCCGGTGGTCGCCAGCAAGATCCAGGACGAATTCCATCTCAGCGACAGCGCCGTCGGGGGCCTCGGGACCGCCTTTCTGCTCGTGTATGCGGTGGCCGCCCTGCCCTTCGGCATCTGGGCTGATCGAGGCGTTCGCCGGACGGTGATCGGGGTCGGCGTAGCGATCTGGAGCCTCGCCACGCTCTTCACCGGGCTCGCGCGCAACTATGTTCAACTCTTTGCCGCCCGCGCGGTGCTCGGGATCGGCGAGGCCAGCTATTACCCGGCCGGGACCTCACTGCTCGCTGATTATTTTCGAAAGGCGGATCGGAGTCGCGCGATGTCGATCTGGGGCGCGGGCACGGCCGTCGGGATCGCGACGGGTTTCGCCGGCGGCGGGATCGTGGCGAGCCGGTTCGGCTGGCGCGCCGCCTTCTTCTTCACCGCCATCCCGGGGCTCGTCTTCGCGGTGCTGGCCTTCCGGTTGCGCGAGCCGCTCCGGGGCGCCGCCGAAGCGCAGGGGCCGGCGACGGGTCCGGCAACCCGCGTCAACCTGCGACGGTTCATTCAACTGCTGGCGATCCCGAGCCTGCGCGCGACCATCGCGGCCGAGACGCTTCTCTTCTTCGTCCTCGGCGGGGCGGCGTTCTGGCTTCCCGAGTACCTGCACCGAGCCTTCGGCCTCGGCACCGCCGGCGCCGGGACGCTCGCCGGAGGCGTGTTGGTTTTTGGCGGGTTGATTGGAACCCTCAGCGGCGGCGTGCTCGCCGAGCGCTGGTCCCGCCGCCGGAACCGAACGGCGAATCTCCCGATCGGCGCCGCTGGCTTCCTCCTCGGGGCAATCTTCGTCGGTCTCGCGCTGCTCGCCCCAAGCCTGGTGATCTTTACGCCACTGTTTCTGTTGGGCGTGATCGCGCTCTACCTCTATAGCGGGCCCTATACCGCGATCAAGCAGAACGTCGTCCTGCCGACGGCCCGGGCCAGCGCGGTGACGCTCTCACTCCTGATCGAGCACCTGCTGGGTGACTCTTATTCACCCTTTGCGATCGGCAAGCTGTCCGACGCCGTGCACAGCCTGCAGCTGGCGCTACTGATCCTTCTGCCGCCGCTCCTGGTCCTGGCCGCCCTGGCGGCGGCCAGCGGGATGAAATCCGAAGCCCCGGACGGCGAGTCGATGGAAGCGCAGTGGGCCCGGTCCGGTGCCGAGCTGGGCGGTCCCGCCCTGGGTTAGCCGGCCTCCACGTCGACGCCCGCGAACAGATCGTCCTCTGACAAGCCCGCGCGGGCGCCAACCAGCGAAAACACCTCGACGCCGGCCAGGCTCTCGACCAATTTTCGCAGCGGCGCCCACTCCTGCGTCTGCGTGCGGTGCGCCTCGAAGGCCCGCAGCTTCGCCGATTCGAACCCGTCGATCGGAATTCGAGTCGTAATCGGTGCGGGGTCGGGCAGCTTGAGCGCCGCGACCGCTGCCGCGGTGGCGGACTGGAAATACAGCTTGCTCGGGTACCAGGGGGCGATCCCCAGCGCGACCGATTCGAGCTCGAACCGGGACGGATCGCCGGCCACGCTGCAGGCCTGTACCGCGAGCCGGCTGACCATCTTGTGGTCCGGGTGCCCGTAGACCCCCTCGGGGCCGAAGGTCAGCACCACCTGCGGACGGTGCACGCGAATACAACGTACGATATCGCCCAGAAAACGTTCTCGGGTCCCCTCGACCTCTTCGACCTTCTCCAGGGCGCCATCCGGATAATCGAAGATCTCCAGGAAAGTGACTCCCAGCGTCCTCGCTGCCTGCCGAAGTTCCAGCTCCCGGACGTCGGTGAGCTGGCGTAGGTCGCCGGCCTGGCGACCGTTCCAGAGCCCAGCGCCGCCCCGCGTCATCGTCGCCAGGCACACGGTCGCGCCCTCTGCCGCATAGCGGGCGATGGTGGAGGCCGAGGCAAAGCACTCGTCGTCGGGATGGGGCATGACGACCAGCAACCGTTGTTTGTGACGCCTCATGCGGCCAGCATAATAAGCCAGTGCCACGGCCAGGTCAGCCATCTCGCCCCCGGTGCGAGGTATCCGCGGGTGGCGTGGTCTTCCGGATGATGGCAAGCGGTCCAGAATTTGCGCTGATCAAGGCCCATGGCCGCTGGGCGTTCCCGAAGGGGGCGGTGGAGAAGGGCGAGACCCTGCAGATGACGGCCGTGCGTGAGATCGCGGAAGAGACCGGGCTCCCGCCGCAGGCGCTGCGCGTGACCCGCGCGCTCCCCTCCATTGAGTACTCCTTCCGTTGGGAAGGGAGGCTGGTTTTCAAGACGGTCCACAATTTCCTCGTGGCCCTCACCGCTGACGCGCGCTTTCGCCCGCAGCTGTCCGAGGTCGAGGAGGCCGGCTGGTTCGGCCCGGCGGAGGCTCGCAAGGCCCTCAGCTTCAAGAATTCGCTGGAGACGCTCGACGCGGCGATTGCCGCGGTCGGCCCGTCGGCGGTGGCCTCGTGAGCCTGCTGCTGCTCCTTCACCAGCGCCTGGCACCGGCCGGCATCCTGATCAGCCTCATCATCGGCGTCTGGGGACTCGTCACCTTTTTCCGAAAGCGGGAAGCGACCAGCGGCTATCGCTCGACGCTGGTCATGACCGAACTGCTCTTTATCGTCCAGGGCGTCATCGGGGGCCTGTTGTTCGTGCTCGGCGATCGGCGTCCCCACGACGGCCTGCACATTCTCTATGGGGTCCTGCTGGTGATCGCGCTCCCGATCGGGGCCAGCTACACCTCCGGTCGCGAGCCGCGCCGGGAGCCGCTGGTTTATGGCCTGGTCGGTCTCTTCATGGTCGGGCTCACCATCCGCGGAATCCTGACCGGCAGTCCTTAGAAAACCGAGAGAGGGCTTTCGCCCCCTCTCCAGTTGCCGTTTAGCGGCTCTTCCGGGTCGCTTTCTTGGCCTTCTTTCCGGCCTTCTTCGTGGTCGCCATGCGTCACCTCCTTATCGCGTGAGCGGCGAACCGCTTGCGCACCTCGATGTGCGCTCGTAGAAATAACGATGAGTCCAAATCGATCTTGCAGATTGGCGCCTAAAAGAGGCGAAGCTGGTCGACCGCGCCAAGCGCCTTGGCGCGCAGTCCTCGGCCGCGGAGATGCATGGCGAGCTCCTCATCGAAGCCCAACACCGTGTAGGTCATCGACGCCGAGACCTGCTCGGCATACCGGCACAGTTCGTCGAAGTCGGCATGGTCGGAGAGCGGAAAGACGGCATCGACGTCAAGACGTTGCTTCAGGCTGCGGTCCATCGCCCAACCGGTCAGCGCCGCGGTTTTGACCGCGCCTGGGTATTCGTGGAGCCAGCGTCGGGTGGCCGACGGCGGAGCCAGCACGACTACCGGGCCCGACTGCGGCCCTTCGAAGCAGCGGTAGGCCGGTAAGGTGCAACCCAGCTCGCGGTAGACCTCGGTCACGGTAAAAAGCGCCGGATGGAGGACAATGTCGAAGCCTTCCTGGCTCAGGGCAGCGAGGATCTCCTGGCCCTTGCCGAGGGTATAGCCGAGCAAGACGGGCGTCGCGCCCAGGTCGAGCGCCTCTCGACACCAGGCGGTGAGTGCCGCCAGCACCTCGGCCGTCTCCGGAAATCGGTAATGGGGCTTCCCGAACGTACTTTCAATCACCAGGACATCGGCCCGGACGGTCGCCGCGGGGGCGCTGGTGTATCCAGCCCGCGTCTTGAGATCGCCGGTGTAGAGGACGCGCCCGAAGTCGGTCTCGATCAGGGTCTGCGCCGAGCCCAGCACATGACCGGCCGGGTACAGGGTCAACCGGCAGCTGTCGAGCTCGAGCGGTTCGCCGTAGGGGATCGCTTCGATGGTCGCCGGGGTCCGCTGCCGGTGGGTGACCAGGCGCCGGGTTGCCGGCGTGGCATAGGCGAGTGGATGCGCGGCGACGTGGTCGCTGTGCGCGTGGCTGATCACGGCCCGGGGCCTCGGCCGTCTTGGGTCGAGCCAGAGTCGCTGCTCCGGCAGGTAGACGCCACTCTCCCAGAGGATCGGGTACGAGGGCACGGGCGCCTGGGGCTATTCCTGGGCGGCCGCGGTGCGGTCGAAGAGCTCGTCCCGCAGCGCGCAGTAGGTGCAGAAGCGCTGCCCGGGCGGCCCGGCGAAGACGCTGGTCCGTCCGCAGGTGGGGCAGGTCTCCTTCGGTTCCGGTTCGACTTGAGGGCGGACCGGGGCGTCGACCACAGCCAGCTCGACGGGCGGCGCATCCGCAACAGCCACGGCCGTGTCGCTGCGGGTGGGCATCGACGCCGCGTCCAGTGGTACGTCTGGCGATGGGGCGATTGCTGGGGCGGCCTCAGCCTCGACGTGTTGCTTGAACAGCCGGGTCAGCCAGCGGAGCACTCGCGGCTACGGTAGAACACTGGCGCGGCCCTGTCAAATCATTGCCGCGGGTGCCGATTAGCCGAGCAGCTGGAGCTGGACCGGTTCGGCAGGGGGCTTGGGCCGCCAGGATCGCCGATCACCAACCTGATAGCGGCGCTTCAGGCGGCTAACCGCGTCGGCGACCGGGGCCCGGACGGCCGTCGGGGCGTAGGCGCCGGGATAGAGCTCCCGGTAGGTCGGCAGCAGGTGCGGATACTCCCGCTGCAGGAACGCGAGGAAGTGCTCCTTGGTGCCTGGCTTGAGGTAGACGACGTTGGCGAAGACAAAGCAGGCGCCCGCCTCGGCCGCCGCGGCAACCGTCGCCTCCAGCTGGGCGGGCGAGTCGCTCAGCCCCGGGAGGACCGGGGCTATCCCAACGCCCGCTTCGACACCGGCGTCGACGAGCGCCTTCATTACCTGGAGGCGCTTGCGCGGTGGCGGCGTGCCGGGTTCCGTTTTCGACCAGACCGCCTCATCGACGGTTGGCACGCTGAAGCAGACGGTCGTGCTCGCCCGCTGGGACAGGTCGACGAGAACGTCCCGATCGCGGATCACCATGGTGCCCTTGGTGATCAGTCCCACCGGCGTCCGGTAATCGCGGAAGGCCAGCAGGCATTGCCGGGTCAGCCCCCTCGAGCCCTCGATCGGCTGGTAGGGATCGGTCGCGGTCCCGAACGCCACCTTCTCTCGCTTCCAGCCACGGCTCGAGAGCTCGCGGCGAAGCAGCTCCGCGATGTTGACCTTCACGCCGACCCGAGTGGAAAAGCCGGCCCCCGGATCGCGGTCGGCCAGCTTGGCGTGCGCGCGGGCAAAGCAGTAGACGCAGCTGTGATAGCAGCCCTGGTAAGGGTTGAGCGACCAATTGAAGCCCATGTGCGCCACCCGGTTGAGGGCCGATTTGGCGACGATATCGAAGTACTCGGTGCGAGGCACGACCGCTAGCATAGAACATATGTTCGTAGCGATTGTCGGGGGTATTTTGCGGGTAGAAATCGTAACGTCGGCGGGATGACTCGCCGGCAGGGAGGACACGATGATTCTGTTTGCATGGCGGCTCTACCGGGTGCGCAAAGCGTTGCAGTTGATCCAGGCCATCCGACGGCGTGACGCCGACCACCTGCTCGGTCGGACCTGGCGCGGCCGGCTCCTCTATCGACCGCTCTACCGTCGGTTCGCGTCACGTTTCCTGCGCTAATCGATGGCGGTCGGGAGGCCGCGAAAATCCATTGCGCATAATGGAATGCGGCCTCCCATGAATATCCTCGTCTGCGTCAAACAGATCCCGGACCCGAACGTGCCCGGGAAGCTCGATCCCCAGAGCCACCGGCTGGTCCGAGAGGGGGTCGACCTGGTGCTCGATCCGGGTGACGAGCACGGGGTCGAGGCGGGCTTGCAGATCGTCGAGAAGGCCGGCGGGGAGGTCACCATCGTGTCGATGGGACCACCCAAAGCGCTCGATGCCATCCGCAAGGCGCTCTCGATGGGCGGCACCAAGGGCATCCTGATCACGGACCCCGTTCTGGAGAACGCGGACGCGCTCAGCACCGCGCGGGCGATCGCCGCGGCGGTCAAGAACCAGGCGGTCGATCTCATCATCTGCGGCACCGAGAGCACGGATGGATACTCGGGAGCCGTCCCCGGCCAGCTTGCCGAGTTGCTTGGCTGGCCGCTCCTCAGCTTCGCCAAGAAGATCGACGTCGGGGACGGCAAAGTGACGATCGACCGGCAGACTGACGACGGCTACGACGTCGTCGAAGCCCCCCTGCCATCCGTGGTGACGGTCACCGGTGGCATCAACGAAGCGAGGTACCCCTCGCTGCGCGGCATCATGCAAGCCAAGAACAAAGAGGTCAAGCAAGTCTCGACCGCCGACCTCGGCCTCGCCGGGCGGGTCGGCAAGGAGGCGCTGACCCAGGCCGTGGTCGCGGTCACGCCCGCCGAGGCCCGTAAGGCCGGCGAGGTGGTCGAGGACAAGGGTGAGGGCGGCAAGCGCGTGGCCGATTTCCTGGCTGAGTTGAAGGTCATCTGATGCGTCAGGATTGCGGGATTCCCGCATGATCTGGGTCTTCGCCGAGACGGTCGACGGGGCACCGCGACCGGTGGTGCTGGAGTTGCTGACCAAGGCGCGCAGTCTCGGCGACGTCGCGGCAGTCGCGCTCGGGCCCGGGGCAGCGGCAGCGGCCCCTGCCCTGGGTGCGCATGGAGCAACAAAGGTGTACGTCCATGAGGACCCGGCCTTCCGCGATCTGCTTGCCGTTCCAGCGGTCGACCTGCTGGCCACGCTGATCGCCAAACACCAGCCTGACCTGCTCCTCTTCGGCATGACCTACGACGGGCGCGACGTCGCCTCTCGCTTGAGTGCCCGGCTGGGTACGGCGCTGATCGCGAACGCGACCGACGTTGAGCAAAAGGATGGCGGCTTCGCCGTGAGCTCGCCCGTTTTTGGCGGCACGCTGCTGGTGACGACACAGGCGCTGGCCAAGCCCCCAACGCTGGTTCTCGTCCGCCCCAAGGCCTTCACCGCCGAGGCGGGCGACGGCGCGACCGCTCAGGTCGAGACCCTGACCGACCCCGTTGACAGCAGCAAGCCGGCGCCGCGGGTGCTGAAACGGGAGAAAGAGCAGGCCGCAGGGCCTCGCCTGGAAGACGCCGCCGTGATCGTCAGCGGCGGGCGTGGCCTCGGGGGTCCCGAGAACTTCGCGATGCTCGACGAGCTGGCCGCGGAGCTGGGGGCGGCGGTCGGCGCCAGCCGGGCGGTCGTCGATGCCGGATGGAAACCGTACGCGATGCAGATCGGCCAGACGGGCAAGACGGTCAAGCCCACCGTCTACATCGCGATCGGGATCTCGGGCGCGATGCAACATACGGTCGGTATGAAGGGCGCCAAGACGATCATTGCCATCAACAAGGACCCGGAAGCCCCGATCTTCAAGCTGGCGGACCTGGGCGTGGTCGGCGACGTTCACAAGGTGGTCCCCCAGTTGATCCAGGAAGTGCGCGCTCGTAAAAAGAAATGACCGCGGAGCCGCTCAGCCTCCTCGCGGTCAAGCCGCATCCCGACGATGAGGCGATCACGATGGGCGGCACGCTTGCCCGCTACAGCGCCGAGGGCATCCGAACCACGCTGGTCACGGCGACCAGGGGCGAGGTCGGCGAGATCCTGGACAAGGACCTCGACCCGGTGGAAGCGGCGCCCCGGCTGGCGACCATCCGCGAGGCGGAGCTTCGGGAAGCCTGCAAGATCATGGGAGTCGGCGAGCTGGCGTTTCTCGGCTACGAGGACTCCGGCATGGCCGGCTCTCCACGTAACCGTGAGCCAGGGACGTTCTGGACGGCCGACGAAGAAGAAGCCATCGGGCGGCTCATCCAGGTGATCCGTCGGGTCCGGCCGCAGGTGATCGCGACCGAAAACGAGTTCGGAGGCTACGGGCATCCGGACCATATCAAGACTCACCGAGTCGCCGCGATGGCCTTTTTCTACGCGGACGACGTGAAGCGTTTCCCGGGTGGCGACGCCTTCCGGCCAAGCAAGCTCTACTACAGCGCGTTTCCCAAGTCCGTCGGCAGGCAGATGGCGGAGGCGATGAAACGCGCCGGAGTGGAGAACCGGTGGGGCGATGACGGTGAGCCCCCGCCGTTCGCCGTCGGCGACGAGCGGGTCACCACCTGGCTCGACGTCAGTCCGTACATCGAGATCAAGATCCGGGCGATGCAGGCGCACAAGACGCAGATCCCACCGGACAGCTGGTTCATGAAGATCCGCGATGTGCTTGGGCCGGCGGCCTGGTCGCGCGAAGCCTACGAGCGTGTGCGATCGAGCGTCGACACACCGCTGCCGGAGGACGACCTTTTCGCCGGCCTTCGGTGACCCGCCCGGCCGGTGCCATCGAGCAGGCGTCGGAGTTGCTCGCGGGAGCCCGGACCGCGATCGCGTTCACCGGGGCGGGGGTCTCGGTCGAGAGCGGCATCCCGCATTTCCGTGGGGCGGGCGGGCTCTGGACCCAGTTCGACCCCTACAAGGTCGCCCACATCAAGACGTTTCGGGAGGATCCGGCCCAGTATTGGACCTACAGCCTGCACCACCGCCGGCCTGGGGCGCAGCCGAACCCCGCCCACGGCGCGCTCGCTGAGCTGCAGCGAGGCGGTCGCCTCGGCCCGGTCATCACCCAGAACACCGATGGGCTGCATCAGCAGGCGGGTAGTACCGAGGTGATCGAGCTGCACGGGTCCTCCAAGGGCGTTGTCTGCCTCGACTGCAACGCGCGCTTTCCGCGTGACGAGGTCGACGCCATCAATCAACGCCACTGCCCGCCACCCTGCCCCGGTTGCGGCAGTCCGTATCTCAAGCCAACCGTGGTTCTGTTCGGTGAGCCGCTCCCGGTCGAGGCACTCAACCGGGCCCAGGCCGCGGCCCGCGAGGCGGACCTCGTACTGGTGGTGGGCAGCTCGATGCAGGTCTATCCGGCGGCCGGCATCCCGCGGTTGGCGCTGGAGCATGGGGCCGATCTCTGCATCGTCAACGCCGAGGCGACGCCGCTCGACGACGTGGCTCGAGTCGTGATCCACGGCAAAGCCGGCGAGGTCCTTCCGCAGATCGCCCGGCCGCGTGGCGATCAGCCCGCATCGCTCACCGGGAAGGCCTGACCGCAGCTCGGGCAGACGATCAGGGTCTGATTCGCCGGGGCACTGAAGAGCGCCTCGCAGCCCGGACAGGCAAACTCGCGAGTCGGGTTTTCCAGGAGCGCGCGTTCCTCCGCCATCGCGGCGGGGACCTCGCCGAGGTCCAGGGCGGGGCTACCGCACTCGGTGCAACGGTAGAGCGGCGCGTCGATGACCTTGAAGTCCTGGTAGCGGCCGAGCGTGTCCACGAACACGGACGCGTTCCAGAGCTCGAAGCGGCCGGCGGCGCAGCCGTTCGGACAGGCGAGGAACATCAGACGGGGGCCGGCTGGAGCCGCTTCAGGCGCTCGGCCGCGCGCCGGAGCGTCTCCATCTTCTTGGGAAAGGAAAACCGGATCTGCCGGCGGCCGCGCTCCGGATCCAGGTAGAAACTGCTGCCCGGGACCGTCGCCAGGCCGATCTCCCGGACCATTCGGTGCGCCAGGGAGACGTCCGTTTCGTTGAAGGCGCCGATGTCCGTCATCACGTAATAGGCGCCGTCCGGTGGATAGCTCTTGAAGCCAGAGCCGTCGAGGATCTCGAGGGTGAAGTCCCGACGCTCTCGGTAGGCGTTCAGCAGGTCGACGTAATACTGGTCGGGAAAGGCCAGCGCGGTGGCGGCGGCCACCTGCAGGGGATGCGGCGCCCCGACGGTGACGAAATCATGGACCTTGCGGATGGCATTGGTCATGCCCGCGGGTGCGATCGCATAGGCAAGCCGCCAGCCGGTGACGCTGTAGGTTTTCGACAAGCCGCTGATCGTGATGGTGCGGTCGCGCATGCCGGCGAGGGTGGCGATGCTGATGTGCTCGCCGCGGTAGACAAGGTGTTCGTATATCTCGTCCGTGATTGCCAGCACGTCGAATTCCTGGCAGAGCCCGGCGATGAAGGCCAGCTCGTCGCGCGAGTAGACTTTTCCGGTCGGATTGTGCGGCGTGTTGACGACGATCGCGCGGGTCCGCGAACTGAACGCCTTCCGCAGGCGCTCACGGTCGAACTCCCAGTCGGGCGGGTCGAGCGGCACCACCACCGGCGTTGCGCCGGAGAGGATGCAGTCGGGACCATAGTTCTCGTAGAAAGGCTCGAAGATGATCACCTCGTCCCCCGGATCGACCAGCGCGAGGATGCTCGAGAGCATCGCCTCGGTGACCCCGCAGCAGACCGTGATCTCGGTTTCCGGGTCGATCGCGAGGCCACGAAAGTGGGCGGTCTTGGCGGCGATCGCGTCCCGCATGCCCTTCGATCCCCACGTGATGGCGTACTGGTTGAAGTCTTCCTGGATCGCGTCCACCGCCGCGGCTTTCAGCGCCGCCGGGGCGGCGAAGTCGGGAAAGCCCTGGGCGAGGTTGACGCAGTCGGTGCCGTGCGCCGCCATGCACATCCGCGTCATCTCGCGGATCACCGATTCGCCGAACAACTGCGACTTCTTCGAACTGAAATCTCGAGGCACGACGCATAGAATGCCAGAGTGTTGACCGTGCCGCGGCAGCCGGACGGGGTCGCCGAGTTCCGCAGCCAGTTCCCGATCTTCGAGCAAAAGATCTACCTGAGCAGCTGCTCCCAGGGCGCGCTGGCGCGCCCGGTCGAGGCGGCCGTGCAGGCGTTCATCGAGTCCTGGCATGCGCACGGGAATCCCTGGGAAATCTGGGTCGGCGAGATGGAAAAGCTCCGGGCGCAGTTCGCCCGGCTGATCAACGCCCGGCCGGCGGAGGTGGCGGTCACCTACTCGGTCTCGACGGCGCTCAACTCGCTGGCGAGCGCCATGAGCTACCAGCCGCGCCGTTCGGTCGTGACGAGTGATTTCGACTTCCCGACCATGGGCCACATCTGGATGGCGCAGGAGCGCCGTGGCGCGCGCATCCGATTTGCCAAAGCAGACGGCCGACGTCTGCCCCTGGCGTCCTTCGAGGACGTCGTAGACCAGGACACGGCGCTGGTGGCGACCACCCACGTTTGCTACAAGAACGGCTTCAAGACCAATCCGAGCGCGCTGGCCGAACTGGCCCACGAGCGTGGCGCGCTCCTCTTGATCGACGCCTACCAGAGCATGGGCACCCAGCCGATGGACGTGAAGGCGCTCGACCTCGACTTCCTCACCACAGGGGCGCTCAAGTACCTGCTCGGATCGCCCGGCGTGGGCTTCATGTATGTCCGGGAGGCGCTGATCGACCGCTTCGAGCCGTCCGACTCGGGCTGGTTCGGCCAGGAAAACGTTTTCGCCTACGACGTCCATCACCTCGAATACGCACGGAGCGCCCGCCGGTTCGAAACGGGATCGCCGCCCATCCCGAATGTCTACGCGGCGCTGGCGGCCCTGCGCCTGATCGAAGCGGTCGGGCTCGAGCGCATTCAAGCGCACGTGGAGGCGCTGGCCGGCCGCCTGATCACCGGGCTCGAGGGGCGTGGGCTGGAGGTGCTGACGCCGAGTGCGCCCATGGAGCGCGGTCCCCTGGTGATGGTCGGATCGACCGACGCGCCCAGGCTGGTCGAGGCCCTCGCCCGGGACGACATCCTCTGCTCGACGCGCGATGGGGCGCTGCGCGTCTCGCTCCACTACTACAACACCGCCTCCGACGTGGACGCGGTTCTCCAGGCCCTGGACCGCCACCCGGGGCTGCTACGGCCGGCCGGCAATTAGAAACGGTTAACGATGGTTGCCGTCGGTGCTGCAACCGTGTATAAAGAGCGAACACTTTAGGTACGGAACGAAAGAGGGAGAGGAGGTCGACGAAGAGGATGGGTAAGCCCAGATTTGTGATTTTCGCCGCGCTCGCCAGCCTTGGACTGGCGGCATGTGGCGGGGGCACCAGTGGTGGCGGGGGAACGCAGAACGCGCCGACGAAGGTCCAGATCGCGGCGGAGGGACCGTTCACCGGCGACCAGGCGTCGATCGGCGCGGGCGCGCTCAACGCCATCAAGCTGGCCGTTAAGGACTTCAACAACGCCGGGGGTGTCAACGGCACCAAGGTCGACCTGCTCACCTGGGACGATCAGCACAGCGCCGCGGTCGCCCAGACCTTGCAGGCGCAGGGCATCGCGGATCCGACCGTGCTCGGCATCGTCGGTCCGATGAACTCGGGCGTCGTGCTCGGCTCGGTGCAGGGTCTTCAGGCGGCAAGCCCGCCCCTGCCATTCGTCAGCGAATCGGCGTCCAACGTCAAGGTGACCGACTCCGGCAACAGTGTCGCGCACCGGGTCAACGCCCGTGACGACGCCCAGGGCCCGGCAGACGGCAAGTTCCTGATCGACCAGGGTGCCAAGAAGGTCGAGGTCATGGATGCGAAGTCGGACTATTCGACCGCGCTCGCTGACCAGACGGAAAAATACCTGAAAGATCACAACGTCCCGACCCAGCGCGATGCCGCCAAGGCCGGCCAGACCGACTTCAGCACCATCATCCAGAAGATCAAGTCGTTCGGCGCCGACTGGGTCTACTTCGCCGATGAGGGACCCGACACGGCCCCCTTCGTCACCCAGCTCAAGCAACAGGGGTTGACGATCGGGCAGAACATCCAGTTCCTCGGGACCGATGGCGAAGAGGATCCCTCGATCATCGCCAAGTCACAGGGCGCCTACGACGGCGCTTACGCGACCAACATCACCGCCGATCCAGCGGGCGTCGCCTCGGCGGCCAGCTACGTGACGAAGTACAAGGCTGAGTACGGGGCGGATTCCATCAGCAAGGCAGGACCGTTCTACGGCTCGGCGTACGAGGCGGCCCAGGCCCTGCTCCAGGCGATCAAGAACTCGCCGGTCAAGAACGGCAAGATTTCCAGGAACGACGTCATCAGCCACCTGGCCAGCGATACCTTCAGCACGATCTTTGGATCGGTGAAGTTCAATGCCAAGGGCGACGTCCAGGGAGGCGGCATCTTCGTCTACCAGGCGAAGGGTGCCGACATGGTGGTCATCAAGCAAGTCTCCGGCTAAGGAGTAAAAGAGCAAGGGGGACGGGTCATCCGTCCCCCTTGACCGACCAGTGGAGTACTTCCTCCAGAACTTTCCCCAGCAGCTCGTCAACGGGCTGGAGACCGGGAGCCTGTACGCCCTGATCGCGCTCGGCTACACGCTGATCTACGGCATCCTGGAGATGCTCAACTTCGCCCACGGCGATGTTTTCATGGTGGGCGGCTTTCTGGCGGCGGGCGTGACCGCGGTGCTGGTGCACGGCGGGGTCGCCGTCATTCCCGGGGTCCTCATGGTGTTGGTGATGATGGCATTCGCCATGGGGGGAACCGGCCTGCTCGGGGTGGGCATCGAGCGGGTGGCGTACCGGCCGCTGCGCAACGCGAACCGGCTGGCGCCGCTGATCACGGCGATCGGCGTCTCCCTCCTCCTGGAAAGCGTCGTCCAGGTCGTCATCAGTCCCGCCCCCGTGTTGGTGCCGACCAACGCCTTCGTCCCGCAGACGGTCCTGCGGCTGGGAAGTGTGGAGACGCCGTTGACCGGCGTGTTGCTCTTTGTCGTCTCGATCGGCCTCATGGTTGGCCTGGATCTCTTTGTGTTCCGGACCCGATTCGGGAGTGCGATGCGCGCCACCGCCCAGGATCGGGAGGCGGCCGGCTTCATGGGCATCGACGTCGACCGCGTCATCATGGTGACCTTCTTCATTGCCTCCGCGCTGGCGGGCATGGGCGGGCTGCTCTTTGGCTTGCGGTATGCGACCGTCAACTTTTTCATGGGCTACCTGCTTGGCATCAAGGCCTTCACCGCGGCGGTGATCGGCGGTATCGGCAATCTCCGTGGCGCCATGCTGGGCGGGCTGTTGCTCGGCGTCTTCGAAAGCCTGGCGGGCGGCTTCATCAGCACCGAGTTCCAGGACGCGTTCGCGTTCCTCGCCCTGATCATCGTGCTCATCATCCGGCCGCAGGGACTCTTCGGCCAGCCGATTGGCGACCGCGCATGAGCGTCCAGCCGGAGGTGATCGAGGAGGCGCCGACCCGCGGGCAGCGGCTCTGGCAGTCGGGACCGGCCGCCTGGAACGAGGCGCTGACGCGCCCGGTGGTGCTGATCCCGTTCTTTCTGCTGGCGGCGGCCATGCCGCTGCTCTTGCAATATCTCGAGGACAACTCGAGCTGGATCGGAGCGCAATTCTGGACCACGATCCTCGCCAACTGCGCCATGTACGCCTGCCTGGCGATCAGCCTCAACCTGGTGGTCGGCTATGCCGGCTTGCTCAACCTGGGCTTCATCGCCTTCTTCGGGATCGGCTCCTACACCTACGCGCTGGTTGCCAGCGATCAGCTGCACCAGCACTATCCCTTCTGGGCGGCATTGCTCGTGGTGGTGCTGGTGACCGTCGCGTTTGCCCTGCTGGTCGGCCTACCGGCGCTCCGACTGCGCGGCGACTACCTCGCCATCGTCACCCTCGGGTTCGGGTTGATCATGCGCGACCTGATCCTCGACCTCGACCGACCGCCGACGCTGGCCGGCCATCAGTTCGGTCCGAATGACCTGAACTTGACTGGCGGTACCAACGGCATCCACCAGGTCGATCCCTTCAAGCTGCCCGCGAGCCTTCCCCTGCTCGGCAGCGTGCCCCATTTCCTGATGTACTACTGGATCTTTCTCGGGTTCCTCGCACTCTCCCTGTTTTGCATGCTGCGCTGGCGGAAGACGCGAACCGGCCGGGCCTGGGTGGCGATCCGCGAGGATGAGCTCGCCGCCCGGGCGATGGGGGTGAATACCTTCAAGTACCGGCTGCTCGCGTTCACGGTCAGCGCGGCCATGGCCGGGATCGTCGGCATGATCGACGCGGCCTTCATTTTCAACGCCTTTCCCGGCAATTTCGATGTCCAGCAGACGGTGACGGTCTTCATCATGGTCATCCTGGGCGGCCTGGGCAGCCTTCCTGGCGCGATCCTGGGCGCGGTGGCGTTCACGGTGCCGCCATTCCTCCTGCAGCAGTTCGTCTTCGTCAAGTACCTGATCATCAGCGTCGTCCTGATTGCCGTCATGGTGTTCCGCCCGGAGGGACTGCTGGGCACCGTCTCGATCCGGCCCCGGCGGACCATGGGCGGGACGGTGGAGCTCTTCGCGGAGGATGCGGCTGAGGCAGCCGCGCCGAGTGTCGATGGCAAGGTGGCCGACCTCGAAGCCGCCGCGGGCGCCATCGTTCCAACCGCGGACCCGCCGCCGACCACGTGAGCGAGCCGATCCCCATCCTGCGCATCGATCGGTTGAGCCGCCGGTTCGGCGGCCTCGCCGCCGTCGACGATTTCAGCCTCGAGATTCGCGCCGGAGAGATCGTCAGCCTCGTCGGGCCGAATGGCGCCGGCAAGACGACGGTCTTCAACCTGGTGTCCGGCATCCTCAAGCCGAGCGCCGGCTCGATCCGGTTGCTTGGCCGAGAACTGGTCGGGCTGGCCGCGCATCGCATTACGCGCTTCGGCGTCGCGCGGACGTTCCAGAATATCCGGGTCTTTCCACAGCTGACCGTCCGGGAGAACATCATGCTCGGCACCCACCACTGGACCAGAAGCGGGATGTTGGGATCCGTCACCTTCTGGCCGCCCGCCCAGCGGGCCGAGCGCGAGGCTCACGCCGAGGTCGACAAGGCGATCGCACTCTTTCGCGAGCGGCTCGAGCCTCGGCTGGACGATCCCGCGTTCAGCCTGTCGTACGCCAATCGGCGCCGGACCGAGATGGCCCGGGCGCTCGCGGCGCGCCCCAAGCTTCTGCTCCTCGATGAGCCCGCCGCCGGGATGAACCCCTACGAGCGGGTGGAGATTGCCCGGTTGATCCGGTCGATGCGCGACCAGGGGCTCACGATCTTCCTGATCGAGCATCACATGCCCCTGGTGATGGAGATTTCCGACCGCGTCGTGGTGATGGATCACGGCGTCAAGATCGCTGAAGGGCTGCCAAAGGAGGTGCACGCCAATCCCCGAGTCATCGAGGCCTACCTTGGACGGCGAGCCGCGACCGCCGGATAATCGTCCCGTCGCCGGCAAGGAGATCGTCCTACGGCTCGAGGATGTGGAAGTGCGCTACGGACCGATCCCCGCGCTTCGCGGCGTAACCATGGAGATCCGGCGCGGGGAGATCGTCTGCCTGCTCGGCGGCAACGCCTCCGGCAAGTCGACCACCATGAAGGCGGTCATCGGGTCGGTCCGCCCCACGCGCGGGCGGATTCTTTACGAAGGCCTCGACATCACGTCCTGGAACACGTCGCGGCGGGTCGGGCACGGGATCGCGATCGTGCCCGAGGCGCGCCGCATCTTCCCGCGTCTGACCGTGATGGAGAACCTCTTGATGGGCGCCTTCACCCGCAGCGACCGCAACGAGATCGATGCCGACCTGGACCGGGTGCTCGAGATGTTCCCGCGGCTTGGAGAGCGGCGGAGCCAGCGCGGCGGCACCATGTCCGGAGGCGAGCAGCAGATGCTGGCCATGGGCCGGGCGCTGATGTCGCGACCGCGATTTCTCTGCATGGATGAGCCGTCGATGGGCCTGGCCCCGGTCCTCGTCGAGCAGCAGTTCGAGACCATTCAGCGCCTCAACGCCACGGGCATCACGGTCTTCCTGGTCGAGCAGAATGCGACCATGGCGCTCGCGATCGCGGACCGGGGCTACGTCCTCCAGAGCGGCCGCGTCGTGCTGGAGGACACGGCGGCGCGGCTGCTGGAGAACCCGCAGATGCAGCGGGCCTACCTCGGGATGTAGGGAGGGCCCTCGCTCAGGTCGATGGCGTTGGAAGCTTGGCTTGCGGCGATCCGGCCGGGGAGAAGGCGCCCAGGACTTTCATATTCGCCTCGCCGGTGTTCTCAAGGGTGTGGCGGACGCCGATCGGAAAGAACACGACGGAGCCTTGACGGAGCTCGCCGGCCGGCTCCTCACCGATCCAGAGACGCCCATGGCCCTCCAGGATGTAGACGGCCTCCTCGTGTGGGTGTGCATGGAGGGGCGCGCGACCGGTCGGAATGATGCCGGTGAACTGCGTCATCGTGCGGCAGCCTACCTCCGGGCTGGCCAGCACACGAAAGCTTCGCTCCCCCATCAACGTGGGGGTCACCCGCTGCTCGTCCATCATCATCGGCCTGACCGTGCGCTCGTCGATGCCGGACCCGCGCAGGGCGCCCGCCAGGTCGAGCCGCGGCATCGCGGGTCGAATGGCCGCCACCTCGATTGGCGGCGCCATGGCTCCCATGAGCACGAGGGTATCGCTACCGGGGTTTTCATAGGTGTGCTCGGCGCCGGCGGGAATGAAGACCGCCATCCCGGGGTTGACCGGATGCGTCGCCGCCTCGACGCTGATGGTGCCCGAGCCCGACAGCACGTAGACCGCTTCCTCGGTTCCATCGTGGGCATGGCTGGCGGCACCACCAGGATCGATCACCAGCCGGTACGACATCACGTGCTGCGCGCCCAGGCCTGGATCAACGAGCCACTGGATCACGCCGCCGGGCACGCGCCTGCCGGTGATGTCCGACTGCTGCCTGAGTCGAGCGTGTGGCGGAGCTGACATCGGTGTGCAGCCGATGATAGCAACGGAAGCCTTAGCATCTGCGGAGAAGAGGATGGAGTACCGGCTGTACGGCAGGACCGGCATGCGGGTTTCGGTGCTGGGGCTGGGCTGCGGGGGCTTTGGTGGCGTCGGGTCGGCCCCGGAACTGTTCGGGAGGGGCGAGGACAAGGACATGGCCTTTGCCTTGATGGACCATGCCCTCGAGGTCGGGATCAACTACTTCGACACCGCGGATAGCTACGGCGGTGGCGTCTCGGAGACGATCATCGGCGCCTGGCTAAAAGAACGAAAAGTCCGCGACCAGATCGTCCTGTCGACCAAGGTCTTCTACGCCATCGCGGAGGGGCCCAACGATCGAAGCCTGTCGCGGTCGCACATCGTGCAGGCAATCGATGGAAGCCTCCGGCGACTGCAGACCGACCACGTCGATCTGTACGTGACCATGGAGCCGGATACCAATACGCCGCTGGAAGAAAGCCTGCAGACGATGAATGAGTTGATGCAGGCCGGCAAGATCCGGCACATTGGCGCCAGTAACATCACCGCGCCTCAACTTCGGGACGCCCTGGCCGTGAGCGACCGGCTGCGCGTGCACCGCTATCAGTCCGTGCAGAACGGCTACAACCTGCTCGAGCGAGAGCTGGAGGCTGCGATCGCGCCGCTGGCGGTCAAGGAGCGACTGGCGATCACGCCGTTCAGTCCGACGGCCGGCGGCCTGCTAACTGGCAAATACCGCTACGGCGAGCCACCCCCGCCAGGATCACGCGTCGACCTTCGACCACAGCCGTACCAGCCGCTCATGAGCCAGGAGACGTTCAAGCGGATTGACGCCCTGCGGGCGGTCGCCAACGAACGCGGGGTTGACATGGCTGCGCTGGCGCTGGCCTGGGTGCTCAGCCACCCCGCGGTCACCTCCGCCCTGATCGGCCCACGCACGGTCGAACAATTCCGCCCGTGGGTGGAGGCGGTCGATATCCATCTCGGCGGCGACGAGCGCGACGCTCTCGTCCGCCGCATGGAGGCGGCTGCCTGATGGACGTCCTGGTGCTTTCCGCTGCCGACGTTGCCCGGTTATTGCCGATGCGCGAATGCATCCAGGTGATGCGTGAGGCGCTGGCGACCCTGGCTCACGGGAAGGCGCTGGTCCCGCTCCGGATGGTGATGCGGATGCCCGATGCCAGTGGCTTCCTCGGGTTGATGCCCGGGTACATCGGGCCCGACGGCGGCCACGATAGCGCGCTCGGCATGAAGGCCGTTTCGGTGTTTCCCGGGAACGCCCGGCGCGGCATCGACACCCACCAGGGCGCGGTGCTGCTTTTCGAAGCGGATACCGGTCGGCTGGCAGCGCTGATGGACGGCGCGACGATCACCGCGATCCGCACGGCGGCGGTCTCGGGCGTCGCGACCGATCTGCTCGCCCGTCAGGATGCCGCCGAGTTGGCCATCCTCGGCGCCGGCGCCCAGGCGCGGACGCACCTGGAGGCGATCGCGGCGGTGCGCTCACTCCGTCACGTACGGGTCTGGAGCCGCGACGCCTCCCACGCCCGGCGGATGGTGGAGGAGACGGCCGGGAAGCACCACGCGACGATTACGGTGGCGGCTGACGCGGAGGACGCCGTGCGCGCAGCCGATATCGTGGTGACCGTGACCGCAAGTCCGGCACCGGTGCTGGCGCGTCCCTGGTTGACGGACGGCGTGCATATCAATGCGGTCGGCTCGTCGATCCCGACCGCCCGTGAGATCGATACTGCGACGATGGCCGCGGCGCGGCTGTTCGTCGACCGGCGGGAGTCTGCCCTCAACGAGGCTGGCGACGTCCTGATCCCGATGCGGGAAGGCGCCTTTACCGCCGACCATATCCAGGCGGAGCTTGGCGAGGTGCTCATCGGAAAGCACCCCGGTCGCGGCTCCGCCACGGAGATCACGCTGTTCAAGTCCCTGGGGATCGCCGTCGAAGATGTCGCCGCCGCCGCCTACGTCGCCCGACGGGCGAATGATACGCAGACCGGCCAGACGGTCACGATGTGAAGGCCACCGGACTCGATCTCGAGGCGATCCGCCGCGCCAGGCCGGTCGTGGCACAGGCCGCCATCCGCACGCCGCTGGTGCGGCTCAACGTCTGGGAGGGACCGGCGGAGATCTACCTCAAGCTGGAAAATCTGCAGCCGATCGGTTCCTTCAAGATTCGCGGCGCCGCCAACGCCATGAGCTCGATGTCGCCGGCGGAGCTCCACAAAGGCGTGCTGGTTGCCAGTGCCGGCAACATGGCGCAGGGGGCCGCCTGGAACGCGCGCCGCCTCGGCATCCCCTGCACGGTGATCGCCCCCGACTACGCCCCGGAGACCAAGATCCGCGCCATCGAGCGGCTCGGTGGCCGGGTCATCAAGGTGCCATTCGACCGATGGTGGCAGACGTTCACGGACCGGAGCTTCCCGGGGATTGACGCGGCCTTTATTCACTCGTTTGATGATGAGCGCGTGATGGCCGGCAATGGCACCATCGGCCTCGAGCTCGTCGAGGACCTGCCCGATGTCGACACGGTCCTGATTCCGTGGGGCGGGGGCGGGCTGGCCGGTGGAATTGCCACTGCCGTGCGCGCCCTCAAACCCAGGGTGCGGATTTATGCCGTCGAGACGGACACCGGAGCACCGCTTGCCGCATCCCTGAAGGCGGGCGCCGTCCAAACAGTTGACTATCAGCCGTCCCTCGTGGACGGCATCGGCAGCAAAACGGTCTTCCCGGACATGCTGGTGATGGCGCAGGAGTTGCTCGATGGCTCGCTCACCGCCAGCCTCGATCAGGTTGTGGCGGCGCTACGCCTGATGGCCGAGCGCAATCGTGTCGTGGCCGAGGGCGCCGGTGCGGTCGCCCTGGCGGTTGCCCTCTCGGGAAAGGCGGGCACCGGGCGAATCGTATGCATCGTTTCTGGCGGCAACATCGACCTGGCCAAGCTGGCTGGGATCCTCGGCGGGCATTGATGGGAGACCTGACCGGCCGCGTCGCGCTCGTCACCGGCGGCGGCCGCGGAATCGGGCGCGCGACCGCAATCGCCCTGGCGGACGCTGGTGCCGACGTCGCGGTGGTCGCTCGATCCCGCAACGAATTACTGGAAACATCCGAGGCGGTCCGCCGATCGGGTCGGCGTGGCGAGGTGTTCGTCTGCGATGTCAGTGCCAGGGCCGAGGTTGAAACGACCCTGGCGAAGGTCCGTGAATCGCTTGGCGACCCGTCGATCCTGGTCAACAACGCGGGCATCGCCGCCGGCGCAAAGCTGGCCGACACGACCGACGAGCTGTGGGACCGCACCATCGCGGTGAATGCGACGGGTGCCTTTTACTGGACCCGGGCCGTGGCGCCGCTGATGCTGGAAGCCGGCTGGGGCCGCATTATCAATGTGGCATCGATCGCGGCCAAAGCGGCCGCCCCCTACATGGTCGCGTACGCCGCGTCAAAGCACGCGCTGCTCGGGCTGACCCGCGCGGTTGCCTCCGAGGTGGCCAGTCGAGGCATCACGGTCAACGCCGTCTGTCCCGGGTACGTCGACACGCCGATGACCGAGGGCTCGATCGAGAACATCAACACCCGTACCGGTCGCTCACCCGAGCAGGCACGAAAACTTCTCGAGGGCTTCAGCCCCCAGGGGCGGTTGATGACACCGGAGGAAGTTGCGGGCCTGATCGCGTTTCTCTGCTCCGAGGCGGCTCGTGGCATCAATGGCCAGGGAATCGTGATCGACGGCGGAGGCGTCCAGGGGTGAGCGAGCGGGAAACGCTGGCGGTCGAGGCAGCCGCCGTCGCCGCCCGGCTCGCCGAGGCGGGCCATACCGGGGTCGCGGGCCGCGTCAACCGGCCGCTGATTCGAGCCATCGGCGAGGCCGGCCTCTTGCCGCGACTCTTTCCGCGGCGTGCGGGCGGGAGCCGTGACCGCGGTGTCCTGGCGGTCGACCTGTGTGCCGTGCGCGAAGCGCTGGCGGCGGTCTCCACGGAAGTCGAGAACGCCGTCGCCATCCAAACGCTGGGCGGCTATCCGATCGTCCTCTCCGGCGCGGACGAGGCGGTCAGCCGATGGGTCACGCCGATCGCGCGCGGCGAGGCGGTCGCGGCCTTCGCCCTCACGGAGCCGGCGGCCGGCTCAGACGTCGGCGCCCTTGAGCTGCGTGCCGAGCGTGACGGGTGGGGCTTTCGGCTGTCCGGCACCAAGGCGTTCATTTCGAACGCCCCCGATGCCGACGTCTACACACTGTTCGCGCGGACGACGCCGGGCGGCGGGACTCGAGGCATCACGGCCTTCATCGTCAATGGCGATGCGCCGGGGCTCAGTGGCACGCCGATCGAGTTGCTGTCGGCGCACCCGATCGGGCGCCTGGAGCTGGACGGCGTCTTCGTCCCGGGGGACCAGGTCCTCAGCGAGGTCGACCACGGTTTCAAGCTGGCGATGCGGACGCTCGATCTATTTCGGCCGAGCGTCGGAGCCTCGGTTGTGGGCATTGCCCAGGCGGCGCTCGATGCCGCCATCGCCCACGCGGACAGCCGGACCGCGTTTGGTCGCCCGATCCGCGAGTTCCAGGCGGTTTCCCATCAGGTGGCGGAGATGGCAACACGCCTGGAAGCGGCCCGGGCGCTGGTGTACGCCGCTGCCAGTGCCTATGACGCGGACGAACCGCACGTAGCCCGTCGGTCAGCGATGGCCAAGCTGTTCGCGACCGAGACGGCCCAGCAGGTGGTCGACATGGCGATCCAGGTCCACGGCGCGATCGCGTTGGAGCGCGGCCATCTTTTGGAGCATCTCTATCGAGAGGTCCGGGCGCCCCGAATCTACGAGGGGACCTCGGAGATCCAGCGGGAGATCATTGCCCGCGATTTGTTTCGGAAAGACGCGGGGAGCTGACAGCGCGAGGCCTGCGCCCGATGGCGACCAGTTGGGGCTTGTTGTCTGTCAAGTGTTCTGGGCATTTGGATTCTGCCTGGCGAATGCCAGCGGTCCTAGCCTTGCTTACAGGTCTCTTCGCGCCGTCGTGGGCCCAACGCACGGTTACTCCTAGTGGAGCCTATTTATCCCGTGCCTTACGTGGCCGACCGCGTTGAGCCGCCTTGCGTGTCTTCGCGGTGGGCTTTTTCACCGCGGCCGGAGCCTCAAAAAGCGCGCTAGCCTCTGCCCCGAGTATCTCCTTCAATGAAGCTCCCTGGAGCAATCGCTCAGCCCGCTGGTGGGCGTCCGACGCACTTCCCTCCTTGCGGATGCCCACGAGGATGACGTAGACAACGTTCTTTTTGAGAAACGTCTTATAGATCGCACGATACCGCCCAGTCAGAGACAAGCGCCGCAGGCCTCTGAGGACACCCTGGAGCGGCTTCCCTAAGTCGGGGTTCTCAGCAAGAGCCCCGACTTTTCCCTCGTCCTCGGGGATGTCAGGGTCGCCAAGAAGATCCTTCTGGACCTCCAGCGGAAGGTTTGGAAAGTCCTCCTCAACAACACGGGAGGCGATCCGAACCTCGAGGGACACTTACCGGGATTTGGCGGGCCAGCCGAGCTTTGCGCGAAGTGCGTTAGGACTGACACCATCGTCGCTATCGGCCTGGGCAAGTCCACGCGCAAGGGCCTGCATGGTGGCCGGGTCGCTGAGGATCTCGTTAGTCTCAGAAACGGCCTCTAGCTCGATAGACAGATCGCGCACCCGCTTGAAGAGGGCAGAAAGGGCCCGACGCTCAATAACAGCGACCATGTCATCGTCACTTCCGTTGACCATGACGGTGACGATGCCGCCTCGGCGCGCCCGGTCCAAATGCGTTGAGAGGTTAGTACGAAACTTGCTGCTGGTTACAATGTCATCGCTAAGAGCGGGAACCTGCTCCAACTGAACCGACGGATCAATTCGGTACGTGGCGCGAGGAGCCGTCTGATCACGAACAGGCGCAGGGGTCATGGGCATGGATCTCGGACCTCTTGTACGCATTGTAGTACAGATAACGGTACATGTAAGCGATTTATTTCATTTTTGGCCGATCATCCTGCCGGTCGTTCCAGCAGCGCCTTTACGTAGGTGGGGGCCGAACGTGCGTTCGTCCACCACCGAGCTAGGACCCCTCAGTTCGGGGGGTTACGCCGCTAGGCAACGGTCGGTGGGCACACAGCCGGCCGGTCGCGGCCCACGCTCGCTCGGCTCGATTTGATCAGGCCATCACAGCGATGGCCATGATTTCCACCTTCGCGGCCGGGTCGAAAAGACGCTGAACCTCGAGCAGGGCCATCGCGGGATAATGCCTGCCGAAGTGCCGCCGGTAGATTTCCCCGATCGCTTGGCGCGCATGTCCGTACTCGGTGATGCTCGTCACGAAGATTTGCAGGCTGACAAGGTCTTTCGGATCCGCGCCGGCGGCCTCGAGCGCTTTCACGACGTTGGCCGCGGCCTGGTCGAACTGCTCGTCCATCGTCCGGCCAGCGATCTGGCCGTCCGGAAGCTGCGCGGTCTGCCCCGCCAGGTACACCGTCCGCCCTGCCTGGGCGACCACCGCGTGCGAGAAGCCGGAAGGCGTCGGCAACGACTCCGGATTGACGATCTGATGCGGGCTTTCTAGCGGCCGGTCCATTTTGGATCCCGGCCCTGGTGGAAGGCCACATAAAACTCGGCATGATCTGCGCTCTTCATCAAGAGGGCTTGTGTCATCGAGTCGAGTTCGAGCGACGCAGTCAGATTCATGTCCTGCTGGCGCGAGATCAAAATTTTGCTCGCCGCATAGGCGAGCGCCGGTCCATCGGCAAATCGCCGGGCTAGCTCATTCACCCGGACGTTGAGCCCCTCATCGCTGAGCACTTCGTTCGCCAGGCCGATGGCCAGCGCCCGGTCGGCGTCGACGCGGTCGCCAAGGAGCAATAACTCCGTCGCGCGGCCCAGGCCGATCAGGCGTGGCAACAAATACGCCGACCCCATGTCGCCCCCGGACAAGCCGACCCTTGTAAATAAGAAGGCGAAGCCCGCCGAGCGCGCCAGGATTCTCAGATCCGCTGCGAGGGCGATGACGGCGCCGGCGCCGGCGGCGACGCCGTTGACGGCCGCGATCACCGGAAACGGCGCCTCCCGAAGGCGCTGGGTGACCGTTCCTGTCATCCGGGTGAAGGCAAGCAGGTCGCGAGCGTCCATCGACTGCAGGGCGCCGATGATCGCCTCGACGTCGCCGCCTGAACAGAAGCCGCGGCCCGTCCCCGTGATCGTCAGCACCCGGACATCATCCCGCTGGCTCAGCTCGGTCAGCAGATCCCGAAGGTCCGCGTAAATCTCGAACGTCAGCGCATTGAGGCGCTCCGGCCGGGTGAACCTGATGCTCGCGACGCCCCGGTCGATGGCGAAGTCAAAGTGCTTCCAGGCCGGGACCGGCAGGGTCGAGCCGCGAAACGAGCCCATCACCGAAAACTTATCATCTCGGACTGAGTGAAACTTGGTGTTGGCCTACCGACATCGATGCCCGGTACGAGCGGCAAGCTTCTTGTGGACTGGGCCCGCCGGGCCGACGAGACACGCTTCTCCAGTTTGGGCGTCGTCGACCGGCTCGCCTACGCGAACTACGAACCGCTGACGGCGCTGGCGGCGGCCGCTGTCGTGACGAAACGCATCCGCCTGGCAACGATGATCCTGATCGGGCCGCTCCGCAACACCGTGCTGCTGGCGAAACAAGCGGCCACCGTGGATGCCCTGTCGGAGGGAAGGCTGACCCTTGGCCTGGCAGTCGGCGCTCGCGTGCAGGATTACGAAGTCGCCGGCGTCGATGCGCGCGGTCGCGGCCGCCGGTTCGGCGAGCAACTTGAGTTACTCCGGGATATCTGGGAAGAGGGCCGCATCGGCCCAAAGCATCGCGGACCGCAGATCCTGGTCGGCGGCTCGAGTGGCGAGGCGCTTGCGCGCATGGCCCGCTACGCGGACGGCTACATGCACGGCGGCGGCCCCGCCCGCGCCTTTGCGGCAACTGCATCGAAAGTCCAGGCGGCCTGGCGAGACCTGGGCCGCCCGGGGAAGCCGGCGCTGTGGGGCATGGGCTACTTCGCGCTCGGTGACGAGGCTGTCCGCCTGGGGGCGGACTACCTGCGGCACTATTACGCCTTCACGGGGCCGTTTGCCGAAAAGATCACGGCCGGCAATCTGATCACCCCGGGGACGATCGTCGATTTTATCCGCGGCTACGAGGACGCCGGCTGTGACGAACTGGTGCTTTTCCCGACGGTCGCCGGCATCGACCAGCTAAATCGACTAATCGACGTAGTGCACGCAATCCGGTGAAATATGCCGTGCTCGGCGGTGGGCCGGCCGGCCTCTACTTTGCCCTGCTGGCCAAGAAAGCCGACCCGGCCGCCGAGGTCCACGTCATCGAGCGCAATCCGCCGGACGCGACCTTCGGATGGGGTGTCGTCTTTTCGGAAGAGACCCTCGGCGCGCTCCGCGATGCCGACTTCGAAAGCCATGAAGAGATCCTGGCCAGCTTCGCGCGCTGGAACGCGATTGATATCTATTTTCGCGACACGCGCGTTCGATCGCGGGGGCATGTCTTCACCGGCATCTCCCGGAAGGTCCTGCTTGGAATTCTGCAGCGTCGCTGCCGCAGCCTGGAGATCCAGCTTGACTTCAATCGGGAGGTTCGCGATCTGGCCGAGCTGGGCAATGCCGACCTGATCGTTGGCGCGGACGGCATCAACGGCCTGGCCCGGCGCAGCCAGGAGCAAGCCTTCGCGCCGCGGCTGACCGCGCATCCGACGAAGTACGTCTGGTTTGGGGCCGACCTGGCCCTGGACGCGTTTACGTTTATTTTCAGGCGTAACGAGCATGGACTTTTTCAAGTTCATGCTTATCCGTTCGATGCCAGGACCAGCACGTTCATCGTCGAGTGTCCGGAGGAGACCTGGCGAAGCGCCGGGCTCGACGGGGCGAGCGAGTCGCAAAGCCTGGACTACTGTTCGGACCTGTTCGCGCGTGAGCTCCAGGGCCGCAAGCTGCTTTCGAACCGGTCGACCTGGCTGACGTTCTTGACATTACGGTCGATGTCCTGGCATCACGACAACGTCGTGCTCGTCGGCGATGCGGCGCACACGGCGCATTTCTCGATTGGCTCCGGCACCAAGCTGGCGATGGAAGACAGCATCGGGCTGGTCGGCGCCCTTCGCCGCCATGCCGATCTCAAGACGGCGCTGACCGAGTATGAGCTCGAGCGCCAGCCCGTCGTGGAGCGCTTCCAGGAGGCGGCGGCCGAGAGCTCGGCCTACTTCGAGCACGTCTCGCGCTATGAAGGGTTCAGCGCGACCCAATTCGCCTTCAACCTGCTGACGCGAAGCCGGCGAATCACGTATACGAATCTGAGCCAGCGCGATCCTGGGCTGGTTCGCTCCGTCGATGCCATGTTTGCCGGCTCGGCAACTGGTCGTCACGACGGCGCCGGGCGGCTCAGTCCGCCGCCAATGTTTGTGACCTTTCGGGTTCGCGGGAAAGAGATCCCGAACCGGGTGGCCGGGTCGACGCCGGGCGCCGGCCTGGCCATCAGTCAATTTTTTGCCGTCAGCGCTGACGGGCGCATCGGGCCAAAGACCCCGGTCCTGGATGGCGATGAGCAACGAGCGGCGCTCAAATCGCAAATCGACGGCGTGCATCGAAACTCAGGCACGCGGTTCGCGCTGCAGTTGGGGCATGCCGGCCGCCGGGGGGCGACCAGGCCCGTATCGGACGGTGTCGATCGGCCCTTGCGTTGGGGCGGATGGCCGCTGCTTTCGGCCTCGCCGATGCCGTATAGTCCGCGCACCCGTATCCCGCGCGAAATCACCAAGGCCGAGATGCAAGTCGTGACAGAGGCCTTTGCGAGCGCCACTCGGATCGCCCAGGAATGCCAGGTGGACGCCCTCGAACTGAATTTCGCGCAGGGCTACCTGCTGGCGAGCTTTATCTCGCCGTTGAGCAACCAGCGAAGAGACAATTTTGGCGGCTCGCTGGACAATCGTTTGCGTTTTCCCCTGCAGGTGCTCGCCGAGGTTCGTCGCGCCTGGGCCGGCCCCTTGATCGTGCGACTCACGGCCGACGACTGGGTCGTGGGCGGCACCGGCCTCGACGATGCCGTGGAGATTGCCCGGATGCTCAAGGCGCACGGGTGCGATCTGGTGCATCCGGTCTTCGGCCAGACGGTGCTCGAGAGCCGGCCCGATTACCGGAAATTATTCGGCGTCCCGGCGAGCGACCGAATCCGAAATGAGGCGGGAGTCCCGACGATCGCCTCAGGGAACATTACGACGAGCGACGAGATCAATACCATCCTGGCAGCCGGTCGCGCCGACCTCTGCATGCTCGAGGGCTAGGCCGGATTCGCCTTCAGCCAGTCGGATTTCAAGACCTCGGTGAGGATCTCGTCGCGCCAGGCTCCGTCCCGAAATTGGTGCTCGCGATGGCGGCCCACCTGTCGATACCCGGCTTTCTCCTGTGCCCGCCAGCTCGCCTGGTTGCCGTCGATAACCTTCGAGTGCAGCTTGCGCAGGGGCAATTGTGTGAATGCATACCGGGTGCGAAGCGCCATGACCTCGCTGGCGATGCCCTGACCCCAGGCGGACTTGTCACCGATCAGTGTGCCGGTCTGGGCTCGCTGATTCGCCCAATCGATCTTGTGCAGGCCGGTCACCCCGATCAGCCTGTCGTCTCGCTCGATCGCCCAGATGATGTCGTTCGGCGCCTTGCTCATCGTGTTCAGCCACTCTTTCTCGGCATCCAGCCCAGGCGGAAACTGCAGAAGCAAAAACCTGGTCACCTCGGGGTCTTCGAACCAGGTGATCATGACCTCGGCTTCTTCGGTCCGTGGTGGGCGCAGCGTGATCAGCTTGCCGCCGATGACTGGACCGAACATCAGGCCCCGATGTCGTAGATGTTGCCCGGGTCGAGATCCAGGCCGTTGACCACCTGCCAGAGCGCGGCCACGGCCTTCAGGGCGTTGCGTCGTTCGAACGGCTGGAGATCCGGGCTGGTTCTTAAGATTGTTATCAGCGTCTGGTAGCACTCGGCCAGCGTCTGCTCGGCCTGGGTCAGCTCGACGCCCATGGTATTTTTCATGCCGTCGTCCGCGGAACGTTCGTTGTCCCGATCACGATCCGGTCGTCCTGGAGCCGCTTGGCCTTGAGCTCGAAGCGTGGCAGGCTGCCACGCTCAACCTGCTTAACGCCGATGCGCAACCCCTCATGGGCCTGCGCCAGAGACTTCCGGAGCTCATGCAGGATGCGCTCGCTCGCGTGGCCGTCCTCGCCGACGATCTCGACCAGGATTTCGATTTCGTCCTGGCGCCCGTCGGCCGTGTACAGGTGGATTCTGAATTCGTCGATTTCCTTGTACTCGCGGACGATCGCCTCGACGGCTCGCGGATAAACGTTGGTGCCGCGGACCAGCTTCATGTCATCGACCCGGCCACGGATGCCGCCCTCGTAGAGGTCGAACGTCCGGCCACAGGAACACGAGCTGGCCGGAACTCGGACAACCAGATCGCGGCTCCGGTAACGGAGCACTGGAATGAAGCCGCGGCCAAAGGACGTGATCAAGCGCTCGCCGAGCTCGCCGTAGCCGACCGGGTTCCCCGTCTCCGGGTCCACGACTTCTTCGATGTAATGATCTTCGATGATATGGGTTCCTCCCGGCTGCTTTTCGCACTCGAACATCATGATGGTCCCGACTTCGGTCATGCCCGCCGTGTCCGCGGCTTTGGCGCCCCACTCGGATTCGATCAAACGTTTTGTTGCCGGGATCGATCCGGCGGGCTCCCCGGAAAGAATCAATCGTTCAACCGGACTGTCTGCCAGGTCGACGCCCATCGATTTCGCCTCCTGGGCCATGCGCAGCGCGTACGTCGGCGTCGAGCAGACGACGGTTGCCTTCATGGTCAGGATCTGCTTGACGCGCGCCTCGGTCGTCATGTTGCCGCCCGGGAGGACCAGGCAGCCGATCTTCTCGCTGGCGTAGTGGGCGCCCCAGAAGCCGACGAACGTGCCGTAGCTAAACGCGAAGAAGACCACGTCTTTAGGCCGGACGCCGAATCCCCAGAAGCCGTAACACCACATCTCGGCGATCCACTCCCAGTCCTTCATGCTGTCCAGCACCTGCAAGGGAATCCGGCCGGTCGTGCCGGAGGTCAGGTGATAGCGGATCGCCGCCTCCTCGGGCGCGGCCAGCAGCGGGCCGTACGGCGGCTGCTCGAGTTGGGCCTGCATCCATTCGTCGCGGGTCATCATGGGGATGCGCCGCAGATCTTTCAGGCTCTTGATCGAGTCGGCCGTCACGCCTGCCGCCTTGAGTCGCCTGGCCTGCCAGGGGACGTGCTGCTCCGTCCAGGCGACCAGGTTTTTCAATTTGCGGACCTGGAGGGCCTCGATCTCGGCCCGCGGCATGGTCTCGTGCCGCGGGTTCCAGTAGGGCGAGTCGGTCACCTGGCTATTATCTTCCGGCTAAGCTGGGCATCGTGCCGGCCGCCGAAGAACCAGCTGCGGGGCGTCAGGTGCCGTACCGGCTTGGCGGCATGGGCTACCAGGACGAGTCCGGCCGGCGGCTGCATTACGGGTCATATCTCAAGATTCCCGAGCTGCTCAGTTTGCAGGCCGGGCTGACCAACGCGCACGATGAGCTGCTGTTTATCGTCGTGCATCAAGCGTATGAGCTCTGGTTCAAGCAGCTGATCCATGAGCTGGTGGCGGTGCGAGACGCCATCGATCGAGACGATCTCCACCGGGCGCGGTACTACCTGCGACGGGTCACGGTGATCGAGGCGCTGCTGGTGGAACAGGTCGGGGTGTTGGAGACGATGGCCCCGCAGGAATTCCTGGCGTTTCGATCGGAGCTGGCACCCGCCAGCGGCTTTCAGTCCACCCAGTTCCGAGAGATCGAGTTTGTTTCCGGTCTCAAGGAGCCGGGGTACCTGAAGACGCTGCAGGGCTTGCCGGACGACCAGGCGAGGCTGCAACGCCGCCTCGACGAGCCCACCCTGCACGACGCGTATGTCGCGCTGCTGGCTCGCCGTCAGGTCACCGTGCTCGACGTCTACCGCCGCGCCGGCGAGCACCTGGATCTATTTGATCTCTCCGAGGCGCTCCTCGATCACGATGAGGGTTTCAGCCTCTGGCGCTCGCGGCACATTCATATGGTCGAGCGCCAGATCGGAGACAAGCCTGGCACCGGCGGCTCAACCGGCGTCCGGTACCTGCAGACGACGCTGGGCAAACGCTTCTTTCCGGAGCTCTGGCAGGTCCGCTCGCAGCTCTAGATTTACTTATTGGCGACCATCCGGCTGAACCAGGTCAGGCCCAGTGGGACAAAAAGGGCCAGCAGCGAGGTGATCACGGCCAGCCCATCGGGCAGATGCGTTGGATTGCTCATCCCGATGTAAGTGAAGATCGCTGCCCCGATCGAGCTGGCGATCACGATGATTGTCGCGACGATCGTCGCCAAGTCCCGGTGCTGCAAATAGATCGAAACAGATTTGCGGCCGGCCAGGCGGAGCAGCCAGGATGCGGTCAACCCATTGAGCACCAGCGAGCTGATCAGCGCGCAGGCGGCGATCGCGAACCGGAACTGCACCAGGTTGCGCATCACGAAGGCGGCGGCGTTGACGACGAGGATCCCGATCGGGGTGATCACGCCGATCGCGACCAGCAGCAGGCGGCTACTCAGATAGCCGCGGAGCAGCCGGTCGCCCTGCCGGTTGGTCATCAGGTGACCGTCAGCCGCGTTCCGTACTCGGGCCGCTGCCAGGATCGGGTCGTGAGCACATCGCGCAGAACGTCAACCGCGTCATACACGTCGACGTAGCGCGTATACAGCGCAGCGAAGCCGAAGCGCATCAGGTCGGGGGCCCGAAAATCCCCGATGACGCGGCGAGCACTCAGGGCGCGCATCACCCGGTAACCGTCGTCATGCCGGAGTGAGACCTGGGATCCGCGCGTCGTGGCCTCGCGCGGGGACGCCACGGACACGTCCAGGCCGCGGCAGGTCTCGTCGACAAGCCGGATGAACAGATCCCCGAGCGCCATCGATTTCCGCCGTGCTTCCTGCTGATCGACCCGCAGCCAGAGGTCGATAGCCACCTCCAGCGCGGCCATGCTGAGGATCGGCGGCGATCCTGCGAGCTGGCGCCTGATGCCTCGCGCCGGCTGGTATTCCGGGATAAAGGCAAACGGGGTCGCATGCCCCATCCAGCCGGCCAGCGGCGAGGTCATGGCGTCCTGCAACGCCGCGGACACGAACAGATAGGCGGGCGCGCCGGGACCGCCGTTCAGGTACTTGTAGCCACAGCCGACCGCCAGGTCGACCTGGCTGCCGCGCACATCCACCGGGACCGCCCCGGCGCTGTGCGAGAGGTCCCAGAGGGTGAGCACCCCATGCCGACGCGCCAGCTCGCTGAGCCGCCGCATGTCGTGAATCTCGCCACTGGCATAGTCGACGTGGGTCAGCATCAGGACGGCGACGCTGCCGTCGATGGCGTGCTCGACCTCGGCACGCTTGACGACACGCAGGGCGTGGTTGCCTTCCAGCAGCTGGATGAGCCCCTGGGCAATGTACAGATCCGTGGGAAAGTTCTCGTTCTCGGTCAGGATGAAATGCCGCCCCGGCTGGAGTCGCAAGGCGCCGGCGAGCAGCTTGAACAAGTTGACCGAGGTGCTGTCGGCGACGATCACTTCGCCGGCCCCGGCACCGATCAGGCGCGCGATCTTGTCGCCCACGCGGCCCGGCGCCTCGATCCAGTGGGCGTCGTTCCAGCTGCGGATCAGCCCCTCACCCCACTCCTGCGCGATCACCTCCGCAAGCCGGGCGCCGGTCGCCCGCGGTAGGGCGCCAAGCGAGTTGCCATCAAGGTAGACGACCCCGTCCGGCAGGATGAACTCGGATCGGAACGCGTTAAGGGGATCCTGCCGGTCGAAGGCCGAGCAGGTCTCGCGGTCCACGGAGCGAATTATGGGCCGGTCAGAAGTGGCTCGGGCACCAGGGGGCCCGGTCGCTGGCGAACATCGCATCGGCGAGGGCGACCGCGCCGGGACGGAGCTCCGCAACCCGGCCGGCCTGGAACAGCGTATGGAACCGATTGCCGCCGAGATACCCGGCGGCGAGGTCGGCGGCATCGAGGGCCAGGTCGGGCGGGCCATCGTGGGCTCGGCATTCCGCGCCGGCCCGCCCGCCAAGCAGCTCCACCTGCCGATCGTTCCAGGGACAGAAGGCGTCACGCACCCGCAGGGCGAGCCGGCCCTCGATCGCATAGCGGCGTCCGGCCAGCGCGGCGGCGACGTCGACCAGCCGAAGCCAGATGCCGTCTTCGAGCCGGGTCTTCGGCTGCCGCGAGTCGGCCAGCAGAAAGCGCAGCGGCTCCTCGACGGATCGCATCTCCGCGGAGACTCGCGCCATCAGGTCCACGTCGAGGAGGTGTCGCCAGAGCACCGTGTAGGCGTCGGGCGTTGTCGCCGTGAGCATCTGCAGGCGCAGCGTCCCGTTCGGGCCGGAAGCATCCCAATCCATCTTGATCCGGTAGATCGCAAAGCCGGATGGGCCATGATCGGTCTCGTAGAGCACGCGATAGTGCGGGCTGGCGCCATCGCGGTTTGCTTCGCGGTCGACCAGGTGAAGGCGGATCCAGGCTTCATTCAGGGCGAGCATGCCGGGTTGGTGCCGTCGCGCCCGCTCCCAGACGAGGGTGAAGGCGCCGACCGCCGTTGGCACGTCCACCATTCGGAGCCGGCCGCCTACCGGGACAGGTTGCACAAAGGCGGCTCGCGAGGGCTCGATCTCGAGCGCGGCCTGGTAGGTGGCGAGGCCGTAGCCGAAACGGCCGTAGATCGGTGCCTCGGAGGCATACAGCGCCGCCAGCGGCTCACCGCGCTCGTGCATGTCATCCAGTTGGCGGCGCATCATCGCCGTCAGCAGGCCGCGCCGGCGATGGGTGGTTTGCACGGCGACACGAGTCACGCCGCCGCAGGGCAGCGCGGTGCCCCCCGGCAGTGTCATCTCATAAGAGAAGATGCCCGCGGTGGCGATGATCTCATCGCCGTCGAAGAACGCCAGGGTCCGGTCGAACTCCATTGTCTCCCTGGAGGTGGCCAGATCCTCGTCGGTCGGCAGCGCCCCACCAAACGCGCGTCGCATCAGCGTCGAATACGCCCGCTGCTCTTCCGGCCGGACCGGCCGGAGCTCGAGGCCCGCCGCTGTGTCTATCGCTGTACCAGTGCCAGCGCTCGGCAGGGGCTCCCCGATCCTTTGACCAGCTTCAGCGGCGCGACGATCAAGACCGCCCCGGTCGGCGGCAGCTTGGCGACATTGGCGAGCTGGGTCAGGCCGTACTTGTTGGCGCCGAGCAGGAACTGATGGCAGGGAAAGGGCGGGTTGAACGAGTGCGCCGTCCCGGCATCGGTGCCGACCGTCTCGACGCCGACGCCGGTGAGCGGGCTCTCATCCGCGAGCCATTTCGCCAGCTCGATGTCGATGCCCGGCGTATGGGGCCCGGTGTCACTGGCATTGAGGAAGGCCTTCTGATCCTGGGCTCGGGCATCCCAACCGGTGCGATACAGCAGCCAGCCACCCTGCGGCAGGGGCCCGTGCTCGCGTTCGAAGCTGGTGATGTCGGCGCGGGTCAGCAAATAGTCCGGGTTGGTCGTCGCTTCTTTGGATTTATCGATCACGACGGCTGGGCCGATCAGGCGCTTGACGGGGACCTGGGAGACGTCGTCTTTATCTTTTCCGGTTACCCAGTGGATCGGGGCATCGAAGTGCGTGCCGGCATGCTCGCCACCCTCGAACCAGTTCCAGTACCAGGCCGGGCCCTTCTCGTCATATCGGCTGATCTCATGGGTCTTCCAATTCGGCGTATTGGCAAATGGCGGCGGCAGCTGGATCATCGGCGTCTTCTCGGAGAGCGGCTGGGTGAGATCGATCACCTCGATCGATCCGGACATCAGGCTTTCGGCAAACGACGCCAGCGTGTCGATCTTCGTGCTCAAGCTCATTCCTCCCTTGATTTCAGCGCCGGGATGTTGGTTGGTTGCGTGCCGCTCACGCGCGTCGGCCGCGCGAGGTCCTGCTTGCGTTTGGGCGGCTGCTGCAGCGCCCGCGGAAACTCAAAGCGATTTTCGAGCATGTGGATGTCCATCAGGAAACTGGCGGGCATCTCGGCGTCGACCTTGGCCACGATGCAGCTGAGCTCGTCGGCCTGGATCGCGTCCAGCGCCGCCGCCTCGAAGTCGCCCAGCTCGCGGACCAGCTGGGCGCGGGGGAAGCCGGCCGCCTTCGCAACCGCGGCCAGGTCCGTGCCGGCCGATGTTGCCGTGGTGAACCAGCGATAGCCACCGGGCGCGCCCCCGCCGACGGAGAGCAGGGTCTCGTTATCAAAGACCAGGTGCACAAGATTGTTCGGGTTCGAGCGTGCCATCGTCGTCAAGCCGCCGAGGTTCATCAGGACGGACCCATCACCATCGATGACGACAACCTTGCGGTCGGGTTGGGCTAGAGCGATCCCCAGGCCGACGGACGACGCCAGGCCCATGGCGTGCTCGAGATAGAAAAAGTTCGCCCGATGGCCCAGCGAGTACAGCTCGGCCGCGACCGCGCCCATGATCGTCACCACCGCGCAATCCTCGAGCGCCGGGTAGATCGCCTTCAGGCAGTCGAGGCGCTTCACCGCGGCTCCTCCCACATCAGGTCCCGGTTCAGCAAGAGGGCCACGGGCGAGAGCGAGCTCTGGGCCAGCGTCATCGCCTTGGTCAGCTTGGGCAGAACGTCTTCGGGCCGGACCAGGTCGTCACGGGCGATGTTGAGGGCGTCGAGGACCGGCCGCGTGTGCTTGCCGCCCTCGGTCTGCCACGGGTCCTTCTCGCCGAAGGTGCCGCGGTCGGTGATGAGCATCAGTAACGGAATCTTGTAGAGCAGCGAGACGCCGACGATGCCGTTGATCGCCTGCAGGAAGCCATGGTTCTGGAGCAACATCGCGGACCTGAGGCCGGCGAAGTGCGCCCCGGCCGAAATGCCGACGCCCTCCTCTTCCTTGGCCAGCCGGACCAGCGTCATCTCCGGGTCCTCGTCGGCCATCCGGATGAGGTGGACGAGCCAGGTTTCCGGCAGCGCGCTGACGAGCTTGACGCCCGTGGTCTTCAAGGCGTCGTACACAACCTGTGAGTTGGTCACCGAGACCGGCATGGACTCGGATTCTAATCTCTCGTCCCGCCTAGAATGGGCACAGTGCAGGTCCTCGACAGCATCCTTGAGGCCGTCGGGCACACGCCGCTGGTGCGGCTCCACCGGGTCACCGCCGGACTGCGCCCGACGATCCTGGCCAAGGTCGAGACGCTGAACCCGGGCGGGAGCGTCAAGGACCGGATCGGCCTCCGAATGATCGAAGAGGCCGAGCGGACCGGCCAGTTGAAGCGGGGCGGCACGATCGTCGAGCCGACCTCCGGCAATACCGGCCACGCCCTGGCGATTGCGGCGGCACTCAAGGGTTACCGGATGATCTTCGTCATGGCGGATAAGCAGTCTCCGGAAAAGATCGCGCTGCTCCGCGCCTACGGCGCCGAAGTCGTCGTCTGCCCGACAGCGGTGCCGCGCGACTCGCCGGAGAGCTACTACTCCGTCGCCGAACGGCTCAGCCGCGAGATTCCGGGCGCCTTCCAGCCGAACCAGTATTTCAACCAGGTCAATCCGCGCGCGCACTACGAGACCACCGGCCCTGAGATCTGGCAACAGACCGATGGCCAGATCGACGTCTTCGTGGCGGGGCTGGGCACCGGCGGCACGATGACCGGCACGGCCCGGTATCTGAAAGAACGCAAGCCGTCCGTGCTGACCGTCGGCGCGGACCCGGAGGGATCGCTGTACTCCGGCGACACGCTCCGGCCCTACAAGGTCGAAGGCATCGGCGAAGACTTCATCCCGGGGACGATCGATCTCAAGCTCATTGACCGGATCATCCGGGTGAGCGACCGCGATTCGTTTACTCTGGCGCGCCGCATCACTCGAGAAGAGGGCATCCTGGTCGGCGGCTCCGCCGGCACCGCGATGAAGGCGGCGATCGAGGTTGCCGGCCAGCTCGACGAGAAGGCCCTCATGGTCGTGGTCCTGCCGGATACCGGGCGAAATAACCTGAGCAAGATCTACTCGGACGAGTGGATGCGGCAGAACGGTTATCTCGAGCGGTTTCCGCGCCAGCTCGTCAGCGACATCGTGGCGGCCCGGCAGCGGGAGGTGCCCAGGCTGGTCACCGTCTCCACGCATGAGAAAGTCGGGCGAGCCATCGACCTCTTGCAGGAGTACGGGATCTCGCAGATGCCGGTGATCGAGAACGGTCGCGGTCCCAGCCGGAAGGTCGTTGGCAGCATCCAGGAGCGCTCGCTGCTCGACCGCGTCTATCGCGATCCGGGGCTGATCGAGACCACCGTCGGCGCTGCGATGGACGGGCCGTTTCCGACCATCCCGGCCGGCGGAAACATCGATGACGCCTTCAACGCTCTCCTCGCCGGCGCGATGGCCCTGGTCGTGATGGACGGGGACCAGCCGGTGGGAATGATCACGCGGCTGGACCTGCTCGAATTCATGGCCCACACCCGTGCTGCGCCATGAAGCCACCCGAATCCGGATTCTCGACCCGCGCCATTCACGCGGGCCAGGAGCCCGATAAGGAGACCGGGGCGGTCGTGGTGCCCATCTACCAGACTTCGACCTACGCCCAGACCGGCGTTGGGCAGCACAAGGGGTACGAGTACTCGCGTACCGGCAATCCCACCCGGACGGCCCTGGAGCAATGCATCGCTTCCCTCGAGGGCGGCCGCTTTGGCCTGGCCTTTGCCTCGGGCATGGCCGCGGAGTCGGCCGTCATGCATCTGCTCAAGCCGGGCGACCATACGATCGCGGTCAACGATCTCTACGGCGGGACCTACCGGCTCTTCAAGCGCCTGCTGGAACCGATGGGGCTGACGTTCACCTTGGTCGACGGTACGGATCTCCAGGCGATCGAGTCGGCGTTCACCGACCGGACGCGAATCGTCTGGCTGGAATCGCCCACCAACCCCCTGCTCAAGCTGGTCGATATCGCCGCGGTCAGCCGCGTGGCCCACGACCGGGGCGCCCAGGTCGTGGTCGACAACACCTTCATGAGTCCGTATCTACAGCGCCCTCTCTCGCTGGGGGCCGACCTCGTGGTCCATAGCGCCACGAAATTTCTCGGCGGCCACAGCGACGTGGTCGCCGGCGTTTTGGTCGGCAACCAGGATGACCTGCGGGAGCGGCTGGCCTACATTCAAAACGCGGTCGGCGCCATCCCCGGACCGCTCGATGCGTGGCTCGTGCTCCGCGGCCTCAAGACGCTCGCCGTTCGGATGCGGGAGCACGACCGCAACGCCCGGCTGATCGCGGAGTTTCTCGCCGAGCACGATCGGGTCGAACGCGTGTTCTATCCGGGTTTGCCCACGCATCCGCAGCACGAGCTGGCCAAGCGGCAGATGTCCGGCTTCGGCGGCATGATCGCCTTCGAAGTCCACGGCGGCCTCCCGGCTGCTCGCCGGGTGGTGGAACGGACCCGCCTCTTCACCCTGGCCGAGAGCCTCGGTGGGGTGGAGGCCTTGATCGAGCTGCCGGCGGCGATGACGCACGCCTCGATTCCGGCCGAAACCCGCCGAGCCCACGGCGTGGCCGACGGGCTGATCAGGATCTCGGTCGGCATCGAGGACGTGGCCGACCTGATCTCAGACCTTGACCGCGCCCTCTCCGAGGAATAAAGCTCAGCAGTAGAGCGAGCCCGCGACGCTCGCCCAAATAAAGGAGGCGCCCGTGAAAGTCATCGTCAACTTCGCGAACATCCTCGTCGCCATCATCCTGTTGCTGCTCGGCCTGTCCGTGTTCACCCGGCACCGCATCGCATCCTATGTTGTGGGGGGATTCATCATGGTGCTGGCCGCCCTGAGCATCCTGGCGTTTCTCAAGATTCTGAACGTCCAGGGCGGGCCGATCACGATCGGCTGAGCCGTACCGTTCGTTCGTGACGCTCGGGTAACAATCGATTCGCGGCGCAGAGCCGCGGGTAGACTCCAATCGTGGACGTCCTCAAGATCACGCCCCGTGGTTATTGCCACGGCGTCGTGGAAGCGATCCGGGCGGCAAAGCAGACGGCCAAAGCCCGCCCGGGCGAAAAGATCCAGATGCTCGGCTACCTGGTTCACAACGTGCACGTGACCGACGAGCTGCAGGAGAACGGCATCGAGCTGGTCGATCGCGACAACCGGCTGGAAGGCCTGGACCAGATCGAGGGCGGCACGGTGATCTTCACCGCCCATGGCGTCTCGCCGGCGGTCAAGGCCCGGGCGAAGGAGCGGGGCCTGAACATGGTGGACGCGACCTGCTCCGATGTCGTCGTGACCCACGATCTCGTCAAAGACCTGGTCGAGCGTGGCTACGACGTCGTCTACATCGGGCGGCGCGGCCATCCGGAGCCTGAGGGCGTCGTCGGGGAGGCCCCGGACAGGGTCCACCTCGTCCAGGACCCCGAAGACGTCGACGCGCTCGGGCTGCAGAACGACAAGATCGCCGTGACCTGCCAGACGACCCTCAGCATCTGGGACACGGCGGCCATGATCAAACGCGTCCGGGACCGGTACCCGAAGGCCGAGGCCTACAACGAGATCTGCCGGGCGACCCAGGACCGGCAGGAGGCCGCCGTCGAGGCGGCGCGGGATTGCGACCTCGTGATCGTGGTCGGCAGCGAGCGCAGCTCGAACTCGAAACGACTGGTCCAGGTGGTCCAGGAGCTGGCCCACAAACCGGCATACCTGGTGGACACCGTGGCCGACATCAAGCCCGAATGGCTCGAAGGCAAGTCGCGCGTCGGGGTCACGTCGGGCGCCTCAACGCCGACCCAGTTGACTCGCCAGGTGATCGAATACCTCGAAGCGCTGTAGACTTCGCGCGTCGTTGTCGTTCTAGCCTCTAGCACCTCAAAAGGGGGCGACGAATGCGCCTATACCCGGACGTCTACAGCCGCCGCTTCGGTTGGATGCTTGCCGACCTGCTCATCGTGGGATGGATCTACCTATCGGTGCAGGCCGGGCTGTTCGTCAACCGGCTCGTTCTGCAGCTCGACGCGCTCGCCCAGGGCGTGATCAAGGCCGGCCAAACCTTCGACGGCTGGATCCGGTCCTTCGAACAGTCGGTGCCGGCCGGCGTGCCCTATCTGTCCGATTTCCTCCATCGAACGGCCGAAGCGCTCAAGTCCCATTCCGGCGACTCCCTGATCTCGGCCGGCCAGGCCGGCTCCCATGCAGTCCACCTGCTGGCGCTGATTCTGGGCATCATGGTGGCGGGCATCCCGATCGTGCTCGCGTTGATGGTGTTCTTGCCGAAGCGCGTGCGGCTGATCTATGACATGCAGGGGGTGCACGTGACCCTTCGCCGCGCGCTGGCCAAACCGGAGCTGACCGGCCAGATGCTCGAGATCCTGGCCGGGAGGGCGATCTACACCATGCCCTATCACCGGCTGCTCGCCTACTCGCGCAATCCAGCCGAGGACTGGTATCTGCGCCGCTTCGAACCCCTCGCCCGGGCGGAGCTGGAGAGTCACGGCCTCTCGGTCGAACGCTATTTCCTCCTCCCTCCGGCGCTCGAGGCGTAGCAAGAAACTCGCGGGGCGGCCGGTTGCTCTAGGGGACCGCCGGAGCGGGACCGTTGATCTATGGCCATTCAGCCAGCACCACCCAGCGTCCAGCCGGAATTCGTGCCGATGGCGCCTGCCCGGATCGAGGACTCTGGACTCCCTGTGGCCCGCCTGGCCGAGCTGTTGCTCAAGCACCTCTATTTCAAATCCCCCATGTCGGCCAAGGACTGGGCGGCGGCCGCCTGCCTGCCCTTCAGTACCGTGACCCCCGCCATCCAGAGCCTGGTGGAGCAGGGCTGGTGCCAGACCATCGGCCGGATGGCCGGGCCCGCCACCAGTCACGACTTCGGCGAATCACTCGGCTATCTGATCACGGACCCGGGTCGGGGCCGTGCCCGCGACGTCCTGGCGCGTGATCACTACGTCGGCCCCGCGCCGGTCCCCTTCGCGCAGTACGAGGAGTCGGTCCGTGCCCAGGTGAGCCAGGCCGACGTCACGGCCGCCTGGCTGACCCGAGCCCTCCAGCACCTGACCCTGAGCCAGGACCTGCTGGTCCAGCTCGGCCCGCCCGTCAATGCGCGGGCGCCGCTGTTTCTCTATGGCGCGCCCGGCAACGGCAAGACGACGATCGCGGAAGCCTGCGCCGACCTGCTCGGTGAACCGATCTTCGTCCCCTATGCGATCGACATCGAGGGTCAGATCATGCGACTCTTCGATCCGCTGCATCACCAGCGCGTCAACCGGGAGTTCAATCCGTCGATCGACAGTCGCTGGGTGCTGATCAAGCGACCGTTCGTCAAGGCCGGCGGCGAGCTCACCACGGCGCAACTGGCGCCCTCGTTTGATCCGCTGATGCGCTTCTACGAAGCGCCGATCCATCTGAAGGCCAACGGTGGCATCTTCCTGCTCGACGACTTCGGTCGGCAGGATTCCTCACCGCGCGCCCTGCTCAACCGGCTGATCGTCGCCCTCGAACGGCGGATCGACTACCTCACGCTGGCCGGCGCCGGCATGGCGGTCGGCGCACCCTTCGAGGCGATGGTCGTGTTCAGTACCAACCTCGAGCCGGCCTCACTGGTCGACGAGGCATTTCTCCGCCGCGTCCGGTACAAGATCCATGTTCCCGATCCGACCCCACTGGAATTCCGCCAGATCTTCGAGCGGTCCTGCAAGGAGTACGAGATCGTTTTCAACGAGGCCGGCTACAACTACGTGCTCGACCGCTACTACAAACCCTTCAAGCGCCCCTTTCGTGGCTGCCAGCCCCGCGATATCCTGAACCAGCTCGACGAGGTCGCCTACTTTCTTGGCCGGCCTCCGCGGCTCGAGCCAGACCTGATCGACCTGGCCTGCCGGTCCTATTTCGTCCAGGCCTAGGCCCGGCCGTCCCTCACGTCCGAATCTGGTTCGAGAACTCGATCTGCCAGCGCCATTCCTTTTTGTCGTCCGCGTGCCACCAGGCTTTCAGAATTCCCGCCTCACCACCCGGCAACAACACCAGCCGTCCGATATCGTCGGCGGTCGGCCAGACGTCCTCGAGGCTAATGCGGGAGTCGACCCGCACGAGGTAGCTCATTGGCCCGGGTTGCCGGCGGCTGAGGTTCTCGCCTGTCGCCAGGACCTTGCCGTCCGCGTCGCGTACCGTCACCTGCAGTTGTTGCGGTGCCGCGTGAACGAGGATACGATCCGTCGCGTCCTGGGCGCGCACCCGGCAGCGGGCAAAGGAGAGGCCCGTCGCTCCAGGGCCCGGCATCCACAGATCCCAGAATTCCCGCAGGTCCGCCACGACGCTAATGTAGGCCATCCCAAACGCTGAACGCAACCGCCCGGGAGGTTATCCCGGGCGGCTCCGCAGGAGGCGAGGCGATCGAGTTAGGAGGCCTCGGTGCGCACCTGTTTGATCAGGCGGTCCTGGGCTTCGAAAATGATGTCCTGGATATCAAGGGCGCTCGCGCCGACCTGATCGATGCGGTACGCGAGCTGCGGGTCAACCGCGTCCACGATCTGGCGCAGCCGCGCCTGCATCTCGAAGGGCACTTCCATCATGTCGGTTTCGAGAAGGCGTTCGACCTGCTCCAGCGCCTGGTAGAGCGAATATCGCAGTGTCCGGCGGGCGGACTCCTCGCGTCGCAACTGATTGAACCACTGGTCTTGCTGGTTGATCATTCGAAGCGTGTTCCTGAGCATGCTTCTCCCCTACGGTCCACAACCGAGCGACTTCGCCCTTCGGCGCACGCCCGACGTCTGCCGCCGCCGGTGACATCCCCTTCTGCGCGAGCCTTGGTTCGCTCTCCTCCCCTAAATGTGGGGCTTCTTAACCGACGGGGATACTAAATGTAGGTTTGCCGCATTGTAGCGCCGCCCCCTGACCCTGTCAAGAGGATGCCCTATTGCCTGCCGTTTAGCCGGTCCGCGGAGCCCGCCCCTGACGGCAAGGCGACGCTGGCCCGGTCGAACGGAAAACAAAAAATAACGGCATCACCAGGTTGAGTCCAGACGGAACATTTGTTGGCCCCATTTTTCCACCGAGGGCTCAACACGCGGTGCAAAACTCCTGTGGAAAAGTGGTGCAGCCTCAGGCTAACCGGTCTTCGTACTTTTTGAGGGTGGCCAGCAAGGTCGTCGCCAGGTCCACGCCCAGGTCGTTAGCAAGCAGTATCGTCACGAAGAGCACGTCACCGAGCTCATCAGCAATCGCGCCGCTCGCATCCTTGGCGGTCCGCGGCTTGTCGCCGAACTGAAAGTTCAGCTCGCGGCCGAGCTCACCGACCTCCTCGGCCAGCCGGGCGTACTGGGATAGGGGAGTCCAGTATCGGCCGCGTTCCTTGATCCAGCGATCGAGTAATGCCTGCAGCTCGGAAAGCGACGCCGGTGGGGTCAAGAGCCTGGGCTCACAGGGCCGGCAGGCGCTGACGTAGGGTCAGCGCCTCATGAAACAGATCTCCCGTTTTGAGCAACCGTTCCCCGAGTGACGTAATGGTCCACCGGTCCGGTCTCAACTTCGGATCGTCCAGCTCGGCCCAGGCGATCGGCACGGACACCGGCGCGTGCACCGCGGGACGGACCGAGTAAGGGCCCGCGAGCGTTTTGTTGATGACGTTTTGCGTGTAGTCGATCCGGATCTTCCCGGTGCGACGCTTGACCTCCCAGACCTCCGTCACCTTGTCCGGCATGAGCTCGGCGATCATGTGCGCGAGCTTCTCGACGAAGCTGCGGCTTTCATCGAGGGTGTAGCGGCGCTCGATCGGAATGTAGATGTGCAAGCCGCTCTGCCCGGTGGTCTTCAACAGCGCCCGCAGCTTGAGGTGGTCGAGGGCGGTTTTGATGACCTTGGCGACCATGATCACATCCTTGAAGGTCGCGCCTTCCGCCGGATCCAGGTCGACGACCGACCAGTCCGGGTACTCGGGCTTGTCGACGCGCGAGTACCACGGGTGCATGTCGATCACGGCGTGGTTGGCCAGCCAGGCCAGCGTGGCTACCTCTTCGATCAGCATCCAGTCCTTGGTGTTCTTGCGGTCTTCGTACGTAAAGGTCGGGATCCAGTTCGGCGCGTACGACGGCTTGTCCTTCTGCCAGAAGCTCTTACCATGAATCCCATCCGGGTGCGGGTTCATGGACAGCGGCCGCTGGCTGTAGTAGGGGATCATCACGGGCGCGACCTGGACGTAGTAGCGGATCAGGTCCCGCTTGGTATAGCCATCCTCGGGAAAGAGGGCCTTGTTCAGGTTCGTCAGGTGCACGATCCGGCCGCCGATCTGCCAGTCGCCGTCCTTGACGATGGCATCAAGGGTCGCCAATTCTGAAGCTGTCGCCCCGCGAATCTTGATCCCGCGCTCCCTGGCGATCTCTGCGGCGGCTCGGCTGAGCGGCGTGTCAGGAACATCGGCGGCGAGCGGGGCGGCCCGGGACGCCCGGCTCTGGACCCGCCCGGGTCTCGCCGCCACGGTTTTTTCCGCCGTCTTGGCCCGCTTCGTGGGCGCCGTCTTGGCCGCCGTCTTGGCTGGCGTCGTTCCCATCTTCGTGGGCTTCGTCGCCGGCTTCGTTGCCTCCTTCGCCGGCTTCACGGCCGGCTCGGCCCGGGCGCTTGCCTTCGCCGCATCACGGGGCTGCTCGCGCCGGACACTGGCCGGCTCGACATCGTCCCGCAGGCCCAGGAAGACCGGCATTCGCATCACACCGTCGCGGGTCCACTCGGCAAACCGCACCTCGGCGACGAGCTTGGGCTTGACCCAGGTCGCCTTCTCATTCGTCAGCGGTGGCTTGCCACTGAAGGGTGGGTCGTTGATGATCAACGGCTTCATTCGTTCGTACAACGAGGCGAGCGTCTTCTCGTCGAAGCCGCCACCCGTGTGTCCGCCGTACACCAACTTGCCGTGATCGTCGTAGATGCCAACCAGGATGGCGCCGAAATGTTTGCGGCTGTTCCGCGGCGCGGTGAAGCCACCGATCACGACGTCCTGGGTTTTGACGGCCTTGATCTTGAGCCAGGCGCTGCTGCGGATCCCTGGCTGATAGGGGCTATCGCGGAGCTTGGCCACGATTCCCTCCAGGTGGTTGTCTTTGGCTGCCTGGTAAAAGGCCGTGCCCTGGCCCAGCACGTGGTCCGAGTACTTGAGCACGCTCCCATCACGAACCACGTCCCGCAGCAATCGCTTGCGGTCCTCGAGCGGCACTTTGAACAGCCGCTGGCCATCGACGTACACGATGTCGAAGACGAGGTACTGCATCGGGTGCGACTCCTTGCCCCGGTTTTGCAGTAGCTGGAACGAGGGCCGGCCGTTCTCGTCGAGAACGACGACCTCGCCGTCGAGGATGGCCTGTTTCGCCTTCACCAGGCGGCTGATGCCCTGGAGCTGCGGGTATTCGGCGTCGACGACGCGGCCGGCGCGCGTCCGGAGCGACACCTTGTCGTTGTCGATGAAGCTGACCAGCCGGATGCCATCCCATTTCACTTCGTAGAGCCAGCGATCATCGTCGAAAGGCTCGTCGACGAGCTGCGCCTTCATCGGATCGAGGCTTTTTAGCATCGGGCCCTTTTCCGCATTGGCGAGGTTGATCAGTCCGCCTTGGCCTTCCTCGCGGCGGCTCGACCAGACGGCGTCCTTGCCCTGTTCGATCTCTTCTTTCAAGCGCCCGGTCTTGACGGAGGTGTCGAATGTCTCGATGTTGAAATTCGGGTCGGCGGCTTCATCCTTCTTCTTGATCAGCAACCAATCCTTGCCTGATCGAGTGCGGATCAGCGCATACCGGCCTTTCAGCCGGACGCCGTGGAGTCGGAATTTCACTTCGCCGCGGCGAAGGGATTCGGCCGGCGTCGATTCCTCGAGCTCAAAGGTGCCCCAGTCCCACACCATCACGGTGCCGCCGCCGTACTCCCCTTTCGGGATCGTGCCCTCGAAGTCGTAATAGCTGACCGGATGGTCCTCGACATGCGCGGCCAGCCTGCGCTCGGTGGGATTCAAGGTAGGCCCTTTCGGAATCGCCCAGCTGACCAGCACCCCCTCCATCTCGAGGCGGAAGTCATAGTGCAACCGCGTGGCCCAGTGCTTCTGCACGACGAAGCGATTCTTGCCGCTGGGATCCGGAGCACCGCGCGGCTCGGCCGTCTTCGTGAAGTCGCGCTTGCGCTGGTATTCGGCCAGCGATCGTGGCATGAATCCAGTTTGCCAGAATGTCCGAATGGCGAATGACCTTTTGAATGACCTGCTTCGGATCGATCCGAAGAAAGAGCAATTGCTGATCAAGCACCGTCGCGCGCTGCATGCCGAGCCCGAGCTGGCTTTCGCCGAACATCAGACAGCGGCCTACATTGCCAGGGCGCTCGAGGGCATGGGCTCGGTCGAGAACGTCCATTCCGTCGCGGGCACTGGTGTCGTCGGCCAGATCAAGGGCAAGCTGCCCGGTCGTGCGGTCGTGGTGCGGGCCGATATGGACGGGCTCCCGCTCAACGAGTCGCCGGACCTCCCGTACCGTTCAACGCGCGCCGGCGTCATGCATGCCTGCGGCCACGATGTCCACATGGCGATTGCCCTCGTGCTGGCAGACCTTCTCTCGGTGAACACACATCGCCTGCCTGGCACGGTCCGCTTCGCCTTTCAGCCGGCCGAGGAGGGGGCGGGTGGGGCGAAGGTGATGATCGAGGCCGGGGTTCTCGACGAGATCGACCGGGTTATCGGGTTGCACGTCTGGGCCGGGCTGCCCACCGGGCAGGTCTCTGTCCGTGGCGACGCGATGATGGCGAGTGCCGACTTCTTCACCCTGACGGTGCGCGGCAAGGGTGGCCACGGGGCGATGCCGGAGGCCACGGTCGACGCGATCGTGATCGCGGCCGAGATCGTGACTGCCCTGCAGACGCTCGTCAGTCGGGAAACGGCGCCCCGCGCGCCAGTCGTCGTGACGCTGGGCAGCATTCACGGGGGAAGCGCGCACAACGTCATAGCCGGCGAGGTCGTGATCCAGGGAACGCTGCGCAGCTTCGATGCGGACCTGCGGCGGCACCTGCTCCGGCGAAGCGCAGACCTGGCCGAGGGCATCGCGCAGGCCATGCGGGGATCGTGCAGCTTTCGGCATGACACTGGGACGCCGCCGACCATCAACGATCCGGCGATCGCCGGGCTGGTCGCGGAGGCGGCTCGGGGTGTCCTTGGTGATGCCGCCGTCGTCCCCTTCGAACCCTTGATGGTGGGTGAGGACTTCGCCTACTTCCTTAAGGCGCGACCCGGCTGCTTCTTTTTGCTTGGCGGGGCGCCCGAGGGCGATCCGGTTGTTCACCACACCGCCGAGTTCCGGATCGATGAGCGGTGCCTGCCAATTGGCCTGCGGGTGATGGCCGCCGCCGTCTTACGGTTGCTCGAGCCGGATTAGAAGCGGGGCCGTCGCAGGCTCGGCCGGACGCTGTACCCGATCAGAATGATGCTGAGGCCGAGGGCGGCGAGCATGCTGCCCCAGTTCAGGGGAAAGCCGGCAACGGCGGCCAGCAGGCCCAGGGACGAGCCCAGCAGGGTCACCATGCCCAGCAGCCGGATCACCCGGTTGAACCGGCTTCGGTAGGGGATAACGATTCGGGGCTTCCTTTCGACGAGATCCGTCATCTCGTGCGGCGCGCTGTTCTCAACCAACTCCGCGGGTATAACGAAGGGCGGCCTTGTCTCCGGTGACGTCTGCGTGACAGTCATCTGTCGGGGACATGACGCCGCACCGGGGACCGGACCGGTGGGCACACCTATAATTTCTGGTTGATGCCCACCGCCATCCGCGAGGCGCGTACGGTCGAGCAGGCGATGTCGGCGCAATTTGCCTTCTGCTTTCCCAACACGACGCTGCCCCAGGCGGCGCGCATGATGGCGCAAAACCGCGTCTACGAGCTGCCGGTGATCGTCGATCAGCGCTGCCTCGGCTACGTCTCCTATCTCGACATCCTGCAGCGCTACGTCAAGGCGCGGCTCGGCGTGCGCGTCGCCGATGTCACCCGTACCCCGCTGCCGGAAGTCCGCCCGGACGCGCCGCTGACGGCGGCGGTCGCCCTCCTGAAGGAGAGCGGCCGGCATCTGGTTCTGGTCACAACTGACGCCGGGATGCCGGTCGGGGCGCTGACGCTCCGGGACCTCAGCCGGGCTTTGGGTCCCCGCTAGTGCCGGCCCTCAGCAAGCTCCTGCAGCCCATCGTGGCTACTTGCCCGGCCGACACGCCGGCGCCGACGGCCTTGCAACAACTGACCGCCTCCGGGGCTGAGGCGCTGATCGTGACGCGCGACGGCGTGCCGGTTGGGCTGTTCTCGCACCGGGAAGCGCTGGCGCTGTTCGACGACGGCGCCGGGCCGGTGGAGCAATTCATGCGGCGGCCGCTGCCGGGCCGCAACCTGGCGGACTCGATGGAGTCGGGGGCCGAGATCATGGTCCGTGAGGACACGCCCGCGGTCCTGCTCAGTGCCGACGAGGGTGCGTTGTTTCGGAAGACGTCGCGCACGGTGGGCATGGTCAGCGCCACCGACATCCTGACCGAGATCGGCAGGACCACCACCGATACCGCGTCGAACAAGGTCTTTGTCGGGCGCCAGGACCTGGGCCTCAACGTGCCGGTCTCGCCCTGCCAGCGGGCCTGCCCGATTCACCAGGACATCGCGGCCTACGTCGACTACGTCTCACAGGGTCGCTACCTGGATTCCTGGCTCGTAATCCATGAAACCAACCCGTTCCCCTCGATGCTCGGGCGCCTCTGCAACCACCCCTGCGAAACCGACTGCAAGCGGGGTTGGGTCCAGGGGCCGGAGAATGCCGTCTCCATCAAGTCGTTGAAGCGGTTCGCGACCGATTACGCCTGGGCGCGCCGGATGAAGATCGACTACCGGCGGGCGCCCGAGAACGGCAAGCGCGTCGCCGTGGTCGGCGCCGGTCCGGCCGGCCTCACCGCTGCCCAGGACCTTCGGCTGATGGGCTACGCGGTCGACCTCTACGAGCGCGAAAAGAAACTGGGCGGCCTGCTGTCCACGAGCATCCCGCATTTTCGCTTCGAGATGGACCAGTTGCTCTGGGAGATCGAGATGGTCGTCGCAACCGGCGTCAACGTCCTGCTGGAGAAGAATGTCGGCAAGGACATCAAGGTCGACCAGTTGTTGGGCGACTACGACGCCGTCTTCCTCTCGGTGGGCATGATGACCGGCCGGATCCTGCCGGTGCCGGGCTCGGACCTCCCCGAGGTGATTTCCGCGATGGAGTTTCTTCGGCTCCGCTCCTACGACCTCATTCCCGAGAACTTCCCCCGCGGCGACGACGTGGTGGTCATCGGTGGCGGTGCGGTCGCGACCGATGCCGCCCAGACGTCGATCAAGAGCGGGGCTCGCAAGGCCTGGATGGTCTCCATCGAGCCCGCCGACCGGCTCCCGGCGTTTGGCAACGAGCTGGTCGAGGCGCGCGAGATCGGCCTGCAACTCCACACGGGCGTCATCGTCAACGCCATCAAGGCCGACGAGCGTGGGCACGTGAATGGGGTCGAATTCATCCGGGTCGACGAGAAGAAGCTCGAGTTCGACCCCGAAAGTGGCAAGTTGTTGATCAACACGGTGCAGAAGATCCCGGGCAGCGAGCATGTCATCCCCTGCCGCTACGCCATCTTCGCCTCCGGCCAGATCATGGACTTCCCGCAGGACCAGGGCGTGCCGCTGACCCCGCGGAAATTGCTGGAAGCGGATACCGGTGGTCATACCAAGGTGCCCAAGCTGTTTGCCGGCGGGGATTGCGTCGAGGGTCCATCCTTCATCGTCAACGCCGTCGCCTGGGGTCACCGGGTCGCCCGGTCGATCAACGAATTCCTGGGCGCCAGCGTGCCGCGGGATGCGATGCCGCTGACCGTGATCGAGGCCACCGATGACCACCGGGAAGCCGACTACTACCCGCGGGAGGAGCCGCCCATCCTGCCGGCGGAGAAGCGGATGGACATGAGCCCAGTCGAACTGCCCTGGAACGATGAGCAGGCGATCACCGCGGCCCTCCGCTGCTTCCAGTGCGACACCGTGCACCATGTCGACGAGTCGACCTGCATCCTCTGCGGCGCCTGTGACGATGTCTGCCCGGAGAAGGCCCTGGACGTGATCGTCTTCGGCGAGAATCGCGACACCTCCAGCGGTGGTTTCGTCGAAATCTGCAATACCGTCCTCGGGGGAGAGTTCGGGGGCAAGGCGGGCAAGATCATGGTCAACTACGACCGCTGCACCAACTGCCGGATCTGTGAGGACCACTGCCCCGTGAACTGCATCACCTTCCAGCGGGTTCGCTTTCGTGACGACACGATGCAGATGATTCCGTTGACGCCGGTCAAGACGCCACTCAAGACGCCGGTCAAGGCGGGCGCCTGATGGCGAGGCTCACGGTCGGCGAGGGCGTCGCCAGCCGCACCGAAACGGCCGGCAGCCGGCCGGCCCTCCTGGTGTGGCGGCTCACCCCGCTCGCCTTCTATCTGCTGGGGTTTCTCCTGATTCGCGGCGACCTTCCCCGGCTGCCCGGGTCCGTCGCGGACCTGTCGCTCCACCTGTATTTCACCGCGATGGTGTTCTACGTCGGCGCCATGTTCTTCTACTTCGCCTACTTCGCCTACCGGCGGGAAGGCCTGCGCTGGCTTGGCCTGGTGCTGGCGGTTCCCGGAGCCGCCGTGCACCTGGGCGCGATCATCAGCCGCGGGTTTGCCGATGGCCACTACCCGCTCGCCAACATGTACGAGTACAGCTCGATGTGCGCCCTGGTCGCCGTCGTCGTGTTCCTCCTGATGACGGTGCGCTATCCGGTCGCGTCACTGGGCGGCGGGGTCGCCTTGTTCGTTGTGGTGGCGCTGATGGGCGTCGGCTATGGCCTGTACCAATCGCCCGAGCCGCTCGTCCCGGCGCTCCAGAGCTACTGGCTCAAGATCCACGTCAGCAGCATGATGGCCTCATCCGGCATCCTCGTCTCCAGCTTCGTCTTCGCCGGACTGTATCTCGCCAAAGATCGAAGCGCGAGCGTCAAATCCTGGCTCCACGGGTCCGCGATCGCCGCCAGGCTGCCATCACTGGAGACGCTCGACCGACTGACCTTCCGTGCCATCCTCCTTGGCTTTCCGATCTGGACCTTCGGGACGATGGCCGGCGCGATCTGGGGTGAGCACGCCTGGGGCCGGTGGTGGGGCTGGGATCCGAAGGAAACCTGGGCCGCCATCACCTGGATGGTGTACGCGATTTACCTGCACGCGCACGGCCTTCGTGCCTGGCGTGGGCGCCGCACCGCCCTGATCGCGACGGCGGGATTCATTTCGATCATGGTGACCCTCTACGCGGTCAACCTCTGGATCGTCGGCCTCCACAGCTATGCCAAGGGCGCAGGATAGCCCAGCCCTGACGCCACCGCTGATCGAGCCATCCCTCGTCGACAGCGTCATCAAGCGGGCGCTGCGCTCCGGTGCCGACTTCGTCGAGCTCTTCGTCGAACGCAAGCGCAACCAGGCGATCAGCGTCGAGGAGGGCCGAGTCCAGCGGGTGAACTCGGGCAACGATCACGGGGCCGGCCTGCGCATCATCCATGGCGGCACGGTCAGCTACATCTATACCGAGGACCTCTCCGAGGATGGCTTGTATAAGACCGCCGACCTCGCGGCCTCGATCGGCCGGCGAGGCGGTGGGACGCTCTCGCTGACCCAGGTCACCGGGACTCCGCACAAGCCGCAGGTGATCGAGGTCGCGCCTGACTCGGTTGGCCCGGAAGCCAAGATCGAGTTGTTGCTCGAGGCCGACCACGCGGCGCGCGCCGTGCACGGGAGCATCAAGCAGGTCGGCGTCGGCTACGGCCAGAGCTCGCAGCAGGTCCTGGTCGCCAACTCGGAAGGCGTCCGCCATGGCGACTCCCGCACCCGGATCCGTCTCATGATCCATGCGGTCGCTGAGCGCAACGGCGAGATCCAGACGGCGATGGAAGCGCCTGGTTCGCAGCGCGGTTTCGAGTTCTTCGATGAAACGTCGCCAGCCGCCTACGCCCGGGCCGCGGCCGAGCGGGCGGTCGCCCTGCTCGACGCAGGCCCATCACCGGCGGGGACGATGGCGGTCGTGGTCGGCAATGAGTTCGGGGGCGTCCTGTTCCACGAGGCCTGTGGCCACGGGCTCGAGGCCGATTTCGTGGGAAAAGGCTCGACGGTCTTCGGCGGCAAGATCGGGCAGCCGGTCGCCAGCCCGATCGTCACCGCGATCGATGACGGCACCCTGCCAAGCCGCTGGGGAACCCTGGCGGTCGATGACGAAGGGGTGCCGACCCGCCGTAATGTCCTGATCCAGGACGGCGTCCTGGTGAGCTACATGTACGACCGGCTGCGCGCCGGGCAGCAGCAGCACGTCCCCACCGGCAATGGGCGGCGACAGTCGTACCAGCACTTACCGATCCCGCGCATGACCAACACCTTCATCGCGGCCGGGGCGCACACGGTCGACGACATTATCGCGGCCACCCCGCGCGGCCTCTACGCCAAGAAGCTCGGCGCGGGGCAGGTGGATGTCACCAGTGGCGACTTCGTCTTCGCCGTCACCGAGGGCTACCTGATCGAGGCGGGCAAGGTCGGTCGTCCCGTCCGCGGGGCCACCATCGTCGGCAACGGGCCCCAGGCGCTGCACAAGATCGACATGGTGGGCAACGACCTGAAGCTCGCCCCCGGCACCTGCGGCAAGGAGGGACAGGGCGTCCCGGTCTCGGTCGGCCAGCCCACCATCCGGATCAGCGAGCTGACCGTCGGCGGCACGGGCGTGGTGCCCGGTGGCGCGATGCGTCCGTGAAAGCAGCGGCTGAACGCATCCTCGACCGGGCGCGCGCCAATGGCGCGCAGGAGGCGGAGGTCTATCTCTCACGCGGCACGGAATTCACGGTCAGGGTCTACAAGCAGGAGATCGAATCCCTCACGTCGGCCGAGAGCCGGGGCATTGGTCTGCGGACCCTTCGCGAGCATCGCGTCGGGTTTGCGTACACATCTGATCTTGACCCTGCCTCGCTCGACGGCCTCGTTGATGAGGCGCTGGAGAATGGCCGCTACAACCATCCGGACGAGGCCAATGTGCTGCCGGAGACGAAGGCGTTCGAACCCTTGCCCGGCATTTACTCGCCGGCGCTGAACCGGGTCGATCCCCAACGCAAGATCGACTTTGCGCTGGAGATGGAGCGCCGTGCCATCGCGATCGACCCCCGGGTGCGGCGCGTCAGCGAGGCGGTCTACAGCGACGGGTCCGGGCAGGTCGAGATCTACAACAGCCGCGGACTGCAGGTCGAGTACCAGCGGAGTGTGGCCTATGGTGTCCTGGAAACGATTGCCGAGCAGGATTCGGAAATGCAATCCGGGTTCGCCTTTACGCACGGGCGGGACATGGACGCGCTCGACCTGGCCGAGGTTGCTCGCGAGGCGGTCGAGAACGCCGCCGGATTGCTGGGTGCGACGCGCGTGCCGACAGCCAGCGTTCCGGTCGTGCTCGATCCCCACGCCGCCGCCATGATCATCGGGATCCTCTCCAGCTCGTTCAGCGCCGATGCCGTCCTGAAGGGGCGTTCGCTGCTGGCGGGACGGGTGGGCCAGTCGGTCGCCAGCGAGCTGGTCACCATCACGGACGACGCCCGGCTCTCCGATGGGCTCGCCAGCCGGCCCTTCGATGGCGAAGGCGTGCCGGCTCAGCGCAACGAGCTGATCAAAGGCGGTCTGCTCCGCGGCTATTTGCACAACACGTACACCGCGCGGCGGAGCGGGGCGCAGTCCACGGCGAGCGCGGTTCGTTCCTATAAGAGCGTGCCCGAGGTTGGCGTCACCAACCTCGTCCTGGCCCCGGGGAGCATCTCCCGAGAGGCGCTGATCGGCCGCGTCAGCGACGGCCTGCACGTGTCCCAGCTGCACGGGCTGAACACCGTGAACCCGATCTCGGGGGAATTCTCCCTGGGGCTCAGCGGCCACTGGATCGAGCAGGGCCGGCTGACCAAGCCCGTCCGCGAGCTGACGGTGGCGGGCAACGTCATCGATGTCCTCAAGCGTGTGGTCGCGATCGCCGACGATCTGCGCTTCGTGTTTGCCGGTGGCTTTGTTGGCAGTCCGACGGTCCTGATCGAAGAGCTCCCGGTCGGCGGGCTTTAGCCCGCGACCTCAGGCCGGCAGGGCGGCCGGCGGCGTCTCGATCAGCGTGGTGACGGCGAGCAGCCCGGCGCTGATGTCGTCCTGCCGGATCCCGGCGCGCCCCTCCCGGAGCGCCCTCGCCATGGCGATCACCTGCCCGCTGAAGGTCAGGTAGCTGGTCAGCATGCTGCCACGCACGGCGCGCACCTTGCCCTTGGTCATCTCGGCCTCGACTGCGCCGATCAGCCGTCCGGCCCGGCGGAGCAGCGGATAGGCATTGTCCTCGGTCAGCTTGACCCGACGAAGGCGGTGGAAATAGTCGAGGTCCGGCTGGACGCCTGGCGGTGCGTCAACAAACCGGTCCGCATGCGCCAGCAACCGCAGCATGGTGTCGTAGACGACATCGATCCGCTTCGGGCCGGTCCGCTCCAGGGTGTGGGCATAGTGCCAGAGGATGACGGCGTCGGCAAAGGAAAAGAACACATTGCGGTAGAGCGTGTCGCCGCTCAGGGTGGACATGAGCGCGTTGTGAAGCCCGGTCTTCGCGTTGATCAGCGCGGGGCGCGTAAAGAGATCGTCGACCAGGCCGGCCCACTGCGGGCGGGCGGCGGCCGAGGCGGTCGCCATCACGGCGAAGGCCGGCACCCCGGCGAGCGCCTCGATCCGGGAGGCGAGCGGCGCCGAGTCGCGACCGCCCACCTCCAGCACGGAGGCCCGCGCAGCGGCCACGCCGGGGTCGACCAGGGTGGGACTCAGACGGCTTGCTCCAGGGCGGGCCACTGGATGCGCGGCCCCAGTTTCTCCAGGTAGCGGTGGTCGATCTGGACCGCCGGCGGGGCATAGGGATCGCCGTTGAAGCCGTGGTAATCGGTGCCGACCGTCATCAGCAGCCCATGTTGCCGGGCCAGCTCCTCGTAGATGGGGATTTGCTCCGGCTTGTGCCGGCGGGTGTAGACCTCGAGGCCGTCGAGCAGCGGGAGTACCGCCTTCATCAAGTCCTGGTCGGGAACGGATCCGGGATGGGCATGGACCGCCAGGCCGCCGGCCCCGTGGATGGTCTCGATCGCCTCTTGTGGGGATGGGATCGGCGTGTAGGTCTCCGCGGGGAGGAAGTCGACCGCCTTTCGGACGCTATCCCAGGCCTCCTTCTCGGTCATCAACCCGTGTTGGAGAATGATTTTGAGGACGGCCCCGGGCATTACCATCGCCTTGTGCCGGTAGGCGTTGAGGCCCAGGTCGCTCCCGATCCCCTGCTCGCGGAGGACCTCGATCCAGGCTTCGGTCTGCCGCCGCAGGACGCCCTGCGTACGCCGGATCATGGCCAGCAGCCGGCGATCGTCCATGTCCACCCCATGGCCGAGGATGTGGCGCACCTGGTTCGGCGGGTAGGTGGTCACCTCGAGCGCCGGCACGTACCCAAGGCCGCGCCGGTGGGCGGCCGCCCGGGCGCGGGTGACCCCGTAAAACGAGTCGTGGTCAGTGAGCGCCATGACCCGGACCCCATGGTCGGCGGCGAGCTCCGCGACCTCATCTGGGTCGCGCCATCCGTCACTCACCGTGGAATGGAGATGAAGATCCGCCAGCACGGCTTCAGTTTACCGGGCCTTTCCTGCGCTCAGGTCAAGGCTGTATTTCTCGCAGTGACGGATTTCGTAATGCCGCCCGTTGGGAAACATAAGAGCAGGTAGCAACCGGTTCCGACACAGGTGGGTGGTAACAACAATGCTTGGGGAACTCGAACTGACGCGACTGATCGATGACAACGAATATCCGGCGCGGGTGGTCCAGACCGGCATTCTCTGGGTTGAACTGGAGATCACCGACGTCAAGACCAGCGTGGTGCGTCGCGAGCGCATGTCGAAGTCGGCCTTTGCCGATCTGATCCTCGACTGGCGGGAGCGAAAGACTCGCGACACGCGGCAGCTCGGTCCGGCCCTGCGAAAGATCGGCATCGCCGCTTAGGGCAGCAGGATCAGCTTCCGACCCGGCGAGGTCGCCTGGCGGTGCCAGGCCTCTGGCGCCTGCTCCAGTGGGAGCGTTTCGTAGTCCACCTGCAGCCGGCCGGCCGCGGCATGCCCGACCATTGTCAGAAAAGCCTGGGCTTTGATCTCCCAGGGGACGGCGAAATTGGTGTGGCCGAGGATCGTCAGCTGGCGGCCGCGGACCACCGACGACGGTAGGCTCACCTCCGGGCCGGCGGCCTGCCCGAGCTGCACCAGGCGCCCGCCGACCCGCAGCGCCCGCAGCGCCGCAAGGCCGGGCGGTCCCCAGAGGGGATCGATGACCAGGTCGAGGCTGCCGCCGGCCGCGCGGCTGAACTGCTCGGACAGTCCGTCGTCGCCGGGCAGCTCCACGGTCGCATCCGCGCCCAGCCCGGCGGCCCGCTGGAGTCCCTCGCGAGAGCGGGCGGCGGCCACCACGCGACCCGCGCCCAACAGCTTGGCCGCCTGCACGGCGATCATCCCCAGCACCCCGCTGGCGCCGAGCACCAGCACGGTCTCCCCGGGTCGGAGCTGGCCGCGCCAATCGAGCCCGAGCCAGGCGGCCAGCGCCGGGATGCCGAGGCCGGCGGCAACCGCGTCGGTGACGCCATCCGGGATCGCGGCCAGATGGGACGCCCGGGTTGCGCTTTGTTCCGCAAACGATCCGTGCACGCCGTCGACTTCGAAGTAGACGCGTGTGCCTGCCGCGTGGCCCGGTCCGCTGAGCACCCGACCGACGCCCTCGCGGCCGGGAACATACGGCGTCGGCGGCGACGGCCCGTAGAATCGGCGGTTCGCGATCGAGAGGTCAACCGGGTTGATCGGGGCGGCCGCGACCTTGATCGATACCACGCCGTCAGCGGGCTCCGGCGGCGGCATGTCGCGGACGACAGGCGGCTCACCATATCGTTCGATGACGGCGGCGCGCATCGGTCCCCTGCTAGTCCCGGCGGCCGAAGATTCGCAGCAGGATGAGGAAGAGGTTGATGAAGTCGAGGTAGAGGCTGAGGGCAAGCAGCAGCGCGTTATTGTCGCCGGCACGCTGCGCCTTGACCCGCCAGAAGTCGTAGAACGTCAGGCCGATGAAGATCACGCCGAGTCCCAGGCTGATGGCGAGCTGGCTGATGCCGAGGTGGAAAAACAGCGTGGCCACGCTGACGAGGATCCCGACCAGGAGGGCGCCGAAAAGCCATCGCCCCCAGGCCGCCAGGTTAATGCTGGTCATGTAGACGACGGCGCCGGCGACGAGGAAGATGCCCACCGTTCCGAGGAGCGCCTCGCCCAGCGCGTCCGGTGTGGTCCGCAGCACACTGTCGATCAGGGGCGCGATAAAAATGCCTTCGACGACGGAAAAGACCGCGAAGAGCCCGCCGGCGAGCACCTGGTTCTTGCCACGGGCCGTCGCCTGGATGGCGAAGATGAGGCCGAGCATCAGCACGAGGAAGATCAAGGGATTGAGCGAGAAGCCAAGGCCGTTGAGATACAGGTAGACGCCGCCGGCCGTCAGCGCGAGGGACACCGCCAGCCAGCCGAGCACCCGGCTGAGCAGCGAGCGCTCAACCTGCACCTGGCTCTGGAGCATCTCGTGCGGCAGCATGGCTACGACGCTAGCACAGCCGAAGGGACTGATATGGTTTCCTATACTCATACGTCGCGTGACACGGACTTCTCTACGTTTTCGCACCGGTCTTGGCGCGGGGTTCGTGCTCGTACTGGCCGCCTGCGGCACCCCGTCCTCCCCAAAGGCCACGCCGACCCCAACCCCGAGCCGCCCGGGCCCCGCCATGGTGCAGATCGAAAACTCGCCGCTGGCCCGGCCCCTGTCAGGCCTGCAGCAGGCCAATATCGTCTACGAGTACCTGGCGGAGGGCGGCATCACGCGGATGACGGTCATCTACTTCCAACCGACGGGCGGCCAGCGGATCGAGCCGGTCCGGAGCGCGCGGCCGGTGACGCTCCGGCTGCAGCGGGCCTACCAGGGCGTCATCTTTTTCTCCGGGGCGAATGCGGTGGTCCTGCGGCAGATCCAGCAGCAGAACATTCCCGCGCTGACCGAAGGTACAGACGGTGGAATCTATTTCCAGCGGGACCCAGCCCGGCGTGCGCCGCATAATCTGACGACCACCGGTGATCGGTTGGCGCAGGGCCTGAGCAAGTATGCGCCACGGATCACCTACCAGTTGCCGGCCCCGGGGCAGCCCAAGGCCAGTCCGCCGCCGGCGCCGGCGAGCCACATCCAGTTCGATCAGACCTCGTTCCATCGCGTGATCTATACCTACTCCGCCGGCGATGGAGCCTACGCCTACTCGACCGTCGACGGCCCCTTGCTCGATCGGGATACCGGCCAGGCGCTCAAGCCCGTGAACGTCATCCTGCTGCAGGTCGCGCACCACAACGCGGGATTCACCGACGTCCTGGGCGCGCCCGCGGTCGACTTCGACCTGCAAGGGTCGGGCCCGGCGGATGTCTTCAGCCAGGGCCACCGCTACACGGCCACCTGGAATCTTGCGAACCCGGACCTCCCGTTGCGCATCCTGGGCGCCGATGGAAAGGTCCTGCCCCTGCCGGCGGGGCTCACCTGGATCCACCTGGTCGACCCCGGGACGCCGATCGCCGCCAGCTGACTCAGCCGCGCAGGGCCGCCGAGATGACCGGGCCCACCGCAAGCCAGCTGCCGCGCGCCTCCACCGCGGCGAGCCGCCGACCAAGGCTGTCGGCGCTGCGATGTCCGGGAAAGTGGATCGGCTTCGGGAGGTTGACGATCGGCTGCTCGAGGACGGTCTTTTCGACGCCTTCCAGCATGGCGGTGTTGTGGACGAATCCCAACCCGCTCTGGATGTCGGCGAGCGTGGAGCTCGGATGGCCACCCCAGGGCGGACCCAGGGCGAAGCCATAGGCGCCCCAGATGTTGATGCCGATGGTTCCGTAGCGCAGCGTCGCGATCGCCCGGTCGAGCGCGGCGCTGAGCACGGGGTCTGCGCGCATCGCCGGCGGGACGACGATGGTCGCGACCAGCGTCCCCCACAGCTGGGCGTTGGCCAGCCGCACCGCGCGATCGAGGAACTCCAATGGGTCGTCCGTGTCGAGCGAGGTCTGCGAGAGGACGGCGCAAAACGGCTCCGTGGTAAAGGCCGGGTCGGTCCGGTCGGCTGGGTCCAGGTCGCGGATCAGCGCCCACGGCAGCGTCCCGGCCGTCTCCTGGCCCAGGCGCACCATCCGCTGCCGCCCAGCGGTCAGGGCTGCATAACGGCTCGCGGCGCCGGGATAGTACGCGACGCGTGGTGGCACCGACCGGAGGACCTGCTCGATGCGGTCGACCAGGTCCGAGCCGGACTTCTGGCCGCCGCCCGAGATCAGCATCTTGTGCGCATTGCAGTTGAAGGACGCGTTGTTAGTGACGCCCCCGGCGATGTTCTCCGCCTGCCACGCCAGCTGCCGCTCGGTGTAGGCACCGGGAACCACGATCACCGGCGAGATGTTGCCGAGCTCGGAGGTCACCGGCTTCGTGAGCCGTGGATTGCCAGCGGCCTTGCGGGCCTTGCGATCCGGGCCTGGCACACCCCAGACCAGCGCATCGTGCGTCCGATCGGAGCCGGTGAGGTGGATCTCGTCGACGGCCGGGTGGGCGGCGAGGTACCCTCCCTCGTCGGCGCCGCCGTAGGTGATGGCGAGGAAGTCCTGCGCGATCGCCTCGGTAAAGGCCGTTTCGAGGAACGGGCCGAGGTAGGCATTCACCGGGTTCATCTTGACCAGGCAGACCTTGCCTTCGTTGAACATCTTGGTGGTGACATCGAGCGGCGTGATGGCATTGACATTGCCGGCCCCGAGGATGAGCACGAGGGCACCGGTGCGATTCGGCTCGCGGTAGAAGCGGGCCCGATCCTCCGCGAGCGCACCGGGCTGGAGATGGACGCGGGCCCTCACGCGGGCGAAGAGCACGCGGTCGAGGACGGTCGCAGGGAAGACCTCGACCCGGACGCGCCCATCCACCGTGCGATCGCAGGTTCCCACACGGGTTGAGCCCGAGCGCTCGAGCGAGGCCAGCGACCCACGCAGCAGCCGCAGGTTGTGCAGGGTGATCACCGGTCCGAGCGACCACTCCTCGCCCTCGAGCGGGCTGCCGAGGGGGATGCCCTTCGCCTCACACGCGGCCCGGACGGCGGCGGCGGCGATCCGAGCGTAGCCGGCCGACATACTATCGAGCAACCGCCGTCGCTTTGAAATCGTCAGCGCCGCAAAGTGGGGCGCCGCCGCCTTCAACCGGTTGGCGGTCCGGTCCAGGTCGGCCTGCTTGGTCCGGGCGGGAGGCGCGAGCGCCGTGGCCATCCCGCGAGTCTACGTCGGCCGGGTCGATAGACTCGGAGCGATGCGCGCAATCCACGGCGCCGCGTCGTGATCGCCGGGGTGCTGCTGGCGGCCGGGGATTCGCGCCGTTTTGGTCGCGTCAAGCAACTCGAATCCTGGGACGGAGAACCGCTGATGGCTCGAGCGGCGCGATCGTTTATCGACGCTGGGCTCGATCCGGTCGTGGTCGTCGTCCCGATGCTCCCGGCGGTCCGGGCCTCGCTGGCCGGCCTGCCGGTGTCGGTCGTCGAGAATCGCGACCCGGGCCGCGGCATCGGCCGCTCGATCGCCCTCGGCATCGGCGCCCTCCCGGAAGGGGCGCCGGCCGCGCTGGTCGGGGTGGCTGATCAGCCGTTCGTCGACGCGGCGGTCATCCGGCGTCTGTGTGCCGCCTTTATCCCGGGTCGCATCGTGACGCCGCGCTACGGCGCCCACGGCGGCAATCCACGGATCTTCGATCGGCGTTTCTTTCCGGAGCTGGTGGCGCTCGGCGGCGACGTCGGCGGCCAGTCGGTCGCGGCGACCCATCCGGACGCCGTTCTCGAGTGCGACTTTGCCGTGCGGATCGGGCTGGATGTCGACCGGCCCGAGGATCTCGAGCGATTGCGGGGACACTGACGGATGGCTAGTGAATTCCGCCACCCGGTCTATGTCGCGACGGAGGCCCGCGATCAGGGGGTCGGCCGCCTCGCCCTCGCCACGCTGCTCGAGGAGGCGGAGCGGCGCGGCTTCTGGAAACTCGTCTCGAGGACGGTCGATGGATGGACTGCGTGATCGTGGAACGGTTGATGGGAGAGGCGGCGCAAGCGGCGCAGGCAGCGCGAGCGGTGCCCTAGCTGGCGCGCATCTCCTCGGCCGATACCTCGGTCTGGGTATCATCCAGCACCTCGAGGAATCGCTCGATCAGATCGGCGTCCCATTGACTCCCAGCGCCCTGTTTCAGGGTCCGGATCGCCTCCTCCTTCGGCATCCGGTGGCGGTAGGGGCGGTCGACGGTGAGTGCGGTGAAGGCGTCCGCGATGGCGATGATCCGGGCGAACAAGGGGATCTGGTCACGGGATAGCCCATCGGGGTAGCCGGTGCCGTCGACTCGCTCATGATGGTGACGGACGGCCGGCAGGAGCCGCTCGGCGCGCGGCAGCGCCTCGAGCAGCCGTTCGCCCAACACCGGGTGCCCCATCACCTGTCGAAACTCTTCGGAATCGAGCCGGCCTCGCTTCGCCAGGATGCCGGCGGGCACCCCGAGGGTGCCGACGTCGTGGAGCAGGGCGGCCTTGTAGAGGAGGGTCAGCTCATCGTCGGGCAGCCCGAGGCCGGTCCCCAGCCGCATCGCCCAATGCGCGACGCGCTCCGACATGCCAGCCGTCCCCTGGTCGCGGTCGTCCGCGGCGCGGGCGAGCGAGAGAACGACCCCTTCGAGCTCATGGAGGCGGCTGTTCAGCTGGCTGATGCGCAGCTGGGCTTTGACCAACCCGAGGACCATGGTGCGCTCGACCGGCGTGAGGGCGTAGTCGTCGGCGCCGGCCTGGAGGGCCCGCTCACGCTGGATGGGATCGCCGTCCGAGCCGAGCATGATCACCGGGATCTCGCGGGTCGCGGGTGCACCCTTGATGGCGCGACAGACATCGAGGCCGTCCATGTCGGGGAGGGTGACGTCGCAAAGGACCAGGTCGCACGGCTGCGCCGAGAGCTGCCGGAGGGCCGAGGCGCCGTCGTGGGCGGTCACGACCCGATGCCCGGCGCCGTTGAGGTATGCCTCGAGCGTGCCCGTGGTGGCGCCCTCATCGACCACCAACACCGTGGCCGTTGGCTCGTTTCGGGCCGGCGAGGTTGCCGTCATCGCCGGCTCGTCTTGATCAGCCGCGCCAATCCGCCGAACTCGCGATCCGCGGCCATCCGCATCAAGGCAAACGCACGATCGACATCGCCACGCTCACGCAGCACGTCGGCGTACATGGCGCAGACTTCGGCCAGTTTGCCGACCGCCTGTCGATCGGCGAGCATCTGCAACGCCTGGCGGAACTTTCGATCCGCAGCAGACCGCTGGCCGGTACGTTCAGCGACCTGCGCCTCGATTGCCGCCCCGAACGCCTGGTGCAGATGGTCACCCGACCGCGCCGCCGCCTGCTGACTCTCGCGCGCGTATCGCCGCGCTGCCTCCAACTCGCCGCGGTCGAGCAGATACATGGCGAGGGCGCTCCCCGCGACCCCGGTCTCCAGGTCATCGCCCAGCTCCCTGGCCCGATCGAAGCATTGCTGCTGCAAACGCTCGGCCTCGTCCAATCGGCCGGCCGCGAAATGGACATCGCCGAGGTTGTTGAGCACGCGGTTCGCATTGCGCAGTTGCCCGAGGCGGCCATGAAGGTCGAGCGCCCGGTTGCAGTGCTCGACGGCTCGGTCGTAGTCGCCCACCGTGCGCGCCGAGACCCCAAGGTTCATGTGCGCGTTCGCGAGCCGGACCAGGCTTTCGGCATCGGTCGCGGCCGCCAGCGCCTGCTGGAAATAGGCGTCGGCCTGCGGCAGCTGACCGAGCGCGTAGCAGGCACGTCCAAGATTGCTGAGCACCCGCGAGCGCAGCGCTGGCTCGGCATGCCGGCCACGCTCGAGCCAGTGATCGGCGCGAAGGTTCGCCTCCATGGCGGCGTTGAATTGCTCCAGCTGGTGGAGGACGGTGCCGATCTCCGCATAGATGGCGCCGTTCAGCTCCGGGTCGTCTGGCGGTGCGGTCGCGGCGGCGGTCTGATACGCGCCCAGGGAATCATCGAGGCGGCCGAGGGCATCGAGGGCGGTGCCCTTGATCCGGTAGAGATCGGCCCGCTCGTTGGCGGTCGAGGCGGACATGGCGAGCCCTTCGTCCACCAGGGCGAGGGCGCGCGCGGCTTCGCCGGCCTTGACCGCGAGCGTGGCGCTCTTGCGGAGATAGGTGAGCTCCTGGGGGGACTTCTCGCCGGTGAAATGACTCACCGGCAGGCCCAGACGCTCGGCGATGACGCGGAGCTTGACCGGGGAGGGGGCGGCCCGGTTGTGTTCCACCTGGCTGATGAAGCCCTTGGTCGCCACGCCTTCGGCCAGCTGGCTCTGGGTCAGACCCCGAGCGAGTCGTGCTTCACGGAGCCGATCGCCGACAGAGTTCATTTTGCCTCCCAATGTATAGCTTTACTGAACCGGCCTCCGAAAAGTATATTGACACCAAATTCAACCGGGTGTTACATTCCGGCCGAACGGCACGGAGCACCTGGCCTGAAAGGAGAGGTGCCATGTACCGTTTCGCCGCCTTTATCGCCGCGGTCGCCGCCGTCGTCCTCGCCGTCGGTGACACGCTGTCCGGAGGACACTAGGTCGTCGTTCCGGGGGTCTTGGAGGACGCTTTGCTCGCGCAGGCGTCCTTTTTTTGTTCGGCTGGTCTAGGGGGAGGCCGAGGGCGATGCGCTGGCTGAGGCGCCGGGCGAGGCCGACGGCTGGAGGGCGCCCAGTTGTTGCAGCAGGCTGCCCACCGTTTGGATCTCGGTGGCGTAGCCGGCGAAATTGCCGGCCTGCAGGTCCTTGACGGCGGCGGCATAGTGCTGGTTCGCCTGGGCAATCAGCTGGGCGGCCGTCGCGCTCACCGCGGGCCCGGTGGTTCCGCCGCCCGGCGTCCCGCCCGTCGAGCTTGGCGTCGCGGCGCCGAGCAAGGAGGCCAGCGCCTGGTCCAGAGTGTTTTCCATCGCCACGTTCTGGCCGGTGGCCACGATTACCTTCTTGAGTTGCGGCTTGGCGACGTTGGCCGCCTCCAGGTAGACGGGCTCGATATAGAGCAACGAGGTCTCGATCGGTAGCACCAGCAGGTTGCCCCGAATCACCTTCGAGCCGGGGGCGTTGAGCAGGGCGAACTGCGACTTGATCGCCGGAGCCTGGTCGATGTTCGACTCAACCTGCTGCGGCCCGACCACCAGGCTGTCCTTGGGGAAGCGGAAATCGAAGAGCGTGCCGTACCCAGGCTGGTCCGAGCGCGCCGCCAGGTAGGCGATCATATTGGTCTTGCCATTGGGCGTGTAGGGCAGGATGGTGACGAATTCCTCCTTCGTCTCGCCGGGCAGCCGCATGATCACGTAGAAAGGCCGCATCGGCGTAGGGCCGGTCGTCTGGTCCACGTTTTCCTTGGCGATCTGCCACTGATCGTCCCTCGCGTAAAAGGTGTTCGGGTCACTCACGTGGTAGGTCGAGTACATCTCGGCCTGGACATTGAAGAGATCGCGCGGGTAGCGGATGTGCGCCTGCAATCCGGCCGGCATCTGGTTGAACGGTTTGAAGAGGCCGGGGAAGATCGCCCCGTAAGTGTTGGCGATGGGATCGCGGCTGTCGACCTGGTAAAAGGTCGTGCTCCCGTCGTAGGCGTCGACCACTACCTTGACCGAGTTGCGCACGTAGTTGATGCCTGCCAGGGAGCCGGTGTCATCGGGCGAGATCCGGCTATACGGATAGTGGTCGCTGGTGGTGAAGCCGTCGAGAATCCAGTACAGCTTCCCATCGACGACCACGATGTAGGGGTCCTGGTCGAATTGCAGGAAGGGCGCGAGCGCGGCGACACGGTCCTCGACCGCGCGGTTGAACAACACCTGCGTCTGCGAGGTCAGCTGCGAGCTGATCAGGACGTTGATATCCCCGAAGCGGATGGCAAACGCCAGCTTGCGGAGGGCCGAGGAGAGCTCGACGCCCGTCTTGCCCTGCCAGTGCGTCAGGTGGGTGGTGTCCGCCAGGTAGTCGAGCTCGGCCTGGGTCGAGTCGACCAGGACGTAATCGGTCGCATGCCGACCGAAGTAGAGTCCCGCCTGGGTGACAGTTGGCTGCCCCACCGGCGGGATGTTCTTGAGGGTGAGGACCGGGTCGCCCTCGGGCGTGGCCTGATTGGCTCGCGCGGCCAGGACGCCGTAGCCATGGGTGTACCGCAGCTTGAGGTTGACCCAGTTCTGCGCCGCCGCGTTGAGTCCCGAGGTGTCGAGCTCTCGAGCCGCCAGCAGGAGCTGCAGGTACTGGGTGCCAAGCTGGTAGCGGTCGACCGCGACGTCATAGATCGTGTAGAAGCTTCGCAGGCTCTGCAGGTTCTCGAGCGCGGCCGGCAACGCGAGCTGCGGGTCCCAGAGGCGGGCATTCTCGACCGTCTGCGGGTTGCGCGCGACGGCGTCCGCCGTGATCGTGTCCTGTGGTGTGAACGGGCGGTCGGCAATCGCCGCGAGGCCGTAGGCCTGCCGGGTGAAGGCGATCTCGTTCTTGATGTACGGGGTCTCCCGCGACTGCTCGCTGGGGGCCACCGAAAACCGCTGCACGACCCCGGGGAAGACGACCAGGAGGATGAAGGCCGCCCCAAGCCAGACCGGGATCGCGAGCGCCAGCGGCGCGAGCGAGTCGCGCCTGGTGTTGACGAGCAGGCCGACGACAATCAAGCCCATCAGCACGACCATGATCCAGTAGGCCGGCACCCGCGCCATGACGTCGGTGTACCCAGCGCCGTAGACGAAATTGCGCTTGCTCAAGAGCAGTTCATACAGGTCAAGCCGGTAGTGCACCGCCAGCAGGGCGGCAAACGCCGCCGCGAGCACCGACAGGTGACGCACCGCGCGAGGTGGCAGCGCCAGCGTCTGCAGGCTCGCCCGGGAGGCGTAGAGCCCGGCCACGATCAACAGCATCAGGATCACGACGCCGAGCAGCCAGCCCCAGACGAATCGATAGAAGGGAAGGGTGAAGAGATAAAAGCTCACGTCCTTGTGCCAGATGGGGTCGGTGATGCCAAACGATTTCTGATTCAGAAACGTCAGCGTGGTCTGCCACTGGCCGGAGGCGATCCGGCCGAAAAGGAGGCCCAGCAGGACGATGACGAGTAGCGACAGCACCGTTGGGGGGGCGGTCACGAGGCGCTGCCGGATCCCGATCGACGACAGTCGCCGGCCGGAGCTGAGGGCCACCAGGAGATTGGCGGCTCCGATCACCCAGAAAAGGATGGCGAAGAGGAAGAAGGTGATGATCTGCGCCTTGAAGCGGGTGCCGAAGACGCCGCCGTAGCCGAGCGCCTTGAACCAGAGGTAATCGGTGTAAAAGGTCGCGAATGGTTTGAGCAGGAAGAGCAGCAGGAGGACGACCGCGGCCAGGACGATCCAGAAGACGGCCCGGCGCGTAACGCGAATCTGGGGAAAGTTGGGCTCGGTGGGTAGCCGGCGGACCGGGGATTCACCGCCATTGAAGAAGCCCCCTGGGGGCATGCGCCTAGACACGGACGAATGCGGCCCGTCCAGGAAAGCGCGCGGTCTTACCCACCTCTTCTTCGATCCGCAGGAGCCGATTGTACTTCGCCACGCGCTCGGATCGTGACGGCGCCCCCGCCTTGATCTGCCCGGCCGAGGTGCCGACCGCAAGGTCGGCGATGAAGGTGTCCTCAGTCTCCCCCGACCGATGCGACACCACCGACCCGTACCGCGCACGTCGGGCGGTCTGCATGGTCTCGATCGTCTCCGTCAGGGTACCGATCTGGTTGACCTTGATCAGGATGCTGTTCGCGACGCCGGTTTCGATGCCGCGCTGCAGGTGAATGACATTGGTGACGAAGATGTCGTCGCCAACCAACTGGACCTGCGCGCCGAGGCGCTCGGTCAGGGCCTTCCAGCCCGGCCAATCGTCCTCGGCAAGGCCGTCCTCCAGCGAGATGATGGGGTATCGCCGCGTCCAGCTCTCCCAGAGGTCGATCATCTCGGCGGTGGTCAGCGAGCGGCCCTCGCCGGGCAGCTCGTAACGGCCGTCACGGTAGAGTTCCGACGCGGCCGGGTCGAGCGCGATGAAGACGTCCTCGCCCGGGCGATGCCCGCTGCGCTCGATCGCCTCCACCAGCAAGGTCATGGCGTCCTCGTTCGCGCCGAGCTCAGGGGCGAAACCACCCTCGTCACCCTGGCCGGTGCTCAGTCCGCGCGTGTGCAGGAGGGCCCGCAGCGTATGGAATACCTCGGCGCCCCAGCGAAGCGCCTCCCGAAAGCTCGGGGCGCCCGCCGGGACCACCATGAACTCCTGGAAGTCGACTTTGGTCTGGGCGTGCTTGCCACCGTTCAGGATGTTCATCATCGGAACCGGTAGCGTTGCCTCACCGGCCGCACCAAGCCGTCGGTAGAGGGGCTCGGCCTGGCTCGCCGCGGCGGCGCGCGCGACCGCCAGCGAGACCCCGAGGATCGCATTGGCGCCGAGCCGGGACTTGTTGGCGGTCCCGTCCAGGTTGATCAGCCGCTCGTCGATCGCCTGCTGATCGAGTCCGTCCAGGCCGATCAGGGCTCCCGCGATTTCGCCGTTGACATTGGCCACCGCCGTAAGCACGCCTTTGCCGCCGAAGCGACGGGCATCACCGTCACGAAGCTCGACCGCCTCATGCGTCCCCGTCGAGGCCCCGGAGGGGACGGCCGCACGACCGTGGGCGGCGGCAAACCGCACGTCGACCTCCACCGTGGGGTTCCCGCGCGAGTCGAGAATCTCGCGCGCGTGGATGCCGGTGATGCGGCCGTCGCTCATGCGCCGTCGTCCAGATCGGGGACTTCGCTGGCCGGCTCGTCGCCCATCTCGTCGACCGCCTGCTCGAAATCGTCGCCCATCTCGTCATCGCCCATCTGCTGGCCCATCGTGCGGGCCCAGCGGGCCATGCTCGCCGGGTCGTTCTCGTCGACGCCGGCCAGCCCGCCATCGTCCAGCCGCTCCAGTCGCGAGTCCTCCGAGAGCACCTGGGCCGTGACCGAGATCAGGCGCGCCAGGTGACGGCCGCCGCAATATGGGCAGGCCGGGGCGGCTTCAACGGCGCCGAAGCTCATAAAGAAGATGGAGGGACGCCGGCCGCAGTCGGGACAGCGGTACTCGTAGATGGGCATGCCGAAGGCCTAAACTTAGCGCATGGCAGAACAACCACCGTCCGACGGCACCGAGCGCATCCGGGAAGTGGTGCGCGATGGCTTCACGATCATGGTTGGCGCCGCGAGCTGGGCCTTCGAGCATGGTGATCGGCTGGTCGGGACCTGGATGGACCAGGGACACATCAGCCGCGAGGAAGGCCGGCGGCGCTTCGACGAGTTCGCCGGGAAGACGAAGCAGGCCGGTGAGGACTTGAGCCGGCGAGTCACCGAGGGCGTCAAGTCTGCCCGGTCGTCGATGCCGCTGGCGACCCGGGATCAAATCGCGACCCTGGAGCGCCGGGTCGAGGACTTGACCCGGCAGATCGAGTCACTGAAGGCGAGTGGCGCAGCGCCCAGTGCCTCCGGGACGTCGACCGCGCCGCGCGAACCGAGACCGCCGCTCAGCTAGTCGCCGCCTCCGCCGTGGCCGTTGCCATGGGCGTCGCCGTTGCCTGAGTAAGCCTGCGGTGGCGGCTGAGCCGCCTGCGCAACCTGGTCGGTCCCGGGCAGGAGATAGGCGGTGTAGCCCGAGACGTCCATCGTGTGCAGCCCGGTGGGACGGGGTACCAGGTGTCGGGCTGGCCGTTCAGGGCTTGCTGCATAAAGGCATGGAAGATCGGGGCCGCGCCGACAATCCCCGAGACGTTCTGCATGGCGCTGTGGTCGGCGTTGCCGACCCAGACGGCGACCGCGAGGCCCGGCGTGTTTCCCACCGTCAGGTTGTCGCGGAAGTCGTTGGTGGTGCCGGTCTTCGCGGCGACGTGGTGACCAGGAATCACGAGGTCGCTATGGGCACCGAATTCGAGTTGACGGTTGCGGTCGTCGGAAAGCATCTGGCTCAGGATGAAGCTGGCCTGGGGTGAGAGCGCTGGCTTCCCGTTGCTCCGGGGATCGTAAGTAAACATCGTCGACCCTTGTTGCGAGAGGATCTTCAGGATTCCCTGGGGTTGACGGGAGGTTCCCTCGGCGGCCAGCGTTCCGGCTCCGGACGCCATCTCGAGCAAGGGGACCTCGTACCCGCCCAGGGTGAGGCTGGGTTGGTACGAGCCGGTTGGCTTGTTCAGCGATTGGAGTCCCATGCGCCGCGCGAGGTCGACCACGTGATCGACCCCGGTCCCGAGCTCGACTTTGATGGCGGGAATGTTCAAGGAGTTGCCGAGTGCATGGGGGAGGGGTTGCCACCCGTGGTAGGAGCCGTCGTAGTTATGCGGTGTATAGGTGCTCCCATCCGACATTCGGACCGTGATCGGTTCGTCGAGGACCCAGGACGCCATCGTGAATTTGCCCGACTCGATGGCCGCCGCGTAGGTGAAGATCTTGAAGGCGGACCCCGGTTGCCGAGGGATGATGGTCATGTTGTATTCGCCACCCGGAACGTCGCGACCGGCTGACCCGACCATGGCCACCACCCCGCCGGTCCGCGGATCGACGGCGACGAGCCCGCCGTCGGTCACGTGGTGCGATCGCAGGCTCATCACCTGCTGGCGGACCTGTTGTTCGGCGATCGACTGCAGGTTCCAGTCGAGGGTCGTGATCACCGTCAGGCCGCCCTTCTGGAGCAAGTCGTTGCCGTAGGTCTTCTCCAGTTGCGCCGAGACCCAGTGCACGAAATGCGGTGCCTTGACATCGGGTTGCGAGGACAGCGGTTGGAGCGACAGCTTCTGGCCGAACACGGTGGTCGCCTGGGCGCGCGTCAGATCGTGGGCGCGCACCATCGCATCGAGGACGACGCGCTGGCGCGCCCTGGCGCCGGTGAGGTTGGTGTAGGGGTCGAGGTCGGACGGGGCCTGCGGCAGCCCGGCCAGGAATGACGATTCGGCGGGTGAGAGTTGTGAGGCGTGCTTGCCGAAATAGGTGTTGGCCGCCGCCTCCACGCCGTATGACTGATTGCCGAAGTAAATGCGGTTGAGGTAGGCGGTCAGAATCGCCTGCTTCGAGTATTGGTGCTCGACCTCGATCGCGAGAATCGCCTCATCGAGCTTCCGCAACACCGATCGGTCTTCGGAGAGGTAGAGGTTCTTGACCAGCTGCTGCGTGATCGTGCTCCCGCCCTGGTCCAACCGAAGGTGGAGCAGATCCTGGAGACCGGCCTGTCCGGTGCGAAGCACGTTCAGGGCGCCGTGCTGGTAGAAGGTGCGGTCTTCGACCGCGATCAGGGCGTGCTGCAGGCTGAGCGCGACCTGCGACAGGGGGACGATATGGCGGCGGTCCGAGCCCTGGTGAATGTCGGCGAGCAAGACCGTCCCGGTACGGTCATAAATTCGCGTGGAGAGGGGGAGACGCGCCGTGCTCAGGTTGGAGGTCGAGGGGAGCCCGGCCCAGACGTAGAGCAGGCCGGGCAGGACCACGAGCAGGAGCGCCGCGAAGAGCGCCAGGATCGCCATCCAGGGCTGGACGCGGTGGTTGTTGCTAATGGAGGCGACGCCGGTGGGATGCCCGCAGGTCGCGCAGAATCGGCTGTCGGAAGCCATCTGGCTGCCGCAAATTGCGCAGAAAGCTTCTCGTTTCAGGCGAACCCACTGATGGGTTAGATTATAGCGTCGGGCTCACACGACGGTCGCGCCCAGGACCCCCGCCATGTGGGAGAGGGCGAAGCCCTGGATGGCGTCGCCCGGGTGCCCGGGTGCGTCAAAGGTGTCCACCGCGGCGGCCGGTACCGTGACGGCGTAATCGCGGTTTCGAAGATCGGCGACAGTGTGGAGGACACAGATGTCGGTGCAGACGCCGACCACCGTCACCCGGTCGGGGTGGAGCACGGCCAGCCTCGCCTCGAGGTCTGTTTCGAAGAACCCGGAATAGCGCCGCTTGCGAATCAGGAGGCCGCGCGCGAGCAGGGACTGCAGCTCCTCGACCACCTCCGCCTCCTCGGTCCCGCGCACGCAATGGACCGGGAAGACCTCGAACTCGCGATCGTCCCTGTCATGGGTGTCCGCGAGGAAGATCAGCTGGTCGCCGGCCTTCAGCCGATCCTCGACCACCGCCTTGATTCGTGGAATCGCCGCCCGGCAGCGAGGCGATGCAAGCTTGCCGGTCTTGCAGAAGCCGTTGAGGACATCGACGACGATCGTGGTCCCCGGCATCAGTCGACCACGTCCAGCCGGGGATTCGGGCGGTAGCGCCGGCCGACCTTCCCGCAGGGCCGCCCTTCGACCATGACGACGTCAGCCGTGAAGTCGTAGCTGCCTTGAAAAAAGGCGCTGCCCACACCGTAGGCATCGATCGGAACGCCGTCCCGTTCGAAGCGCTCGATCTTGGCGACGTTGAAACCGCCGCTGGCCACGATCTTCACGTGCTCGAACCCTTCGCGGTCGAGGGCCTTTCGCACCAGCCAGCACAACTGCGCGTTGACGCCGCGTGGATCGAAGTCGCCCATGATCTTCTGGACGCTGACGTCGACGAGGGTCTCCGACGTATCGAGCCGGACGCCCCAGAGCCGGTCGCCCAGCGCGCGAGCCACCTCCAGGGAGGTGCGGACGCAATCGTTCTCGAAGTCGACCAGCACGACGAGATTCGTGGATGGATCGGTGTGCTCGGCGAACTGCTTTGCGGCCAGCACCGTGTCGCCGCCATAGGCCGCGATCAGCGCATGGGGGACGGTCCCGATCGCCCGGCCGCCCCACCAGGATGCCTGGGCATCGGTCGAGACGCCGATTGCGCCGGAAATGTGCGCCGCGTAGCCGTCACCGGTCTGGACCAGGTGATGATCGTGCCGTGCCGGCATGAAGATGATCTGTTTGCCATTGGCAGCGTCGACCACCTGGCGCACGTTGCTGGCGATCTTCGTGCGCCGCGTCAGGACGCCCAGGTAGACCGTTTCCAGCCGGGCGAACAATGCATAATCGCCCTCGATCGTCATCGCGGTCTCCCACGGGGCGATCGCGTCGCCGTCGTAAAGCGCGTAAACCCGCAGTGCCGAGAAATCTTCAGCGCAGAGCTTGAGGATCGCGATCGCCTCATCCATCCCGCCAATGATGGCGTGATTCTTTTGGAAGACCTGCATCAGGACGTGCGGATGGCGTTGACCGGCGCGCAGCACGTCGACCGTCCGGTTGAAATAGACGTCGCTGTAATAGCCCTCACGGATGCGCTCGACCGGGAGCCGGAAGACACCGGGGTCGAGGCGCTCTCGTGTGCGGCGGGGAGGACTCGGATCCGACTGGGCGTGTGTGGCCAGGGTGTGCTCGATGTTAGCGAATCATTGTGCGACGCCGATCGAACGATATCGCCGGTACCGTTCCTCGAGGAGCGGCTCGATCTCGATGCCTTCCAGGCTCGCGAGCTGCCGGGTCAGGGCGGCGGCCGCCGCGTCCGCGGCCAGGCCGTAGTCGGTCTGCGCCCCGCCCGGTGGCTCGGGCACGACCTCATCGACGAGCCCGAGTTTTTGCAGGTCGGGGGCGGTGAGCTTGAGCGCCGCGGCGGCGTCCATCTTGCGCGCGATGTCGCGCCAGAGGATGGAGGCGCAGGCTTCCGGCATCGCCACGCTGTAGATCGAATGCTCCATCATCAAGAGCCGGTCCCCGACGCCGATGCCGAGGGCGCCACCGCTCCCGCCCTCACCGAGTACCAGGGTGATGATCGGGACGCGGGCCCGAGCGAAGGCGACCAGGTTTTCGGCGATCGCCCAGGCAATGCCCCGCTCCTCCGCTCCCGCGCCGGGAAAGGCGCCGGAGGTATCAACCAGGGAGATCACCGGAAACTGGAACTTCTCCGCCTGGCGCACCAGCCGCAAGGCCTTCCGGTAGCCTTCGGGGTTCGCCATCCCAAAGTTTCGCATCGCCCGCTCGGCCGTGGTTCGCCCCTTCTGTTGGGCGATCACCATCACCGTCCGGCCGTCGAAGGCAGCTGGGCCACCGATGATCGCGTGGTCGTCGCCGAAGAGGCGATCACCGTGCAGCTCGAAGAAGCTGCCAAACATGGCGTGGATGTAGTCGAGCGCGTAAGGGCGATCGGGGTGCCGGGCGAGCTCGACCTGGGCCCAGGTCGCCGCCGCGGTCGAGCCGTTGGCGCTCATGGCCGGAGCGCGGACGCCGTCGCGGCCGCCCGCGCCTGACCCTCCAGCTGGAAGTCGGAATGGTACCCGCTCCGCGTGTAGAGATCGAGCAGCTGGCGGAGGACCGCGGGCAGCTCCGGACGCGGGACGACGAGATCGATCATGCCGTGCAACCAGAGGAACTCGGCGGTCTGGAAGCCCTCTGGGAGCGTTTCATAGGTGGCCTGCTGGATAACGCGAGCCCCGGCGAAGCCGATCATCGCTCCCGGCTCGGCGAGGATGACGTCGGCGAGGGTGGCAAAGCTGGCCGTGACCCCACCCATGGTCGGATCCGTCAGAAGGGAGAAGTAGGGGACGCCGGCTGCCGCTAAGCGGCCGAGGGCGGCCGCCGTCTTGGCCAGCTGCATCAGGGCCAGCATGCCTTCCTGCATCCGGGCGCCACCGGACGCGGACACGATCAAGAGTGGCAGTCGCTTGGCCGTGGCCCGCTCGATCCCATTGGTGATCTTCTCGCCGGTGGCGGCGCCCATGCTGCCGCCCATGAAGGCGAAATCCAGGCAGACGATCACCAGCGGGTGGCCGGCGAGCCTCGCCTCGCCCCAGGTCACGGCCTCGTTGGCGCCGGTCTTGGCGCGGCTTTGCTCGATCCGGGTGACGTACGGTTGGGAGTCTTTGAAGCCCAGGGCATCCCTGGCCGTGATCTCGGAATCCTCCTCGACAAAGGAGTCCGGCCCCACCAGCATCGCGATCCGCTCCTGTGCGCGGAGCCGGAAATGGTACCCGCAGCGATAGCAGACGCCGAGGGCCGCCGTCAGGCGGGCCGGCTCGAGCGCCGTGTCGCAGCGGGCGCAGGTAAGCCGGTCGACCTCCTCGCCGACGCCTGCCCGAGGGGACGGCAGGGCAACGTAACGCGTCTTAGGACGAAACACCGCTCAGGCGGCGACCCGTGCCGCGGCCCCCTCCCATTCGATGACGCACGCGCCCCAGGTGAGTCCGGCGCCGAATCCCACCAGGACGATGTGATCGCCTTCGGCGACGCGGCCGGCCGCGACCGCCTCCTTGAGGGCCAGCGGGATCGAGGCGGTCGAGGTGTTCCCATATTGCGCGATGTTGTTCGCCATCACGGTCGCGGGGACGCCCAGGCGCTTGCCGGCCGCCTCGATGATCCGCGCGTTTGCCTGGTGGGGAACGATCAGCTTGACCGCGCTGAGCGGCACCTGCGCCCGATCGAGGGCGTCAAGCGTCGCCTGGGCCAGGATCTCGGTCGCGAAGCGGAAGACTTTGCGACCGTCCATCCGGATCTCCGGCCGGCCGGGTCCCTCGGCGGAGTCGGCGCCGGGCGCCACGTAGATAAGGTCGCCGCCGGTCCCGTCCGATCCGAGCAGGCAGGACTTGATCCCGGCACCGTTGCGGCCGGGGCCCAGCACGATGGCCCCGGCGCCGTCGCCGAAGACCACGCAGGTCCCTCGATCCTTGAAATTCATGATCTTGGTCAGCGTTTCGGTGCCGAGGACGATCGCTTGCCGGGCCTCGCCCCCGCTGACGAATCGATCCGCAACGCTGAGGCCGTAGAGAAAACCCGTGCAGGCGGCCTGGACGTCGAAGGCCGGCCCGTGCGCGTGGAGTCGCTCCTGCACCCGGGACGCGACCGACGGAAAGGTCGAGTCCGGGGTCGAGGTGCTGCAGACGATGAGATCGGTGTCCTCGCCCCGCAGGCCGGCGGCGTCCAGCGCGTCGAGCGCCGCTCCGATCGCGAGATCGGTGCTGGTTTCGTCGACGGCCGCAATGTGGCGCTCGATGATGCCGGTGCGCTCACGGATCCACGTGTCCGAGGTCTCGACCATCTTTTCCAGGTCGGCGTTGGTCAGAATCCCGGCCGGGACATAGGTACCGACCGACTTGATGCTGCTGAGCATGCCACTCCCCGGTCGAAGAATCTGACCAGTATATACCGGCATTCCGGCCGGAGTTACGGGTCCTTTCCGCCTGTTTTCGAGTTCAAGAGGGGCTTACGCCCGGACCACGGTCACCCGGACCTGGCGCTCGCGGGGGCCGTCAAACTCGAGTACGAAGATCCCCTGCCAGCGGCCGAGCGCCAGGCGGCCCTCGCGCACCGGGACCAGCTGGGAGCTGCCGGCGAGGGTGGCCCGAATGTGCGCCGCGGCATTGCCTTCGGCGTGGCGGTACCCCTGCGCCCAGGGAACCAGCCGCTCGAGGGTGGCGAGCAGGTCAGTCAGGACGTCCGGGTCAGCGTTCTCGTTGATGAAGACGCCGGCCGTCGTGTGCGGGATATAGACCTGGCAGAGGCCGCGCGAAACCCCGCTTCGACCGACCAGGTCCTGAACCCGCTCGCTGATGTCCACGGCATCCGCCCGCTGGCGTGTTTGAACCGTCAGGGTATCTAGGGCCGCCTCCGGAGCCACGCACGGCATCGTAACAATGCGCCTTTGATCGCTGTGCCAGCCGGTGGGCAACCGATAATGGTCCGAATGTCTCGCGACCTCCCGATCGGCAACGGCGCGCTGCTGATCAACTTCGATCGCAACTACCAGCTTCGCGACATCTACTATCCGTGGGTCGGCCAGGAGAACCACACGAACGGGGAACAGTGCCGGTTCGGGATCTGGGTCGAGGGCGACTTTAGCTGGCTGGATGATCCGGCCTGGGAACGCGACCTCGTCTATCAGCCCGACACCAATGTCACGAACGTGACCCTCCGGCACCAACGCCTCAAGGTCGGCGTGACCTTCAACGACACCGTCGACCTGGGTCGCGACCTGCTGATCCGGCGGGTGCGGGTGCTCAACGATGGGGCCGAGCGGGACATCCGCATCTTCTTTCACTACGACTGGCACATCTACGGCACCGATGTGGGGGACACCGTGATGTACTACCCGCCGGTCAAGGGCCTCGTCGCCTACAAAGGCCGCCGCTACTTCGCCGCCTGCGGCCAGGTCGCGGACCGGGTCGGGCTCGATGCCTATGCTTGCGGCAAGAAAGACGTCGGCGGGGCGCACGGCACCTGGATCGACGCCGAAGACGGCGTGCTGGGCAACAATCCGATCGAGCAGGGCTCGGTCGACATGACGCTGGCCCTGCACCTCGGGCGGGTGCCGGCGGGGCAGACGGCGACCGCCTACCACTGGCTCATCGCCGCCAAGGATCTGATCGGGGTCCAGGCGGTCGCGGACGTCGTCGTGCTGCGCACGCCCGAGGCCTTTTTGGAGCGGACGCGTTGCTACTGGATCGCCTGGGTCAACAAGGAAGAACGGCAATTCGCCGACCTATCCCCAGCCGTCGCCGAGCTCTACCGGCGCAGCCTGCTGATCGTCCGGACCCAGGTGGACAACGGCGGGGCGATCCTTGCCGCCAACGACTCGGAGATCATCAAGGCCGCGCGCGATACCTACAGCTACATGTGGCCGCGCGATGGGGCCATGGCCGCCTATGCCATGGACCAGGCCGGATACCTGGATGTGCCTCGCCGCTTCTTCGAGCTGTGCGCCCGGATCGTGTCGGCGGACGGGTATTTCCGCCACAAGTACACGCCGTCAGGGGAGCCGGGAAGCAGCTGGCACCCCTGGGTCGACGCCGCCGGCCGGCCCCAGTATCCAATCCAGGAAGACGAGACCGGCATCGTGCTCTTTGCGCTCTGGCAGCATTACGACGGCCATCGCGACTTCGAATTCTTCAAGACCTATTACCGGCCGCTGATCATCCTGGCCGGGGATTTCCTCGCGCGCTACGTGGATCCCGTCACCGGGCTGCCGCAGCCGAGCTACGACCTCTGGGAGGAACGCCGTGGGGTGATGAGCTTCACCGTCGGTGCCGTTTGGGCCGGGCTGCAGGCGGCCGGCAACTTCGCCCAGCTCTACGGTGAGATCGCACTGGCCGACAAATATCGCCGGGTGGCCGGCGCGATGAAGGTCGCCACCACCACCTGGCTCTTCGACACCGAGCTCAACCGGTTTCTCCGGCGCATCTACGTCCGCTCTGACGGAACCACGGCCAAGGATCTGACCATCGACTCGAGCGTCTATGGCCTGTTTTACTTCGGCATGCTGTCCGCGGACGATCCCCAGGTGGTCAGCACCATGGAAGCGGTCTACGACCGGCTCTGGTGCAAGACCGACGTCGGCGGGATCGCGCGTTACGAGAACGACTACTACTACCAGGTCAGCCAGGACATCCGGAACGTGCCTGGCAATCCCTGGTTCATCTGCACGATGTGGTACGCGCAGTGGCTGGTCGCGCGGGCCACCACCACCGAGGAGCTCCGGCGCGCCCGCGAGATCCTGGACTGGGTCGCCGCCTCGGCGATGGCCAGTGGCGTCCTCTCCGAGCAGCTCGACCCGTACAGCAAGGCGCCCCTCTCGGTTTCTCCGCTGACCTGGAGCCATGCGACCGTCGTCTTGCTCGTCCACGAGTACGTCATGAAATACAGTGCGCTCGCCGGCGCGCCCGCGGCCCCCGCCAGAGCCCCAGCCCGGGGATAGGGCGGAGACCCGATGTCTTCGGCCCGCCCTGCTTTGATATTCTCGTCAGCGTGCGCGGCGCTATCGAGGCGATCAAGGCCGACTTCGGCTGCCTGCTCGTCGCCGTGCTGTTCATCGTCATCATGGCGTCGACGGTCATCTTCGCGACCATCCTCACCCCACCCGCGCATAATCCTTTCGTGTAATGGCTGCTGGATTTCGGCGCCTGGTCACCGACTCGCGGCAGATGACGCGGCGAAGCTTCTTCGCCATGTTCGGGTGGTTCGCCTTCCTTGGCGCCAGCGGGGTTGCCCTGGTCCAGAGCGTCCGCTATTTGCAGCCGAACGCGCTGTACGAGGATCCGCCGGCCTTCAAGGCCGACCCGCCCAGTAGCTACGCGGTCGGTTCGACCACCGTGCTGATCGACAAGCGGGTCGTCATCAACCGAGATCCAAACGGCTTCTACGCGATCAGCCTGATCTGCACCCACCTTGGCTGCACGCCGCGCTATTTTCCGGACGTGACCAGCGACCTGATCGCCGAGGGCACCCAGATCGCACGAGATCCCGACACGGGACACCTGGCCACCAAATCCAACCCGGTGCTGCCCGGCTTCAAGTGCCCATGTCACGGCAGTCGGTACTTTCGGGATTCCGTCAACTTTTACGGACCGGCGCCGCGGCCGATGGATCACCTCCACCTCGAAGTCGCCCGCGATGGGAAGCTGTTCATCGATCGATCTATCGTGGTGGATCGGAGTTTCCGGCTGAAGGTTTGATCGGGGAGGGTTCATGAGGGTCATCCGCGCCGCGGTCGACGAGATCTACTCGGTTATCGAACAAATGGTCGGCGCGGTCTTCCGTCACGGCTTGCCGCTGACCGACAAAATCGCCGCCCGTACGACCCTGACCAACTTTGTCCTCCACATCCACCCGGTCCGGGTCCGGCGCTCCTGGATCCGGATGTCGTACACCCTGTGTCTTGGCGGCCTCTCGTTCTTCCTCTTCATCGTGCTGACCGTCACGGGGCTGTACCTGATGTTCTATTACGTGCCCTCCACCAACCATGCCTACCAGGACATGCGCGACCTCCAGTTCGTGGTCACGTTTGGCGGGCTGATCCGCAACATGCACCGCTGGGCGGCACACGCGATGGTCATCACCGTGTGGCTGCACATGGCCCGGGTGTTCCTGACCGGCGCCTACAAGAAGCCGCGCGAGTTCAACTGGGGCGTGGGAACGCTCCTGCTGCTGATCACGCTCTTGCTCAGCTTCACCGGCTATCTCCTGCCCTGGGACCAGCTGTCCATCTGGGCCGTCACCGTAGGCACCAACATGGCCAAGTACGCCCCGATCGCCGGTCCCTACACGCGCTACCTGCTGCTTGGCGGCAAGATCGTGGGGGACAATGGCTTGCTCCGCTTTTATGTCCTCCACGTGGTCGGATTACCCCTGGCGGGATTCCTGCTGATGGTGATTCACTTCTGGCGTGTCCGCAAAGATGGCTTTAGCGGAGGACTCTGACCCTGGCCACTGACGCCCGCGAACGGATCGAGGCACGGGAGCGAGCCGAGGCGGGGCGGCGGCAGCGGTCCGACGACGCCCCGGTGGCGATCCGTGACGACAGTGACGACGAGATGATCGTCTCGTTCCCCGAGTTCGTCTTCAAGGAGTTCATCGCCATGGTGGCGATGACGGTCTTCCTGCTGCTCGTCTCGATCTTCCTCCAGGCGCCGCTGCTGGGCAAGGCGAACCCGGGCATGACGCCGAACCCCTCCAAAGCCCCGTGGTACTTCCTCGGCCTTCAGGAACTGCTCTCCCGGTTCCCGCCCGTGATGGCGGGCGTGGCCTTCCCGACTTTCGTGATCGTGCTGATGATCCTGGTCCCCTTCCTCGACCGAAACCCGAGCCGGCGGCCGGCCGAGCGGAAGGTGGCGATCATCCTCTTTGCGCTGTACATGACGATCGTGGTCGCCCTGGTGATCATCGGGACCTTTTTTCGAGGCCATGAATTCACCTGGGACTGGGGCTGGGTTCTCGGCAACCCGCAGTGTGAGCCGGGCGCGGCGTGTTAGGCCGAGCCTTCCTCGTTGTGAGCGGGCTCTTTCTCGCCCTGCTGGCGTTCGCCTTTTACCAGGACTTCAGCCGGCCATGGCTGCCGATCCAGCAGAAATACGCCCAGCAGTACGGCGCCGATTTCCCGATCGGGGTGCAGCAGATCTTTCCCAAGGTGCAGGTCAACAGCCAGTTCGTGGTCGAGCGCTGTATCACCTGCCACGTGCCCGACATCGCCAAGATCGGACCGGTCGAGGCGGCCAAGCGACTCGGTCCCAACCACCCGTCGGCGATCAACGACGCGGTCTTCGCCAAATACGGCCAGGACACCCTGGTCTGCCGTCCGGCCCCGGCGGTTTCGACGACGGTGGTAGCACCCAGTGCGTCACCGAAGGCGTCACCGAAGGCGTCGGCGAGCGCGTCGCCGAAAGCCTCGGCTAGCGCCGCTGCCAAGCCCTCCCCGTCCGCCAGCGCCGCCGCCACGGGCAGCGGCGCCGCCTGCCTGAATCCGCAGGCGCAGCCCTACTACGTGCTCGACGCCAACGGCAAGGTAGTCACCGACCCGCAGACCAGCAAGCCGCTCGTCGCGCAGCTCACCGGCTTCATCCCGAGCGCTTACAAGGGGCTGGGCATCGACGAAACCGGCTGCATCGTCTGTCACAACGGCAATCGCCAGGCCACCACCCAGGCGGGCGCCCACACCAACCTGGTCGTCAACCCATTCGGCGTTTACGACAAGGCGCCAACGCTGTACGAAAACAGCTGCGCGCAGTGTCACGGCGCGACCGGCGAGGGTGGCAAGGGGCCGCCGCTCAACGACCAGGACCGGCTCGGATTCTTTAACGACGACTACTATCACCGCTGCATCTACTTCGGCAACCAGGGTGAGGAGCACAAGGGAACGATCATGCCGGCCTGGGGTATTCAGAAACTGTTGCCGCAGCCCATTAACCAGAACATCAACCTGCTGGTCGACTGGATCCGGATGTGGCAGCAGTACGCGAGTTTGCCATGAGACGGCAGCAGATCAAGGACCTGATCGGGACGCTGGTGGCCTTCGTCATCCTGATCGGCTTCACCGCGCTGGTGATCGTGGCCGAGAACCTGCTCGACGTCACCAAGGCGCACAAGGCGGGCGGCTGAGTGCTGGCGCTGGTCTACCTCCTTAACCTGACGCGAGACCCTGGAGTCGGCGATTTCTTCTTCGTGCTCGTCTGGGCGATTGCGACTCTGCTACTCCTTGCCTACTACTGTTACCGGATGTTCCAGCGTTAGCCGCACGTGGTCCAGTCGCATCCGACCCCGATCCTGACTTCCCGCCGCCGCGCCAGCGTCAGGTTGGCAAGCTGGCTGTCGATCATCCCCGGTCTCGGCCAGGCGTACAACCGGCAGTTCAAGAAGGCCGGGCTCTTCCTGCTCGCAGTGGTCGGGCTCCTTTACCTCACGCTGAGCATCCCCGGCGCCACGGACCAGGTCATCGTCTGGTGGAAACCACGAGGCAGCACCATGGTCGTGCTCTCGCTGCTGGTTAAGATGCTGTCGCTCATGGTCTTTATCAGCACCTTCCTCCTGATGCTGACCGTGTGGTACGACGCGATGCACGACGCTCGGGCCACCGCCCAGGAACGCAACGGCACCCGCTCGGTAGGTGGTCGTTGGTGGCTCTTCCACCGATGAGCGCTCGAATCGGGTCCACGCCCGCTTGCGGCGGGCGAGCGGCGATGCCTAGACTGCTGGGAGGATGATGCCCGCGGTCAATGTCAGCCCGCTGAATTGTGCCGGCCCGAATGCCTGCGCGATCGTCAGTATCTACACGAGCATCTTCTGGATCGCGATGGCCGTCCTCGTCATCGTCGGGGGCCTCCTCATCTACGCCGCGCTGCGCTTTCGGCGGCGGGACGACATCGAGCCGCCGCAGGTCCACGGCAATACGCGGCTCGAGATCGTCTGGACCCTGATCCCGGTCCTGATCCTGTCGTTTCTCTTCATCCGCACCACGCTGCGCATGGACTACGTGCGCAACGGCCCGCCGCCGGCGATGACGGTCAAGGTGACCGGCGTGCAATTCGCCTGGCTCTACACCTACCCGGACAGCCGCGTTCGATCCGATACCCTGGTGATCCCGACCGGCAAACCGATCCAGCTGCAAGTCACCAGTAACGACGTCCTCCATTCCTTCTGGGCGCCGCGGCTTGGCGGTCAAATCTACGCCATCCCCGGCCAGCAGAACCACGGCTGGCTCCAGGCGGATAAACCGGGCTTCTACTACGGCGAGTGCAACGAACTCTGCGGCGTTGGTCACTTTGCGATGCAGGTCAAGGTGCAGGCGATGACGCCCACCGCCTACCAGGCCTGGTACGCCCAGCGCGTAAAGCAGGCCAGTGGCGGCGGCACGCCCCCGCCCGGCGGTGGACCGGCCACCGCAGCGAAAGTCTCTGGCATCGCCGCAACCAAGACCGTTGGCGAAACGGACGACTTCAAGTTCGTGCCAACCGCCGACTCGGTCAAGGTCGGCGATGTCGTGCAGTGGGTCAACCAGGGTTCATCGGCGCACAACGTGACCTTCGGCAATAACCAGGTTCCCAGCTCGGACACGATGAACGGGGGCGACAAGTTCGAACTGAAGTTCAGCCAGCCCGGCACCTATCACTACGTGTGCACCTTCCACACCGCCTTCAACATGCAAGGCACCATCACCGTCACCCCGTGACGAGTAACAGCGCAAGGAGTTCCTGATGGCAAGCATCGCGTTACCCCGGCAGGCAGTCGCGAGGCGCAGCGGGGTCATCGACTGGCTCACGACCGTCGACCACAAGAAGATCGGCATCATGTACCTCTACACGACCTTTTTCTTCTTCCTGGTTGGCGGCATCATGGCGCTGCTGATGCGTACCCAGCTGGCCGTCGGCAACAACGACTTCCTCTCGGCCAAGCTCTACAACCAGATCATGACGCTGCACGGGACCACCATGATCTTCCTCTGGATCATTCCGGTCTTCTCCGGCTTCGGGAACTATTTCGTTCCGCTGATGATCGGGGCGCGCGACATGGCCTTCCCCCGCATCAACGCCCTCTCCTTCTGGTTGATCCCGCTGGGCGGTCTCGTGATGTACAGCGGACTCCTCACCCAGACCGGAGCCGCCGCAGCGGGTTGGACCGGCTACGTGCCGCTCACCGAGAAGGCTTACGCAATGGGACTCGGCCAGGACATGTGGATTCTCGGGCTGCACATCCTCGGCATCTCGTCCATCATGGGCGCGGTCAACTTCATCGTGACGATCCATAACATGCGCGCTCCGGGCATGACCTGGTTTCGGCTACCGCTATTCGTCTGGTCGATGGAAGTCACCGCGGCGCTCGTCCTGCTGGCCAGCCCTTTCCTCGCCGGCGTCCTGGCCATGGTGCTGATGGACCGGCAGCTCGGGACCCACTTCTTCAATCACGGCTCCGACCCGCTGCTCTACCAGTTCATCTTCTGGTTCTACTCGCACCCGGCGGTCTACATCATGATCCTGCCCGCCTTCGGCATCGTCTCCGAGGTGATCCCGGTGTTCAGCCGAAAGCCGATCTTCGGCTACCGGGCGATGGCCTTCTCCATGGCGGCCATCGGCGTGCTCGGCTTCATGGTCTTCGCCCACCATATGTTCACGACCGGCATGCCGCTGGCACTCCAGGAATTTTTCATGGCGACAACGGCGATGATCGGCGTGCCGTCCGGCGTCAAGGTCTTGAACTGGCTGGCGACCCTCTGGGGAGGTTCGATCAAGTACACGACGGCGATGCTCTTCTCGGTCGGGTTCGTCTTGATGTTCCTGATGGGTGGTGTCGACGGCGTCTTCACCGCCTCGCTGGCGGTCGACTACCAGATCCACGCCACATACTGGGTCGTGGCCCACATCCATTACGTCCTCTTCGGCGGCAGCGTCTTCGGGGTGTTCGCGGCCTTCTACTACTGGTTTCCCAAGATGACCGGCCGCTACCTCAACGAAACGCTCGGCAAGATCCAGTTCTGGGTCCAGCTGGTCGGCTTTAACGTCACGTTCATGCCGATGCATTTCCTCGGGCTCGAGGGGATGCCGCGGCGGATCGCGATCTGGCAGAGCAACCGGACCGATTGGGCGACCTGGAACCTGGTTTCCACGATCGGCGCGTTCATGATCGCGTCCGCCATCCTCATCTTCCTGATCAACTTCGCGATCAGCGTCCGTGCCGGCCGGCGCGCGCCGGCCGATCCCTGGGAAGGCAACACCCTGGAATGGGCGACGACCTCCCCGCCTCCCGCTTACAACTTTGACACCGTTCCCCCGGTCCGCAGCGCCCGGCCGCTTCGCGACCTGCGGCGCGGCGCCGTGACGGCGGCCGAGCATGCCTAGCGAACGGCCGTGAAGGCATTTCGCGCCCTCGCCCTCGCCACCGCGGTGGTCACCTATGCCCTCGTGGTGCTGGGCGGCGTGGTGCGTGTGTCCGGCTCCGGACTCGGTTGTCCGGACTGGCCGCTGTGCCATGGGCGTCCCTATCCGCCGCTCGAAGTGCATGCCATCATCGAGTATTCGCACCGGACGACGGCCTCGCTGGCCAGCCTGCTCGTGGTGTTGACTGCCGTCGTCGCCCTGATCGCCTGGCGCCGCCGGCGTGACATCGTCGTCCCGGCAACCGCCGCCCTCCTGTTGTTGATCGTGCAGGTTGTCCTCGGCGCGATCACGGTCCGCCTCGAGCTGCCGCCGATCATCGTCCTGGCGCACCTGGCCACCGCCATGGCGCTGCTCGGCGCCATCTGCATCACCGTCACCCATGCCTTTGCCGGCCGCAGACCGGAGTCGATCGACCGCCGCGCCGTACGCTGGGCCCGGGGGGCCGCCGTCGGGACCTACCTGCTCATCCTCAGTGGTTCGCTCGTCGTGGGGAGCGGCGCCAGTGGCGCCTGCGATGCCTGGCCGCTATGCGGCGGCGGGTTCAGCTTTGCCCTGGACCGGTCGCCGCTGGTGCAGTTGCTGCATCGCGGCCTGGCTGCGCTGATCGGCGTCCTCATCATCCTGGCCTTGGCCGGCATCCTCCGCCGGCACCGTCGCAACCCGGCGGTCCGCGCCACGGTCGCGCTCACCCTGGCGGCGCTGATCCTGCAGGTGGCGGTCGGCGCCGGGGTCGTGCTCCTCCACCTTCCCGCCCCGCTTCGGGGACTCCACCTTGCCCTCGCGACCGCCGTCTGGGCCGGGACCGTCGTGCTCGCGGGGTTGAGCGGGCGCCTGCCGCTTCCCGATCAGGCCGTCTCGCGTCCACAAGAGGTGCGAGCGCCTCGCCGATCGGCGGGTGAGGTCGTGCTCGACTACGTGAGCCTCGCCAAGCCGCGGATCATCGTGCTCCTGCTGGTGACCGCGCTGGGTGGAATGATGATCGCGAGCCGGGGCTGGCCCTCGACCGGGCTCGTGATTTTGACCTTGCTTGGCGGCGCGCTGGCCGCGGCCGGCGCCGGCGCGATCAACTGCTGGATCGATCGCGACATCGACGGCGAGATGTACCGGACACGACGGCGACCGATCCCGGACGGGCGGATCGCCCCGGCTCACGCGCTGACCTTCGGCATCGCGCTCGGCGTGGCCGCCTTCCTGCTGCTCGCTTTCTGGGTTAACGTGCTGGCCGCCACGCTGGCGGTCAGCGGCCTGCTCTTTTACGTCTTCGTCTACACCCTCTGGCTCAAACGCTCGACGGCGCAGAACATCGTGATCGGCGGTGCGGCCGGCGCCGTCCCGCCGCTGGTTGGCTGGGCGGCGGTGACCCACTCGATCAACCTGACCGCGATTTATCTGTTCGTGATCATCTTCCTCTGGACACCGCCCCATTTCTGGTCGCTCGCGCTCCGCATCCAGCGCGATTACGCGCGTGTCGGCGTCCCGATGCTGCCGGTGGTCCGCGGCGAAGACGAAGCCAAGCGGCAGATCCTCCTGTACACCCTCCTGCTGGTCGCCGTGACCCTGATGCTGTTTGTCACCGGGGCGCTCGGGGGGCTGTACCTGGCGGGCGCCAGCATGCTGGGCGGCGCCTTCATCGTGTTCGCCGTGCTCAATCTCCGGGATCAGCGCCGGCGGTGGTCCCGCCCGCTCTTCGACTACTCGATCGCCTACCTCGCCCTACTCTTCGCCGTCATGGTCGCCGACCGGATCGTTGGTAGACTTGCGTGAGCGGGTGAGGCATGCATAGGGACGAGGCGCGGAACAATGTTCGGCTGGGGATCCTGCTGTTCGTGACCGCGGTGATCATGTTCGGCCTCTCCTTTGTCTGGGCTCTCGTGTACAACAGTTTCGTCTGATGGCCGCGCAGGAACCGACCCATGAGGGGCCCCAGGGCCATGAGGCGATCCATCTGCCGCCCCCCAGTATCTGGCCGGTCGTGCTGGCCGTCGGGATCGCGACCCTGCTGCTGGGCCTGGTCCTCAATCTCGTCCTGCTCGTGATCGGCGCCGTCATCACGGTCGCGGCGCTGGCGCTGTGGGTTCGGGATGCCCGCCGGGAGTTCGCCGACCTCCCCGAGTAGGGTAGGCACCTGATTCCGGTCGGATTCGGGCCGTTTGACTGGCGTCGGCCGGGGACCGCCCCGTAGACTCAGGCTCGTCAACTCATTATCGGCAAGGAGGCAAGCGTGAGCGTCTGGAAGATGGCAATTGTCGCGGGCGGGAGCGCAGTGCTCCTGGCAGCCTGCGGCGGCAATGCCGGCAATACCTCGGATGGCGGTAGCTGCACGCCGAAGGGCGCCGGAAGCGGCACCCCCGCGCAGACCGTCAAGATCGTTTCCGACCCGACGAACGTCGGCAAATACGATCCGTCCACCATCACCGTGAAGACGGGCGATAGCGTGGAATGGGATTGGGTCGACAATTCGGCGCAGCACAGCGTCACCTCGGATGACAACACGACCTTTGACTCCTGCCTGCAGGGAGCCGGGTCGAAGTTCGTGGTGACCTTCACTACGGCGGGCGACGTCAAATATCACTGCACCATCCATTCGGGCATGATCGGAGACGTCAAGGTCAGCTAAGCGCCATCGATGGGCCAGGGCGGTGCCGGGCATCGCCCTTGTCATTTTGGCGGCCTGCGGCACCGCCACGACCTCGCCTGACGATGCCGCCGTCGTCCAGGACTTTCAGGCCCACCGGTCGAATGTGGAGGTCACGGCCGACGGAACCGTGATCACGATTTTCCCGGACCGTCATAGCAATGCCGGCGTGCACGAGCAGTTCATCATGCGGCTCGCCTCGGGCGGCTTCACCGTCGAGGTGGAACACAACATCTCGATCGGCGCCCGGGTTCCGCTCTCGACGGGCGACCGTGTCATCGTCCACGGGGACTACATCTGGAATGACAAGGGTGGGCTCATTCACTTCACCCACCATGATCCACGGGGCACCCACGAGGGTGGTTACATCCAGGACAACGGGAAGACCTACGACTGAGCCAGGGTCAGGCCCGCACCATCCGGACATCCCCGGCGTAGAGGCGGTGGCGGGTCCCGTCGTCGAGCCGGACGCGGAGCGCTCCGTCGGGCTCGAGATCCTCGGCGGTGGCGACGCGGGCCTGGCCCTGCTCCTCATAGCTGACGCGCCGGCCCAGCATCGAACTGTGCTTCCGCCAGGCGGGCAGGATGAAGCCGCTACCTTCACGGCGGACCCGGCCCACGGCCTCGCCGATCGCATCAAGGGCCGCCGCCAGCAGGGGCTCGCGAGGCACCGGGTGGCCCAGCGCGACCGCGATCGAGGTGGCCTGTGGCGGCAGTTCGGCGCCGGTACTGTTGACGTTGAGCCCCACCCCCAGCGCGACGGCATCGCGAGGGCCCCGCTCGAGGAGCACGCCGGCCAGCTTTCGCTCACCGATGAGCAGGTCGTTGGGCCACTTCAGGTCAACGCTGAGTCCGCTGGCGCGCCGTACCCCCTCAGCCAGCGCCAGGCCGGCAAGCAGGGGCAGCAGGCTCAGCAGCGAGGCGTCCGGATACAGAAGGAGGGAAAAGAGCAGGTCCCGCTGATCGGCGGCCAGCCACGGCCGTCCCAGCCGCCCGCGGCCCCGTTCCTGGTAGTCGGTAACGATCGTCCATCCTTCCGGCTCGCCGGCGCCGGCGGCCGCGCGCGCCAGGTCCTGGGTGGATGCGACCCTGGGCTCCCAGCGAACCGCCCACGAGATCGGTTTCGCCGGCAACTGGGGCTCCATCAGCTCGAGCCTGAAGGGCCCCAGGGCGGGTTCCGGTGGCTTCGACTTCTTGACCAATCCGATCTTTGACCGTACAGTAATCGTTCGGGAAGCCATGGCGCGCACAGCCGGAACCGGTCGCATGATCCAGGAGACCTCGGTCCAGATCTCGGCGCTGCGAGAGCGCTGGCATGTGGAGCGGGAGCAGCGCTACGCGCGCCGGAATCGGATCCGCCATATCGACCGTCTGCTGGATGAGCTCGAGATGCTCAACATCGCCGAAGAGACCCAGATGCCGCCCGAGCTCGCGGTTCGCGTCCAGCGGCTGGCGGCGGAGATGGAACATCCGCTTGGCAATCGCGCCCCCGAAGACCTCACCATCGCCGAATCGATGGACGCCCTCTACGACCTGCAGGACGGCCTGATGCTCACCCTCGACGGTGTCGAGGAGGAGGACGAGCCCTAGCGCCGGTCTCGACGTCTAGGGTTTGGCTGGCTTCTTTACGAGCGATTTTCCGTGCGGGTCGCCGCTCTGCCCATGGGCGGTTCCCTTGCCAGTGGCGCTGGCAGCGCCGTTGCCATTGGCATTGCCCTGGTTCCCGCCGGCCTGCGAGTCGGCGAGCAATGACGCCACCTCCAGGGAGGGACTGGCGACGACAGTAATTTTCTTTAGCATCGCGCTCTCGCGCGCGCTGTTGGCCGCCCAGACGCCACCGGTTGGCGCCGCGGTCGCCGAGCCCAGGTCGCGGCTGGCCGCAGACCGCTGCGCCCGGTAGTCCCGGAGCAGGCCGGCGACGATGCCATCGGTGTCGCCACGTCCCTCGACCTGCACGACGGATTGGTTCGCCCACGAGAGCAGCGACCCGATCGGGGCTTTGACGTGGACGCCGGTGATGAATCCGTAGGCACCGGAGAGCAGGGGATCCACGCCTGGCACTGGGTGCGGACCGGGATCATCGCGCTGTTCCTGCAAGAGGGCGTAGGCATTGAGCAGATCGGTGTTGGCCTGGGCAAGCTCCTGGAGCCCGCGCTGGGTGCGATCGTGCTGGCGGGCCCGCATCAACCCATCCCACCAGAGCTGGATCACATAGAAGGCGCTGTCCGGACGGGTTCCTTGGGGCTGGTTCCAGAGCGCGTCGACGTCAGGGCTGGTGGCCGCGGCCGGGGAATCCGCGGCCGCCGTGACCGGACTCAGGCTCAAGATCACGGCGGCGCCCCCGACAAGGGCGAGCCATGACGGGCGGGGCAAGCGGCGACTTATGGCCACCATTCCGGTCTCCGAAATGATTCTCTGTCAGCGGTGCCGCAAACAGGCGACCGCCGTGTCACAAGCGCTTCACGCCGCTGCGGCGTGTTCGTGCTCGGCGTGTACGGCCGGCCAGGGGCTGGCGCCTCGGCGGCCGTCGCTTCGGCCCGACGCCATAAAATCAGCTGGTTCCATGAGTGAGCTGGCGCGTCAGTACGACGCCGTGAACCTGATGGCCGATCCGCTGCTCGGCTACATCAAGATCACCAAGCGCGTGCACGGGGAGAGCTCGGCCGAGCAGGATCTGCTCGACCACCCATGGCTGCAGCGACTGCGGCGGATTCACCAGCTTCAATCGGCGTGGTGGGTTTTTCCCGGCGGCGAACACTCGCGCTTTCAGCATGCGCTCGGCGCGATGCATCTCAGCGGCGAGTGGACCCGCCAGCTGTATCCCAACTTGAAGCAGGTGGCGGGCGACGCGCCGTCCGCGACCTGCGTCGAAGAGACGCTGCGAGTGGCCGGCCTGCTCCATGACATCGGGCATGGCCCGTTCGGGCATTTCTTCGACCAGAACTATCTGGACCGGTTCGCGATCGACCACGAGGTCATCGGACGGGTCCTGATCGAGACCGAGCTGGCGCCCATCATCGCCGCGCTCGATGCGGGGCCCAGCGGTCCATTCGAGCCCGGCGAGCGGATCGATCCGCGATGGGTCGCCGAGCTGATCGCCGAGCCCGGGCTGCCCGGTCCCGAACCGCCGCGGTGGGTCCGCTTGTTGAAGCCGGTGCTGAACGGGATGTACACGGCCGACAATCTGGATTACGTCCCGCGTGATGCGTACATGTGCGGCGTCAAGCTCGGGCCGGTCGACGTCCAGCGGCTGCTCCACTATTCGTTCATCGATGAGCAGGGCATGGTGCTCCATCAACACGGCGCCCAGGCGCTTCTGTCGTTCCTGAATGCGCGCCTCTACCTGTACAACAACATCTACTACCACCGGACCGTCCGGCGCATCGACCTCCACATGCGGGAGATCTTCCGCGAGACGGTCGACCGGATCCTGCCGGGCAACCCGCTTGACCATCTCGACACCTACCGCGAGCTCACCGACTGGTCCCTGATCGATACCGTCGATCGCTGGCAACACGAGCCCGGCCGAGCCCGCGAGCTATCGCTCGAGTGGGCGAGGATCGTCCGGCGGCAGCTGAAGTGGCGCCTGATCTTCGAGGATTACTACGAGTTTTCCGATCCGGCCGTGCCGATCGTCTATCCCAAGCCGGCGGACTATGTCGAGCGAATCCGGGCCGCCCTGCCCGCGTCCCTCAAGCACGTGTCGATTGAGGTCGACCTCGCCTCGGTCGATCCCCGCCCGCAGAATCCGCTGAACGATCCCTTCCCCGTGAACATCTACAACCCGGTCAGCCGGTCGGTGGAACGGAGCGCGGTGGCCGACCTCTTCCGCCGGCTGCCAATCCGCACTACGCTGGTTCGGGTTTTTACTGACGAGACCGCCCAACTGCAGACGCTTCGCCGGGCGGTCGAGGAAGCGCTCTACCGGCCCGATGCGCACCTGGTCGAGGCGGTGCCCTGATGCTGGTCCGCCCCGAGGACGCGATCAAGCCGCTGACGGTCCAGGAGCTCAACGGCCGGATTCACGACCTGCTCGCCGCCCGATTCCAGAGCGTGCTCGTCAAGGGCGAGGTGAGCGGCGTTTCGCACCGGAGCGGCCATGTTTGGTTCACCCTCAAGGATGCGTCGGCGGCGGTGGGGGCCGTCGTCTTCAGCGGGACGGCCCGCCGCCTGCCCTTCCTGCCCGAGAACGGGCAGGAGCTCGTCGTCACCGGGCAGGTCGATTACCACCAGCAGACCGGCCGGCTCAACCTGGTGGTGAGCCGGCTCGATTACGACGGCGCCGGCAAGCTCCGCGCGGCGATCGAGGCGCTCAAGCGCCGGCTGGACGCGGAGGGCGCCTTTGCGCCGCAGCGCAAGCGGCCCTTACCCTTTTTGCCTCGATGCGTGGCGCTGGTCACCTCGCCGAGCGGCGCCGTGATCCACGACCTGCAGGAGACGATCTGGGAGCGGTTTCCCAACGTGCCCCTGGTCGTCTACGCGGCGCTCGTCCAGGGGGTGGCGTCGCAGCGCAGCCTGGTCGCGGCGTTGCGGCAGTGTGATCGTGATGGGATGGCGGACGTTTGTATCGTCGCCCGCGGCGGCGGGAGCTTCGAGGAATTGATGGCGTTCAACCAGGAGCCGGTAGTGCGCGCCATCCAGGCGATGCGGATCCCGGTGATCACCGCGCTCGGCCACACGTCCGACCGGACGCTCGCGGACCTGGTGGCGGATCGGGAAGCGCGCACCCCCACGGCCGCGGCCGAGCTGGTCGTCCCCAGGAAGGCCGACCTGCTGGAAGGCCTGGCCGAACGCGGCCGGCGACTGCAACGCGCCGGGCTCACCTTGCTGATCGGCCCAGGCCACCAGCTCGAGGCCCGGCGCCAGACGCTACGGCGGTTGACCCAGGACACGGCCGGCCGGCGACGGGAAAGGCTGGCCAACCTGGTCCGGATGCTGCAGCAGCGTGACCCGCGCGAGGTGTTGCGCGGACGCGAGCGGTCGCTCGCCGAGTACGGGCGACGCCTGGACCGTTCGTTGGCGGCGACCCTCCGATCGGTCGTGGCGGGCCGGGTGCGGGTGGAGGAGGGCAACGAGCGCCTGGCGGCCACCACGGCACGCGCGTTGCGGGATTACCAACGCGCGCTCGACACCCGCGCGGCGCGCTTGCAAACGCTTGGGCCGGAGCAGACGCTGAGCCGTGGCTACAGCATCTGCGTCGACGCCGCCAGTGGACGGGTGATTCGGACCGCAGGCGAGGCCGACCGCGGCCAGGCCGTCCAGGTCCAGCTCTCGGCGGGACAGCTTGACTGCCGGGTCGAGGAGGCGCGCCCATGACGCCGGCCGATCCGGGGATCACCTACGAGCAGGCGCTAGCTCAACTGGATAGCACCTTGCGAGCGCTCGAGGAAGGCAAGCTGAGCCTGGAAGATGCGATCGCCGCGGTCGCCCGCGGCCGCGAGTACCTTCAGCTCTGCGAGCAAAAGCTCAACGAGGCGCGGCAGCGGATCGAGAGCCTGCCGGTGCAGGAGCGCGCTGGTGATGACGAAGCGCCGCACCCGGCGACCGTGGCCCAGTTACGTGCCGGCCGCGAACCCACCCCCGGAACGCCGCAGGGAGAAATTCCCTTCTAGGAGGTCGACCCTTCGGGCTCGTCGCTCCGCCGCTCGTGCTCGACTTCAGGTCGAGTGGGCGGCGTTTGGCCCTGTTTGAAGACGCCCCATTCTTGCAGCGACCGGCGCAGCATTTCCGGTGAGGTCTTGTAGGCGGCCGCCAGCTGTTCCAGGTCATCGCCCCGCAGGGTGACGACCCCGGTATTGAAATCATGCCGCTGCTGCTGGAGGCGGGCCACATGCCTGGCGAGGATCGAGCCCTGCCGTTCCGGCAGGCCCTGGAGCTGGTGCAGATCGATGGCGAGCTTCGGCGGGAGGGCGGGCTCCAACAACGCATCCGTCTCCTCCGGCAGCAACTGGTTGACCGGCACGCTGTAGAGGGTGGCGATCTGGGCGAGCCGGGTCACCGAGATGTTGCGGTCGCCGCGCTCGTAGGCCGCCAGTAAGGAACCCTTGAGTCGCTTGTTGGAGAGGACCTCGACCTGTTGCAACGTCAATCCACGTTGCTTTCGAAGGCTCCTTAGCCTGGCTCCGACCTTTCGCGAATACCCGTCCATGTATCCCCCTTGACTGTGTGTGCTCAGTCTATCGCAGAACGCGATCTTGCACGAACGTGTTGGCTGCAGTCCGCCGGAAGGTGGTGGGGGGCTCGCCAATCGGGCGACACCACCATCCGTGGTCGCCATTATGGAGGAGCTGTTTCCGCATTGTCAAGTGCTACTTACTGCCAGAACGCTGAAGGCTTACAGGGTGGCCCGCCTCGTACGCTTGGCGAAACCGGGCGGAGGCCTGATGGGTATCGCCTTCCTGTTCGAGCGCCCGCGCGTAGTCGTAGGCCACGCGGCCGCGCAGGTCCGGGCTGTCGATGCCGGCGGCGACCGCCAGCGCCTTCTCGAAGTGCCGGTGCGCAGGGGCGTACCGCCGTCGGGCGTGCTGTACCCGGGCGGCAATCCGATGGGTGGCGATGCTCGCGATCGGATCCGCTGATCGGGTAGCGAGGTCGAGGGCATCGTCAATCAGCGAGGTGGCTCGCTCCGGTGCACCCTGCTCGAGGGCGGCCTCCGCCATGCCGGCCACGAGCAGCGGTAACAGCTCGTGATCGCCGACCCGCCGCAGTTGCGCCGCGCCCTCGCTGAAGATGGTCTCGGCTTCGGCCGCGCGCCCTTGCTGCAAGAGCATGTCCGCCATGTTGAGCCGGAGCTGGCCGGTCATCCTGACGTCCTGCAGGGTCTCGAAGATTCGCAGGCTCTTTTGCGCGTAGGAAAGGGCGCGCGGATACTGCCCGGTCTGCTGAAAGGAGAGCGCGAGGCCCTCGTAGATGCCGGCGAGGGCGGGCATGTCGAGAATCTGTTCGGCCGCCGCGATCGCCGCCTGATACGACGCGATCGCCTCTTCCGGCTGGCCGGCGACATAGGCCAGGTTGGCGCGGTGGCCGAGGATGCGCGCCTTGAGGACCGGGTCCGTCAGGCCGGCCTCCTGATAGAGGTCGAAGGCTCGATCGAACCAGCGGCCCGCTTCGTGCGGCTGGCGCAACGCGTAGTAGGCGCGTCCGTGCCAGTCATACAACTCGACGAGGAGCGCCGGCGCGTTGGTTCGCTCCGCCACGGCAATCGCCTCGGCCAGCAGCGGCAGGGCGTCGGCAGCGTTGCCCCGCCGGATGTAGGCGCCGGCCAGGATGAGTTGGGCCCGGGTGCGGACCTGTTCCGGCACCTCGCGCGCCAGCACGGTTGCCATCAGGTGCTCGGCGCGCGCCGAGTCCCCCTGGTGCAAGCGAACCTCGGCCTCGGCGAGGGTCAACTCGATGGCGGCCGCCGACACCTCGGGACCCTCGAGAAAGTAGTCCACCGGCTGTTGGAGCCGGCGGGCGATGATCTGGAGCGTGTGGGTGGAAGGCTGGGCGCGACCGAGCTCGACCTGGTTGAGAAAGGCTCGGCTGAAGTCTTCACCCGCCACGGCGGCGAGACTGAGGCCAAGCTCCTGGCGGGCCTTTCGGATGCGCGAGCCCAGCGAGGCGGGTGCGGGAGCGTCCCGACGAGAACGCCCCCGCCGCTCAGTTGTAAGCACCGCCTACAGTCTACCTGCTTCTGGTTGACAAGAAAAGCCGGTGTTCCGGTGCGGCCGCTACGGGTTTGGCCAGACGGTTTCGGCGCAGGCTACGATGGCAGAGGCGATGGCGAGCAGGACCCACGGGTTGAAGAAACGCCGCACGGTGCACCTCCAGGACAGGCATGGATCGCGGTCGCCGAGCCGGTCCAAAACCAGCTTAGGAATGGGCCGAACGCGGCAGGGTGACATTCCGTAACGGATTTCGTAAGGTGGGTCGCGAAGCTGAATACGCGAGCAGAGCCCTCTTTATAATCGAAGTCCGCTCACGCGTCCCCGTAGCTCAGCCTGGATAGAGCACTGGCCTCCGGAGCCAGGAGCACAGGTTCAAATCCTGTCGGGGACACTTACCAAACAAGTTTTGAACCTTAGCGTGCGGGCGCTAGGCCGATCGCATCTTCCGGGGTCTGCGCCAACGCGCACTTCGCCCGTCGGCGAATGACCCGGGACGTGTTTGTGCGGCCGCTCCTGCGCCTCCACCGTCTGGTTCTGTGCCGAACTTGCTGAAAATGCTCTGGAGGCGCGTCTTCACAGTATTCACGCTGAGGCGCGGCCGCTCGGCAATCTCCTTGATCGAACAGCCCTCCTCCGCGAGTGTGAGGACTCGTCGCTCGGCCGGAGTCAACATTCGATCGGGGTCAGATCGGCTGTTCAAAACGGTACTCAGCCTCTAGTTTGGACTCAGCGGAAGCAATTGGTCGCCCTCGTCTGGTCCCTACGACACATTCTGGACCATATCGCGGACCGCCCGATCCGTTTTCACCTCATGCAGTTTGGGCGGCGAGTACGACACAATGATGCCCGGTATGACCTTGTCCGGGATCGAGGCTCGCCCCCCACGCCCGACCTTGCCGGACGTCGACTTCGATTGGGACCCTGGGACCTGGGAGCGCGTGGGCGGCCGGGCTTTGGAGGCGGCCATCCAGGCATCGACTGGGTGGTCACGTCGTCGCCCGTCGCCAGGCCTCGCCGCCGCTGAGGTCGCAGCGCGACTGTCAACCACATTTCCTGAACGCCCGGTGCCGCTCGACAGATTGATGACTCGAGTTGAACGGGACGTCATCCCACTGTCGAGCTTCAACGGGCATCCCGCCTTCTACGGCTACATCACCAGCTCGCCCAACCCGGTTGGGGTCGTCGGCAATCTGCTCGCAGGGGCGCTCAACCCGAACACTTCTTTGTGGCGAGCCGCGCCGGCAGCGACCACCATCGAGCTGGAAACGATCAGGTGGCTCAACACCATCTTCAAGTTCCCCGATACCGCCGAGGGGATTTTCAGCAGCGGTGGGCAATTTGCCAACGTCATCGCCTACGCGGTGATGCGGGATCAGCGCGCCGGTTGGGATGTGCGAGCCCACGGGATGCGTGGGCCTGACGGCCGCGCCCCGAAGCTCTCCGTATACGTCAGCGACCAGGCGCACTACTGCCACGAGCAGGCGGTGGAATTCCTGGGCATGGGGCGGGAGTCGATCCGCAAAGTGCCTACGGATGAGGCCTATCGGATGCGCCTCGACGCCCTGAGCGCCATGATCGCCGAGGATCGCCAGCGCGGCATGAGGCCGATTGGCGTGGTGGGCACGGCGGGAACCGTAGGAACTGGCGCGGTTGACCCGCTCCCTGAGCTCGTCCGATTTACCCGCGCCGAAAACCTCTGGCTCCATGTCGATGGCGCCTACGGAGCGTTTGGCGTATTAGCCGAGAGCGCTCCAGCACCGCTCCAGGCCATGCGGGACGCGGATTCGATTGCCTGTGATCCCCACAAGTGGCTGTATGCACCGATCGATGCCGCCATCACCCTCATCCGCCATCCGGGTGCGCTGCAACAGTCGTTCGAGTTCCACCCTTCTTATCTGCAGCAAACGGCCGGCGCCTGCCGAGTCGATCTCGTTGAACGGTCACCGGAGAATAGCCGGCCATTCCGCGCATTCAAGGTCTGGCTGGCGCTGCAAGCCTATGGAGTTAGCGGCTACCGGGCGATGATCGAGCGCAACATCCGGCTGGCTGAATATATGGAGAAGTTGATCGCCGCGACGCCCGGGCTCGTCAATGCCGCACCGCGCGAGCTGTCGATCGTTTGCTGGCGGGTAGATCCTCCGTCCCACGGCTTGGCGCCTGAGCATGCCGACCAGTTGCAATCCGACGTGATCGCTGAGCTCGAGCGCCGTGGGATCGCGTTCGTTTCCAACGCCCACCTGCGTGACGGGCGAACGGCGCTTCGGGCGTGTATCGTTAACTTCCGCACAACTGTCGACGATGTCGAGCGTTTGGTGGCCGCGAGCCGCGACATCGGTCAGGAACTGTCCAAGCCAAGCCGCGCCCGGTAGCTGCGAGAGATCGTCCGTGCTCTCAAACTCCAAGCCGACGCTGAGCTTTCGGTCGTTACTTTTCTTGTCGGCGGGCAGGGCAAGACTGAGGCGGCGCTACCCGTCAGCGTCTCGCCGCACCTCGGCGAGCATTCGCTCCACCGCCTCGCGGTCGCGCTCCGTCTTGGCCTCCGCGCGCGCCTGACCCCCAATCGTCTCGGCAACGCCCGCCGCGGCCTCGGCCCGATCGGCGGAGCCGCACTCGGCCGCGACCCGTGCCACCGCGGCCAGCGCCTGCAGCATGGCACGGACGACCGGGGTGTCCCCACTGGCGTAGCGGCTGATCTCGAGAAGAAAGCTGAGGTGATCGTTGAAGTCGCGGCGAGGCGCGAGCACCTCGAGGCCGCCACGCTGGGGGAAGCGGCGCACCACCGTCGGAAAGGAGCGGCAGGCGAGCTGCACGAGGATGGCGCGAATGTAGGCAATCGACGTCACCGCTGTCGTCGGATCGTTGATCCCGGGGGACAGGGCCTTGATGGCGATGTCGGCGAGCTGTCGCAGCCCGAAGGCGGCGTCCTGTCCGATGTCCCGCTCGTCGCCGATGGCGACCGCCTCCCGGATGCGCTGTGTCAGTCGCCCAGCAGCCTCAGCCGGCCAGACCTCGGCGAGCGGCTGTTCCGGGCTGACGAAGTCGCCCGGTCGCACGAGCATCGCGAGTTGCTCCGGCCGGTTCTCGAGGCTCCCGACCAGCGCATCCAGCCCGATCCGCTGCACGAAGCCGGGGCCCGCCGGGAAGACGCGCCCCGGCTTTCGCGCGAGGCGCCAGGCCCGCAGCAGCTTGTCACCGTCCGCGTCCTCGACCCCGACGCCGTGCGGGTCAGGATAGAGACGGTTCACCCGCTCGAGCGTCTGGGCGGCAATGCTTGCCGTGATGTGTGAGACCTGGATCATCCGCGAAACATGGTGGATGAAGACGATCAGGAGGAGGACCGCCGCGATGCCCAGAGCAGACGCGACGGTGATGCTCAGCCGCGGCACGAAGTCGAGCCCCTGCGCGAAGCTGCCGACGGAGCGCAAGACGAGGATCGAGTAGACGAAGATGCCAACGTACGAGCCCATCGTCACCTGGGTCAGACGGTCGCCGAAGAAGGTACGGAGCACGCGGGGGCTGAACTGGCTGGCCGCCAGCTGCAAGACGACCACGGTGATCGAGAAGGTCAGGCCCGCAACCGTGATCAGAGAGCCGGCGACGACGGAAAGCACGACGCGCGCCGCCGAGCCGTCGCCCTTGAAGACGGCCCCCACCCCGGTGAAGTCCACCCTCTGGTCGAGCTCCACCAGGCCGATGGCAAGGCCGGCGTAGACCACGACGACAAGCGCCGGGATGAACCAGAGTCCCTGCGTGAGATTGAGCCAGACCGCTTTGAGCCGGTTCGAGGACATCAGCGGCCGCCTATCGGGCCGTCGGAGGCGGCCTCACAATCGATGCTGACTTGGTTAAGCGCGACTCGCCAGGGGGTTTCGAAACGCGCATACCGCAAGACTACGGTGCGGGGGCAAGCCCTTAAAGGGGTGAGGCCAGCCATATGCGGTCGGGATCGACGGCGCGCCCAGCCCGATCGAGGTGTCCCATGAACTGATCAACTCCGCGAGCTCGCTGGGCCGGAATCCGACCAGCCGCGACCAGAGCCGAAAGTAGGGCGAACTTGGCCTCTGCGCCTGCATGGCGCGGTTGAGGACGCGCTGGGTCAGCACCGTCGGCCCGGCGCCCGCGATCTTCATTGGGGCGATGAGTTTATCGTGGCTTCGTGGCTCCCTCGGCAGCAGCAGTGTCGGCGCTCCACCGGCAGATCCAGCAGTGCACGCGTTGTGTCGAAGCCGGCTTTCTTCCGCGCGCCGCGCCGGTGCTGAGCGGCTCTGCCGACAACCGCATCATGCTGATCGGCCAAGCGCCCGGCATTGTGGAAGAGGTCCAGCGCCTACCCTTCCAGGGGCGCTCGGGCAAGATCCTGGTTCGCTGGTTGACGCGCGCCGGCTTTCAGTCGGAGGAGCAGATCCGGCGGCGCGTCTACATGACGTCGATCACGAAATGCTTTCCCGGAAAGGGCAGCGGCGGCGGCGATCGGCGCCCCAGCCGCGTCGAGGTCGACCTCTGCCGGCCGCACCTGGACCGCCAGCTCCGTCTGATCGACCCGGCGGTGATCCTGCTGGTGGGCGGCCTGGCCCACGAGCGCTTTCTCCCCGGACGTCCGCTCGGCGAGCTCGTCGGCGGGCTCTTCGATAGCTCCGGAAGGGCGGTCAGGCCAGGGCCGGGCATCCACCCGGTGCTCGTTCCCTTGCCCCATCCCTCCGGCGCGAGTCGATGGCTCAACGATCCGGCAAATGTTGCGCTTCTGGAGCGGGGCTTGCGCCGGTTGCGACCCATCGTCCGTCCCTACCTTGACGCCCACTTGGCTGGCGCATAAGATTCCGACCAATATGCGCCGACGGCCAGAAGGGGACGCGGTCGAGCCGGAGGAAGCGCCTCGAGCGCCGCTGCGCCTCCCCCAGGAGCTGCCCGCCGGCGGCAAATCCGCGGACGACATCCTCGCCTCCATCTTTGCGCCGACCCCGGAGGCCAGCCCGCTCGAGCAGCTCGAGCAGACGCTCCGGCACCCCAAAAAGTTGATCTATATCGCGATGTCCAACCGCAACTTCTACTGGAGGATGCACGTCTCGAAAGTCGTTCTTGATGAGGGCTACGTCCCGATCAATCCCTTCATGCTCTTCGACTATTACCTGCTCCATACCGTGTCCAAACAGCTGGTCCGGGAAGCGATCAACAACCTGCTGTCCCGCTGCGACGAGGTGTGGGTCTTCGGTACGGTGAGCCTCGGGGTGAAGGTCCAGGTCGGCATCGCCAAGCGCTTGAAGAAGCCGCTGCGCTTTTATGACGTCTCCGATCTTCCCGAGCGCGTCTTTCGGATCTCGGAGAAACTGGCCCAGGAGGAGGGCCGGGACTAGACCCGTGTAATCAGCTCGCGCTCCAGCGACTCCCGCGCCTTGACCACCAGGCGGCGGAGCAGGGGGCGCTCGACCACGGCCCACTCGATCTGTCGCAGCGCGCTGTACAGGCCCTTGACCGCCTTGACCGCATCGCCAAGGTCCACCCCGGGGGGCGGCTGCATCGCCGGCAGCGGCAGACCGCTGCACCAGTCATAGACGAAGTCGACATAATCGCTCGAGAGCGGTCGAAAATTGTTTTCGCCGCGATCCCGCTCGCGGGCGGAGAAGCGGTAATAGATGACGCGCAGGCGCTTTTGCGCCAGTGCCACCGCGCTGGTCGGCAGCCGTCGCCGGGCCTGTGGACGATCGCGGTTGCGATCTTCGGCAGTCACCATCACGACCGAGGCGGCCAGCTCCGCCGGCGTCAGCTCCGCCAGCCAGCCATCCGTGATCGCCTCGGTGATGATCAGGCTGTTCTCGCCGTAGATTCGTGATGCCAGCAGGCCTTTCTCGGTTGGCACGGCGCCCTTGAGAAAGCCGAGGTCTTCCAGGATCGCGCGCAGGGCAGCCATCCGCCGGCGATACTCGCCCTGGCTGCGTTCGGCGTCGTGCTCCGAGGCGGCCAGCTGGGCCTGCAGCGCGCGCCGCTCGTCGTCGTGAGCCTTGTGCTCGGCGAGAAAGGGGCACTTGCGACAGGGCAGGTCCGCCAGCACGGTCTGCCCTTGGTCGACCTGCAGCTTGAGGTCGCCGAGCGATCGACCGTCGGGATCCCGCGTCGAACGACCGCGGCCCCGACTATGTGCTCGCCCTTTGTGCCAGTGCTCGCGACGAAGCCGGCGCATCCGGACGCGGAGGCCGGCGATCTCGTCGGTGGCTCGGGTAAAGGTGGCAAAGGTTTGGTCGGAACAGCAGGGGTCGCCGTCTAAGGCGAAGCGGCCGTTCGATGCATCGTCCACCCGCCGGCGCAGGTTGGCGAGCCGGTCGTCCAGCTCCCGGCGGGCCAGGCCCTTCTGGTACTGGCCGAACGACCGCTCCATCAGCAGGTCGACCTCTTCCGCCGGGTGGTAGCGGAGGAGGTTGAGCGCCATGTTGTAGGTGGGCGCGAACTTGCTCTCGACGGTCATCTCCTGACCTAAGGCCGCCTCGTAGATGGTCCCGATGTCGATGTCGGGCTCCTTGAGGATGATGCCGTGGCCGATCGGGTCAATGCCCCGCCGTCCAGCCCGACCCATCAACTGGGTCAGCTCCCCCGACGTCAGGGCCGTGAAGTTCTGCCCGTCGAACTTGGTGAAGGAGGAGACCACCACCGCGCGGGCGGGCATATGGATGCCGAGCGAGAGCGTCTCGGTGGCGAACACGACCTTGATCAGGCCCTGGGCGAAGAGGTCCTCGACGATTTCCTTGAGATAGGGGAGGAGGCCGGCGTGGTGCATCGCCAGGCCGCGGCGAAGGATGTCGGCGTCCAGCAGACCGGCGTACAGATCCGCCTCGTCCCTGTCTCGCACCTGCTCGAGCCGGCGGGTGACGACGCGGTCGATCAGGAGTTTCTCGTCCTCGGTGGTGAGATCCAGGCCATGGCTGGCGCACCGACCGAGCGCCTCGCGGCAGCCGCGGCGCGAAAAGATGAAGTAGATCGCCGGAAGAAACTCACGACGGCGCAGGCGTTCGACCACCGGGAGCAGATCGTTCCCCGGTGCCCGTCGCAGCTGGGACAGCCGGAAGTCCGTGGAGGCGTCACTCTGCGCCCGCAACCGGGTGTCGCGCGGGATGCCGCCCCGCTCATCGAGCAAAGGATAAAAGTCGTTATGCATCGCGAGCCAGAGCCGCAGCTCGACCGGCCGCTTCCGGACGCTCACGGTGGCGATGTCGCCGCGCTGCAGGCTCATCCAGTCGGCGATCTCCTGATAATTGCTGATCGTCGCCGAGAGCCCGATGAACTTGATCTGCGGAGGCGCCTGGATGATGATCTCCTCCCAGACGGCGCCGCGCGGGAAATCGTCGATGTAGTGGACCTCGTCGAGGATCACGTATCGAACCTGCGCCAGGCGCTCCGGCTCCTCATAGATAAGGTTGCGCAGAATCTCGGTTGTCATGACCACGACGGGAGCGCCGGGGTTGATCGTGTTCTCGCCCGTGACCAACCCCACGGAGCCCTCACCGTGCCGGCGGCTGTAGTCGCGGAATTTCTGATTGGACAACGCCTTCAGCGGCGTCGTATAGATGGCGCGGGTATCCGTCCCGAGGGCCCGGTAGATCGCGTAGTCGGCAATCACGGTTTTGCCGGAGCTGGTCGGCGCCGAGACGAGCACGCCCTGATGCGATTCGAGCTTCTCGATCGCCTCGACCTGAAAGGCATCGAGCGGCCATGGCAGGGTTGCCTGGAAGGCTGGAAGAAAGGATGGGGGTGCCGGGCTGACCGTCTGGCTCACACTAGGGAGCCATCGTACCGACCCCGGCTAGCGCTTTCGTGGAGGACCGACGAGCTGGGCGGTCGGCGCGCGTTCCCGGTCTTTGAGCCAGCGAAGGCGCGTTTCCTCGACCTCGTCCGTATACCGTTGCCGGCAGCGCCGCATCGCCTTGGCGACGGCGTTGCGGACGATTGGTTCGGGTCCCTTCGCCAGCCGCTCGAGGATGGCTTTGGCAGCGGGCCAGTGGAAGGACCCGATAGCACTGGAGAAGGCCATCGCGACGTTCCATCGCACGATGGGGTCCCGGTGCTTCGACCATTCGCGGAGGCACTTCAGCGTCTGTTTTGGGTCGACCCGGAGGAGCGCGTCGCCGATGGCCGACGGTCCGAGGTTGCGCCGGACATACGGTTCGGGATCGGACAGGAGTGGCTCGAGCATGCCCAGCAGGTCGCCGACCCGTTCAGGCTTGTCGCGGCGCGCGGCATATTTGGCGGCGAGGACGACGGCGCGTCGGAGGTTCTCCGAGCGTGCGGACCGCAGGTCGATGAGATGCTCCCGAATCCGATCGAAGTCGCGATCGAGCAGGGTGCCGAGCAAGCCGCCGGCGGCTTCGCGAACCTCCCAGTGGGGATCGTCGGCCAGCGTCTCCGCGATGCGCAGGACCCCGGCCGGGTCATTTTCGTAGCGGCTCGCGAGCAACAGGCAGGCGACCTGCCGGCCCGTCGGAGAGGGTGAGGTCGCGAGCAGGTCGATCCAGCGGCTGATCCGACCGGTTTGCGCCGCCAACGCCATGGCGAGCCGTTGGCCCACCTGCTGCCGGAGGGAGGCCGGACTTCCCGAGCGCCCCTCGTGGAGCTGGCCGTCGAGCGCAGAGACAACGCCGTTGGGGTCATCCCGCGCCAGCGCCGCCAGGACAGCGGCGAGCGGGCCGTCCTCGACGGTTCCCAGGTCGTCGACATTGGTCCCGGCGACCGGTGTCACGTGGTCAGGATCTCGATTCGGCTCTGATGCAATATCGCTCCATCGGGTTGAGCTTCGGCGAAGTGAACGATCTTGCTCAAAATCTCGTTCGCGTGGCGACGGTCGTTGGTCACGCAGGTCACTCCCAGTGACAGCACCTGCCAGCGATCAAGCTCCGCGACCTCCGCAACCGAGACATTAAACCGGTTGCGGATCCGCTGTATGAGTGAGCGGCTCACCTGGCGTTTTCCCTTCAAACTGTGGTTCCCCGGCAGGTGGAAGTCGAGCTCGCAGGTCCCCACGACCACCAGCTAAGGATACGTAGCCGCTATCCGGCAGCCTATGGGCTGGCAAAACTCTCCTATAGTGGCGGCATGAAATCGGCCTTGCGCAGCGAGGAGCGCCTTCCGGACGCCGCGGTCCCGCTGCCCAAAACGGTCCCGGCACTCTTTCAACAAACCGCGGGGCGACGTGCGGACGCGCCCGCGCTCTTCTTCAAGGCCGGCCAGCGCTGGGTCCCGATCAGCTGGCGGGAGTACGCGCGCGCTGTCGGCCGGCTTGCCAACGCGCTGATGAGCGAGGGCCTCCTGTCGCAGGATCGCGTGGCTGTCTGGTCCGCGAATCGTCCGCAGTGGCAGATCGCCGATCTCGGCATTGTCCACGCGGGCGCGGTCACCGTCGCCGTCTACGCCACGCTGGCACCGGAGCAGGTCAGATACCTGCTGCAGCATTCCGAATCAAAGATCTTGATCGTGGAGGATCGCAAGCTTCTGGATCAGGTGGCGGGCATGCGATCGGAGCTGCCCAAGCTCCAGCGCGTGATCCTGATCGAAGGCGATATTCCGGAGGTCGAAGGCTGGGTGATCACCTGGGAAGAGGCGCTTCGGCGAGGCGACGAGTTCGGGCGCGGCCGGCCCGGCATGCTGACGAGCCGATGGCAGGCGGTGCGACCGGATGACATGGCCAGCCTGATCTACACCTCGGGCACGACCGGCACGCCCAAAGCGGCCATCCTCACGCACGGCAACCTGACCTGGACGGCGGAAACGACGATGCGATGCCTGCCCGGTGACGCGACCGACCGGGCGCTCTCGTACCTCCCGCTCGCGCATGTGCTGGAACGGGTGGTCAGTCACCTGCGCCAGCTCTGCACCGGCTGCGAAGTGTATTTCTGTCCCAGCGTCGACCAGGTCATGACCCTGGTCCGCGAGGTCCACCCGACGTACTTCACCTCGGTTCCCCGGCTCTGGGAAAAAATCTATGACGGCGTCCGCAGCCGGATGGACAAGGCCACCGGCACCCGTCGGGTGGTTCGCGACTGGGCCCTCCTGATGGGGGCGCGCCGCGCCGCCGCGTACGATCGCGGGCGCAAGCCGTCGCCGTGGGTGCAGGCCCAATGGAACCTGGCCGATCGGATCGTGTTCAGCAAAATCCGAGCGGCCATCGGCCTCGACCAGGTGAAAATCTGCGTCAGTGGCTCGGCCCCGGTCTCCCCAGACATGCTGCGCTTTTTCTATGGATTGGGGATCGAGATCCTCGAGGGGTACGGCCTGACCGAGACGACGGCGCCCGCCACCGTCAACCGTCCGGGCGCGGCACGCTTCGGCACGGTCGGACCGGCGCTGCCGGGAGTCGAATTGCGGATCGAGCCGGACGGCGAGGTGCTGATCAAGGGCAACAACGTCTTTACGGGATACCTCAAAGACGAGAAGGCGACGAGCGAGGCGCTGGCCGACGGGTGGCTACGCAGCGGTGACGTGGGCGAGCTCGACCGGGACGGATTCCTCAAAATCACGGATCGCAAGAAGGACCTGTTCAAGACCTCGGGTGGAAAGTACATCGCCCCGGCGGCGATGGAGAACACGCTGCGAGGCCGGCCCGGCATTGCCCAGGCCGTCGTCCTGGGCGATGGCCGGCCCTTTGTCGCTGCCCTGGTCACGCTCGATCCGGATTCGGCGGAAGCGAAACGTGGCAAGGCCGATTCCTCGGTGACGCGGATGGTCGACGAGGCGATCGCGCAGGTCAACCGCGGTCTGTCACATCCGGAACAGATCAAGAAATGGGCGATCCTCGACGCCGACTTCATCGTGGGAGACGAGCTGACGCCGACGATGAAGGTTAAGCGCAAGCGGATCGCCGAGAAGTACCGCACCGAGATCGAGCAGCTTTACGGCGACAAAAAGAGCGCCTCGGGCGGCGCTATCTGACCCGTAAATACGGATTGCCAGTCCGTTCGGCCCCGATCGTCGTGTTGGGGCCATGCCCGGGATAGACGACGGTGTTGTCAGCCAGCCGCAGCAGCTGGCCATGCAGGCTGAGCAGCATCTGCTGGGGGTTCGACCCGGGGAGGTCGAGACGGCCGATCTTTCCCGCCATCAGCGTGTCGCCGGTAAAGAGATGGTTGCCGACCTTGAAGCAGAGCCCACCCGGTGAGTGTCCGGGCGTCGGGATGACTTCCAGCTCGAAGCTGCCGAAGGGCAGGCGATCCGTGCTCGTCAGGTAGCGGTCGGCGGACTTGAGCTGAGCGGTGGCATCGGCCAGATGCATGGCGGTGGCGGCGCCGGTGGCGGCCTTGATCGCCTCCTTCGCGCCGGTGTGACCTGGGTGCGCGTGGGTGAAGCAGATCCAGCGCACGGTTCGACCGGCCAGCTGGCCCGTGATCTTCGGCGCGTCGTCGCCCGGGTCGATGACCACCGCCTCCTGCGTGTCGCCACAGGCGACGACGTAGCAGTTGGTGTCCTTTTCGCCGACGTGAACCTTCTGAATCCCGAGCCGGGCCATGCCACTAGATTAGTTGGACGAAAACGGTCGCGCGATTGCTACGCTGATGGTATGCAGGAAGCGAGGCAGGCCGTCAAGTACACGTTCGTGAAGCTCGACCCAGCGGTCCTCGCCTGGGACGAATCCGATCGCGCGAGCGCCGCCGAGGAGTTCGCCGCCCTGTTGGAGGATCGGCCCGACGACGGTACGCTGTCGACCTTCAGCACCGTGGGGCTGCGCGGCGATTGCGACCTGCTGGTCTGGCATGCGGCCGACAGCATGGATGCGATCCAACAGCAGGAAGCCCGCTGGCGCGCGACCCGGCTCGGACCGCAGCTGCGGATCGCGCATTCGTTCCTCGCGATGATGAAGCCGTCCCCGTACCTCGGGCGGCATCGTCACCCCGACCAGGAGGGACTCCGAACGCGCCTCAAGCCGACCGGGAGCCGCTACCTCTTTGTCTATCCGATGGTCAAGAAGCGGGCCTGGTATCGGCTTCCATACGAGAGCCGGAAGGCCATGATGATCGAGCACTTCGGCATCGGCCATCGCTACCCGCAGGTCAAGATCAACACCGGCTACTCCTTCGGGCTCGACGACCAGGAGTTCGTGGTGGCCTTCGAATGTGACGAACCGTCGGTCTTCCTCGATCTGGTGATGGAGCTGCGCGAGTCGAAGGCGAGCCGCTACACGGAACGGGAGACGCCGATCTTCACCTGCGTCCGGATGGGCGCGCTCCCTGTGCTGAACCTTGCCCTCGGGCTCGGCCAGCTCACGGCGGACGGGATCCTTGCGAGTCAAATCAGCCTGATCACGGGCGGATGACGCTGCCCGGCCAATCCCTTCCGCTGGCCAGCCGCGAGCTGGCCGGCACGAATGCGCCGTTGCTGGTGCGCGCGGCACGCCGGCAGGCGACAGCGCGACGTCCGGTGTGGTTCATGCGCCAGGCCGGCCGGTCGTTGCCCGAGTACCGGAAGGTCCGCGAGTCGGCTGACCTCTTCACGATCTGCCAGGATCCGGCACTCTGTACCCAGGTCACGATGCAGCCGGTCACCCGGTTGGGTGTCGATGGCGCCGTGCTCTTCGCGGACATCATGCTCCCGGTCGCCTTTTCGCTGGGCGTGAACCTGCGCCTGGTTGAAGATGTGGGCCCGGTGATCGACGAACCGATCCGCACCAGGGCCGCCGTCGAGCGGCTGCTCGCGCTGGCCCCGCAGGAGTCGGTCCCTTTCGTGCTCGAAACGATTCGGCTGCTGCGCCGGGCGCTCGATCCGGCGGTGGCCGTGATTGGCTTCGCCGGCGCCCCGTTCACGCTGGCCGGCTACCTGATCGAGGGCAAGCCGTCGCGGGACTTCCTCTTGACCAAGGCGATGATGTACGGCGAGCCCGAGCTGTGGGACGCGCTGATGGGCCGGCTCAGCCGCCTGGTTCTCGCCTACCTGCAGGCCCAGGTCGAGGCCGGCGCGCAGATGATCCAACTCTTCGACAGCTGGGTCGGCGCGCTGTCGCCCGCGGATTACCGCCGGTCGGTCCAGCCGTACGTCGCGGCCATCTTCGATGGCCTGCGCGCGGCAGGGGTGCCGACGATTCACTTTGGCACCGGAACCGCCGCCCTCTTGCCGGCGATGCGCGAGGCGGGCGGCGACGTCATCGGGCTCGACTGGCGGGTGGACCTGTCGGAGGCCTGGGCCCGCGTGGGCTACGACCGCGGCGTCCAGGGCAACCTCGATCCGGCAGCGATGCTGGCGCCCTGGCCGACGGTCGAGGAGAAGGCGCGCGAGATTATCCGGCAGGCCGGGAACAGGCCGGGGCACATTTTCAATCTCGGCCATGGCGTCTTGCCCCAAACGCCGGTCGACCACCTGCAGCGGTTGGTCGAGCTGGTCCACACGACTCCGTAAAATCGTGCCGCAATGACTTTTCTCTCCAGGATGATCACGATCACCCGCGGACACCGCGGCCTGCTCGGGATCGCGATCGCCGGTTCGATCCTCGCCACGGCCCTGAGCGTCGTTCCCGCGCTCATCATCCGTCAGGTGCTGGTCACGTTCGGCCAGCCGCGCGGGTCCAGCGGAACGATCATCTGGCTCGGGCTGGCGATGGTGGCGGCCACGGCCGCGATTGCCGTCGCTCGCTACTTCGAAGGAGGCTTCGGGCACAACGCGGCCTTCAAGATCCTGCACGACGTCCGGATGCGGTGCTACGAGCAGATGCTGCGCCTCTCCATGGGTTTTCATACCAAGCAGCAATCCGGCGCGATGGCGGCCAAGATCATCGGGGACGTCGAGACGATCGAGTTCTTCACCGCCCATGCCGGGATCCAGCTGATCAGCGCCGCGCTGGTGCCGGTATTCATCGGCATCCTGATGCTGGCCGTCAACTGGCGCCTCGGCCTGATCGCCCTGGCGCCGCTGCTCGTGATTCTCGCCGTGCTCACCCTCTTTCGTGAGGCCGCCAACGCCGCCTTTAAGCGATCGCGCGACGAGCTCGGCCGCATGAATGGGCTGATGGTCGACCATATCCAGGGCGTCGGCGTGCTGAAGGCCTTCGCGGCCGCCGCCCAGGCGCGTCGCACCATCAACGATCGCAGCCGGCGCCTGGCGGAGGCGGAGACGAGAGCCAACCTGCTGCACACCTGGTATTTCGCGGGCGTCGAGTGGCTGGCAGCGGTCCCGGTCGCCCTGGTGCTCCTTGCCGGCGGCCTGATGGTCCTCTCGGGCCAGCTGAGCGCCGCGAACCTCATCCTGTTCGTGTTTCTGACGACCTACCTGTACCGGCCGATCACCGATCTCAATCGCCAGCTGGAGGGCCTACGCACGGCCCAGGCGGCGACCGAGCGCATCTACGAGATCTTGACGGCGCCGATCGAGGTGGCGGACGCCCCGAATGCGCGGGTGCCGGCCACGCCTGCCTACGATGTCCGGCTCGACGCGGTCACCTTCGCCTACGAGCCGGGCCGTCCGGTCCTGCACGACGTCTCGATCAACCTCCGCGAGGGGCAGGTCCTGGCCCTCGTGGGACCCAGCGGCGCGGGCAAGACAACCGTCGCAAACCTGATCGCGCGTTTCTGGGATCCGCAGGAGGGCGCCGTGCGTCTCGGCGGCGTGGACGTCCGCGACCTTCCCCTCGATTATGTGCACCGCAGCATCGGCCTCGTCCTGCAGGACGTCTTCCTCTTCAACGACACCGTGGCCGCGAACATCAAGATCAGCGATCCCGACGCTGGCGATGCCCGGGTCGAGGCTGCGGCGCGCGCCGCCTACGCGCACGAGTTCATCACGGAGCTCCCGAATGGCTACGAGACGATCATCGGCGAGCGTGGTGTCCGGCTCTCCGGCGGCCAGAAACAACGGATCTCGATTGCCCGCGCGCTGCTCCGCGATGCGCCGATCCTGATCCTCGACGAGGCGACGTCATCGGTCGACCCCGAAGCCGAGCATTTGATCCAGCTCGCGCTCGCCCGCTTGGTGGCCGATCGCACCGTACTCGTGATCGCCCACCGGCTGTCGACCATCCGCCAGGCGAGTGAGATCGTTGTCCTCGACCGCGGCCGCGTGGTCCAGCGTGGGCGGCACGATGAGCTGGTCGATGCCCCCGGCCTGTATGCCAATCTCTACCGCGCGCAGCAGGTGGCGCGTCGCTGGGACGTGGCCGGGTCGCAGCGCGGGGAGGCGGAGCTAGCGCAGGCCGTCGAGTAGGACCTGGCGAAGCGCCTCGAGGCGCTCGAACTCCTCCATGCTGAGCTTGGCGGTGTTCTTCAGGGTGTGGGGATACTTGATCTTCTGGACGGCGTCGATCAGCTCGCGGACCTGGTCCTCGCTCAGGCTGTAGGCATAGGTCGGCGCGCGCTCCTGAAGGATCGGCAGCTGGTGGATCGGCGCGTGGGTCGGTTCAGGATCGGTTTCGGCCAGGATCTCGGGGGCGCGCGAGGTATCGCGGAAGAGCTCAGCGGAACCGCTCAGTGACACCCGCTTAAACACGAGTGGCAACGGCCTGCTTTACCTCCACCTCGGGCACCGGCGCCCGTTTGACCACGGCCTTCGCCAGCGCCCGATAGGCGTTGGCGCCCTCCGAGCTGCCGGCGTACTGGAGGATCGACATGCCGGCGAGCGGCGTCTCGGCGAACCGGATGCTGTCCTTGATCACGACGTCGAAGACGACATCGCCATACCGCTCGCGCACCAGTTCGAGAACTTCCTGCGAGTGCAGAGTGCGGGATTTGTGGATCGTCGCGAGGATGCCGCTGATCTTCAGCCTGGGGTTGAGCTTGGCGCGCACGCGGTCGATGGTGTTCTGGAGCAGCTGCATGCCCTTCATGCCGAAATACTCGCACTGGAGCGGGATGATGACCTCATCCGCCGCCACCAGCGCGTTGACGCAGAGCAGTCCTAACGAGGGTGGGCAGTCGATAACCATGAAGTCGTACTGATCCTGGCCGGGGGCGAGCTTCTCTTTGAGGAAGCTCTCGCGGCCCATCTCCTGAACCAGCTGGATCTCGGCGCCGGATAGCTCGATGTTGGCCGGGATGAAGTCAACACCCAGGTTGCTGTGCTTGACGACGTGTCCGAGGGTGACCTGCGGATCGAGCAACAGGTGGTAGAGGGTGAGCTCGATCTGATCGGGCTGTTTGAAGCCCATATTGATGGTCAGATGACCCTGGGGATCGAGGTCGATACAGAGAACGCGCTTCCCGAGCTCGGCGAGGGCGCATCCCAGATTCACCGCGGTCGTCGTCTTACCAACCCCGCCTTTCTGGTTGGCTACTGCGATGACTCTGCTCAAACGGGGGCTAGGCTCCTGTTGTGTACCGTGGTTGCGGCTATTTAACGTCAATACGGGACATGGCGTCAAGCCTCAGCTTGCTTCGACCAGCGCGACGGGTACGGATAAACTGATCGTGGCGTGATTTTTTACCCTCTCGCGGCGACCGTGATCAGCGCCGCGTTCGCGGCCACCCTGTGGGTCCAGTACCGGAGGAAGCCCCGACCCTACCTCGCCGCCTGGTCGGTGGCACTCGCCCTCTACGCCGTCGCGGCCTTCACCGAGGTCCTGGGGGCGGCCGAGGGTTGGAATCCGGAGCTCTACCGCGCCTACTACTACTTTGGCGGCATCACCGTCGTTGGCGTCCTGGCGCTCGGGACGATCTTCCTGCTCGCGCCACGGTATGGCCGGCCCGCTCTCCTGGTGGTCGTCATCCTTGCCGGGATCGGGCTTGCCGGAATTCTTGGCGCCGGCCTGCAGGCCGGCCTACTGCAGACGCACGAGGTGCCACCGGTCGATACCATCCGCCTCGAACACGGGCTGTTCAACGCGGTGGCCCTGCTGACCGCCGCCCTGCTCAACATCGTGGGTAGTCTCGTCCTGATCGGCGGCGCCGCGTGGTCGGCCTATGGCGCCTGGCGACGGGGAGGGGCGGGATCGCGGCTGGTCGCGAACCTCCTGATCGCGGGCGGCGCCTTCATCGTCGCCGGGGCCTCCACCCTGACCCGCTTCCATGTCTACGAGCTGTTCTACGTGGGCCAGGCGTTCGGCGTGCTGGTGATGTTCGGTGGCTTCCTGGCGGCGCAACGAGCCCCTCGGCGCGTCAGCACGCTCAAGGCGGTTCCCTCCCGCTGAACGGCCTCGACCTCCTGCTGGTGGCCGTGGCGCTGATCGCCGTTGCCATCGGGTGGACCCAGGGGTTTCTTCGGCCTGTCTTTAGCGAGCTCGCCTTTGCCCTGGCGGTGGTCCTGATGATCATCGGCCACGGACTCTTGCTCGACGTCTTGCTTCCACATCTCGACGTGGCGCCCTATCTGGTCGTGGTGATCGTGACCATCCTGCTGGCCTTCCTGATCAACGTGCCCGCCTCGCAACTCGCCGCCCGAGTGCGCGGGACGCACCGTGGCGCCGCCGACCGGGTTCTCGGCGTCGGGCTGCAGCTGCTCTGCGCCCTGGTCGTCGTCTCCGTGGTCCTGATCACCTCGCAGCACACCGAGCAGGCCGTCCGCCCCCTGCTGGCCCGCGGGCCGGGGCGCGCCATCACGCCGGCCCAGATCGACGCCTTTGCCGCGGGCGTTCGTCGCGATGCCGTTCTGCGTGTTCTAGCCTCGCCTGGGGACCTGGCGGCCGACCGCGCCTACGCCGGCACCGGCCAGCTTTCCCTCCAGTTGCTTGAGCAGCAACACCCTTGGCTGCGCGCCTACCTAGGCGTTCGGCCCTCGATCCTAACGTCCCGGCTCGCGCCCCTGGTGATCCGCTACGGCGGCCGCCTCCCCGGGCTTGCCGGCTAAGCTGGGCCAACCCGCGTACTATTAACCCGGCCATGAGTCATGCAGGAATCACCTGCTCCTGGTGGGCCTCTACGGATGGGCAGCCTCCTCCTGTCGTCGACCTGTTCCATCAGCCAGGCAACGATGCCGGATCAAGGAGGCCATATGAAACTCGTCAAGGAACCCGACCAGGGCGATAAACAGGAAGCGTGGTTGGCGCGCGAGCGCGCCCACCTGTCCCAGGTCCTTTACCGCTATACGCCGCTGGTCGTCGACCACGCCCGCGGGTCGTACCTCTATACGGTTGACGGCCAGCGGTATCTTGACTTCGCGTCGGGAATCGCGGTGACCAACCTGGGTCATGGCCACCCCGACGTCATCAAGGCGGCCCATGCGCAACTGGACAAGCTGGTCCACATCTCGGTCGTCGCGCACCACGAGCCGAACATCCTCCTTGCCGAGCGGATCGCCGCGCTCGCACCCGGCAAGCTCGACAAGGTGTTCTTCTCCAACAGTGGCGCCGAAGCGGTCGAGGGCGCCATCAAGCTGGCCCGCTACGTGACCGGTCGGTCGGCGATCGTCGGCTTCCAGGGTGCCTTTCACGGTCGCACCTACGGCGCCCTCTCCCTGACCGCGTCGAAGAGCTATTACCGGGAGCGGTATGAGCCGTTTCTCCCCGGGATCTACCACGTGCCCTATCCCTATGCCTACCGCAACCCGTCCGGACCGGGGGATGAGGCGACCCTCAAGTACGTCTTCGACTACATCGACGAGATGCTTGACACCCGGGTCCCGCCCAAGAACATTGCGGCCTTCATCGTCGAGCCGGTGCTGGGCGAGGGCGGCTACGTGGTGCCGCCGGCCGCCTTCATGCCTCGCCTGCGAAGGCTCTGCGACGCCCACGGGATCTTGCTGATTGCCGACGAGGTGCAGAGTGGATACGGCCGAACCGGAAAGATGTTTGCCTGCGAGCACACCGGCGTGGTGCCCGACATCATGACCCTGGCCAAGAGCATCGCCTCCGGGTTGCCCCTGAGCGCGATCGTCGCCAGCAGCCGCTTGATGGACCAATGGGAGCCCGCCGCGCACGGCTCGACCTTCGGCGGCAACCCGGTCTCCTGTGCCGCCGGCGTGGCGACGCTGGACGTCTTTATTCGCGAGCAGATCCTGGCGAAGGCCACCGCCAAGGGTGCCGACCTGCTGGCTCGGTTCCGAGCCCTGCAGGCCACCACGCCGGCGATCGGAGACGTACGCGGCCTCGGCCTGATGATCGGCGTCGAACTGGTCAAGCAGGACGGCACGCCGCACAAGGATTTGGTGACGAAGATCCGGAAGGTCTGCCTCGATTCAGGCCTGGTGCTACTCAGTTGTGGGCCGCACGACAACGTCCTGCGGCTGATCCCCCCCTTGAATATCTCGCAAGCGGAGCTCGACGAAGCTTGGGACATCATGAATGGCGCGTTCCAGGAGGTGGCAGCGTGAGTCAGACGATGACGAGCGAGCGCGGACAGCGAACCGACGCGAAGACCTACAAGAACTACATCGGTGGCCGATGGGTGGAGTCGAAGAGTGGACGGACGTTCACCTCCTCCAACCCGGCCCACAAAGACCAGGTCCTCGGTGTCATGCAGGCTTCGAACCTCGACGATGTCAACGCCGCCATCGACGCGGCCCACAAGGCCTTTGTGGGCTGGCGGCGCACGCCGGCGCCGGCACGCGGCGAGATCATTCTCAAAGCCGGACTGCTGCTGGAAGAACGGAAGGAAGAGCTTGCCCGGGTGATGACGCAGGAGATGGGGAAGGTCCTCAAAGAGGCGCGCGGTGACGTGCAGGAAGCCATCGACATGGCCAAGTACGCCGCCGCCCTCGGCCGTCTGCCCCACGGCGAAACCGTCCCCTCCGAGCTGCGAAACAAGTGGGCGATGACGGTACGAGCGCCACTCGGCGTCGTCGCCTGTATCACACCCTGGAATTTTCCGATGGCGATCCCGTCATGGAAGATCCTGCCGGCCGTGATGGCCGGAAACGCGGTCGTCTTCAAGCCGGCGTCCGACACGCCGATCGTCGCGACCAAGCTGGTCGAAATTCTCGAGGAAGCGGGCCTGCCGGGCGGAGTGCTGAACCTGGTCACCGGCAGCGGCAGCGAGGTCGGCGATCCGCTGGTCAAGGACCCGCGGGTGAACGCCATCTCCTTTACCGGCTCGACCGAGGCCGGCCGTAAGATCGCCGAGAGCGCGGGGCGAAACCTCAAGCGACTGGGCCTTGAGCTCGGTGGCAAGAACTGCATCGTCGTGCTTGACGACGCCGACGTGCCGCTTGCCGTGGACGGTGCGCTCTGGGCCGCGTTCGGCACCTCCGGTCAGCGTTGCACCGCCGCCTCGCGGCTGATCGTCGACAAGAAGGTCGAGGCGGATTTCCTCGATCTCCTCCAGGAGCGGGCCGCGAAGATGAAGGTCGGTGACGGGCTGCTGCCTGACACCGACATGGGTCCGGTCATCAACGAGGCGGCCGTCAAGAAAGTGCATGAGTACACCGGGATCGGGAAGACCGACAAGGCCCGGCTCGTTCACGGCGGTGAGTTCGCCGGCACCGAGGGCTGGTTCTACCGGCCGACCATCTTTGCCGACGGCCGCAAGGACATGCGGATGGCGCAGGAAGAGATCTTTGGTCCGTCGACGCTGGTGATGCCGGTCAGCGGCCTCGAAGAGGCGCTGGAAGTGGCGAACTCAACCCAGTACGGCCTCTCGATGTCGATTTACACCAATGACCTGCGGAAAGCCTTTCACGCTATGGATGAGATGCAGTCCGGGATCGTCTACGTCAACGCGCCGACGATCGGGGCGGAAATCCAGCTGCCCTTCGGCGGTGTGAAGAATACCGGCAACGGCCATCGCGAGGCCGGCACGGTGGCGCTCGACGAGTTCACCGAGTGGAAGACGATCTACGTGGATTACAGCGGCCGGCTGCAACGGGCGCAGATCGACACGGGGGAATAGTCCCGTCGCGATCCAGGCGGACACGATACGGGTCATCGATGTTGGGACGCGGAGGGTCCGGTATCTCGATCAGGGATCGGGCCCTCCGCTGGTCCTCTGCCACGGTTTCATCGGGTCGCTGGAGAACTTCCATTCCTGGGCGCCGGCGTTTGCCGATCGCCGGCGGGTGGTGATTCCGGACCTTCCGGGGTGTGGCGAAACGTCCACCGGCGAGCCGCCGCACACCGTGGCCGGCCACGCCAATTTCCTGGACGCCTTCGTGACGCGTCTCGGCCTGGAGCGCCACGAGGTTGGCGGGATCTGCCTGGGCGCCACGGTGGCCCTGGAGTATGCCTCGCGCCATGCAGATCGGATCAGCGGTCTGATTCTGCACACCCCAATTTACTCGCCGACCACGCTGCGACCGGCGTTCAAACGGCAGGTCGCGATCCTCACCGCCGGGCCGGTCTTCTTCATGGTCGACCGGCTCCGCCGTAACCGGCTGGTCTCCGACCTGTACAAGCGCTTTCTCGTCGAGGGCCCCGGCGTCGACCCCTTCGATGCGCAGGTCAACTTTCAGAACCAGCTTCGCGCGGACGGCCGCGCCGCGCGGAGCTGGCTCCGCGACGGGATGAGCCGCGACTACCGGTCCTTCCTCAACACCTGGCGCAAGCCGGCCCTGGTGGTCGTGGCCGCCGACGACAAAACGGTCGATGTTGCCGGAATCCGATCGCTGGCCACCGCGATGCCACAGGCCGAGATCCGGGTCATCCCCGCCGCCGGCCATGGCTGGACCCCGGCGCTCATCGCCGCCCAGATTGAGGCGATCAGCGCCTTTTTGGCGCAATGAGCGATCGGGCCTTCAACACCACCGGACTGGATCCCTGGGGCGGCCTGAAGCCGGCAGCCGGTGGGGGCCGCTCGGACTTCCGAATTCTCGGGGTGCCGATGGAGGCAGGATCGTTCTATCGCCCGGGGCAGGCCGCGGCCCCGGCGCATCTACGCCGCCTCTCCGCGATCCTGGCCCCGGTCACCGAGCGGGCGGAGCGGTTCGACGATGTCACCGTCCAGGATGACGGCGATCTGCCGCTCGTCGACGGCGACATGGGGAAGAATGTCGATGCGGTGGCGGCGGTGATCGCGCAGACACCCGAAGGCACGCTGCCCATCGTGCTCGGCGGTGACCATACGACCGTCAGTCCGACCCTGATCGCCCAGCAGCGCCGGCACAACGGCGCGCTCAGTATCCTCTATATCGACGCGCATCCTGACCTCAATGACACCTCGCGACACTCCCGGTGGTCCAACGGTTGCGCATTGCGCCGCGGCCTCGAGATGGGGGAGATCGATCCGCGCAAGGTGACCCTGCTCGGCTGCCGGGACTACGACTGGGAAGAGGTCGAGTACATCAAGAAGACGGGCATCACGTTGGTGCCAAGTGCCGATGCGCATCGGCTGGGCGAGAGCGGCTTGCGAGACCGGATTCGGGCCACCATCGGCGCGGACGCCTTGCATATTTCGCTGGATATCGACTCCCTCGACCCGGCGTACGCGCCCGGGACCGGCATCCCGGCGGCGGGCGGACTCACCTCGCGCCAGTTGCTGGATTTTCTGTTTCAGCTCCGGGGCGTCAGGCTGGCCGGCCTGGACGTGGACGAGGTGGCGCCGTCCCTGGATAGCGGGCACGTAACCAGCCTGGCGGCGCTGAAGTTCATCTTTGAATTCATGGCCATGGTCAAGGTCAAGCCGCACGCCTAGCCGGGACCACGCCGAGGTCGTCATCGTTGGCGCTGGCGTTATGGGGTGCAGCCTGGCGTTCTACCTCGCCCGCGCGGGACGGCGCGTGATCGTAGTGGAGCGCGGCGCGATCGGCCAGGGGGCGACCGCGGCCTGTGCCGGCGGTGTGCGGGCCCAGTTCTCGACCGAGGTCAACATCCGGATCGGGATGCAGGCGAAGCGGGTGCTGGCCAACTTCGAGCACGAGGTGGGAGCGACGGCGGACTTCCGGCCGGTCGGGTATCTCTTCTTGCTGACGACCCCGGAGCAACGGGCCTGGTTTGCGGAAACCGCTCGGCTGCAGCGACGCATCGGACTGGAGGACGTCGTCGAGCTGACGCCCAGGCAAGCGGGAGGCCTGGTCCCGGGGCTTCGCTGGGATGACCTGAGTGGCGCCACCTTCTGCCCCAGCGACGGCCTGGCCGGACCGATGGAGGTGACCGCCGGGTATGCCGGCGGCGCGCGGCGCCACGGCGCCGTCATCCTGGAGAACGAGCCGGTCGTCGCCATGGTCAAGCGCGGCGGCCAAGTTGCGGGGGTCGAGACGGCAAGGCGGAGCATCGTCGCGCCGGAGGTCGTGATCTGCGCCGGACCGTGGGCGGCGCCGGTGGGGGCGATGGCGGGCGTTGCGCTCCCGGTGCACCCCTCCCGGCGGCATGTCTTTACCACCGAACCGTTCAGCGGGATCACCCGCCAGAGTCCGATGACGATCGATTTTCATACGTCCTTCTACTTCCATCCGGAGGGTGATGGGGTGCTCTTCGGGATGGGCAATGCCGACCGGCCGGAATCCGATCAGGCCGTCCTCGACTGGTCGGTGCTGGAACGGATCGTGCCGCAGGCGGCGCGTCGATGGCCGCCACTGGAGGACGCCCGCGTCAAGGTGGGGTGGGCAGGCTTGTACGAGAACACGCCGGACGCCCAGCCGCTGGTGGGCCCCGTGGCAGCTGGCCTCTGGGTCGCGGCGGGGTTCTCCGGTCATGGGTTCATGATGGGGCCGGTGATCGGTGACTGGCTCGCGCAGTGGATGACGGCGGGCGCCTCGCCGGTTGACCTTGGGGCTTTCAGTCCCGGCCGGTTCACGAGCGGGCGCTCGCAAGCGGAACACCATGTCGTCTAAGGTTGCGCCGGACCGCGCGAAACCCCGGTGGCGACTCTTCCTCGCCGCGTCGCTCTCCGAGGCGGTCCGCGGTGCGCTGACCCCTCCGCTCGACGCGCTGGCGAGCCTGCGCCCGAAGGTCGATCCGAGCCGCCTCGATGCGATCCATCTGACGCTGCATTTCCTGGGTAACGTCGAGCTGGCCCGGGTCGACGACCTCAGCTGCGGTCTCCCGGAGGCCGTCGGGCGCTTCGAGCGCTTCGAGGTCATCGTCTCCGGTGTGGGCGCGTTTCCCTCGATGGTGACGCCGCGGATCATCTGGGCCGGGATCACCGGTCCAGATCGGTCGAGCCTCCTGGCGCTGCAGGCAGCGACCGCCGCGCCGCTCGCCGGTGCCGGGATTGCGCTGGACGATCGACCCTATGCCCCGCACCTGACCCTGGCGCGGGTACGCCCGGAAGCCGGTCCACGCGAGCGACGCGAGCTGGCGTCATGGGCGGAGCGGTGGGCCGACGGCCGATTCGGCGTCCTGCGGATCGACGCCATCCAGCTGATGCGGAGCGACCTGGCAGCGCGACCGCCGCGCTACACCGCGCTCGAGAGCTTCCCCCTACAATAGGGTTCCGCAATGCGCCCATAGCTCAGCCTGGATAGAGCACCGGGCTACGGACCCGGGCGCGGGGGTTCAAATCCTCCTGGGCGCATTTCTCCCGGTCGGGATGCCGGCTTTATGATGGACCGGCATGTCCCGCCCGGTGCGAACCGACCTTGTGCAGCCGGATGGGCGTCGCGTTTACCTCTACGACCAATTCACGCCGCCGCCGGCCGGCTACGACGCACCAAGCATCGGCGATGGTGCGTATGAGCGGCGCTGGAATCCACTTCGAGAGGAATGGGTCCTGGTGGCCGCCGCGCGCCAGTCGCGGACCTTCCTCCCCGAGCGGGCCGCCTGTCCGCTCGATCCCTCGACGCCGGAGCATTCAACCGAGATTCCAGCCTCGCGGTTCGATGCGGCCGTCTTCGAGAACCGATTCCCGGCGATGCTGGGGGCCGCCGGCGGGGGCGTCTGCGAGGTGGTCGTGTACACCGATCAGCACGAGGGATCGTTCAGCAGCCTGCCGACCAGCGCGCTCGAGCGACTGATCGAGGTGTGGACGGACCGCTACCGCGCGCTGGCACGACGCAAGGACGTCTCGTACGTGTTCATCTTCGAAAACCGCGGCGAGCAAGTCGGGGTGACGCTGCACCACCCGCACGGCCAGATCTATGGCTATCCATTCATCCCGCCCGTGGCATCCCTGGAGCTCAGGGGCCGTGGGAACGTGTGTCGACATTGCCGGTTGATCCAGGACGAGATCAACGACGGACGGCGCGTTCTCCTCGACGAACGCGGGGTTGTCGCCTACGTCCCCGCCTATGCGCGATGGCCGTACGAGGTGCACGTCACGACGGCGAAACATCGAGATTGCCTGCCGGCGCTGACGGCGACGGAACGAGGCACCCTGGTTCATACCATGCAGCGTGTCACGCAGGCGTACGACCGGCTGTTCCAGGTGCCCATGCCGTACATGATGGTGATCCATCAGCGGCCCACCGATGGATTGAGCTACCCGCAGGCCCACCTACACGTGGAGTTCTATCCGATTCTGCGCGACAGCGGCAAGCTGAAATACCTCGCCGGCTCCGAGTCGGGCGCGGGGGTCTTCATCAACGACACGCTTGCGGAGTCCTCGGCGGCTCGCCTGCGAAGCCTGATCAAAGCGCCAGCCTAGCCTTCCTCGCGCAGGCCGGTCAGTATCCGCTCGAGCCGGCGTGCCAGGTCGCTCAGCTCGGCGGCCATCGCCCGCAATTCCGTTTCTGCCTGCGGCCCGAGCTCGCCGGAACGGCCCAGCAGGTTGAGGCGGTTGCCGGCGCCCATGACGGTGTTCTTCAGCCGTCGCAATTGTTCGCGCCTTTCAGTCATGTGGCCGCCAGGGCAACGGCCAGCTGCGCCGCCAGGACGGCGTTCTGTTCCAGGAGGGCGACATTGGCCTGAATCACCCGTGACCCTAGCCGCTCCTGCAAACGCTTCAACTCTGCAGGCGTCCTTAAGCCGCCGGATTCATCGCCGCTGTCGGAAACCGCCTCCAGCTCCGCGGTGGGGATGGCCACCGTTGCCGGGAGCGCCTGGCAGAGGACGACGCCTGCCCCGGTCAGCGCCCAGTGCTCGCGCAACAGGGCCACCATATCGTCAACCGTGTCCATGCTCGCAGGAAGTCGAATGCCCGACGACTGAGCCAGGAAGCCGGCCATCTCAACCGACCGCCATCCGACCACCGCCACGCCCAGGGTCTCGAGGTACTCGAGCGTCGCCACGCGGTCGAGCGTCGACTTGGGCCCGGCGCAAACGACACAGACCGGGTGCTTGCCGAGCTCGGTGAGATCGGCCGACACGTCGTTCCCATCGCCGGGGTGGACGCCACCGATGCCGCCGGTGCTGAGCACCCGGATACCCGCCAGCGTCGCGGCAGCCACGGTCGCCGCAACCGTCGTCCCTCCGAATCCCGGACTTTTCAGGCTGGAGGCGAGATTCCAGGGCGAGACCTTCACGGCGTCTCCGTGATCCGCAAGGGCGGCGCACTCGGTCAGGCTGAGTCCAACCAGAAGCCTCCCCTCGAACACGGCGACCACGGCCGGGACCGCGCCCGCCGTCCGGCAGGCGTCCCACTGCCGTTGCACCGAGTCGAGGGCCGCGTCCCTGGGAAGCCCGTGGGTGATCACGGCCGATTCCAGCGCGACGACGGCCACGCCGGATCGGAGTGCGGTCTGGATCTCCGGTGCGATGGCGATGGGCATCGCTATATTCTGTCTCGCCTGCGGGCGTAGCCGAATTGGTACAGGCGCACGGCTTAGGACCGTGTGGCGCAAGCCATAAGGGTTCGAGTCCCTTCGCCCGCAATCCTTGCGTCAGTCCTCGCTGGCGACAGGGCGGCGCCGGCCGTCTGCGCGCCGTCCACGGCGTATCGCGCAACGTGGCCCGGCGCTCGACGGGGCCGCCGCCCTGCCGCGAGTGCGCCCACCGGGGTTTCTTCAGCCGTTTGGCCGTGTCCGTATTTGCCTTGAACTGGTAGGTTATTGACCCGTGGCAGAGGTCAAGGTCGAGACGGAAAAAAAACCCGGTTCCCAGGTCGTCCTGACGGTTGAGGTGCCCGAGGACCAGGTGAAGCAGTCGATCGACGTCGCCTATTCGCGGCTCGCGCCGCGGGTCCGGATCGCGGGCTTCCGTCCCGGCAAGGCGCCGCGCCCGATGATCGAGCGAGAGCTGGGCTGGTCCGTCCTCCGGCAGGAAGCCCTCGACATCCTCCTCCCCGTGGCCTACAACGCCGCGGTGGCGGAGGCGCATATCGATCCGATCGACAACCCGCGCGTCGACGTCCAGCAGTTCGATCGGGGACAGCCGATGCGCTTTTCCGCCACGGTCTCAGTCAAGCCGGACGTGGAGCTCAAGGATTTCACGGACATCCGCGTGCCGCGGCCGCAAACCGAGATCGGTGACACCGACATCAACGAGGCTATCGAGCGGCTCCGCGCCCGGTTCGCCGAGCTGCACGCCGTCGAGCGGCCGGTGCACGCCGGCGACTTCCTCACGGTTGATCTGCACCTGCTCAAATCGGGCGCCGTCCTGGTCGGGGAAAGCCAGACGGATGCCCAGCTGGAGGTCGACGCTGAGCGGCTCTTGCCAGGGCTCGCCGCCGGGCTTGAAGGTCAGGCCGTCGGTGAGACCCGCGACATCGCGCTCACGCTGCCCGCGGATTATCCCAAGAAGGATCTTGCCTCCGCCCACGTGATCTTTCGGGTGACGGTCAAGTCGATCAAGGAGCGCCTGCTCCCGCCACTCGACGACGAGCTGGCGCGACTGGTCGGCCGGGGCGAGACGCTCGACGGGCTGCGCGAGGAACTGCGGGACGAGCTCCAGGATGCGGCCAGCCGCGCCGACGAACAGCGCTTCGAGAATGAGGTCCTGACCGCGTTGGATGAGCGCCTCCAGGTCGAGGTGCCGGAGGCGCTGATCGACCAGGAAATCGATCGACGCCTGCGTGAGCTGGAACTCCGCCTCCAGGAGCAGGGCATCAAAGTCGACCGCTATCTCGAATACACCAAGACCACCGTGGAAGCCCTTCGGGCAGAGCAGCGCGCGCCAGCCGTCCAGAAGGTCCGCCTCGAGCTGGCGCTGGCGACGGTTGCCGAGCGGGCCGGGGTGACCGTGCCCGATTCCGAGATCGATGCCGCCCTGAGCGTCGCCCTCTCGGAGGACCAGCAGGCTGCCCGGCGCGCGCGTGACCTGCGGACCGCGGACCCGGTGCGGGCCTACTTCCGCCACCAGCTCTTGATGCGCAAGACGATCGACTATCTCGGGAACCTTGCGGCTCCAGATTCTTCGGATACAATTGGTGCTCCCTCGGAAGCGGGAGAGCCCGAGGCTGAGCCGGCGTCGAAGGGGCAGCGGCGCCCGTCGGGAAAGAAGAAGGCCGATTAACCGTCGTATTCAAAAGTGAGTACGCGGAAGACTGGATTGTAAGAATCGACCCCTATAATGGCGAACAGGAGAGCCAGCCCATGAATTTCGAACGGCTCAGCCGTCGACCCGAAGCCCTCATCCCCATGGTGATCGAGACGACCAACCGGGGCGAGCGCGCCTTCGATATCTATTCCAGGCTGCTCAAAGACCGGATCATCTTCATCGGGACCCCGATCGATGACCAGGTCGCCAACGTCGTCATGGCGCAGCTCCTGTTCCTGGCGTCGGAGGACCCCGACAAGGACATCAACATCTATATCAACAGCCCTGGTGGCGTGGTCACCGCCGGTCTCGCGATCTACGACACGATGCGTTACGTCAGCCCGCGCGTCTCGACCGTCTGCATGGGTCTGGCCGCCAGCATGGCGACCGTCCTGCTGGCCGGTGGGACCAAGGGCATGCGCTTCGCGCTGCCCAACACGCGGATCCTGATCCACCAGCCATCGGGTGGCTTCCAGGGTCAGGCTTCGGACATCCAGATCCACGCCCAGGAGATCCTGCGCATCCGCAAGACGCTCAACGACATCCTCTCCAGCCATACCGGCCAGCCGATCGAGAAGATCGAGCGCGATACGGAGCGCGACTTCTTCATGAGCGCCGAGGAGGCCAAGCAGTACGGCATCATCGACGACATCATCGTCAGCACCGGCCGCGACGCGGACGGCTCGGTGGCCAAAGACGGACGGCTCGAGCTGAGTTCGGCCGGTGTCGGGATGCGCCCCGAGCCGAAGATGGGACCCGAGCGGGAAGGCCCCAAGACCTCTCGATGAACGAACGCGAGGATCGCCGCCGCCACACGCGTTGCTCCTTCTGCGGGAAGGACCAATCGCAGGTCCGCAAACTGGTCGCCGGTCCCGGCGTCTACATTTGCGACCAGTGCATCGACCTCTGCCAGGAGGTCCTCGAGGAAGACACCAAGACCACGTCGCAGAAGCGCACGAAGGGCGGCCTGATTCCGAATCCGAAGACCATCTGCTCGGCGCTCGACCAGTATGTCGTCGGACAGGATCACGCCAAGCGGGTCCTCTCTGTCGCCGTCTACAACCATTACAAGCGAATCGCCCACAGCAAGATGGCGGGCGACGTGGAGCTACAGAAGTCGAACGTGCTGCTGGTCGGCCCGACCGGCTGCGGCAAGACGTTGCTTGCCCAGACGCTGGCGAAGATCATCGACGTCCCCTTCTCGATCGCCGATGCCACCTCGCTGACCGAAGCCGGCTATGTCGGCGAGGATGTCGAGAACATCCTGCTCCGCCTGATCCAGGCGGCGGACTTCGACATCGCCCGTGCCGAGCGGGGCATCATCTACATCGACGAGATCGACAAGATCGCGCGCAAGTCCGACAACCCCTCGATCACCCGGGATGTCTCGGGTGAGGGCGTCCAGCAGGCGTTGCTGAAGATCCTCGAGGGGACGATCGCCAACGTGCCGCCGCAGGGCGGCCGCAAGCATCCCCACCAGGACTTCATCCAGATCAACACCACCAACATCCTCTTCATCTGCGGTGGGGCCTTCGACGGTCTCGAGCGGTTGATCGAGCACCGGATCGGCCACAAGCAGATCGGCTTCGGCTCGGAGGTCCATGCCAACCGGACCAAGGAAACAACGCGCATGTTGAAGCAACTTCAGCCGATGGACCTGCTCAAATACGGTCTGATTCCGGAGTTCGTTGGCCGCCTGCCGATCACGGTGACGCTCGACTACCTCGACGAGGCCGACATCATTCGCATTCTCACCGAGCCCAAGAACGCCTTTGTCAAGCAGTACCAGAAGTTCTTCGCGCTGGATGACGTGCAACTCGTCTTCGAGCCGGCGGCCCTGACCGCCATCGCGCGCAAGGCGCTGCAGCGTGGGACCGGCGCCCGCGGCCTCAAGAGCATCATCGAAGATATCCTGCTGAACTCCATGTTCGAAGTTCCGTCACGCCCGGAGGTCAAGCGATGCGTCATCACCGAAAAGTCAGTGAACTTCAGCACGGAGCCCGAGATCTACTCGGAAGAAGAGCTCGAGGAGATCGCGCCCGAGCAGACGGCCTGACCCCCGCGCGGAACCGGTCGACGTGCCCGTGACCGACCGGCCGGCCACCCTGCAGCTTCCGCTCCTTCCGCTCAAGAACGTCGTCCTCTTCCCGCACATGATCGTGCCGCTCTATGTCGGCCGGGAGCGCTCGATTGACGCGCTCGAGGAGGCCATGGGGCAGGGCAAGCAGATTTTCGTCTGCACACAGCGCCGCGCTGACTGTGAAGACCCGCGCGAGGAAGACATCTTTCGTGTGGGTGTGCTCGGTGAGGTCGTGCAGATGCTCAAGCTTCCCGACAACACGATCAAGGTGCTGATCGAAGGCACCTCGCGCGCGGTGATCGAGCGGTTCGTGCAGACCGAGCCCCATCTTCGCGTTGACGTCGCGCGGCTCGATGAGGACTTCCAGCCGTCGCCGGAGCTCGGGGCGCTGATGCGGGGCATTGTCGACCTCTTCGATCGCTATGTGGAGCTCGACAAGAAGGTTCCACCAGAGGTCAACCTGACGGTTCGAGGCGTCGACGACGCTGGCCGGCTGGCCGACATTGTCACGGCCAACCTCAACATCGGCGTGACTGACAAGCAGGATGTGCTCGAGACCTTCCAGATGAATGCCCGGCTGGAGAAGCTTGGCAGCGTGCTGCACCGGGAGATCGAGATCCTCGATATGGACCGCAGCATCCGGTCGCGGGTCCGCCAGCAGATCGATCGCCGGCAGAAAGAGTTTTACCTCAAGGAACAGATGCGCGTCATCCAGGAAGAGCTGGGCGGCGAGGATTCCCAGCTCGATGAGCTGGACGAATTACGCGAGAAGGTCCGGGCCCTCGAGCTGTCCGAGGCGGTGCAGGAGCGCCTCCTCAAGGATGTGGATCGCCTTGACCGCATGCCCCCCGGCTCGCCCGAGATCTCCGTCCTTCACAACTACCTGGACCTGGTGGTCTCCCTCCCCTGGCACGAGTTCAGTGAGGACGTGACCGATCTGCGGGCCGCCGAGCGCGTGCTGGATGAAGATCACCACGGCTTGCAGAAGATCAAGGAGCGCGTCCTCGAGTTTCTGGCCGTCCGCCAGCTGACCAAGTCCCCCAAGGGCCCCATCCTGTGCTTCATCGGTCCGCCGGGGGTGGGCAAGACTAGCCTGGGCAAGTCGATCGCGAGGGCGCTCGGCCGCAAATTCGTCCGAGTCTCCCTGGGCGGCGTGTCCGACGAGGCGGAGATCCGTGGCCATCGCCGGACCTACGTCGGATCGATGCCCGGGCGGATCATCAAGGGGCTTCGTGAAGCCGGGACCCACAACCCGGTCTTCCTGCTGGACGAGATCGACAAGATGTCGTCCGACTTCCGCGGCGATCCGTCGTCGGCCATGCTCGAGGTTCTGGACCCGGAACAGAACAGCCATTTCTCCGACCACTACCTGGAGATCCCATTCGATCTCTCTGATGTCCTGTTCATCACGACGGCGAACCTTTTCTACGCCATCCCTCGGCCACTGCTCGACCGCATGGAGGTCATCAACCTCTCGGGCTACACCGCGGAGGAGAAGCTGGTGATCGCGCGAGAGTTTCTTATCCCTCGCCAACTCGCCGACCACGGCCTCAGCGACAAGCACATCGAGTTCACGCGTGGGGCGATTGTGCGGGTCATCAGCCGCTACACGAGCGAGGCGGGGGTTCGCAACCTCGATCGATCGATTGCGACCATCTGTCGCAAGGTCGCGCGCGAGGTGGTCCGGGGCAAGACCCGGCGGATGACCGTCGGTCCCAACCGGCTGGACGACCTGCTGGGGCCACCCCGCTACAAGCCCGACGAGGGCCACAAGGAGCACCTGGTCGGCGTGGCCAATGGGCTGGCCTGGACCGAGGTCGGTGGCGTCCTCCTCACGATCGAGGTGATCACCATGCCCGGCAAGGGCAACCTGAACCTCACCGGCCAGATGGGCGACGTCATGCAGGAGTCGGCGCGCGCCGCGCTCTCCTATGCCCGCTCCAACGCGGAGGCCCTCGGCATCGCGCCCGATTTCCGCGAGAAGCTTGACCTGCACATCCACATTCCCAAGGGGGCAATTCCCAAGGACGGTCCATCGGCTGGGATTTCGATGGCACTCGCCATCATCTCGGCGCTCTGCCAGCGGCCGATCCGGTCGGACGTCGCGCTGACGGGGGAGATCACCTTACGGGGCCGCGTGCTGCCGATCGGTGGCCTCAAGGAGAAGGTGCTCGCCGCGCACCGCCTCGGAATCAAAACGGTGCTGCTGCCGGAGGACAACCGGCCGGACATCGTGGATATCCCGGCCGAGGTGCGAAAGCGGCTGATCTTCAAGTTCGTCAAGAGCATGGACGAGGTGATCGCCGAGGCTCTCCTGCCCCGCTCCTCGGCCGAGACGCCGTCGGTAGTCAACGAGCCGGTCGGCCTGGAAGAGGCCGCGGCCGCCAACGCCGATACGCCGGGCCGTTCAGCCTAGGGTCTTTAAACTGGTGTCCTTGATGGACACCCGATACGATCCGAAGGCGGTCGAGCAGCGCTGGTACGAGGTCTGGGAGCGCGCCGGCTATTTCAAGCCGCGCGAAAGCCGGACTGGCAACACCTTCACCATCTCGATGCCGCCGCCGAACATCACCGGGGACCTGCACATGGGCCACGCGATGTACGCGCTGCAGGACGTCCTGGTCCGCTGGCACCGGATGCTCGGCGACGCGGTGCTCTGGGTCCCGGGGACCGATCACGCCGCCATCGCAACCCAGAACGTGCTGGAAAAGCAGCTCGCCAAAAAGCACAGCTCGAAAGAGGCGATCGGCCGCGAGGCCTGGGATCAGATGGTCCAGCGGTGGTACGAGACGACCGGCCACACGATCCTCAAGCAGATGCGCCGACTCGGCTTCAGCGCCGACTGGTCGCGCAACCGCTTTACGATGGACCGCGACTACGTGGCGTCCGTCAACGCCGCCTTCGTCGGGTTCTGGAAAGCGGGCCTGATCTACCGCGGGCCGCGGATCGTGAACTGGTGCCCCCGGGACCAGAGCGCGATCTCGGATCTCGAGGTGGTCTTTGTCGAAACCGACGACCATCTCTATTACCTCGATTACCCGGTCGACGGCGGCGGCACGATCTCGGTGGCCACGTCCCGCCCAGAGACGATGGTGGGCGACACCGGCGTCGCGGTGAACCCGAAGGATGACCGATATCGCGACCTCGTCGGCAAGACCGTGACCTTGCCCATCGTCCACCGGCGCGTACCGATCGTGGCCGACGACGCGGTCGACCTCGTGTTCGGCACCGGCGCCGTCAAGGTGACGCCCGGCCACGACCTGACCGACTACGAGATCGGCGAGCGCCAGAAGCTCGAGGTGCGCAACATCCTGCACCTGGATGGGCGCATGGACATCCCGGACGTGCCCGAGCTCGACGGCCTGAAGGTTCCGCAGGCCCGCGAGCGGATCATCGAGATGCTCAGGGCGGGGGGCGCCTTGCAGAAGGTCGAACCCTACCGTCACTCGGTTGGCCACTGCGACCGCTGCAACGCCGTCATCGAGCCGCTCGTTTCCTCGCAGTGGTGGGTCAAGATGAAGCCGCTTGCGCTGCCGGCGATCGCGGTGGCCGAGCAGGACGAGCTGCGCTTTCACCCGACGCGCTGGAAGGAGCAGTACCTCCGCTGGATGCGCAACATCCGCGACTGGTGCATCTCGCGCCAACTCTGGCTGGGCCACCGCATCCCGGTGTGGACCTGCGGCAACGGCCACGCGGTCGCGTACGAGACGGAGCCGTCGGCCTGCGAGCAATGCGGCGACCGAACCCTGACCCGGGATCCCGACGTGCTCGACACCTGGTTTTCTTCCTCGCTCTGGCCCTTTGCCACGCTGGGCTGGCCGAAAAAGACAGAGGACCTCGACCGCTTCTATCCGACCCAGGTGCTCGACACGGCGCGGGACATTCTCTATCTCTGGGTGGCGCGGATGGTCTTCACCAGCCGCTATTTCCTCGATGTGCTGCCCTTTCAGGACGTGATCATCCACGGCACGGTGCTGGCCCCGGATGGGCGCCGGATGAGCAAATCGCTCGGCACTGGAGTGGACCCCCTGGAGGTGATCGATCGATACGGCGCGGACGCGACCCGCGCATGGTGCGCTTACTTTGGGACGAGCGGCCAGGACATCCGGTTCTCCGAGGAAAAGATCAAGTCCTACCAGCTGTTCGCCAACAAGCTCTGGAATGCGACGCGGTTACTGCTCGCCGGGGTCCCCGAGGGCGCGCGGCCGATGCCGATCGTGACGGCCACCCTCGAGCCGGCCGACCGCTGGATCCTGGGAAGGCTGAGCGCCGTGACCCGGCTCGTGACCGCGTCGTTTTCACGCTTCGAGTTCGGCCCCGCCATCGACGGCCTGTACGAGTTCTCCTGGCACGAGTTCGCCGACGACTACCTGGAAGTGATCAAGCCGCGACTGCAGGCGGGCTCGGCCTCGGCGACGACGGCGCGGGCGGTTGCCATCAAGGTCCTGGAGACGACGCTCAAGCTCCTGCATCCGATCATGCCGTTCATCACCGAAGAGCTCTGGCAGCGGATCCCGCACGAGGGCGAGACCATCATGCTGGCGCCCTGGCCGACCCCGGACGCGAGGCTGGAGGATCCCAAGCTGCTGGAGGAGATGTCGCACCTCCTCGAGGTGGTGCGGGCGGTCCGCAATCTGCGCCACGCCAGCGATCCGAGGGCGCGCCGCCAGCCGGCGGAGATCCAGTCGCCGCGGCCACTCCTTAGGGATGCCGTGGGCCGGCAGTACCTGGCCACGCTGGCCCAACTGGATCTGAATGGGGCGCTGGCCGCCGACGCCCCCCGGCGAACCGTTGTCGTGGGGGAGACGACGGTGACGCTCGGGCTGCCGAAAGACGATGGCGCCGAGACGCACCGGCTCCGTGCCGAGTTGGAAAAGAAACGGGCCGAGATCGCGTTGATCGAGGGAAAGCTGCGAAATGCCGACTTTACCGGCAAGGCGCCGGAGGCTGTCGTGCAGCGCGAACGGGCCCGGCTGGCGGAGGCGCAGGAAGCGGTCGATCGGCTTCAGCGGCTGCTGGGCCCAGCGGCTGGATAGGGTAAGGTATCGGCAGTCAATTCTGGAAATCCGAGGAGGCCCTTTGCCTGACCTGAAGCCGCTGCGACCACTCCTCTACATCGTCATCTTCTACCTGCTGGCTTTCTGGCTGAGCCTCTCCTACTGGGCCTTCCGCGACGCCCGGGAGCGCTCCAACAGCGTCGCCTTTCACGTGTTCGCCACCGGCCTGTCCCTGCTCCTGCCGATTTTTGGCCTCTTCATTTACATGATCATCCGGCCGCCATTGACGATGGCGGAGCGGCGCGCGCTCGAGCTGGAGACCCAGGCGCTCTCCGAGCCAGGCGGCCCCGTTCGCGAGCTGCGGCCCTGCCCGAGTTGCGGCGAACCGATCGACTCCCAGTACGTGCTCTGCCCGCATTGCAAAACGCAGTTCAGTAAACTCTGCCCACGGTGCAACAAGCAGCTGAAGCTGGGCTGGAGCGTCTGTCCGTACTGCGCCGAAGAAGTCCCGTTGCAGGGTTCCGTCCCAACCCCTCGCATCGCGCGCTAGCGCGCCCTTCGTCCACGCCTGTAAAGAGCTAGCCGATGCCGCTTGCCGTGCAGGCGCTCTTGCCCTTCATGGCGCTGCTGATCGCCGCGGCCGTCGTCTGGCGTCGACCGCGCCACCCGGAAAATGGTTGGATCGCGGTCGGTGCCACGGGGCTGGCCGCGCTGGTGTCGGTGATCGAACTGTTGCGGCTGGCTCCCGGCGAGCGCGTCGACGTCCCCTACCTGACGACCTTCCCCTACGCCGACCTCGCGATTCGCCTCGATGCCCTCTCACTCGCGTTCAGCGCGGTCATGCTGACCACCGCGGCCCTCTTGATGCTGGTCCGCCTCCGAATGCCTGGGGATCGCCGCGATCCCTGGCCCTCGTGGCTGCTCACCAGCGCAGCCGCGTTGGCGGTGTTGCTGGCACCCAGCCTCCTGCTCGATTACATCGCCTTACAGGTTCTGACGCTCGCCTGGAGCGGCACGCTTGATGAAGCGGCCCCGCGGCAGCGGCCGCTGCGGCTGGCCATCGGGGTCGCGGACGTGGGGCTTCTGCTGGCGGCCGCCAGCGCGATCGAATCGGTCGGGACGAGTGCCTTCTCCGGGGTGCCCTCGGACACCTTGGGGCCCGCCGCGTTTCTCTTCGCCCTTCTGCCCGTCCTGACGCGGGTGGCCGCGCTGGCCTTGCCGAGCAGCGGACCGGCGGCGCCGGTGGCCTTCGAACCGGCGGTGGTGTTTGCGGCGCCGGCCGGCTATCTGCTGCTCCGATTGGTCGCCCTGATGGGCGGCCATCTGCCGGGGCGGCCGCTGGAGATCGCGGTCTTTTCGGCGAGCCTGCTGCTGGCGGCCACCAGCGCGCTGCTGCTCTTCTTCGGGCGTCGCGAGCGGCCACCCGCCTTGCTGCTGATCACCCAGGCAGCCATCGCGCTCGCGCTGCTGGCGAGCAGCGCGCCCGTGCTCGGGGTCGCGAGCATCTGGATCTGGCTGCAACTGATCCTGCTCACGGGACTCTGTTCGGTTCACCTGCCGCTCAAGCGACCGGCCGGCGCGCTGGCGCTGATCGCCCTGGCCATGCTGCCCGGCAGCGCCGCCTTCATCGGCCTGTGGATCGCGGCCGTGGGATTGCGCGCCAGCGGGCAGCTGGCGGCGCTGCTCGCCGCCACCGCGGTCGTGATCGTGGCGGCGATCGCCGCGCTGTCCCGGCTCCGCCCGGTGGAGCGATGGACGATCGACGTCGCGGCGGTGTGGGGGGCCGGATTGCTGGTCGCGGCGGCATTTCCGGCCCTGCTGCTCAGCTCGCTGGTGCTCCCGGCCGGCCAGGCAGTCCGGCCAGTGGCGCCGGGCAGTTTCACGCTGAGCCTGTTTGGATTCAGCCTGGCGCGAACACCCTGGCCGGCACCGCTCGCCACGCTGGTGCTCGTCGTCGCCAGCGTCGCCTTGCTGCGGACGGACCGGCTCGGCGTCGATCGGTCCCTGACCCTCCGCCTGCCGAGCCTGCCTCGCCCTTCCAGGCGCGTCTCCCTCCGAGTGTCGCGTCGCTGGCTCGGCCGTGGGCTGTGGACCGCGTTTTTCGCCGTGATTGCCCTCGCGGTCCTGCGCCCGTGATCGTCTGGCTGCCGCTGGCCGGGTTCGTGCTGGGGTTACTGGGCGCCTACCTGCGGGGCGGTTGGTTGCGTCGCATCGCGACCGTCCTGATGCTGCTGGGGACGGCCTGGTCGATCGTCTTCGTCACCGACTGGCGGTTGGGGCCGGCCTGGCTGATTGGCCCCTTGCTCGGAACGCTCCTGATCCGCCGCCCCAAAGCCACCAGTCGCCTCAGTTTCGAGGCGCTGACCAGTCGAGCCATGACCCTGGCGGCAACCGTGCTGGTCGCGCTCTTCGCCGCCAGCAAATTCCCCGTCGGGGAAAACCCGGCACTGCTGACCGCCGTACCGTGGTTGCTCGCGGCGGTTGGCACGGCCTGGTTGATCAGCCCCCTGGATGCCGCCGAGCGGGCCCAGGCCCTCACCCTGCTGACTGGCGCTGGAGCCGCCATCCTGACCGCGGCGGCCCCGGTCGGCGTGTTCACGGCGGCCGCCGCGGGCGCCCTCGCGCTCATCCCCGCGATCGCGTCCCGCTGGACACTGCCCGCGCCGGCCGACCAGGCTATCAGAGTGCTCCTCCTGGTTGCCGCGGCGGCCCTGGCGGCGGTGGCATTGTTGGCCGGTCCGCTCGCGCGCCCCGCGTTGCAGGACCTGACCTTTTCTTTCGACGGCCCCGCGTTGCTCGCGGCCGCCCTGCTGTTGACAGCAGGCGCCCTGACCGCCGCGCCCGGCCGGGCCTGGATCCTGTTGCCCGGCCTGGCCACCGTGCTGGCGGTGGCCCCAGGCCTCCGTTGGGCGGCGCTGGCCGGGCTGGTCGCGACCGGCTTTGAGACCGAACCCCAAAAGGAACGCGTTGCCTGGCTGGCGCTCCTCCTACTGGCCGCGACGACGCTGTTTGCCGCGCTGACCGGGCAACCCTGGAGCCCTCGCGCCCAGATGGTTGGCCTGGCCGGCACCCTGGTGTTGATGGCGATTGCGACGGGCGTTCGCCGGCAGCCCGCCGTGGTGCTCGCGGCCACGGCGCTGGTCATTCTGCAAAGCACCGCCGCCGCGAACGCTGGATTGATGGGGCGCTTCCAGTGGGTCGCCGCCGCGGGCGCCGCCTTGCTCGTGGCGCGCCTGCTGCTCGTGACCGATCGACTGGCTCGGGCGCGCGAACCGCTCGAAGGCCAGTTGGTGCTGGGCCTCTTGCTGCTGGCCGTGGCGGCGCACGACACGCTCGGCCTCGGCGCCCTGGCTGCCGTGCTTCTGATCGTCGATCTGATCACGGTCCCGGGCGTTCGCTCGCTCGCATCCGGTCCGTCCGGCTCGCCGAGCCGCCGCCGGCTCGCGCTCCTTTTGGCATTGGCCCGCTCCGGGTGGCCGCCAACGGCCCGGTTCGCAGGGGTCACGCTGGCCGTGATCGCCGCGCTGCAGACGTCGCTCGCCTGGGGGCTGCTCGCGGCCGCGCTGTTGGTGGCGCTTAAGGTGACCCCCCTGATCAAGACTGCCAGGGCCGGATCGCCGCCGGCCATCCGGCGTCCGCTGGCCCTGCTGGCTCCGGCGCTGTCCCTGGCGTGCGGGCTCGCGCCGGCGCTGCTGCTGCGGATGTTGCGTGTCTGATCAAGCCACCAATCGCCCGCGGGAGCCGCCGCTGATCCTGGCCTCCGCGTCGCCGCGGCGGATCGAGATCCTGGCCGCTTTTGGGGTTCGCTTCCGCACCGTGCCGGCGCGCATCGATGAGCGCCCACCGCGACCGTTGACGCCGTTGCGGCTGGCCCAATGGGCCGCCGGCGCCAAAGTGGCCGCGGTCGCCCGCCGCTTTCCGGATGCGACCGTGGTTGGCGCCGACACCGTGGTCGCCCTGGACGGCCGGGCTTACGGCAAGCCCGTCGACGAGGCCGGCGCGGCAGCCATGCTGCGGACGCTGTCCGGCCGGACGCACGTCGTCTATACCGCGGTCGCGGTGCGCTGCGGGCGAGGACGGCGTAAGACCGATGGGTACTCCCGCACCTATGTCACCATGCGTGATCTTTCACCTCGCGTGATCGCTACCTACCTGCAGACCGGCGAGGCGCAGGATAAGGCCGGTGCCTACGCTATACAGGGCGAAGGTCGGCGGCTTGTGCGTTCGATCCGCGGACCCTATGACAATGTCGTCGGAATGCCGATGCACCTGGTCGAGCGCTTGCTGCAGGCCTGCGGCATGACGGTTTGGGTAATCAATGCGGATGGAGCACAGCACGATCCAGATACGAGACGGCCGCGAGCGGCGCGGCAGGGTTGGGGCCGGCCTGATCCTCCTCTTGCTGAGCGCGATCGCTCTCGCGGGGTGCGGCGCCGCAAGCAGCTCGCGGCTGGTGATCACCCAGAGCACCGACGTCACCAGCGGTCCTGATCACAAGGGCCATCTCGCCCCCGGGGCGTTTGCCGGGATCACGCTCTCGATCCGCAACACCGGAACCGGTCCCGCCCGCGGCCTGACGATCGAAGATGTGCTGCCGGCCGGCTTTCGTTACTACGAGCTGACCACGCTCGGTGGCAATGCCATCCGGACGGCGGTCAGCGATCCGGCCGCCTCCGGGAATCCTCGCTGGGGGACCTTCACCATCCCGGCGGGCACCGCCACCCGCGAGAGCGCGCTGGTCATCAGCTTCAAGGTGCAGGCCGCCAGCAAGCCCGGCGACTACCAGAATCACATCAAGGTGGTCAGTTCGACCGCGGTGGAGCTCGACCAGGGGGACCCGGTCGCCCTGGTGATCGAACCGCGGCCGGCGCTGAACCTGACCACTGCGGCGACGACCGCCCAGGTCAACACCGGCGGCACGGCCACCTACGTCGTCTCCGTCGCCAACGTGGGCTCCGCCACCGCCAAAGGGGTGGCGGTCTCGGTTAGCCTGCCCCCCGGCTTTCTCTACCAGGCGACCTCGGCCTACGAGGGCAACAGCTCGCGCACCCAGTCGGTCGATCCGCCGGCCGGCAGCTTGCTGCCGGTCTGGGCCTCGTGGGATGTGCCCGGCGCGGCCAACGGCGCGCCCGGGTCGCTGCGGCTCACCTTCCAGGCGCGCGTCCTGCCGGCGGTGAAGCCCGGCCTGTATAGCGTGACGAGCGCGGTGACCGGCGTCAACGACATCCCGGCCCAGACGATTGGCAACAGTGCCTCGATCGCGGTCGGCAAGGGGACCTCGATCCCGGTGGTGATGACCGTCTCGCCGATTGGGCCCTACACCAGTCAGGACGGGACCGTGAGCTACACGATCACGGTCGAAAACGACAGCAACGATGCCGCCCAGGCGGTGACGGTCACCGACACCCTGCCCCAGGGGTTCAGCTTCAAGTCGACGTTCGGCATCACGATCAATGGCAAGGCCGCCACGTCGCGCCTCCAACCGGCCGCGGGCGGCGGGACACCCCAGTGGGGGCCCTTTACGATTCCCGCCGGCGGGTTCAACGGCGCCACCCTTACGATCATCTTTACCGCGAAGCTCGCCTCGGCCTCGCTCGGTCCGCACACCAACGTCGTCTCCGGTAATAGCAGCAATGCCCAGATCACCGGCGCCTCCGACCAGAATCCAGTCGTCGTCACGGCCGGCTGATCGCCGGGTCCGGGCCTCATGCTCGGTTTAGGCTGATTACGGGACAATAAGCGCGGATGTCCAAGACGCAGCGGGAACTCAAGGCGATGCGCCAGGCCCAGCGGGAAGAGGCCGCCGCCCGGCAGAAGGCCCGCGACCGGCGCAACCTGTTGATCATCGGGGGCGGTGTCGTCGGGCTGGCCCTGGCCATCGTGGTCGTCGCCCTGATCCTGAATCACCAGTCGCAGGTGGCGCAGGCCAGCCACCTCAAGTTCCAGGCGGTGACCACGCCGGTTGGCCAGGCGATTGCCGACGAGGGCACGGCGACCCACGTCGACCCCTCGACGACCCCGACCTACAAGTTCTACCCGCCCACCTCGGGACCGCACTACAACGTCCAGGGCTTCGCGCCGGTGGCCTGGCAGACGATCGCCACCCTGCAGGACGGCCAGTTCGTCCACAACCTCGAGCACGGGGGGATCGCCATCCTTTACAACTGCCCGAGCGGGAGCGACTGCACCACGCTGCGCAACCAGCTCGAGCACTACGTCAAGGACCTGGCGCCGCTCGACCCCCAGTTCAACGAGGTCAAGCTGGTCATGACCCCCTACACGCAGGGCATGCAGAAGAAAGTGGCGCTGGTCGCCTGGCACTACGTCGACTTCCTGGACTCCTACGATCAAAACGAGATCACGCGCTTCTACGAAAGCCACGTCGACCGGGGACCCGAGCAGATCCCGTGATAGACTACGAAGTCGCGCCCGGGGGCGCTGAATGATGTTTGCCATCGTCGCGACCAGCGGAAAGCAGTTCAGAGTCTCGGAAGGCGACCGCATCCTGGTCGACCGCGTCCCCGAGGACGTCGGCGCGCAGGTCCGCCTGGACTCGGTGCTGATGCTCGGCGGCGATGATCGCCCGGTGATCGGGACGCCCCTGGTCTCCGGGGCCCTGGTCGATGCCACCGTGGTGGCGCATCGCTCGGGCGAGAAGATCATTGTCTTCAAGTTCGAGGCGCGCAAGCGTCACCGGCGCAAGATCGGCCACCGCCAGCAGCTCTCGGAGCTCCGGATCGGCGCGATCCATCCGCCCGGACGGGCAAAGAAATCACCAAAAACGGGAGAGTGACCGATGGCACATAAGAAAGGTGGAGGCAGTTCTCGCAACGGTCGCGACAGTGTTGGCCAGCGGCTCGGGCTAAAGACCGGCGCCGGGCAATCGGTGCACGCGGGCACCATCCTGCTCCGCCAGCGCGGCACCGCCATCTTCCCTGGGGTCAACGTTGGCATGGGCCGAGATCACACGCTCTTCGCCCTGATCGACGGCATCGTTCGCTTCGAGCGGACCGGCCACGGGCGCAAGAAAGTCTCCGTCCTCGCCGAAGCCGGCTAGGCCGAAGGCAGCCGGGCGCTGCCGCCGTCATGTTCACCGACCACACACGGATCTTCGTCAAGGCCGGCGACGGTGGGGCGGGTGCGCTCAGTTTCCGCCACGAGAAGTACGTACCGCGCGGTGGCCCGGATGGCGGGAATGGCGGGCGCGGCGGCCACGTCCTGCTCGAAGTCTCCGAGCAGCTGAACACGCTGCAGGATTACCGCTTCAAGCACCACTTCGCGGCCACCGGTGGCGGACGCGGCGGGGGGAGCCGGCGGCATGGCAAGGATGGGAGCGACCTCATCCTCAAAGTTCCCCCCGGCACGGTCGTCAAAGATGACACCGGCGCGGTGCTCGCCGACCTGGTTGCGGTAAGGCAGCAGCTGCGGGTCGCGGCCGCGGGTCGCGGCGGCCGCGGCAACGCCTCCTTCAAGAGTGCCACCCGCCAGACCCCGCGGTTCGCGGAACTCGGCGAGCCGGGCCAGGCGCGCTGGCTCGACCTGGAATTGAAACTGATCGCGGACGTCGGCTTGCTCGGCCTGCCCAATGCGGGGAAGTCGACGCTGCTGGCCGCGTCGAGCGCGGCCAAGCCCAAGATTGCCGACTATCCGTTCACCACCCTCGAGCCGGTGCTTGGTGTGGTTCAGCTCGACGACGAGGCCGGCTTCGTGATGGCCGATCTGCCCGGCCTGATCGAGGGTGCCCACGCCGGCGCGGGGCTCGGCCTGCAGTTCCTGCGCCACATCGAGCGGACGCGCGTGGTGATCCACGTCCTCGATGTCTCGGCCGGCGACGGGGATCAGCTCTGGCGCGATTACCAGCAGGTCCGGGCCGAGGTCAAGGCTTACAACGCGGCGCTGGCGCGGCGACCGCAGCTGATCGCCCTCAACAAGATGGACGCGGTCGCGGACCCGGCTGAGGTGGTGGCCTTCCGCCAGCGGCTGGTCAAGCTGCGGCGCCGCACCTTTCCGATTTCGGCGGTCACGGGGGAGGGGGTCAAAGACCTGCTCTGGGCCGCCTGGCGCTCCCTCAAGCGGCCGACCGGCGCCACGGCCGCCGAGCCGCTCGCTGCGCTCAAGGTCTACCGCGGCCCCGCCAGCGCCGAGCCCTTTACGATCGAAGCCGAGCAGGGCGGCTTCCGTGTCTCTGGGATGCAGCTGGAGCGATTGCTGGCGATGACCGACCTCACCAACCCGGAGGCACTGGCGCATTTCCAGCGAACGCTCGACCGCTGGGGGCTGAACGAGGCGCTCGCCCGGCATGGGGCGACGGGTGGCGAGGCAGTCCGGATCCGCGAGGTGGAGTTCCTCTACGATCCGGAGCGCTGAGGGCCGGCCGTGACCGGGATTCTGGGGGGCACCTTCGATCCGGTTCACCGCGGCCACCTGAGCGCCGCGACCCAGTTGAAGAGCCGCGCCGGCCTTGACGAGGTCTGGTTGATGCCCAATGCGCAGCCGCCGCATCGAGCCAGGCCGCCGCTGGCTCCCGCCGCCGACCGGCTGCGCATGGTGCAGCTCGCGGTCGCGGCGCTCGAGGGGATTTCGGCCTCCAGTCTCGAGGTCGAGCGCGGCGGCGTGTCCTACACGATCGACACCGTGCGGCAGCTGCGCCACAACGAACCGCTTCGCGCGTTTACGTTGCTCCTCGGATCCGATGCCGCCCTCCAGATCCGGACCTGGCACGCGTGCGAGACGCTGCTTGACGAGGCGAGCTTTACGATCTTCAGCCGGCCCGATGTCAGCATGGAGGCTGGCGAGCTGGAACGACTTGGATTTCCTCCCCGACGCACCCAGCTGGTCACGCTGCGAACGCCCCCCATCTCGGCCCGCATGGTCCGCGAGCGCCTGGCGCAGGGCCGGCCGGTCGATGCCTTCCTGGTGCCGGCGGTGGCCACCTACATTCACGAACGAGGGCTATACCTCCCCGCGAACCGGATGGGATAATCGAAACGGATGGCGACTCCCCTTCAACTCAGCCGGCTGATCGCGGATGCCGCTGCAGAAAAGAAGGCCCGGGGTGTCGTCCGCATCGACATCCGGCAGAAGACGTCGATCGCCGATTACTTCGTCATCTGCGAGGGCGACACGGACCGCCAGGTGCGGGCCATCACGGACGCGATCGTCGCCGCCTGCAAGGTCAAGGGCGTTCTGCCGCTCCGGACGGCCGGCTATCAGGAGGGCTCCTGGGTGGTGCTCGACTTCGCCAGCGTGATCGTGCACGTCTTCCTGCCGGGCGAGCGCTCCTACTACGACCTCGAATCGCTCTGGCGTGGCGGCCTCAAAAAAGCCCCGGCCAAAGCCAACGGCAACGGGGTCAAGGGCAGCAAGGCGAAGAAGACCGCGCGGCGCTGACCCTCCGCGCTCCGGCAGCCCCTGGGGGCGAGCCCAGCACTGATTGTGCAGGATGTCTCAAACCTGAGGCACCGCTGTGCGATAATTCGGGGTCACTGGCCCGCGTCGGGCAGGACGCACAAACGATGGAGGCCTTGACCGCAGCCGCGCCGACCCAGCCACATGTGACCGTTGGGGATGTATGGCACGGCGCCCTACCCGCGGGGACGGCGCTGGTGGCCGGCTCGTCCAGTCTTCGGCGGGAGGTGGGCTGGTGCACGGCGCTGCGCGCCCGCCCACCGGCGTTTGCGCCACTCCGCGGAGGCGAGCTGCTCCTGATCGATCCCGTGATGCTCAACGCCTTCGATCCGCACCTGACGCTGCCCCGCCTGCTTGCCTCGGTCGCCGGGCAGGCGGTCGCCGGCGTCGCGATCCGGGGCCAGATCCCGGAGGAGGCGCGACAGCTGGCCGAGGCGCAGGGCCTTCCGTTGCTGAGGCTGCCGCCAGACCCGCCGCTCGATGAGGTGGAGCAGCGGGTCCTGCACTATATCGTCGATCGCCGCGCCGAGCTCCATGAACGGGCCCAGGATCTTCACCGGCAGCTGAGCGAGCTGGCCCTCGCCGGTCGCGGCCTGCGACCGCTGCTGGCCCGCTTGAGCGAGCTGACCGGGGTCGCGGCGATGCTGGAGCGGGATGGGACGATCGAGTACCTGACCGGCGGGACCGTCAGCGCCCTGGCCGAGCCGATCGCGGCGGTCGTCGCCCGGGACCGTCTGGCACTCGACCAGTGGCTCCGGGACGTCCCGCTGAGCGCCTTCGATCCGCCCGTGCTGGCCCGACCGCTCGCCGAGGGGCAATCTCGCCTGATCGCCCCCATCCTGGTGCAGGGAAGCATTGCCGGCTTCGTCTCCCTGGTCGGCCTGGAGGGCGAGCTGGGCGAGCTCCACCGGCTGGCCGTTGGTCGCGCCGCGCATGCTTGCGCGATCGAGCTGGTGCGGGTACGGGCCGCCTCGGAGGCCCGCGACGAGGTCGAAGAGGAACTGCTCGACGTGCTGACGGCGGCCCGCCCGGGCTCCCGCGAGGCGGCGCGCGAGCGGGCTCGGCGCAAGGGATTCGACCTGGAATCACCCTACCTGGTGGTGGCCGCGCAGTCGGCCCAGCCAGGCCAGGCGCGGGCGCTTCGGACCGCCTGGGAGCGCCAGCTCGGGACGATGCGGCTGAACGCGCTGGTTCGCGACCGCCATGATCTGGTGCTCGCCTTGATCAGCCTGGCCGCCCGGCGGCCGCCCGAGCCGCGGGCGCTGATCGACCAGTTGCAGCGCGCCGCACAGGCGGCGACCGGCGGGCCCGTGGCCTTGGGCTACGGGGCGGCCCGCTCCGGCATGGCGGCGGTCTCGACGGCGGCGCGCGAGGCGGAACAGGCCCTCCACATGGGTCGGCGGCTGCATGGCGTGGCGGCGGCGACCGCCTTCAGCGAGCTGGGCCTCTACCGCTTCCTGTATGCGCTGCAGCCGCTCCCCGAACTGCGCGCCTTCCGCGAGGATATTTTGGCTCCGCTCCGTCAGCGCGATCGGACCGGCGTCCTGCTGCCGACGCTGCGCGCCTACCTGGCCGCGAACGGCAGCCCGACCGAAGCCGCCGACCAGTTGCACCTGCATCGCAACACGGTGCTCTACCGGCTTGGCCGGATCGAGGAGATCCTCGGGCGGGATTTGCGCGAGGCCGAGGTCCGCCTCTCGCTCCACCTGGCGCTGAAGATCGACGAGGTGCTCGAGCCGGGCAGCAGCCCGCGACCCGGAGCGAACGCTACCGAGGCGTGATGCGGATGACGCTGGGGGTGCCCGGTGTCGCCGGCGGTTGCGGCTGTGGCACCTCCGGCTCGGGGGTGGTGGGGGCGGCGCCGAGGCTGGCCAGCACCGCCTGGGCGATCGCGGCGTGCCCGCTATTGCCGGGATGGAACCAGTCCGCGCGTCCGAGATAGACCGGCGCGCCGTCCGCGGCATGCAGGCTGTTATCGCCGTAGAACCCGGTCAGGCTGACGAAGGTGCCGCTGTGCCGCTGGCAGGTGTCCGCGATCACGCCGTCGACCACCGCCGAGGGGAGCCAGCTGCCGATGCAGAGGACCCGCGTGCCGGGGACGCTCAGGGCGCTGACGATGGCGTCGTACTGTCCGGCGAAGTCGGCCAGGGGGGTGTTGAAACCGACGTCGTTGGTGCCCAGCTCAATGGTGACGAGCGCCGGGTGCGCCTGGTCGATCGCGGCCAGCTGCGGGAGGGCCCAGGCGGCCTTCGCCCCACTTTTGGCAACCAGGTCCAGCGTCATGCCGAGCTGACTCGCGACCAGGGCCGGAAAGACCTTGTCCGGCGTGGTGGCATAGCGGCCCGCGCTGATGCTGTCGCCGAGCGCGACATAGAGTTTGCCACGGAGCGCCGCGTCGGCAGGCGCCGCCTGCGCGCCAAGCACCTCGCTGCTGGCCATCCCGGGAGCCTTCGCCGCCGGCTGGCCGAGCGCGAGTAATCCAAGCAGGATCCAGATGATGGTGCTCAAAACTTTCGGGGTAGGCATCCGCATAACCGCTTACCCCTTCCTCCGAGGCTCATTGTCTCATGCGGCATATTGGTCAGCCCAGCGTGGACTCGAGCGTCGTCACCATGTCGCCGAGGGCGCGCACCGCCCAGTTGGGCCGATCCGTCATGGAAAACAGGTGCAGGCGCGCCTCGGCCAGATGCTCGGACGCTTGCCGGCGGCAGACCTGCAGGGCGCCGGACTGGCCGATGATCGCCCGGGCGGTCTCCAGCTCTTCCGCGGTGAATTTGGCTCGCGTCAGGAGCGAGCGAAGGACCCGGCGGTTTCCAGCCGGCCCGGACTTCAGGGCGACCAGGGTGGGCAGCGTCTTCTTGCCGTTCTTCAGGTCGCTTCCGACCCGTTTGCCGGTCTGCTGGGTCGACCCCCAGACCCCGAGGATGTCATCGATCACCTGGAAGGCGAGGCCGAGGTGGTGGCCGAACTGGCCGGCTCGGGACAGGCTGGCTTCGCCGGCCCCGGCGGCAACGCCGCCGAGCCGTGCGGCGCACTCGAAGAGCGCGCCGGTCTTGAGGGTAATCATCTCGACGTACTCGTCCACGGAAACGTCGACGCGCTGTTCGAACTGCAAATCGAGCACCTGCCCCCGGCAGAGGGCGAGCATCGTCTCCGACAGTAGGGAGAGGGCCGGCCGGGTGCGGTCGCTATGGCGGGCCGGCAGCAGGTCGACCACGGAGCGGGTCACGAGCGCCTCGAGCGCCGCGCCGGCATTGATCGCCTGGCCCGTGCCCCAGACCTTCCAGACCGCGGGACGGCCCCGGCGGAGCTCGTCCCCGTCCTGGACGTCGTCCAGCACCAGCGAGAAGTTGTGAACCAGCTCGACGGCCACCGCCGCCCAGATGGCATCGGCATAGCGCCGGCCGAATGCCTCGCAGGTGAGCAGGGCGATGTTGGCGCGCAGCCGCTTGCCGGGCCGGTCGCCGTTCTTGCGCAGGCCGAGGTGGTACTGGACCATCTCGGTCAGCAGCGCGCTCTGATTGGAGCCGGCTCGCTGCGAGAGGCGGCCGAGCTCGCGGTCGAGCACATCGTTCATCGCCTGGAGCCGGTCCTGCCGGCTGGCGAAGACCTTGGTCTTGGTCATTTGACCTCCTGCAGCGTGCGGGACCGCAGGGCGCTGAGATCCGCCGCGCCGGCACAGAACATGGCGACGCGAAGCTGCCAGGCGAAGCCGTCGAGTAACTGACGAACCGCGCCCTCGCCTTCGGCGGCGGCCGCCAGGACGACATGGGCAAATCCGGTCAGCTGGGCGCCGAGCGCGAGCGCCTTGGCGGCGTCGAGCCCGTGCCGCAAGCCGCCGCTGGCGATCAGGGGCGTGGTGGGCACGGCCTGCCGGACCTGGCGGATGGCCTCGCAGGTCGGGATGCCCCACTCGGCGAAGGCGAGCGCCAGCTCCACCTCTTCGGGCCGCTCGCGGCGAAGCGCCTCGACGCGGGCGAAGCTGGTGCCCCCCATTCCGGCGACGTCGATGGCGGCAACCCCGGCCTGGACCAGTCGGGCGGCGGTGGCGGCCGAGATCCCGCAGCCGACCTCCTTGACGATGACCGGAACCTGGAGCTCCTGGCAGAGCGCCGCGATCTTGTCCAGTAATCCCGTGAAGTTATGGTCGCCTTCCGGCTGCAGGGCTTCCTGCAGGGGGTTGAGATGCAAAATCAGCGCGTCGGCACCGATCATGTCGATGGCTTCGAGACATTGCTCCTTGCGCATCCCGTAGTTCAACTGCACCGCGCCCAGGTTGGCGAAGAGGAGCACGTCGGGCGCGACGCCGCGGACCTGGTAGGTGCTACGCAGGTCCTTGTGGGTGAGGCCGGCCCGTTGCGAGCCAACGCCAAAGGCGATCCCCATCGTCTGGGCCACCAGGGCGAGGCGGCGGTTGATGTCGCCGGCGGCGTGCGCGCCTCCGGTCATGCTCGAAATCAGGAACGGCAAGCGGAGCGGACGGTTGAGGAAGGTGCTCTTGAGGTCGATCGCGTCGAGATCCAGCTCGGGCAGGGCTTCATTGGTGAAGGCGAGCCGGTCAAAGCCGGCGCCGCGGGTCGACTGCACCGATGCCTCGAGGGAAAGCTTCAGATGCTGGAGCTTGCGCTCCGAGATCCGGGATAGTGGGTGCCCGTTCGCGTCGAGGGCCATGTTATGCGGGCCTCAACTGGCCGCTGCGCTGTCCGGATGATGGTCCTGTTCGTGGCCTTCCTCTTCCAGGATGCCTGGGTGATCGGCTTCGCGCTTGCGCATCATCTGGACGAAGTAATCGACGATGATCGGGTCGAACTGGGTGCCTTTGCCGGCTTCCAACTGCGCCATGGCGAACTCGGGCGTGCGCCGCTGGCGATAGGGGCGGGTCGAGGTCATAGCGTGATACGCATCGCACACGGAGACGATGCGGGCGTGAAGCGGGATATTCTGGCCGGCCAGCCCATCGGGGTAGCCGCTGCCGTCATACCACTCGTGGTGATGCAGCACGACGTTCAGGATCTGTCTAAACGCCTTGATCGGTTGCAGAATGCGGGCGCCCAGAATGGGGTGCATCCGCATGATCAGCTTCTCGTCCTCGTCGAGCTTGCCTTCCTTCAGCAGGACCTTGTCGACGACGCCGATTTTCCCCACGTCGTGGAGGATGGCGGCGAGCCTCAGCTGGTTCTTGTGCGCGGCGGAGAGCTGCAGCATGTCGCCCAGGTCCTCGGCGAGCTTGGCGACGGACTGGGAGTGGCCGCTGGTGTACGGGTCCTTGGCGTCGATCGACGCCGCCAGGGCATTGAGCGCCTCGAGCGTCGACTCGCTGTTCGGGGAGAGCATACCTTCGGCGAGCTCTTCCAGGTGACTCGAGTTGGCGATCTGGCCCAGGCGCTTCTCCAGGTTGGCCACCATGCCGGGGCCGACGGTGTCGGCGCTGGCCAGCTGGGCGACCACTTCACTGAGGACGGAGTCGAGGGCGGCCACGCTTTCCAATTCGCAGGCACCGCAGATGCAGTTGCGGCCGCGCTTCTTGGCCATGTACATCGCCAGGTCGGCGCGGTTCAGCAGCTCGTCGCGGTTCTTCGCGTCGACCGGGTAGGTCGCCCAACCGACCGAGGCGGTCAGGGGCGCGAAGATCGTCTTGGGGTTGTACATGAAGACCTTGGCCAGGGTGTCGCAGATATCCTGGGCCCGGATCGGTGCCGTCTGGATATCGACGCCAGGCAGGATCGCGACGAACTCCTCGCCGCCGTACCGGGTGACCGTGTCCTCCCGGCGCATCGTCGAGGAGATGGTGCGAGCCGCCGCCTTGAGCGCCACGTCACCGGCGGCGTGGCCGAAGCTGTCGTTGTAGACCTTGAAGCGGTCGAGGTCGATCATCATCACGGTGATCGAGCCACCCGCATCGCGTGTCTTCTCCAACTCTTCGTCGAAACGCGTGTGAAAGTACCGGTGGTTTGGCAGGCCGGTGACCGAGTCGGTCACGGAGAGCTTCTGCGCCTGGTCGAGGGTGTGCGCGTTCCGCATCGCGATCCCGGCCCGCTCGGCGAAGGTGAGCATGATGTCCTGCTCCGTCTCGCGCAGCGGTTGCTCGCGGCCCTGGAATCCGAAGATCATGTCGGCGATCGCCCTGGCTCCGTGGAAGACCGGGACGCGGACCCACATGCCGTCCGGCAGCGTCTTGTGATCGGACGGCACCAGCGCGTTGGGATCGGGTACCAGGATGACCTGCTCGCTGGTGGCGGGTTGCAGGCCCAGGCGGACGGTGCTGAGGTCTGCGCCCTCGTGCGAGGCCTTCAGCTCAGGACTCCAGTCGACGTAGAGCATCGACACCGGCGGGACCGATTCGTCCTGGCCGATCAGCGAGGGCATCTGGACCTGCAGGAGGACGACATCGGCGCTGAGTAGGGCGCGGCCCTTCTCGGCGGTGAGCTGACAGGTCTGCTCGAACTCGAGGTCGCGGTTCAGTTCGACGGTGACCTCCGAGAGGGCGGCATGCGCGCGATCCAACTCCTGCTGCAGGGCCTGCTCGGCGCGCCGAACCCGGTCGCCGACGAAGCCGACGAAGATCCCGGTGATGGCGACGAATCCGGTGCGCATCGCCAGGGCGGTCAGGTCCGCAGCGATCAGCGGGGTGCCTTTGACGCTGTCGAACCATAAGACCACCGCGCTGTAGCTCAGGATGATGGTGAGCACCGCGGTGATCGCGGCGACCCCACCGAACCGGACGGCCGAGGTCACCGTCACGACGAAGTAGGCCAGGAAGAATGGCGATTCGAGCCCGTTGGTTACCGTGGTCACGGCGACGCCGCCGGTCACGAGTAAGACGTCGCCGACGGTCGAGATATAGCCGCGCTCCAGCCAGGCGGGCTTGCGCGGCACGATGAACACCTGGAAGAGCAGGTTGTAAACGGCGCCCACCCCGATCAACGCCATCAGGGGAATCGTCTGGCCCTTGAGGTTGAGGAAGGGCAGCGCGCCGGTGGCGAGCAGGATGGCCAGCCAGCGGATCGTGATGATGCGTTTCTCCATCTCGACCGCCGAAGAATCAGCGTTCTTTGGCTTGCCGGGCGCAGCACGCTTCGACAGCTTGAGGTTGATGGAGGTGCCCATGGTCAGGTCAGCTCGCCTTCAGGCTCCGGTCCGACCGGCCGGGCCGGCCTCGGGGCACTTCGTAGAAATCGAGCAGCACCTGCGTGCTGTCGATCAGGTGGGTGAGGAACTGCTGCGTGACGCCCGTGCGCCGTTCTTTCGCGACGGCTTTCTGTAGCATCTCGAATTCTTCGTCCATCAGATGCCGAGCCGCCACGCGCGCGGCTTCGAGCGTCCGGTCGGCCTGGCCGGCGAGGATCAGGTCGACCGAGTTGAAGCGACCCTGGGCGGCTTCGCGCTCGTGGGTGCGCAGATCGTTGGCGAGCCGGACCACCCGGGAGGCCTGGCAGATATGGCCGAAGATCCGGTTCTTCAGCTCCTGCGAGACGTCCTGGTAGGAGAAGGCGAGGATGCTGACTTGCACGATCGGGAATGAGCTGCTGTACATGCCGTTGGCGAGGTACGCGTCGAGCGTGACGCGTTCCTTGTGCTTGAGCCAGTGGTTCTCCTGGAGCATGGTCCAGATCGACTTCTCCCAGACCAGGCGGCGCATCGCGGTCCACTCTTCGGGCACTTCGTCTTCGCGGAATTGCTCCTCGACCTTCCGCGAGACCGTCGCATTGACGAGGGGCATCTGGCTCAGGTCACGGTTGTGCCAGATCAGGAAGTTCTGGCAGACCCGGCGGTAGTCGCCGAGGTCGAACTCGGGGTGCTCTTCCTCCAGGTAGTCGTCGATGTAGACGATGTACGCCATCGTCCGGGCCAGCGTGACCGCCTGTTCGAAGGTGGCTCCGGGGTGCAGTTGGATGGCGGCGCGGCAGACCTCGCCCAGCATGTCGTCCCCGCGCGGGTTGTCGTCCACCAGGTGGCGGATCACCCGCCCTTCGTCCGCCTGGGCCAGTAGGGTGTCTTTGACTTTCGCGATCCGCCGGTCTAGCATGCCGCCCTCCGGGCCAGGAGAATCCGCGCCGATAGCACCGCCGAGTGAATCACCTCGTCCGGCGCGTAGAGGGTCTTGCCGACCCACATAGGGATGACGCGTTCACCCTCCGTTTCATTCAGGTATTGCTCGGCCCGGCTCAAGTTGGCTTCGAAGTCGGCTCGGACCTCCGCCGGGGCCGCCATCAGGGCCTGGATGGCGTAGGCGGTTTCCTCGGGAGTTCCCTCGCCGAACCAGCCCCAGGAGCCGTCCGTCCGCTGGCTATTCTTGAACCAGGTGAAGGCCGGAAGGCAGACCTCGGGCGCGGCCTCGAGCAGGGCAAAGGTGGCATGGGCGGTGGCGTAGATGGGGGACACGTGCCACTTGTCTGTCCAGTGGTCCTGATCGACCCGGGCGTCACGGAGGAACTTGACGACCTTCTGCGCGATGACGTGCTGGCGAGGGAAGGGGGCGCAGGCGCGCAGGACCTCGAGCACGTGGGCGTTGGCGGTAACGGATGGGTCGCGTTCGAGTGGAAAGGTGAAGAAGAAGTTGATGCCCTCGAAGGGCCGCAGCGGGCCCATCGAAATCGGATAGCCGTAGCGATGCAGGACGCTGAGCGTCAGCGCCGTGTCGTCGGAGTCCGGCCGGAGGCCTTCGCGGGCGACGCCGACGCCATCTTCGCTCAGCGCCTGGGCCAGGTAGGCGACGTGGGAAGCGGCCTCGGCCGGATGAAAGTCCGCCCGGGCCAGGTTGTAAAGGACCCACGCGCGCTCGAAGACCTCGAACGGCGCAACGGTCGGCACGCTGCCATCGCCGCGGGCGTTGATCACCGAGCGCAGATAGGCGCTGGCCTTCTCGTCCGTCGTTCGCAGCAAGAAGTAGGCCGTCGCCGAGGGCGAGTTCGCAAACGATCCGTTGGGGCTCAGCCGCCCGCGTGCGGCATTGGCATCGATCCGGCCCCCGAGGTATTCCAGGCTGTGGAGCATTGGCGTGTCGACGTTGTAGATCAGTCTCGGCGGGAGGTGACCGATCTTGGCGTCGCGCTGGGCGATGATGCCGCGAAAGCGCTCGTAGGGGAGCGGCAGCTCGCGGGCGGTGCCCTCGTCCAGCAAGGCCGGAAGCAGCAGCTCGAAGCCGGCCGTGTCCGGCCCAGTCTGCCAGTTGCTGGTGTCCTCGTAGAGGTATCGAAGAGCGGCCAGCCGGGCGCGGTGGGCAGCCCCCTCCTGGAGCGGGGTCGGAAGGTCCGCCAGCGCCACCAGGGCGCTCAGCGTCGAGATCAGTTTCTCTTTGGGCATCGGCAGCCGCGACCCGAAGCTTCCATCCGGATTCTGTGAGCGGAGCAAGAAGGTCAGGCTCTGCGGATACGCCAGCGAATCGGGGTCTTCCGGATTGCGGAGGCGCGCCACGAACGCGGTGTCATAGGCAGCCGCCGACATGGCGCCCTGGTCGAGGGAGGCCAGGAGCGCACGGCTGGCCGCCGGGAATGTCAGATCGGACCGGCGCTGAACCGATCCGGAACCCGGCGGGCGGCGTTCTATGCGTTCCGTTTCTGACCCCCTTACCGAACGCTGGTTTTCAGCGCTCAGGCGGAGGCTACCGCCGCCCTGTTGCGGCAAACGTTTCGGCCGTGCGAGGGCGGTGTTGTCCGGAGGGTTTGGGGGCCGGGCGCGTGACGGATCGGCATCCCCGGGTGACAGGCCGATGACCGGGGAAAGCGGGTTGAAGCGCCGGCGTTGTCTCGATACAGCCGCGGTCAGGGCAAGAGAGGGGAACGGTGTTTTCAGTAAGGGCGGGGTCGGGAGGGTTGGATCAGCACGCGACCACCATGGTGCTGATCCATGCCGCCTACACCGCGGCCAACCTCCTGGCGGCGACCTTCTTATCGATTTTTCTTTGGAAAGCCAGCCATGACCTGGCGCGGGTCGCCCTCTTTACATGGATCAGCGCCGTCACCATCCCGATTGCCTTCCTGGCCAACGGCCTCTTCTTGCGTCGCGCTGGAGCGGGGGCCTCGATTCGAATCGGGCTCTCCCTGCTCGGGGGGGTCTACCTGGCCGTGCTCGGGCTCGGCACCAGCAGCGTCAACTGGATCGTGCCGCTGGGGTTGCTCCGCGGGCTCGGCGAGGGTTGGTACTGGGCCGGCTATCACCTGACGACCTACGACTCGACGGACGAGAATAATCGTGACCGCTATTTCGGTGCGATGGGCGCGGTCAACTGCCTCCTGAGTGGCGGCATGCCACCGCTGGCCGGCGCCATCATCGTCATCGGCGCGCACTGGGGCGGCATGGACCGTGGCTACGAGTTCGTCTTCGGCTTCGCCGGTGCGCTCCTCCTCGGGGCGATCCTCCTTGCCGGACGGCTCAATTGTGGGTACCGGCCCTCGTTCTCGATCCGCGCGATGGCGACGCTGCACCTTCGCAACCGACCCTGGCAGAACGTCATGGGCGCTCGGCTAGCGGACGGGTTCTCCGGCATGCTCAGCGGCGTCGTCCTGACCATCCTCGCGTACATGGTGCTCAACAACGAGCAGCAGCTCGGCAACTTCAACGGCATCATGGGAATCCTTGGCGTCGGGACCAGCCTCGTGCTCGCCGCCTATATGAAACCCCGGCATCGCATCGCCTGCGCGCTCGCGGGCGCCTCCCTACTGGTGGCCTCGACGCTGGTGCTGCCCCTGTACCTGTCGGCCTGGGCGCTGGTCGCCTTCGGCTTGCTGCGCGCGCTCGGTGGCCCACTGCACGGCAACGGGCTTGCGCCCCTGGCGCTCCAGGTGATCGATCGCGACCCACAGGCGAGATCGCTGCGCTACGAGTACATCGTCCACCAGGAACTGTGCCTCGCGGTTGGCCGGATCCTCAGCATTGGCTTCTTTCTTTTCCTGGCCGCGCCGGTCTCCCAGTTGATGCTCGCCCGCATCGTGATCGTGGTCTCGGGCGCCGCGCCGATGGTCATCTGGGCGGCCTTTGCGCGAATCGCGCAACCCGCGACCGCGCCGGCGAGGGTCGAGACGGGCGAGGTCGATCCTCGAGCCATGCCCGTCGCCGCATAAGTCGCGCGTACCCCGAGGTGGGCCGTCGGCGTGCGGGGTCGGTCCTAACCAGCCGGCCATCGTGACCAAGCCGCCGCGGCAGCGGGTCCCGGCACGCGCACTCGGCCTGACGGGGCCAATGGTGGAGCGAAAGAGACTCGAACTCTCGACCTCCGCAATGCGAGTGCGGCGCTCTGCCAGCTGAGCTATCGCCCCGGAGCGGAATTATAGGCCCGCCCGCTCTCATCGGATTCTTAGCTTTGGCAGGTACTCTGGGCCGGCGTCGGCTCATCTGCCGATAGCCTTGAGTCGTACTCAGGTATAGATGTTTTCTTTCGAACGCCGGCGCCTAGACTAAGACCATGGCATTGCGCCCCGATCAGACGAACCCGCCCAGTCCGAATGCGAAGCCGCCGAAGCAACCGAACAACCGGTTGCGGCTGGCCCTGCTCGTTGCTGGGCTGAGCCTGTATATCTTCTTTTTGGCATCGCCGTTGCTGGGGCGGCTTGGTGGGCCGCCGCGGGTCGAGCTCCCCTACTCGGAGCTGCAAACCCAGGTGCAGGCCAGCAACGTCAAGGACATCACCATCCAGGGCCAGGACGCGAATGGGGACTTCAAGAGCTCCGAAAGTTATAACAACGTTTCTGGGACGCAGTTTCACGCGACGATCCCTGACGGCGTCAGCCAAATCGATCCCGCCTTCTGGCAGTCGCTCAAAACGGCGAACGTCACCACCACGGTCAAAGCGGACAGCGGTGGCCTGGGCAATCTTCTCCTCAGCATCCTGCCGATCGTGGCGCTGATCGGCCTCTGGATCTGGTTTATCCGCCGCAGCGGTCAGGCCACCCAGGGGATTTTTTCTTTCGGCAAGAGTCGCGCCCGGCTGCAGGACCCCGCGACGCCCAAGACAACGTTTCATGATGTTGCTGGGGTCGAGCAGGCGCAGTTCGAGCTGCAGGAGATCGTTGAGTTCCTCCGCGATCCCCAGAAATTTCAGAAACTCGGCGGCCACATGCCCAAAGGCGTTCTGTTAATTGGCCCGCCAGGTACCGGTAAGACGTTGCTGGCGCGTGCCGTGGCCGGCGAAGCCGGGGTGCCATTCTTCAGTATCTCGGCATCTGAATTCGTTGAGATGTTCGTTGGCGTCGGCGCCTCCCGCGTTCGCAGCCTCTTTGAAGACGCCAAGAAGCACAGCCCAGCCGTGATCTTCGTCGACGAGCTCGACGCCGTCGGACGCCAGCGTGGCGCCGGTCTCGGCGGCGGCAACGATGAGCGCGAGCAGACGTTGAACCAACTGCTGGTCGAGATGGACGGCTTCGATCAGCGCGAAGCCGTGGTCGTCCTGGCGGCCTCCAACCGGGCCGACGTCCTCGACCCGGCACTGCTCCGGCCCGGTCGGTTCGACCGCCGCGTGGTCGTCGATCGACCGGATCGCCGCGGCCGCGCCGCGATTTTGAAAGTCCATACGCGCGGCGTCCCGATCGACCCGGACGTCGACCTGGACATCATCGCCCGTTCCACGCCCGGCCTGGTGGGCGCCGACCTCGCCAACCTCGTCAACGAGGCAGCCCTGCATGCCTCGCGGACCAACCGGACCACGGTGACGATGCACGATTTCGAGGACTCGTTTGACCGGGTCGTCCTGGGCTCAGAGAGAAAAATCTATCTCAGTGAAGCCGAGCGGCGCGTCATCGCCTATCACGAGTCGGGCCACGCGCTGGTCGCCTGGTATCAACCGCAGTCCGATCCGGTTCACAAGATCACGATCGTTCCGCGCGGCATGGCGCTCGGCGTGACGCAGTCGATCCCGACGGACGATCGTCATAACCTGTCCGAGGAGTATTTGGAAAGTCGCATCGCGATGGCTCTCGGTGGGCGCGCCGCCGAGCAGATCGCCCTCGGCAGCATCACCACCGGGGCCCAGAACGACCTCGAGACGGCGACGGAACTCGCTCGTCGCATGGTGGTCAGCTGGGGCATGAGCAAGAAAATGGGGCTCTTCTCCTTTGACGATTCGCAAACGGCCGTCTTTCTGGGGCGGGAGCTTGCCGGCAGTCCCCATGTGAGCCAGCGCACCGCCGCGATCATCGACGAGGAAGTGACACGTTTGCTGAATGAGGGTTACCAGACCGCCGAGAGCATCCTGACCACCAATCGCGCTCGGCTCGACGCGCTTGCCGAGGCGCTGCTGAAAGAAGAAGTCCTGGACGAAGACCAGATCGCCCGCGTGATCGGCCCGCGGGCGCTCGAGGGCGGCGCGGCCGCGCCGCCGCACGCGTGGCGCCGCACTGTCACGGACGCCGGCACGCAGGGCTAGCAATGCCAGAAGAATCCGAGCCGCCGGCGCTTCGCCGGATCCCGCTCGTGCCGTTGCGCGACGATGTCGTGTTTCCCAAGCTCATCGTGCCGCTGTCGGTCGGCCGCCGCACCTCGATCGCGGCCATCACCACGGCCATGGAGAACGATAAGCAAGTGCTCCTGGTCGCCCAACGCGACCCGCAAATCGACGACACGCGTGAGGCCGACCTCTACGGCGTCGGCACCATTGCGGAAATCAACGGCATGCGCCAGACCCCGGCCGGGGTGCAAATGCTGGTCGGCGGGTCGCAGCGGGTGCGGATCGTACGTTTCGTACAGTTCACCCCCTTCATCGAAGTCGAGGTCGAGCCGGTGCTCGATGACGTCGGCGCCGGGCTCGAGCTCGAGGCGCACATGCGCTCGGTCAAGAGCCTGTATCAAAAGTACGTCGACTCCGGCGCGACGGTTGCCCCTGAAGTTGCGGCCACGGTTGCCAAGACGGACGACCCGGTGTACCTCGCCGACCTGGTCTCGGCCGCTCCGGACCAGACGCTGGAGCAAAAACAGCACATGCTCGAGACGCCGAATGTGCTCGAGCGCCTGCGGTTACTGTCGCTATTTCTCACCAAGCAGGTCGAGATCCTCGAGCTCAAGGCGAAGATTCAAAACGAGGTTCAGAGCACAATCGGCAAGCTGCAGCGCGACCAGATCCTGCGCGAGCAGCTGAAGGCCATCCGCAAAGAGCTCGGCGACGACGAGGAAGGCGCAGACCTCCAACAGCTGAGAGACAAAGTCGAAGCGGCCGGCATGCCCGAGGCGGTCAAGGAACGAGCCCTCAAGGAGATCGACCGGATGCAAAGCATCCCGGCTGCGTCACCCGAGGTGGGCATCATCCGGACCTACGTCGACTGGCTGGTGGCCTTGCCGTGGGGGCCGCCGGCCGCGGAAACCTGGGATATCGGTGTGGCGTCGACGGTGCTTGATGAGGACCACTACGGCGTCGAAAAAATCAAGGAACGCATCCTCGAATACATGGCCGTCCGCCAGCGCTCGCAGACGCTGCGTTCACCGATTCTTTGCTTCGTCGGGCCGCCCGGCGTGGGGAAGACGAGCCTGGGCAAGTCGATCGCCCGCGCGCTGGGGCGCAAGTTCGTGCGTCTCTCATTAGGCGGCATCCACGATGAGGCCGAGATCCGCGGGCACAGACGGACCTATATTGGCGCGATGCCGGGCCGCGTTCTGCAACAAATGAAAGTTGCGGGCTCGCGCAACCCGGTGTTCATGCTCGACGAGATCGACAAAGTCGGAGCGGACTGGCGCGGCGACCCATCGTCGGCGCTGCTCGAAGTCCTCGATCCAGAACAAAATAGAGACTTCTCGGATCACTACCTGGAGGTCCCGTACGACCTGTCCCAGGTCCTCTTCATCACGACGGCGAACGTGGTCGACACGATTATTCCGCCGCTGCGCGATCGGATGGAGATCATCCGTCTGCCGGGCTATACCGAGGACGAGAAGATGCATATCGCCACGCGGTTCCTGATCCCGCGGCAGCTGCGCGAGCACGGCCTGACCGAGGAGAACCTGGCGATCGCCCGCGAGGCGCTGCAGATTCTGGTACGCGAGTACACGCACGAGGCCGGCGTCCGGAACCTCGATCGGGAGATCGCGAATATCTGCCGGAAGATCCCGCGGCGGATCGCGGAAGGGCAGCTCGAGAAAGTCACGGTCACGCCAGAGGATCTGGTCGGCTTCCTGGGCCCCTCACGCTTCGAGTTCGGCATCGCCGAGCTGGAAGACCAGGTCGGCGCCGCCACCGGTGTCGCCGTGAGCGAATACGGCGGCGACGTCATGACGGTCGAGGCGATCGCGATTCCGGGGCGCGGCGACTTCGCGCTAACCGGGCAGATTGGCAAAGTCATGGAGGAATCGGCAAAGGCCGCCGTCAGCTACGCCCGGGCGCATGCGATCGAGCTTGGCATCAAGCCCGGGTTTTTCGACGAGCACTACCTGCATATTCATGTGCCGGCAGGCGCGATTCCCAAGGATGGTCCGTCGGCCGGTATCACGATGGCGACAGCCATTGTTTCGGTGCTGACCGACCGGCCGGTCCGCCGGGACGTCGCGATGACCGGCGAGATCACACTTCGCGGCAAGGTCCTGCCGATCGGCGGACTGAAAGAAAAGCTGCTGGCCGCGCATCGCGCTGGAATTACGGTTTTTATTCTGCCGGACAAAAATCGTAAAGATCTGCACGAAGTGCCCGACGAAGTCAAACAATCCATGCAGCTGGTGCTGGTCAAACACGTTGGCGAGGTCCTGGACAAGGCCCTGTTGCCCGCCAATGTCCGGACGCCCGGTCCCGGCCTTGGCTTTCGGCGCCCGCTTGGCGAGAGCCAGCCCGGCACGGTGAATTAATTCTTGTCGCGGCCAGGCGTGCTGATCGCGGCGTTTGCGCTGCTCACGGCCAGCTGCACCCTGCAACCCAACGTTGCCAGCCTGGCGCCAAATGCCCACGTGGGCAGCGCCGCGCCGAGCACGACGGGGACCAGCCTGGCCGGATCGCCGCTGTCGATCGATTTTCAGCAAAACAAGAAGACCGTTCTGGTTTTTTGGGCGGCGTGGTGCGGGCCCTGCCGCCACGAGCAGCCCGGCCTCAATACCCTGGCCGCCGAGTTCGCCGCCCAGGGCGTTCACTTCTATGGCATCGACATGCTGGACCATGACCAGGCGCTTGCCAGGGCCTTTGTCGCCGAGTTCAACGTCGCCTACCTCAGCCTGTACGACGATTCTGGAACCACGGCCGCCCGATACGAGGTCGATGCACCGCCATCCATTGTGCTGGTGAATACGAAGGGCGTCATCGTCGGCCGCTTTCCCGGCGAGGCCACGGAGAGCCAACTCCGGGCGCTAATCAGGCAGACGTTACTTATTTAGTTCTGCGCTGCCAACGGGTCGCCTTGAGCATCTTCTTGTGCTTGTGCTTCCGCATCTTCTTGCGGCGCTTCTTGATAACCGAACCCAAACTAGTCCTTTCTCGTTGCGCGAGCGAATACTGCGCCGTCCATGCCGCGGCATATTCTACGGGATAGCCGAGTTTACAATAAGAGCGAAGGCGCTTCGGCGCGTTCACCAAGGAGAGTGGCAATGAGTGAAGCTGTGATAGTCGAAGCCGTGCGCACGGCCATTGGCCGGCGGGGGGGCAAGCTCGGTCCGGTCCGGCCGGACGATCTGTTGGCATTGACGCTCCGCGAAGTCGTCAACCGTGCCGGGGTCGACCCGGCCCAGGTCGATGACGTCATCGTTGGTTGCGTCACCCAGACGGGCGAGCAGGGCATGAACATTGGCCGCGCCGCGGTCCTGATCGCCGGCTTCCCGGTCGAAGTCCCGGGGACGACGGTCAATCGATTCTGCGGCTCCGGCCAGCAGGCGGTCAACTTCGCCGCCCAGGGAGTCCTTTCCGGCTCCCAGGACATCGTGATCGGCGCCGGGGTGGAGAACATGACGCGGGTGCCGATGGGCTCGGACGCCTTTGGACCGGGCGAGGGCCCGATCAGCGGGAAACTAACGGATCTGTTTGAGATCATTCCGCAGGGGAACTCGGCCGAGATGATCGCGAAAAAGTGGGGCTTCTCCCGCGAGCAATTGGACGAATTTGCTTTTCAAAGCCACGTCAAGGCCGGGCAGGCGATCCAGGAAGGCCGTTTCAAGCGGGAGATCTTCCCGGTCGACGTCAAGCAAAACGGTTCCAGCTATCAATTTGATATTGACGAAGGCGTTCGGATTCCCCCGTCTCGCGAGAAGATGGCGCAGTTGAAGCCGGCCTTCCAGGACGACGGCGTCGTGACCGCCGGCAACTCCAGCCAGATCAGCGATGGCGCCGCCGCCGTGCTGGTGATGTCAGCCGAGAAGGCGAAGGCGCTCGGCCTCAAGCCCCGTGCCCGCATCGTCGCCCAGGCAATCGTCGGATCCGAGCCGACTATCATGCTCACCGGCCCGATTCCGGCAACGGCAAAAGTGTTGAAGAAGGCCGGCTTGCAGATCAAAGATATTGATCTATTCGAAGTCAACGAGGCTTTTGCGCCGGTTGTGCTCGCCTGGCAACATGAGACCGGCGCCGACATGGAAAAAGTCAACTATTCTGGTGGCGCGATCGCCCTCGGCCATCCGCTGGGTGCCAGTGGTGCCCGGCTGCTGACGACGATGCTGCATGAGCTCGAGCGGCAGGATGCCCGCTACGGCCTGTCGACGATGTGCATCGGCTACGGCATGGGCATCGCGACGATCATCGAGCGACTAAAAAACTAGGTTAGTCTCCGCGGCGATCCGGGAAGTCGATCGGCTGGCTCTGCCGGCGGCGTTCGACGACGCCGGAAAGGACGAACAAAAAGATCACCTGGGTGAGGAAGTAAAGCGCGACCAACAGGTCGATGATCGCTGTCATCCCGCCGCCCGACCGCCTGACATCAGCGACGGCGAGGCCAAAGAAGAGAAACGAACAGAGATAGCTCAGCAGGGCGATCGAGTAGATGGCCTGCTTCCAGACCTTCCGGTTTGCCATCACGCGATTGAGTCGACCGCGGTCCGGCTCCGGGCTAATGCTTAGTTGTCCTGACCGTTGCACTTGTACTTATGCCCCCTCAACACGGCCTGCGTTCCGTCGGGACAGACCGGGTTTCCGACGATGGTCGTATCCGTCAAATGATTGAATTCGAATGTCATGTCGTTGAACGTGCTCTTGAGTTGATTTCCTGCCAGAATGAGGACGGCGACGCCGATAGTTGCCAGCAGGACCATAAGAAAGGCGTACTCGACAAGGGCCTGGCCCCGTTCGTGTCGCCTGCGCCGTCGCGATGATTTCATCTCTATTTGGACGGTAGCACCGCTGCTGGCGGCCCTCATCCATCCTTTGGACCATTAAAACGCCACCTCTCTTGCGGCGGCCGTTACGTTACGCGGTCGAAGGCCTTGCGGATCGTCCGGTAACTGGCGTCGAGATGCTCGTTCATGACTTTCACGTCGGCAACGACCGGCATGAAGTTGGTGTCGCCCTCCCAGCGTGGGACCAGGTGCTGGTGGACGTGGTCCGCCACGCCGGCTCCCGCCACCTTGCCCTGGTTGACGCCGAGATTGAACCCATCCGGCTCGAGCGCAGCCTGGAGTGCCCGGAGCGCTCGCTGGGTCAGCAGCGTCAGGTCGATCGCGCTCTCCCGGTCGAGCCGGTCGAGGCTCGCCACATGGGCCCGGGGCGCGAGCAGGAGATGGCCGTTGTTGTACGGATACCGGTTCATGATCGCCAGCGACCGGTCGGTCCGGGCCAGGACGTGGAGCTCAGCGTCGCAGTCCGCCGCCGCCTGGGCCGCCTCGCAGAAAAAGCAGCCCGGCGCTTTCGGCGCCTTGATGAAGTCGACCCGCCAGGGCGCCCAGAGCTGCCGCATCGGGCCCAATAATACTCGCGTTCTTTGTCGACGCAGTGACACAAAACCGTGTATACTCTGATCGCGTGAGCCGTAAATCAATTGCTACACTTGACCCTCGACCCGCGCATGTGGGGCCGTGGCGCAGCTGGGAGCGCGATTGCATGGCATGCAATAGGTCACGAGTTCGAATCTCGTCGGCTCCACCATTCCATCACTGACATGGCCAGGACTGTTGCTCCCGTCTACGATCCACAGCTGATCGAGCCCAAGTGGCGCGCGGCGTGGAAGGCGGCCGGCCTCTTTACCGTCTCCGAGGACACGGCCAAACCCAAGTTCTACAACCTCGTGATGTTCCCCTACCCGTCGGGGCCGTTGCACATGGGGCATTTCCGGAATTACGTCATCGGCGATGCCGTCGCGCGCTACAAGGTGATGCGCGGCTTCAACGTGCTCAACCCCTTCGGCTGGGACGCCTTTGGGCTGCCGGCCGAGAACGCCGCCATCAAGAGTGGCATCCACCCGCGCATCTCCACCGAGGCGAACATCGCCGTGTCCAAGCACGAGCTGGACATCATGGGCGTCCTCTATGCCTGGGACCGCGAAGTGACGACCTGCAACGAGGACTACTACCGATGGACCCAGTGGCTCTTTTTGACGTTCTACGAGATGGGGCTCGCCTACAAACACCGAGCCGCCGTCAACTGGTGCCCGAAAGACAATACGGTCCTGGCCAACGAGCAGATCGTCAACGGCGTGTGCTGGCGCTGCGGCACGAAGCCAACCAAGAAAGAGCTCGAGCAATGGTTCTTCAAGATCACCGCCTACGCCCAACGGTTGCTCGACGACCTCGCGAAGCTGGATCGCTGGCCGGAGCGCGTCCGCGTCATGCAGGCGAACTGGATTGGACGCAGCGAGGGCGCCGAGCTGGACTTCCCGGTCGAAGGCGACGGCAGCCTGAAGGTCTTCACCACCAGGCCGGACACGATCTTTGGTGTCACGTTCATGGTGATTGCGCCCGAACATCCGCTGGTCGAGACGAACGTCACGACCGACCGGCGCTCCGACGTTGCCGCCTACATCGAGAAAACCAAGGCCGAGACCGAGATCGAGCGCCTGTCGACCGAGCACGTGAAGACCGGCGTCTTCAGCGGCGCGTATGCGATCAATCCGTTCAACGGCGAGCGGATTCCGATCTGGATTGCCGACTACGTGCTGGCAACCTATGGCACCGGCGCCATCATGGGCGTCCCCGGTAACGACGCCCGCGACTTCGAGTTCGCGAAGAAATTCAGACTCCCCATTCGCGAGGTGGTGAGCTCGACTCCGGAGCCCCAGGGCTATCCGACCGCGCCGATGGAGCTCGGCCTGGCCGAGGGCTACATGATCGACTCCGGGCCGTACACCGGCATAAAGAGCAGCGAGGCGATCAACGCGATCATTGGCGAAGCCGAGCGTCGCGGGATCGGCCGGCGCACGATCACGTTTCGTCTGCGCGACTGGCTGATCTCGCGCCAGCGGTACTGGGGGGTGCCGATTCCCATTGTCTATTGTGCCGAGCATGGCATCGTCCCGGTGCCAAAGGACCAGTTGCCGGTGCGGCTGCCGGCGCAGGTCGAGTTCCGGTCCGACGGCCAGAACCCGCTGTTGCACACGGACAGCTTTGTCAAGACCAGTTGCCCGATTTGCGGCAAGCCGGCGCGGCGGGAGACCGACACCATGGATACGTTCGTCGACTCGTCCTGGTACTTCCTGCGTTACACCAGCGCGCGCGAGACGACGCAGCCGTTCGATAAGGCGAAGGCCGATTACTGGATGCCCGTGGACCAGTACACCGGCGGGGTCGAGCACGCCATTTTGCATTTGCTCTATTCCCGATTTTTCATGAAGGTCCTGTTTGACGCCGGCATGGTGTCGGTCGACGAGCCCTTTAAGGCCCTCTTCACCCAGGGCATGATCCATCGGAACGGCGCGGTGATGGCCAAGTCGAAGGGCAACGGGATCGCGCCCGACGACATGGTCGAGCGGTACGGGGCCGACACCGGTCGTGTCTACGAGCTCTTCATCGGCCCGCCGGAGCTCGATGCGGAGTGGAACGACCGGGGCGTCGACGGCGTCGCCCGCTTCTTGAACCGGGTCTGGCGGCTGGTGGTCGGAGAGGAGGACGCGGCCGCCGCGACCGTCGGCCCGGGGGTCACCCAGGACGTGCTGTTGCGAAAACTCCACGAGACGATCGATAAGGTCACCCGCGACATCGACGCCTTCCGGTTTAACACCGCCGTCGCCGCCCTGATGGAGCTCGCCAACCTGATGCAGGACTACGTCCAGGGCGGTGGGCCGCGGGACGAGGCCTGGGAAACCGTCGGTCGCGATTTGACCAGGCTGATGGCCCCGTTCGCGCCACATTTAGCGGAGGAGCTCTGGCACCGTCTCGGCGGAGACTCGTTGTGCGCCATGAGCCCCTGGCCGGTGGCCGACCCCGCCCTGCTCCATCGATCCACGGTTACGATGGTCGTCCAGGTCGATGGCCGGCTCCGGGATCGCATCGATGTCCCCGCCGGCACCGACGAGGGCGAAGCCCGGATCCGGGCGCTGCAAAGCGCAAACGTCGAACGGGCCCTCGACGGTCGCTCGGTGGCTCGGACCGTCTTTGTCGCGGACCGCCTGATCAACCTGGTCACGCGCTAATCAGACGATGACCCGCCGCGACGGCGTGGCTGCCCGCCCTAAATATTAGTCATGCGCAAAATGACAGACTTGTATCAGGCGCTGGCCGCCAGGCTGCGGGGCGCGATCTACCGGCACGGCTGGAAGCTCGCCATCGCGCTTGCCCTCGCCATTCTGTCGGTCGCCGCCTACGTCTTCTGGCCGCGGCCGGCGGTGCCGCTCGCGGCACCCGCGGCGGCGATCTCGGCGGCGGACCTGGAGACGGCGCAGGACCGCAGCGTCATCGTCTACGTCAATGGTGCCGTGCAGAATCCCGGCCTCTTCACGCTTTCGTCGGGCCTGCGTGTGGTGGACGCCATCGTGGCGGCCGGTGGCATCACCCCGGATGCCGATCCAACCTGCCTGCCGAATCTCGCCGCGCACCTCAAGGACGCCAAACAGATCACCGTGCCCTTCGCGGGCCACTGCGCCAAGGGCGCCAAGAAAAGCAAGCTCGACATCAACACCGCAACCCGCGAGCAGTTGCTGGCCGTCAGCGGCATGGATCCAGATCTGGCGGACGCGATCATCGCCTACCGACAGGCCAACGGCGGGTTTCAATCGCTCACCGAACTCAAGAGTTCCCTGGGCATCGACGCCACGCTCTACCAGCAGCTGGCCAGGTCGCTCAACGTCCCGTGACGCGTTTGCCCTGGTGGACGTTTGGGCTGGTGCTCGCCGCCTGGAGCCTGGGCATCATGATCGTTCGCCTGCTGGACCCGGCGATGCCGCTTCTGCTCGCCCTGCTGGGCACCGGCGTCGCGGTCGCGCTCATCCGACGGGACACCGCCCTGGTCGTTGTCATGATCCTGGTCGCCATGCTGGCGGGGGCGGGCCGGGCGACGCTCACGCCCGTCGTCGCCCTCCCCGCGGGTCTCGGGACCGCCGAGATCTCGCTCGCCGGCCAGGTCGATGACGATCCGCAGGCACGCCACAACGGCACCAGGCTCAGTGTCCGCGTCGACCAGGTGCTGGGGATCGAGCGGCAGGCCACTCACGATCTGCGGGTGCAGGCGACTGTCTATGGCGGCATCCCTGTGCATTACGGCGACCTCGTGCTCTTGCGCGGCCGGCTGCAGCCGCCGCCGTCATTCGACCAGTTCGATTACCGGGCCTACCTGGCCGAGCAGGGGATCGCCGGGGTGATGTCGTCGGCCCGGCTGATCCGCGATACGCCACACTCCGGCGACCTGCTGCATCTGGGAATTTTCTCTGTCAGGCAGGCGCTGGTCCGCTCGGTCGACCGAGGCCTGCCGGAGCCGCAGGCCGGGCTGCTGCTGGGCATCGTCTTTGGCTACCGCGCCGCCCTCCCACCGGCCCTCGAGCAGGCGATGATCGCCAGCGGGCTCATCCATATCGTGGTCATCTCGGGACTCAAGGTCTCACTCCTGGCGCGGATCCTCCATGGTGCTCTCGGACGCGTGCTCCCGAAGCCGGCACCCGTGCTGGCGCTGGGGGCCATGGTGATGTATGCGTTGCTGGCCGGCGCTTCGGCCGCGGCGCTGCGAGCCGCTGCCATGGGTGCGCTGGTCGTGGTCGCGGGCCGCCTGCGGCGCGACACGCATGTCTACAGCTCGCTGGCGCTGACCGCGGCGATGATGCTCGGCCTCAAGCCGGCCCTGGCCCGCGACGTCAGTTTCCTTCTCTCATTTAGCGGCACGGCGGGGATCGCCTGCTTCACCACCGGCATCGCCGCCCGGCTGCGCTTCGTGCCGGTGGTCCTGCGCGACCCGTTTGCCGCCACCGTGGCAGCCGAAGTCGCCACCTGGCCGCTCATGCTGGCGAACTTCCATCAAGTTTCCATTCTGGCGCCGGTCGCCAATGCGCTCGTCCTGCCGCTGCTGCCCGTGATGATGGTCATCGGGGGTGGCGGCGCCATCGTCGCGACCACGGTGGCGGCGGCCGGCTGGCCGGCGCTGCAGCTCGCCGGTGGCTTGGCCAGCTGGGTCAATGGGGTCATCCGGATCTGCGGCGCATTCCCATTGGCGGCGGTGGTCATGCCGTACTTCCCCGGCCGCTGGCTGGCCGCGGCGGCCGTCGTGAACGGCGGGGCGCTTGCGGGGATCAAGTGGCGGACCTTCTTCTGGCAACGACGAGTCTGGGCGGCTCTCGGCGCGCTGGCGCTGCTCAGCCTCGCCGTGCTGCTGATCCGTCCGGATGGCCGGGTGCACGTCTACGCGCTGGATGTCGGGAGTGGCTCAGGGGTGCTGGTACGGTCCGGGGCCGGCGAGCAGGCCCTGATCGACAGCGGCCCCGACCCGGATCTCTTTGCCCAGGCGATTGGTCGGGCGCTGCCGCCGACGGCCCGCGAACTACGGGCGTGGGTCATCACCGGTGGCCGACGGCCGCAGCTTGGTGCGGCGTCGGCGGTGCTCGCCCGTTTCCAGGTGGACCGCATCATCGTTGCCGACCCGGATCCATGGACGCCGACCCTCCGTGCGGTCATCCAGCAGGCAGCCACGGCCGGGATTCCGATCCAGGTCGGGGCGCTGCCGGTCGATCTTGACGGCCTCCAACTGCGCCCGCTGGCCGACGCCCGGAGCTGGGTCGTCCAGGCCGAATCGGCCACGCTGGCGATCATTCCTCCCGACACCGCCTGGCACACATGGCCCACCAGCCTGAGGGCGGCGGTCTTCACCGGCGGCGGTCCCGCCAGCTGGGACGTGGCGCCGTCGCCCTGCCTCGCCGTCATCCAGGTCGCCTTGCATAGTCGGGATGGCCTTCCCGCACGGCCGCTGCTTCAGGCGCTCGGCGCCTGCCAGGTGCTGCGAGCCGATGGGGCAGGGAACGTCGAGCTGGTGGCCGGGAGCACGGCCTTCGCCCCGGCCGCAGGCAACTGATCACACGCAGGCGCGTTTGGTCGATCAGGTCATCGAGGGTGCGGCGGCCGAGCCAAACGCCCGGCCGCCGCCTTCTTCAGGCCTGTACGTGCTAGTTGTCGCGGCCCTCGTCGCCGTCGTGGGACAGGGCTAGCTTCCAGACCGTTCCACCCTGCGGGCAGAGGAACGCAATGCCGCCCGTCGGGCAGACGCTGTCAGCACTGAAATACAGATTGCCGTCCGGCCCCACCGCGTCCATGTTGGGGAAGTTGAGGCCTGCCGCGATGACCGAGGAGGTGCCCTGTTCAGGCGTAAATTTCACGATGTTGCCGGTGAACGGCTGCGGAAAATCGGGTGTGCTCCACATGTTCACGAAGTACACGTTCTCGCCGTCCGATGTGCAGCCGGTGACGTGCTTGAGCTCCGAGTTGGCGACCTGCGTGGCCGATCGCCCGTTGATCTGGAACAGGTTACCGGCGAGCGTCGCGACCCAGAGGCTGTCGCCGCTCCTGGCGATGCAGGTCGGGACCTCATCGCTCGGAAAGCCCTCGTAGCGTGCCGGGAAGTAATGGAGGACCGTGATCCGTCCGCCGTTGCCGACGAAGTCGAGCGTGTTGGCCCCCGCGTCGGCAACATAGGTACCGCCATTGGCGGCGAGCACGCCGTTGGGGTTGGCGTCGTGCTCCTGATTCGGGATATTCGCGGTGAAGTCAAAGTCGAAGGCGCCGACGCCGGCGACTTTGCGCCAGGAGCCGTTAGCCTTGACGGACAGTAAGGCGCCCGCCTGCTGGCGCCCAGCAGCCAGGTCGGCCTCGCAGGCCGAATCACCTTCGGCACACTGGTAGTTCGCTAACGCTTGCGGATACACGCCCACGATGGCCATGAGGGTGCCACCCCGCGCTGAGAGACCGCTCGCACCCAGGGTGTCGGGCGGCTGGCCAGGCGCGTGGAACTCCGCGACGGAGAACAGGTGATCGACCAGCGGCGTATGGATCCCGGTCACCGTGTTGACCCGCGAGATCTGGGAACTCCGGCCGAAGCAGATCAGGGGATTTGACGCCGAGGCCGGAATACAGTTGTTGCCGCCATGGCCGGCTTCGGCCACGACCAGCTTGCCGTGGAAGAACGCGACGCCGCGTGGGCTGTCAAAGCCGGATCCAACCAGCACCGGCGCGGCCGTGCCCTGCGCGAATGCTGGGCCCGGTACGAGCAGCCCCACCGCCAGGGCAAGCACGCCAAAGACGGACCTTGTCTTGAACCTCATCGATAGCCTCCTCGTGAGCGCCCCAGACTGTGGCGCTCGAACCGTCGACCCGACAGGTTCCCCGTGCCAGAGTAGCCGACTTTCGGCCGAATTACAACACCCAGTTACCTTGTCAACGCAGGGTGATTCTGTCAGGGCACGAAAAACGCGGCCGGAGCTGTCCCGGCCGCGCTACGGGTCGTGATGTCGATTTATCGAACCGATTCGCGCGATTCGACTTTATTGGGCGCCGGGGTGCCCTGAACGTGCATCAGGTTCTCCACCCCGTTGACGCCGCGGACTTTCAGCACCGCCTTTTCGATCGAGGCGATCTGGAGGGCGTTGTCCACCTCACCGCGGACGGTGACGACAGCCGACTCGACATCGAGGTTGAGGCGCCCCTTCGGCAGGTTGGGGTCGCGGAAAATCTCGCTCTCGACGCGATCGCGAAGCGTCAGGTCATCAACCGACGCGCCGGCAGACCGCAAATGCACCATCTTCCGCGAGAATCCGTTGGCATTGGCGCCGGCCCGGCTGCCCAGCTGGCCGAGGTTGTCGTTGACACGCCGGATGGTGGCCAGGATCTGGTCTTTCGCCTGGGCACGTCGCCCCGCCCCACGCTGTGGGTCGAGGAAGTAGAACAGCGCCGCCCCGCCGATCGCGCCGGCCAGGATCGACACCGGGTTCGGACCGCCCCGGCGCGCCCGCAGGCGCTTTTGGGCCTGCCTGGCCGCCTGCGCGGATTCAATCGACACGCGGGGCAGCTTCATATTGGACAGCTTGATCGTCGGCAATTTGCTCGCGATCCTCACGTCCGGTCGCTTGAGTTCAGGCATTTTGATTTCAGGAATCTTCATGTCAGGCACCTTTGGTTACCCCCTTGGTTGCTTCTTCGCCGATCCGTTCACTGGCCGCCTGGACCAGGTTGCCATGGCTGAGGACGCCGACGAGCCGGCCCTGATCAACCACCGCCAACCGTCGAATCTCGCCCTTCTCCATCTTGTGGGCGGCGTCCGCCAGGTCATCATCGGGCGCAATCGTCGTGACGCCCTTGCTCATGACATGCTCCGCGGTCTCGTTGCGTAGATCGTGGCCTTCGGCAACGCACCGAACCACGATGTCGCGGTCGGTCACCACCCCAAGCAGGTGGCTTCCCTCCACGATCGGAAGGAATCCCGCGTCCTGGTCGCGCATCTTTCGGGCCACATCGATGATCCGGTCAGTCTTGGAGCCGGACGTGATCGTTTTGGCCATCGCCTCCCGTACCTTCATATTCCACCTCCTGGAACTCCCAAGTTATCAATGTAAGTTGGCTAGTATATCATAATTTGATATTACAGCTAGTACATAGCAGGGAGGAAAGCCATGGCAGAGCCAGAAGCGTCGTCGATCGCCGGCGGTCCCACCCCGGAGCCGCCGCTGGAGCCGGAGGACATCGCCCAAAAAGTGGCAGACGAGACGAAGGAGAAGACCGTCCCGCAGAAGGCGAAGGGCGTCATCACCGAGCTCGACCGCGAGGTCTCGGGCGAGTACGAGGCCAGGCAAGAGCGCGACGCCGAACGCGAACGCGACGCCAGCTGATTAACGCTATTTAGTCAAAAAGCGACTGCAATTCGGCGGCGGCTTCGGCTTTCAGCTGCGCCATGGTGCACGCCTTTGGCGGCTTGTCGGGCCGCCAGCGGACAAAGCCGACGCCGTGCCGGAACCGATCGTTCTCCAGCCGGTCGAAGGCGACTTCACAAACCAGTTGCGGCTTGAGCGGCTCCCACGCCAGGTCGCGCTCCTGCGACCAGCGGCTCGGACCGCCCGGCGCCCGGCCGCCTTCGAAGCTCGTCCCACCACGCAGGGGCTCCAGCTTCGACACCAGCTGGCGGCGCTGCGTGTCATCAAAGCCCGAGGTATGCCCGATGTACTGCAGCGTCTTGCCACTGTAGACTCCGAGCAGCAGGGAGCCGACGCGTTTGCCGTCGTTGCCCCAGCGAAAGCCGCCCACGACGCAATCGGCCGTGCGCTGCTCTTTGACCTTGATCATGGCGCGCTTGTCCGGGTGATACACGTCGCCCAGCCGCTTGGCCACGATCCCGTCGAGGCCGGTTCCCCGATATTCCTTGAGCCAGCCAAGGGCGATGTCACGATCGATCGTCGCGGGACTGAGAAAGATCGAGCCGGGCCGCGGCCCGAGCAGCGACTCGAGGCGCCGCCGGCGCTCGCGCAGGGGAACCTCGAGCAGGCTCTCGTCGCCATCGGCCAGTAAGTCAAACGCGATGTATGAGGCCGGCTGGGTTTCCGAGAGCATCTTCACGCGCGAGGCGGCCGGGTGAATCCGGTTGGTCATGGCGTCGAAGTCGGTCCCGAAACCGGTGAAGACCACGATCTCGCCGTCGAGGACGAGCCGCTTCGGCTTGATCGCCTGCAGGGCCGGAACGAGCTCGGGAAAATACCGGGTCAGGACCTTCTGGTTGCGGCTGTGGACGACCACATCGTCGCCGTCTTTGAAGGCGACGGCGCGAAAGCCATCCCACTTCGGCTCGTATTGCCAGTCGTCACCGCGCGGCAACTCCGGCTGGACCTTGGCCTCCATGGGGCTGAACGGTGGCATAACGCCCAGTGGCACGCTGCCTATACTAATTTTTGTGCCTTTGTTGACCGAGCCTGCCGTGGTCTTGCGAGACACGTTTGGGCGCGTCGCCGACGACCTGCGGATCTCGGTGACCGACCGCTGCAACTTCCGCTGTATCTATTGCATGCCGGCGGCCGGCCTGCCCTGGATCGCGCGCGACGAGGTGCTCTCCTTCGAGGAGATCACGCGGGTGACGCGCATCCTGGTCTCGGACTGTGGGGTGCGGACGATCCGGCTCACTGGCGGCGAGCCGCTGGTCCGGAAGGGGATCGAACAGCTGACGGCGATGATCGCGGCCCTCGGTGAGGACCTCGATATCGCGATGACGACCAACGGCATCCTGCTCGAGGACAAAGCGCGGGCGCTCAGGGCGGCCGGGTTGACCAGGCTTAATATTTCTTTGGACACGCTGCAGCGCGAACGGTTCAGGAAGTTGGCGCGGCGGGACGCCCTGGATCGGGTGCTCGCTGGGATCCGAGCCGCCCGCGAGGCGGGCTTCACCCGGATCAAGCTGAACATGGTCGTGATGCGAGGCCGAAACGACGATGAGGTCCTCGACTTTGCCCGGCTGGCGCGCCAGGAGGGCTACGAAGTGCGCTTCATCGAGTTCATGCCATTGGACGCCGATGGCATCTGGACGCCGGAAACCGTGGTCGCCAGCCGCGAGATCATCGACACCATTGATCGAGAGTTTCCGATCGAGCCGGTGCATGACGCGCGGCCCGCGCCGGCAACCCGGTTTCGATTCAGCGACGGCGCGCCGGGCGGGATCGGCGTCATTGCCTCGGTCAGCGACGCCTTCTGCAAGGTCTGCAATCGGATTCGCCTGACGGCCGAGGGCAAGCTGCGGACCTGCCTGTTCTCGCTCCGGGAGCACGACGTCAAAGCGCTGCTCCGCAACGGGGCCGCGGATGAGCAGATCCGCGAGTTCGTCCGGGCTGCCGTCTGGCAAAAAGAAGAGGGCCACAAGATCGGGCAGTCAGACTTCGTTCGGCCCAGCAAAACGATGAGCCAGATCGGCGGCTGAGCGAGACGCGCGGGCCGAGGAAGTGTTTCACCTGGAACGTCGCCCCTGATCACCCTGATCCATGGCGCGGAAGGCTACCTGGTCGACCGGGCCGCTCGGAGCCTGCTCGAGCAGCTGCGCGTTGGTCTCACGCTCGAGTTCAACTACGAGGACCTGCAGGCCGACACGCTGACGGCGGACGCCTTCGGTGAGAAGGTCTCGACGCTGCCCTTCCTCGATGCCCTGCGGGTGCTGGTGTTGCGCGACTGGGGACTGCTGGCCGGCAAGCGGGACAAGGGATCCGGCGCCGAGCGCGCGGCGGGGTACCTGTCCCTGACGCCCGACTCGACCCACCTGGTGCTGATCGCGCACGGCGCGATCGCGCCCGGCAATGCGCTGTACAAGGCGATGCTCAGCCTCGAGCGCGAGAAGCGCGCGCAGATCCAGCGCTTCGAGCCGCCGCGCCGGCCCGATCGGGCAGGGTGGGTCCGCAAGCTGGCCGAGGAGCGCGGACTGTCGATCACCCCGGCAGCCGTTCGTCTGTTGCTGGATCGAGCCCAGCCGGATCTTCGCCTGCTCGACCAGGAGATCGCCAAGCTCGCGCTGTATGCCCTCCCGGCGACCCGAATTGACGAGGACGCCGTCCGGGCGCTGGTCAGCGACAGTCGCGAAGAAGAGATCTTTGCCCTGACCGACGCGCTCTCGACGGGGCGGCCGGGCGAAGTCGCGGGGGTCTTGCGGTCGTTGCTGGATGCCGGACGTGAGCCGACCTGGCTGCTTTACACCCTGGTCAGCCACTGGCGGCGCCTGATGCAGGCGCGCGCCGTCCGGGATCGCGGCGGCAACGTCGCGGACCTGCAGGCGCGAATGTCCGATCACCCCTTCGTGGTCGAGAAAGCCTATCGACACGCGGCCGATTACACCGCGGCCGAGCTGGATCGAGGGTTTCATGATTTGCTGCGGATCGAGGAGCAGATCAAGCTGGGAGAGCTCGACGCCCGGCTCGCCGTCGAAGGCTTCGTCCTCCAGCAGGTCCTGAGCAGCTAGGCCCCAAAAAGAAAGAGGCCACTCCACCGGGAATGGCCTTTCACGCCGTCGGGGGTTTAGATGCGAGCGCGACGGCGGACGAGCATCCCGCCAACGCCTCCAACGAGCGTCAACAGCCCGAGCGCGATCGCGATCAGCAGTCCGGGCATCGCGGTCGTCGCCGGCGGTTCCTTCGCCTGACCGGTCTGCGGCAGGACGACCGGGGCCGCGCCGACGGTTGCGGTCGCCGCCATCGTGACGGTCTGCCCTTCTTCGTCGGTGACCGTGATGCTCAGGGTCCGGTTGCCGGCGGACGCATAGGTGTGCGTGCCGCTGACGTCGAAGGCGCCGGCAGCCGTCTCCGTCACGGTCCCGGATGAGGTCGCGTTGTCGCCCCAGTTGATCGTTGCGGCGAAGTCGGCAACCTTCGCCTGCGCGCCGGCGGCGTCCGTGAAGCTCGCCACCACGGGGGTCGTTGCCTGGGCGCTGGTTGCCGTAAAGCTCTTGGCCGGGCTGCCAGCCGTGAGCGCGCCATCCAGAATCGTGACGGTCATGGTGTGGTTGCCGGTCGATCCGCCGTCGTCATTCGCCGTGAACGTGACCGTGTAAGCACTGTCGCTTACGTTCGCATCATAGACGTGGCTTCCGCCGATCCAGATATCGCCGAAGCATTCGCAGCCCGCCGGCGGGTCGGCTGCGGCGACCGTCTGCACGGCGCTGCCGTCTCCCCAGTTGATCGTCCCATTGATGCCCGGATCCTTCGAGAGGCCCTCGATTTCCGGGAAGGTGCTATTGCTATCGAAGAACGCAGCGCCAAGGGTGACGCTGGTGCCTTCGGAAGTTCCACGAGCCGGACCTTGCTGATAATCGTCGTAGCTCAGGTCGGCATCGGTCACAGTCGCCGTGGCCGTGTCGGTGCCGCTGGCCGTCTGACTGTCCGCGCTGTCGGTCACCGTCACGTTGATGTGATACGTGCCAGAGTCGCTGTAGGTATGCGAACCTGCGACGCCAAAGTGGCCATCCCCGCACGACACCGTGCCGCTGCTGGTGCCGCTGTTATCGCCCCAGTCGATCGTCGTGTCATAGCGAGCCTGCGCAATCGCATCGCAACTCAGGGCGGCCACCGATGCGGTCGAGGGGCGCGTAATCTGCGGCTGATCGTCCGTGAAGGTGGCGACTACCTTGCCAGTCGCCTGTGACCCCTCCTCGATGCTGAAGGAGCTACCCGCGCCGACGGTGATCTCCGGCGGGGCGGCTGTGGCCAATGCCAGGCTGGTTCCCAGCACGAGAATGGACGAGGCGGCCGCCGCGGCGATCGAGAGATACGTGAGAGCGCGCCGAACCGAACGCTGACTACCCTGGTTACCCATAATTCCCTCCGGATAACGGTTCGTTAGGTCGGAAGTCCCCGTCAAGCCCCACGGCAGATGATTCCCGCGTCTCCAGCGCGGAGACGGACGGTTACCCTCTCTTTGGCCGAGTCTATACACATGCGACTCCGTGTCAAGCTCAGTGACGGTTAGTAACGACGGTAATTTGCGTCTGCGCGGAGAGTGGCGTTCAGGCTCTGACGGCGGTGACGATCCAGCGCTTGCTATCGACGTTGAAGGGCCAGCAGGTGATGATCGTCAAGCGGACGTCGGGCGTCGGCGCCAGGACGCTGATCGCCGTCGGGGTCACGATCTGGTGGCCGGTCACGCGATAGATCTGGGTTTGCCCGCCAACGGTCACCTGGATCAGGTCGCCCGCCGTGAGGTCGTAGAGACGACTGAAGATACTGCCCTGGATGTCATCGTGGCCATAGAGCACGCTGTTCCCACCGCCGAATGGTGCTGAGGAGGCGTAGTGCGTCACGGCATAGCCGGGGGCGATCAGCATGACGCCCCTGGCGTCGGTGCCTCGGTTGTAGATGGGCGCGTTCGCAATCTTGATGCGCGGGATCGAAATTCGGGCGGCGACCGTGCCCGGCGGCGCCTGGGCGGCAGCCACCGCGGCCGCGTTTCGCTGGGCCGCCTGGGCGGATTCGGCCACGGGTGTCGCTGCGGCAGCGCCAGATCCGCTTGGGCGCGCCGACGCGCTCGATTTCCCGGCGGCGGCAGTCACGGCGCTTGTTGACGATGCCTTCGGCAGAGAGGGGTGGAGCAGGAGCGCCGCGGAGACGCCAACAAGCAGTAGAAAAACGGTCAGCTGAATCGCAAGCGCGCGGCCCCCTCTCATCCCGCCCTATTCTGCACCAGCCGGTGCGCCGAGGCGGTCTAGGCTTTGGCTTTGGCCGGCTTCGCCGCGGGCTTCTTGATGCCGCCCGCGGCCGCGGTGGCGCCCTTCTTTCGCGCCGGCCGGCTCGCCGTGGCTTTCGGCGCGGCCTGTTCGGCGCCGGTCTTGGCCAGCGCGGCCATCAGGCGCCCCTTACGGCGGGAGGCGTTGTTGCGATGAATGATGCCCTTTTCGGCGGCCTTGTCGAGCGCGCTGATCGCCCGGCGCACGTCCTCGCTCGTCAGGCTGACCGCCGCCGAATCGGCGGGACGCCGGGCGCGCGACACGAGCGTCTTCGCCGCCGAGCGCGTCGACCGATTGCGGTCACGCTTGCGGATCGAGGCGCGCACGCGTTTCTTGGCCGACTGTGTGTTCGCCATGCGAGCGCTGATTATACAGGCGAACTACAATCCGTCAGGATGTCGATGGAGCGGCGGCGCATCGCGTCCGCCGCGACTCTGATCCTGGTCGCCTACGGGCTCAGCCGAATCCTCGGCGCGGTCCGCGAGCTGGTGATCGCCAATACCTTTGGGACCAAGCAGGTGCTGGACGACTACCGGGTCGCCTTCGGCGTTCCGGACTTACTGTTCAACCTGCTCCTGGCTGGGGCGATCAGCTCCGCGTTCATCCCCGTGCTTTCCGAGTTCCTGGCGCACGATGACCGCCAGCGCGCCCGGGAAATCGCCACCCGGGTCCTGAACAGCGGGCTGCTCATCCTGACCGCCGGCGCCGCGATCCTCTTCCTGGTGGCGCCGTTCTACGTGTCGCTGATCGCCTTCGGCTACAGCCACCAGGACCATGAGCTGATCGTCAGCCTCACCCGCATCCTCCTCTTGCAGCCGATCTTTCTCGGAGCCGGCGGGCTGGTGATCGGCATCCTCACCGCCCACCAGCGCTTCCTGGCCCAGGCGCTGGCGCCGCTCTTCTACAACGGCGCCATCATCGTGGCAGCCGCCGCCTTCGCCCCGCACGTCGGCGTCACCGCGCTGGCGGTCGGGGTGGTCGTCGGCGCCATGCTGCACGTCGGCGTGCAACTCCCCGCACTGTGGCAGACGGGGTGGCGACCGATGCCGGCCTTCGGCTGGAACGATCCGGGCGTTAGGAAAGTTGGCCGGCTGATGTTTCCCATCGCGCTCGGCCTGGCCGCGGCGCAGGTCAACGTCTTCGTCGACACCATCCTGGGCACCTCGCTGCCCCACGGACGCGTCGCGGCCCTCCGGTATGCCGATACCACGGCGCAGCTCCCGCTGGGCACCTTCTCGCAGGCGCTCGCGTTCGTGCTCTTCCCTTTCCTCGCGCGCGACGCCGCGATCGGCGCCTTCGAGTCGATCCGCCATCGCACCGCGCTCGCCCTACGGCTGAACCTGTTCGTGCTCGTGCCGGCCTCGGTCGGGCTGGCGTTGCTGAGCACGCCGATCATCGTCGTCCTCTTCGAGCGCGGGCCGTTTGGTGCGGAATCGGTCGCGCAGACGTCCTATGCCCTGGTCTTTTTTAGCCTCGGCCTGGCCGCGCAGGCCGCGACGGCGCTGCTGGTGCGCGTCTTCTATGCGCTGCAGGACGTGATGACGCCCTTGAAGATTTCGCTAACCGTCATCGTCGTCAACCTCGGCACGAACGTGATCCTGGTCCATCTGCTGGCCCAGGGCGGCCTGGCCCTCGGCACCTCCATCGCCGCGACGCTCAACGCCATCCTGCTCGGCGTGGCGCTACGCCGTCGCTTGGGCGGCATCGAGGGCGGCCAGATCCTCGCCACCGCGCGCCGGGCCTTGATCGGCGTGGTCCCGATGGCGCTGGTCGTCTACCTGACGGCCCTGCTCCTCCTCGGGGGTTCCCTCCACAACGGCATCCGCCCGGTGGTCGCCCTCCTTACCGCGGTCCTCCTCGGCGCGATCACCTACGTCGGCGTGGAGCGGTTGTTGCGCAGCGAGGAGCTCGCGGTCGTCATGTCCGTGATCCGGCGCGATCGATCCCGCGTCTAGACTGACTGGCCAGTGGGGCTGATTCTTCCGGCCTACGCCAAGCTCAACCTGACGCTTGACGTCACGGGGCGGCGCGCCAATGGCTATCACGAGATCGACTCGGTGATGCAGACCATCTCGCTGCATGACCTGGTCTTTGTCGAGCGCACCCACTGCCGGGTCTTCGACGTCGTCGGTCCCGCGATCACCGGCGAGAACCTGGTGCTGAAAGCCGCCCGCGAGCTGGAGGGCTACCTCGGACGGGCGCTAACGTTTACGATTCGCCTCTTTAAACGCGTTCCGATGGGCGCGGGGCTGGGCGGTGGCAGTGCCGACGCGGCGGCGTTCCTTCGAGCCGCCGTGCGGCTCTACGACCTGCCGATCAAAGATGAGGCGTTGATCGAGCTGGCGACCGCGGTCGGCCAGGACGTGCCATTTCTTCTTTGTGGCGGGACGGCGCGGGCCACCGGGCTCGGCTCGACCATCAGCCGACTTCCTGATCTGCCGTTGCACTGGCGCTTCGTGGTCGTCTGCCCGCCGATCGAGGTGGCGACCCGGGCGGTCTACCAGGCGGTCGATGGGGGCGCGCCGAGCACCCGTCGGACCCCGGCGCTCGCCGAACAGCTGACGTCGTCGGCCCGGATCGACGCGAGCGGATTTGGCAACGACCTGGAGGCCACCGCGCAACAGCTGTTTCCAGCCCTTGCCGCCAGCGTCGAGCCATTACGAACCCGCCTTTCAAACCTTCGGATGTCGGGGAGCGGTGCCGCCTTCTTTGCCGCGTTTGAGACCGAGGCCGCCGCCCGCGCCGGGCTGGCGGCGGCGCAGGCGGCCGGGGCTCGAGCCTGGCTCTGCCGGCCGGTCCCCGCCTGGCGCTGATGGCGGAAAGACTCGGCCCCCGCGGCCAGGCGGCCCTCTGGGCCGGCAAGGTGACGGCCGCACTGAGTCGCGGCCTGCGTCGTGGTGGCGGCACCACCCTGCCGGGTGACGTCGCCCGATGGATCGATCCGCGGATCCTGACGCGGCTGGCCCGCCGCCTGCCTGATGGGAGCATCGTGGTCACCGGCACCAACGGCAAGACCACGACCGCGGCGCTGCTCCGGCACATCCTGGAGGCCGGCGGCCAACGACCGGTCGCGAACCAGGCCGGCGCGAACCTGATCTTCGGCGTGACGGCGGCGGTGATCAATCGCACGAGCTGGCGTGGTACAAACCCGAGCGCGGTCGGCCTCTTCGAGATCGATGAGGCCAGCCTGCCGCGACTCGTGAGCGAAATCTCTCCGCGCGTGATCCTGGTGACGAATCTCTTTCGGGACCAGCTCGACCGCTATGGCGAGCTGGAAACGACGGCGGCCCACATCCGCCGGGCGCTGACCCAGGGCCCGGAGGGGATGACGGCGGTGCTGAACGGCGACGACCCGATGGTCGCGGCCCTGGGCGACGACCTGCCGCGGGTGGTCTACGCCGGGCTGGACGACGCGTCGTTGCTTCGTCCCGAGTTGAGCCACGGCGCCGACGCCAAGTTCTGCCCGCGATGTGGCAGCGCCTTCATCTTCGAGGGCGTCTACTTCGGTCACGTCGGACGCTACCGCTGTCCGCGCGGCGATTTCTTGAGGCCCAACCCGGAGGTCCGGGCGACCTCGGTGCGCATTATCGGCATCGAGCGGACCGAGCTGGAGGTCACCGACGGCGGCGAGACGGTCCAGGTCAGCGTGCCACTGTCCGGTCTCTATAACGCGTACAACATCGTGATGGCGATCGCCGGCGCCCTCGCCCTGGGTGTGTCGCTGCGGCAAAGCGGCGCCGCGCTGCGGACGTTTACGCCGGCGTTTGGTCGGATGGAGAAGACGACCATCAACGGTCGCGACGCCCTGCTGCTCCTGGCCAAGAATCCGACCGGCTTCAATGAGGTGCTGCGGACCTCGATCGAGTTTGGCAAGGCGAAAAATTTCTTGATCGCGCTCAACGACCGGATCGCCGACGGGCAGGACGTCTCCTGGATCTGGGACGTGGACTTCGAGCAGCTGCAGGGCGTCGCGCGCCATATCGTCGTCACCGGCGACCGCGCGCTGGATCTGCGAGTCCGCCTCAAGTATGCCGAGATCCCGCCCGACCGGATGCAGGTCGTCCCGGGGTGGTCCCAGGCCCTGGCACGAGCGGCCGAGGCCACGCCCCTGGGCGAAACGCTCTTCGTGCTGCCGACCTACACGGCCATGCTGGAGCTACGCGCCGTCCTGACTCACGGCGGGACGCTGCTGCCCTACTGGAAACCCGGGACGGAGGCGAAGCCAGAGAGCGCCGAGCGCGCCGGCCGAGAGTAGGACGGCGATGTTGGTGACGTGGCCGAGCACGGCGGCGGCCGTGACCAGCGCCGGGGGCCCGGCCCCAAACGTGCTCAGGACGATGAGAAAGAACCCCTCGTAGGTCCCGACCGAGCCCGGCGTGATGCTGACCGCCTGGCTGACCACGAAGATGGTGCAGGCCAGGAAGAGGGTGGGGAGCGACAGCTGCGGACTGACGGCGCGAAAGAGCGCGATCAGGCCGACCATGATGCAGATCCAGGTCAGCAGGCTGAGGATCCCGGTCGCGGCGAGCCGGCCCGGTGAGCGTAACGCGCTGAACCCCTTGATGACCGAGGCGCTCAGGTCATTCGCGCGCTGCTGGAGGCGTGACGGTAGGCGGCCGGCTAGCGACGCGACGACGCGCAGCGTGCGATCCGGGTAGCTGGCCATCAGGAAGGCGACGATCGCGATCAGCAGGCACGCCACCGCGAACAGGATGATGCCCGTCCACAGCCCCGCGCCCCGGGTTGCCGATCCGGAGACAACCGCCGCGGCGAGGGCGAGGATGACCAGCGCCAGGACATCGAGCACCCGTTCCAGCACGACGGTCGCGGCCGCTTCGCCCAGGCCGATGCGCGCCCGCGGGGCGATGGCGGCAATCCGGACCACCTCGCCGAGCTTGAATGGGGAGACGGAGTTGACCGCGAAGCCAACCGCGGTGACGGCGGCGGCGTCGCTCAGCAAGACCCCCGGCGCGGAGGCGCGCAGGATCACCTGCCAGCGCCACGACCGGACAACTAGAAAGGCGGCGTAGGCGGCGGCGCCCAGCAGGATCCATCCAGGCGTGGCGTGGCGAATGGCATCGGCGACCTGGGCTGGATGGACCGAACGCAGCACGCCGTAGAGAATCAAAAGGCCGATCCCCAGGAGCACGGCCGCCTGGACCGGGCGGCGTCTCACGTGTGGCGTCCAGCCAGGCGCAGCACCGTCAGCATCGCCCGCCCGATCTCCTGGCGCGAGATCTTGGATTGGCCATGAACCCGGTCGGTGAAGGTGATCGGCACTTCCCGGATCGTCAGGCCGGCCCGTTCGCAGCGGGTCAGCAGCTCGATCAAGGCCGAGTATCCGGAGGAGCGGAGTGGACGCCTGACGAGGAACTGGAGGGCGCGGAGGCCGTAGCAGCGAAAGCCGCCCGTGCAATCGTGGGTGCGAAGCCGCAGGACCTGGCGCGCGACGAAGTTGGCGATGGCGCTCAGCAGCCGCCGGCCAATCCCCCAGCCGCGGATGCCGCCGCCCCTGACATAGCGCGAGCCGACCGCGAGGTGGGCGCCATCCTCGACCGGCTGGACCAGCGCCGGGAGCCGATCCGGCGGGTGGGAAAAGTCAGCATCCATCGTGGTCACGCAGGTGTAGTCGTGCTGGAGCCCGTAGGCGAAGCCGGCCATGTAGGCGGTCCCCAGGCCAAGCTTGCCCTGGCGAGCCATGATCGTCAGCCGCGCGTCCTTGAACATCCGCTCGCGGACCAGGTCGCCCGTGCCATCGGGGGACGCGTCATCGATGACGAGGACGTCGGCGTCGGGGAGCGCCGCGTGCACCTGCTCGACCAGCGGAAGGATGTTCTCCGCTTCGTTGTAGGTCGGAATGCAGACGAGCAGGCGACTCACCCGCCGTACCATACTCAATGTGACGCCGGCATCGCTGCGAATCGCGCATCTCTATGCCGAGGAGATGAATATCTACGGCGATCGCGGCAATATCCTGACCCTGGTCAAACGCGCGCAATGGCGCGGGATCGACGTCCGTGTTGAGACCGTCGGCCGCGGGCCGGTCGCCGACCTCGAGGCCTTCGACCTGATCTTCTGGGGCGGTGGACAGGACCGCGACCAGGAACTCGTCTTCAACGATGCCGCCGAGTTCAAGACCGAGCCGGTGCGGCGCGCCGTCGCCGAGGGTGCCGTCGTCCTGGCGGTCTGCGGCGGCTACCAGTTGCTCGGGCGGTCGTACGGCACGGCCGACGGCAAGACGCTGCCCGGCCTCAACCTGGTCGACCTTCACACCGTGCCCGGGCCTCGGCGGAACATCGGCAACATCGTGATCGATGCGGGACACCTCGGGCTCGATCCGACCACGCTGGTCGGCTTCGAGAACCACAGCGGCAAGACGTACCTTGGGCCCGGGCTGCAGCCGCTGGGGCGGGTGCTGCGTGGCGCCGGGAACAACGGCGAGGACGGTGGGGAAGGGGTGGTCCTGGGGAATGTCTTTGGGACCTACCTGCACGGCTCTCTGCTACCGAAGAATCCGCATTTCGCGGATCTGCTGATCGGCCGCGCCTTGCGGCGCCGGTCGCAGTCCATCCTGTCGCCCCTCGCTGCGGTCGAGGAACTCGACGCCCACCGGTCGGTCAGCGAGCGGCTCCTGGGTCAGCCGGCGAGGGCGCGCTCGTAGACCTCGACCGTTTGCTCGGCAGCGCGCCGCCAGCTAAAGCCACGCGCGCGTTCCAGGCCAAGCGTCGCTTGCTCGTCCCCGGAGCGGCGATCGAGCGCCGCAAGCATGCCATCGGCGAAGGATCCGGCGTCGGCGGGATCGCAGAAGGTCGCGACGCCATCCGCGATTTCGCGGAGAACGGCGATGTCGCTGCAGACGATCGGAATCCCGCACGCCATCGCCTCCAACACCGGAAGGCCGAAACCTTCCTCGTGGGACGGAATCACGACGGCCGATGCTGCCCGGTACAGTTCCGGTATCGCATCATCCGCGATGCGCCCCGGTAAGACGACCGATCCGGGTGGAAGCCTGGCGGCGGCCGTCGGGACCTCCGGATGCCGAGGGTCGTGGCCTGCGATGACCAGCTGGCACTGGGGCCGTCGGCTCCGTACCTGGGCGAAGGCCTCGATCAGAAGCGGCACGTTTTTGTAAGTCTTCCACTGGCCTAGATAGAACAGGTAAGGCGGTGTGATGCCGTAGTACCGGAGCCAGGAGGCTTCCGCGGCTGGATTCCGGCGGGGTGCGAACCGGGAATCCGCCGCCTCGGCGATCGTGCGAATCCGCGACCTGGACTCGGGAAACCGACCGCCCACGTCCTCGGCGGTCGCCGTTGAGGGGGTGATGATCGCGGCGGCACGGCGAACCGCGTTGGCGATCAGGAGATGGTTGGTCGCCCTCGGCAAGGCGTTGGAATGGATTTCCGGATATCGATAGGAAAAGAGATCGTGAATCGTCGTGACGAATCGACCTGGAAAGGCGATCGGGAGATTGTAGTGAGGAAAGTGCACCAGCGCCAGACCGGCTCGGCTAAGCCTGAGCGGAAGCGTGATCTGCTCGCCGAGGCGGTAGGGCCGGGCATCGCAATGGATGAGGCCGCCCCGGCCGCCGGTCAGCGCCCGAACAATGGCTACGTCGCGACGGCGGGCCACGACCACGAGGCGGTCGTTGAGAAGCTCGGCGAGCCCCGGGAGAAGCCCGCTGATATAGCGGCCGATGCCCAGGGAGGCGATCAGCCGAACATCGAACCCGATTCTCAAGCTACGGATTCTAGTGATAGGTAACATACGGACATTCGTGAGGTGACGTAAATCAGTTCATTACGCGCGCCAGTGCCCGCGTTCGGGCTCGAGCAGCCAGCTGCCGACCGCACTCCCCAATACCGCCTGAGCCCCACCTGCGTCGCCATCACCTGCGCTCTGATGCCGGCCTACACCGTCCGGTGGCACTATGGTCCGCTGCCGACGACGCTTCTGGAAACCGCAATCCTGATAACCATCGGTATCTTCGCGTTCGAGTCCTGGCGTCAGCGGGTCAAGCCTGAGTGGCGGACGCCATTCACGCTTCCCGCGATCGTGTTTGTACTTGCTGGTGCGCTCTCGGTTCTCGTCGCACCGGATCGACGCGCGGGGCTGGGCCTCTATCGCGCCTATTTCATCGAGCCGATCGCCTTCTTCGTCGTGGCGACCTTTGTCGTGCGGGCGTGGAAAGAGGTGCGGCTGGTTCTCGCCGGCCTTGCGGTGGCGGGCGTCGTGGTTTGTGTGCCGAATGCATTCGTGGTGCTCGAAGCGCTGAGACACCACACGCTCAACGTCGCAGTCGCGCCGCCCGTGGTCATCTACCAGACCGCGAATGCGCTTGCCCTTTTCGTCGTGCCGCTGATCGCCCTGGCCGCTTCGTTGCTCCTCTATTCAACCGATCGTGAGGTTCGTGTCGGCAGTCTGGCCTTCCTCGTGATTGCCCTGCCGGCCACGCTGCTGAGTTTCTCGAGGGGCGGATACGTGGCCTTGCTGGTGATCGCTGTTCTACTTGCCCTGACCCATCCGATGCGAGCCTGGCTGGCTGCTGGGACGGTGCTCGTGGCGGTCATCGCGGCTCGCCTGCCCCCGGTGGCAAACCGTATCAGCCATGAGGTCAACCTGGCTGACCCGAACAATTCTCTGGTGGCGCGAACCCGACTCTGGGGCGCGACCTGGCGGATGCTGCGCGATCATCCACTCCTCGGCACCGGACTCTCGAGCTTCAGGCAATCGGTGGAACCCTATCGAAATGGAATTTACTTGGAGAACTTGATCTACCCGCACAACATCGTGCTGAATTTCTGGGTGGAGACCGGCTTGCTCGGACTGGTGGCATTCGCCTGGCTGTTCGGCCAGGCGGCTCTGACGGCCTGGGCGGGCTGGCGGCGTGGAGTCCAATCATGGCGTCCCATCCAGCTCGGGGTCCTGCTTGCGCTCATTGGCATGCTGGTCCACGGCCTCGTCGACGTTCCGTACTTCAAAAATGATCTGAGTCTTGAGTTCTGGGCGCTTCTGGCCCTCAGCTGGGCCGGCCACCGCCTCGTGGTGTCCACGGGCACTTAATGAGACGCCGGAACGCCTGGCTCCCCTGGATCCGGGTTGGGATCGACGTCGTTGCGGCGTTCTTTGGAGTCATTCTTGCCTACAACTATCGGTTCCATGTGGACCGGATTCCTATCCCGGGCCTGGAGTTGCCGGCTTTTGGCCCTTATCTCGCCGCCGCTCCAGTGGTGGTGGCTGTCTTCATCCTCACCTTCGCGTTCAATGGTGTTTACAGGATCCGGCGAGGCCGGCCATTACTCGACGAAGTCTTTGCCGTCGTGGGGGCTACCGTGCTGGCGGGGTTCGTCACGCTCGCCTTGATGTCGCTCTACCGGGGCTTCTCCTACGCACGCTTAGTGCTCGTCTATACCGTGGTGGCGGCGCTGATCCTGATGGTGCTCGGCCGAATGATCCTCCGCCGCATCCTGATCGGCCAACAGCGTCGTGGTGTCGGAACCGAGCGCGTCCTCGTGGTTGGCACCGGGGCGGGCAGCGACCTCCTGATTCATCGGATGATGATGTTCCCGCAATACGGATACACCGTCTGTGGGGTGCTTGACGACCGCCTCGAGGTGGGGACGAATTTCGCCGGCACCTCGGTCGTTGGGTCGTTATCGGCCCTGCCCACCCAGGTGGCTACCCAGCGGATTGACCAGGTCTTTCTGGCCATTCCCGGCGCAACGCATGACCAGCTCTTGCACTTGATCAAGACCTGCGAGGATCTGAACGTCGACTTTCGGATGCTTCCGGATCTTTTTGAAATCATCACAACGCGGATGGCGGCGGACGTCGTCGATGGCATTCCCCTCGTTGGTGTGCGCCGGAGCCAGGTTGAAGGCGTCGGACTCGTGGCCAAGCGGGCCTTCGATGTCGTAGCCGGGGTCATCCTCCTGATCGTGCTGAGCCCGCTCTGGGCAGCCCTCGCCCTCTTGATCAAATTTGGCCCGCCCGGACCGATTTTGTACCGGCAGGAGCGGGTCGGACAAGGCGGACGGCTCTTCACCCTGCTCAAGTTCCGATCTATGGTGCAAGGCGCGGAGGAAGAGACCGGGCCCATCTTTGCCACCGCGGACGATGCGCGCCGAACGCCGATCGGCCGCTGGATGCGCCGCTTCAGCCTGGACGAGCTCCCGCAACTCATCAACATCCTTCGAGGCGAGATGAGCCTGGTCGGGCCAAGACCGGAGCGGCCGTTCTTTGTCGAACGCTTTGGGGCAGAGATTCCACGGTACCTCGAGCGGCACCAGGTGCGCCCGGGCGTCACCGGGTGGGCCCAGTTGAACGACTTACGAGGGGATACCTCGATCGGCGACCGAACGATCTATGACCTGTACTACATCGAGAACTGGTCGCTCGTCTTCGATATCAAGATCCTGATCCTGACGGTGGCCCGGATCTTTTCTCACCACCACGCCTACTAGGCCCTGTTGATGGAGAAACGTCGGCGACTGGCCCGCTGGCTTCGAGGCGACGGAATCGAGATTGGGGCCCTCCATCACCCGCTAGCGGTGCCAGCGACGGCCCGAGTGACCTACGTCGACAGGCTGCCCGAGCAAGAACTCCGCCGCCACTATCAGGAACTGGCCAGCGAGAAATTTGCACCAGTCACTATGATCGGAAACGCCGAGGACCTCTCAGCCTTTAGCGACAATTCTCAAGACTTTGTCATTGCCAATCATCTCCTCGAGCACCTTGAGGATCCGATCCGGGCCCTTGTCGAATTCCATCGCGTCCTTCGGCCCGATGGTGTGCTCTACATGGCGCTTCCCGATCCAAGGGCCAACTTCGATCGGGATCGTCAACTAACTACGCTCGCCCATTTATTGGAAGAGCACCGAAGCGGGACGGATAAGAATCGCCTTGCGCACTACCTGGACTGGGCTCAGCATGCTGACAACGATGAACAGCCCGAGCGGCGCGCGGCAACCCTGATGGCGATGGATTACAGCATCCATTTCCATGTCTGGTTGCCCGATACGTTCCTCGAGTTCCTGTTGGCAGCCAGGCACGAGGCGCAACTCGATCTGGAGCTCGCGGCCTTCGCTCCTCCAGAATCGCCCGAGGACAATGAGTTCATAGTCATCCTGCTCAAGGGGGCAAGCCGCCAGATCCGGCTGCCTTCCCCCGTCCCGTGGTGGCACCTGCTGGACCGGTCCGTCTGGCACCGGATTCGCCGGCGCGTCAAGGAGAGTCCTGCAGGCCCGGCGCTTCGTCCGATTTACGAGCGAATCAAGCGTCGCAGCAGCGCCCAATAGGTCTGGCGCGATGCCTCTCCATGCTTGGAGCTCCGATCTGACAAGCAGAAGCCCGGCAGGTCCGTTATAGGGCAGAGATGAGCGAAGAAGTCGGGACGGGCGCGGACTACACCGCGGTCGTCAGAGACAGCCAGGCGGCCATCCTGGCGAGCGCCGAGCGGATCACCGTGGTCGGGCGCTGGGTCGTGCTCGCGGCCGCGGTGATCCTCAACCATTTCGGGAACCGCAACCCGGCCGCCTCGGTCTTCATCGTCGATGTCATCCTCTTTATCTGGGGGCTCGTCAACCTCGTCGTCTCGGTGATCCTCGTCCGTGGATTTCGCCCGGGCCGCTGGTTCGGGTTCCTGACCACCGGGATCGACCTGCTGGTTGCGACGAGCATCCTGTACTTCTCGGGCGGGTACGGTGCTCAGACCGATTTCTCGCTGCTGTTTTATCTGCTGATCGTTGCGTCCGCCGTCCGTCTGCGTTTGCCCGGTGCGCTCGCAACCGCAGCCGTCGTCGCCCTCCTCTACGTCGTCATCGGCGGGATGACCAGCTTTGCCTCAGTGTCGCCTCCGCCCGGGTTCGTCATTGGCCGCGTGTTTCTCTTCGTGTTCGTCGCGCTGGTTGCGGGCCTACTGGTCGGCGACGTCCGGGGCAGGCTCGACCGGGCGTTGCGGACCGCGATCGAGCGGGCGACCCAACTGGACGAGACCCGCCGCCGCGAGTCGTTCGAGAAGGAACGCGCCGAGCGACTCCAGGAGATTGACCAGGTTCGGACGGATTTCATCGCCATGGTGGCGCATGAGCTCCAGACTCCCCTGGCCAGCATCAAGACCCAGGCGGACACCCTCCTGACGCAGCAGCATCGTCTCGACCAGGAAACGCGGAGCGCACTGGTGGATGGCATCCATCGCAGTGCGGCCAGCCTGGCCGACCTGGTCCAGGATTTTGCCGCCGTCAACCGGATCGAGAACAATCAATTCAGTTATCACTTCGAGCGACTCGACCTCGGCGAGTTCATTAAAGAGGTCGTCGATCACTTCGGTGCCGATCCACGTCGTTTTCCCATGCGCGTCCGTGTCGAACCCGGACTGACGGTCCGTGGCGACCGGCGTCGGCTACAGCAGGCGCTGCTCAACCTGCTGAATAACGCCGTCAAATATTCGCCCCGCGGCGGAAACATTGCGGTGATCGCGGCCCCCGACAAGGAGGGGAACGCCAAAGTCTCCGTGCACGACGAGGGTCTTGGCATTCGCGAGGAGGACCTGCCGAAGCTCTTTAACAAATTCGGCCGTCTCTTCGACAAGCGGGCGATCCACATCGGGGGCTCCGGCCTAGGCCTGTTTATCACGAAAGAAATCGTCACCGCCCATGGCGGCCACATGCTGGTCGAGAGTACGTGGGGCAAGGGGTCGACCTTTTCGTTCGTCCTGCCCCTGCTGTCAAACCAAGCCTGAGAGACGCAAACCGACCCTATACTGGATCGGACCGTGCCATTGGGGCGTCGCCAAGTGGTAAGGCAGCGGACTTTGGATCCGCCATTCGTAGGTTCGAATCCTACCGCCCCAGCCATGTCTTGTCTCAAGACATCCCGGACGCCTGTCGCAAGACATTATGGACAGGCCAGCGTGCGTTGAAGGGCTGGTAGTCGCGGGTTGGCTCGATCGTCTATGCGCGGAGGACCTGGCCCTCCTCGGTGACGACGCGGACCTCAGCGCCGGCGCGAAGATGAGGACGGGCTTGTTGCGGTGAGCGGCGCCGACGCGGATGTGTCGGAGGCGGCTGCGAGAGCGCAGGGGGACCGCGCCCGTCTTGTCGATGCGGTCGTGACGGACGCGATATTGGATGGCGGTGAGCTCGGCAGCCGGTCCGGCCTTGACTCTGCCAGCGAAGGCATGGGCGGGA
>JBDTEO010000012.1:0-15884 GCA_039922495.1 Candidatus Dormiibacter sp.
GCATCCCAACACGATACCCGTGGGTCCCTACACTGGCGCTGGTATGAAGTCGAAACCTAAGCCAAAACCAAAGCCGAAGCCAAACCCGAAACCAGGGCCGAAGCCGAAGCCGAAGCCCAAGCCAAAGCCGAACACCAAGATCCAGCACGTGGTGATCATCGTCAAGGAGAACCACGCCTTCGACAACTACTTTGGTCGCTTCCCGGGCTCGGACGGTGCCGCCAACCTGGCCCTCGCGGCAGACCCGCCGTCATCGGATCATCCACACGACCATGCGTCGTGGTTGAAGCGCGATACCATCGCGGCGCGAGAGCAATACGACCAGGCGAACATCCCCACCTACTGGGGCTACGCGAAGCAGTACACGCTGTGCGACCGCTACTTCACCGAGGTTGCTGGGCCATCGACGCCGAATCACCTGATGCTGATCGCCGCCGATTCCCCGATCATCAACAACCCGCATTACCGCGACCCAATCAAGCTGCAACCGCCCTTCAACATCACGTCGCTGCCAGCCAACCTGGCGAAGGCCGGGCTGACCTGGAAAAACTACGGTGGGTACGCGCAGGGCTACATCACGGCGCTCAAGGCCAGTCCCAACAACGTGACGGCCGACCGCTTTGCTGTCGATGCGGCAGCCGGCAAGTTGCCAACTGTCTCGTGGCTTTACGGCCCGAAGGGCCTCAGCGAGCACCCGGTCGAGTCGGTCCACGACGGACAGGCGTGGACCGCCGCGCAAGTCGCCGCGATCGTCAAGGGCGGCCTGTGGCCCAATACGGTGATCTTCATCACCTGGGACGACTGGGGCGGCTGGTACGACCACGTCGTGCCACCCGAAGTCGAGAAATGGACCGATGGCACGCAGTTCCGCTACGGCACCAGGGTCGGCTGCCTCGTCCTGAGCCCGTACGCGAAGGCCGGCTATATCTCGAAGGCCCTCCACTCGCACGTCAGCCTCGTGAAGTTCGTCGAGTCAACCTTCGGGCTGCCACCGATCAACAGCCGTGACCAGGCCGCGGACGACATGGCCGACTGCTTCGACTTCACGCAGAAACCACTGCCTCCCCCGGCATAGCAGCAGACGCTTCCTCCCCCGATGTTTCCGGGCAAACGGGGCCTACGCGGCCTGCGGAAACTCAAGGCGAAAGGTCGCTCCGGTCCCGTTTCCGGTCGCTAGCGAGAGGCTGCCCCCGTGTGCCTCCGCAATCGCCCGGCTAAGAGCGAGCCCAAGCCCGACCCCACCCATCTCTTTGGCGCGGGCGCCGTCGAGGCGGGCGAACCGCTCGAAAATCCGCCGCGCTGACGTTGGCGGAACGCCAGGTCCATCGTCGTGTACATCGATCCGCCAGCCTTGTGCATCACGGATGGCGGCGACGGTAACTACTGAATCTCCCGGTGCGTGACGAATGGCATTGTCGATCAGGTTGTCGAGGCTTCGCCGGATCAGATCCGGGTCGATCGACATCGTGCCATCCACCGGAACATCGACCTTGACCCGGACCGCTCGCTGTTGCGCGGCGGAGGACCAGCGCGCCCCGATCTCCTCCAGGAAGTCTGCGGCGTCGACGGCGACCTTTGCCGGCTTCAGCGCCCCGGCGTCGGCCCGCGCGAGCATCAGGAGCCGGTCGACGAGGCGGGTCATGTGTTCGACCTCGGTCTCCATTTCGTCGAGCGCGTGCTCGTACTCCGCGGCGGTGCGCGGGCGGGACCGCGTGACCTCGAGCTCGCTCCGCATGATCGTCAGCGGGCTGCGTAGCTCATGCGAGGCGTCGGCGGTGAAGCGACGCAGGCTCTCGAAGCTCGCCTCCAGGCGGGCCAGCATGCCGTTGAAGGTTTCGACGAGTTCCCCCAGCTCGTCGGGCGGGACCACGAGGTCGACCCGGCGGTGGAGGTCGGCCTGGCCGAACGACCTGGCGAGCGACGCGATGCGGCGGACTGGAAGGAGAACCCGACCGGTGAGCCAATGTGCGAGGAACGCCGCACCAACGACGATCAGCACCGAAAAGATGGCGAGAAACAGGACCAGGCGCGCCAGCGTGGCGTTTACTTCCGCGAGTGGGCGGCTGACGACGAGCACCGCATCAATGCCCTGAGTCGCGCGCAAGGACTCTACGAAGACCCGGCGAGGGGTCCCAGTGTGATCGGTCGCGTCGAGCAGACTCGGCGACGCTGTCCCGAGGACCGGGGCGGCGAGTCGGTTGAGCATGGACACAGAAAACACCTGGGCGGGGGTCTGGGTCACCGATCCGTCTTTATTGACGATGGCGACGGCGACGGCGATCCCCTGCTGGGTTTCAACCGGGAGGTCGCCGCCCCCGAATCGGATCTGCCCATTGATGTCTTCGATCCCGGAGGTAACGGTCGACGCCTGCGAGCGGAGAACCTGGTCGACGCTGTTCTGCTCGAAGGTGGCGAAGCCGAGGTACAACGCAATGTCGGCAATGAGGATGGCGCCGGCAAGCACCGCGGCGTGGATCAGGGTGAGCTTCGCCCGGGTGCCACGCAGCCGGTGCCTCACCCCGTCGCCTCGAGCCGGTATCCCGCTCCTCGCACCGTGACGAATGGATCCGCCGATCCGGTCGCCGTCAGCTTCCGTCGCAACCGGCCCATGTAGACCTCGATCAGGTTGTCACCTCCGCCGAAGTCATAGTCCCAAACATGCTCGATGATCTGAGATCGCGAGAGAAGGCGACCCGGATTGTGCATGAAGAATTCGAGGATCGCGAATTCCTTCGCAGTCAGTTCGACACGCTGGCCGTTAACCGAGAGGATGTGCGCCGCCGTATCGAGGACGAGCCCACCGGCCCGGAGCACGGCTTCGCGATCGGGCAGATGCCGCCGCGCCAACGCGCGGATGCGGGCAATCAACTCCCGGAGCGCGAAGGGCTTGACCATGTAGTCGTCGGCGCCGGCTTCGAGCCCGGAGACCCGATCGTCCACCGCGTCTCGGGCGGTCAGCATGAGGATCGGCGAACTGACATGCTGGCGCCGCATCTGGCGACACAGCTCGAAGCCGTCGATGCCCGGCAGCAAGACGTCGAGCACGATCACGCCGTACGGGACGCTCAGGGCCGCCGCGATGCCGTCGCCAGGCTCGTGGAAGGCATCGACCGCCATGCCCGACTCGCCGAGACCGCGTTGCAGGCTCGCCGTCAGCCGTCGATCATCCTCCACCAGTAGCACCCGCATGCGCTCACTATCGCGGTCGGGGCTAAAGAATTGCTAAAGACGACCGGACCGAGTTCAGGTCGCGTTCAGATTCGGATGCCACGATGGCGACGCTCGGTTCGCGGACCGGGCGCAACTCAACACAAGGAGGTGTAAGCAAAGATGAAAATTAGCAGAATTATCGTCGCCGTAGGCGTCCCGTCCTTGATCGCGATCGCGGCAGTGCCGGTCATCACGGCAGCGGCCGCTCCGACCTCGACGGCTCCAGTCGCGGCAACGGCCCCGACAACGGCAATGGCGCCGGCCACAGCGCCCACAACCCTCGAGCCGGCCGATACGACCGCGGAACCGGCCGAGACGGCAGATGCCGCCAACGAACCGGCTGGCGGCGGCCATACGGACGAAGTCGCCGGCGCGACCACCGAGTCGAACGTCGACCACCAGTTCGACGGCCAGGAGTAACCCCCGACCAACATACCTCCCCGCGAGCCCCGGATCTTCCCTCCCGCTCGCGGGGAGTCTCACTTCCCCCGTAGCTCCCCGAAACTCCCCCAGACTTGAATTCCCGTAAGGCGATTCGCAACGTTGCCGTTTCCGACCCGCCCGGACGTTGAATGAGTGGTGCCGGCCCTCCAAACCGTCCTTCCATTCGCCCTGCTCGCTGCCGCGGTCCTGACCCTGCTGGTCGCCGGGGCAGCCGGTTTTCGCCTCGCCAAACGGGTCCAGGCGCCGCAGCGGGCGGCCCTGACCGCCATCGGGAACTTGACGCCGGAGGGGCTCAAGGAGGCCCCGCCGCTGACCAAAGACCAGCTCGCGGACGCCGCCCTCCTTCGGCTCTGGTCGCTGACCGAGCCGGTGCTCGCCCGCCAGCGGCACCTCGCCGAGCAGAACGGCGATTTGCAGCGTCGCTACGGCCAGGCCCGGGCGCTGATCGACCTGATGGCCGAGTTCAACGAGGTCATGCAGCTCTCGGCGGTGCTCGACCGCCTGAGTGCTGGCCTCAGTCGCTTCTTCGCCGGCGACGGCGTCGCGATCTGGATCAGGGCGCCCCAGGGCCACTTCGAGCTTGCCTTCAAGGTCGCGGAGGACTTCCCCACCACGCTCAACCCGAATGACCGTTGGGTCGCCACGGTCCTGGCCGGCGAGGCCGGGTTGGTCCTTCCGATGTGGCTCGATCGCGAGATGCCGTGCCTCGCTGCGCCATTGCTGGACGCCCAGGGGCAGCGGATCGGGATCGTCGCGTTGACCTCGCGCCGCCGGCCTGATTACACCGTCGAGGACGGAGCCTTCCTGCGCACCGTCATCGGCCACGCCGCCATGGCGATCCAGAACGCCACCATGTACGAGTTCATCGACACCCTCTCGCGCATTGATCCGCTGACCGGCCTGCACAACCGCCGCGAATTCGACCGCATGCTGGCGCAGGAGCTGCAGCGCGCGCAGCAGACGGGCCGGCAGCTGTCACTCATCGTCGCCGACATCGACCACTTCAAGCAGATCAACGACCGCTTCGGCCATCAGGAAGGCGACCGGGCGCTCCAGCAGGTCGCCCGGCTGATCCAGATGGTCCCGAAGCGGGTGACCGACGCGGGCTTCCGCACCGGCGGCGAGGAGTTCGCGATTCTGATGACCGATACCGACAAGAACGGCGCCCTGACCCTGTCCGAATCGCTCCGCAGCCTGACGGAAAGCGCGCGCTTCTTTGGGCCCAACCAACCGGTCACCGTCAGCCTCGGGGTGGCCAGCTTCCCGGCCGACGGCCAGGACCCGATCAGCCTGATGCTGGCCGCCGACCGCGCCCTCTACCAGGCCAAAGCCGGCGGCCGCAACCGTGTCGAGGCCGCCTGATCAGTCCCTGTAGCGGGCCGCCAGGGTTGCCTTGTTGCCTCCCATCATCAGGTTGCGTTGTTCGTCGTGTGTCGCGTTGATACGCTCGGCGTCATCCAAACCTGGGATGCAAACGACTTCCCCGGCCTCGAAACCTTTCAAGGTGGCCTTCGCGACGTCGTCCGCGCTCATCGACCCGGGCAACGGACCGCCGAGCCCGGCGACGGCATGAAACTCGGTCGCGACGATACCAGGACAGACGACCATCGCCCTGGCACCCGTGCCGGCTAACTCCGCGGCCAGCAACTGGGTAAAGACCACGATGAAGGCCTTGGCGCCGGCATAGGTCGCCCGCGCCGGCAGCGGATTGACCGGGAGCGAACCCGAGAAGGCCAGCAGCGAGGCGACGTTGATGATGCCGCCCGAGCCTCGCTTCAGCATCCCCGGAACGGCGGCCCGGGACAGGAGCGTGACCGCCCGCACATGGAGCCCGATGAGGTCATCGGCCATCTGAGGATCGAGGTCCTTGAACGGCCGGTAGCCCGCAAACCCCGCGTTGTTGACCACGAGTCCGAGCTGGTCATCGGACTCGATCGCGGCCGCGACGCGGTCGAGGTCGTCCGGTTTCGTGAGGTCGGCTCGGAGAACATCGACGGAGACCTTGTGCTGGGCGCTCAGGGATTTCTGGAGCTCCTCGAGCCGGTCCCGGCGGCGCGCGACCAGCACGAGGTCATCACCCCGCGCGGCCAGCGCCCTTGCCAGGGCGGCTCCGATTCCCGCCGAGGCGCCGGTGATCAGCGCTCGCCGTCCACGCCGTTCCATCCGGCTCAGGCTACTGGACAGCGCTGTAGTAGCGAGATCGTTGCATCGCATTGCCCACGCGCGACCGAACTTGCTTCGGAGTGCATTCCAATCACCCGCGCCGCCTCTTCATGGCGTCTAAGTCTGTGAACGGCCCCAGTGACCGTGAACGCACCGGACTCATAGGAGGAAACAAATCATGCGCCGCTATCTGCTCCTCGCCTTCGCCGCCGCCACCGGAGCCGCGGGCCTTTCCGGCATCGTTACGGCGTCCGCCGACAGCGCCTTCAGTTGCGCCGCCCAGTCAGGCGGCGTCGCCGGCGTTCCGGCGACCGTTTCGGCCGTGCGTGTGGCCCACCACAACGGCTACGACCGCCTGGTCTTCGAGTTCGCGGCCTCCGCGTCGGGAGCCGTTCCCGCCTACCAGCTGACGCCGCAATCGTCCTCGCACTTCACGCGTGACGCCAGCGGGCAACTTGTCACCCTCCAGGGATCGGCCGGCATCCGGGCCGTCTTCCGCAATACCACCGTGGGAAGCGGCGTGCCTGGCGACATCAAGGCGGGGCTTCCGGCCATCCGCGAGGTGGCGAATATCGGCGACTTCGAGCGCGTCACGAGCTACGGCATCGGGCTTTCGAGCGGTGCCTGCTTCCGGGTTTCTGAGCTGACCGGCCCCAGCCGGGTCGTGATCGACGTCCAGACGGCGCCCGATGCGGCCCCGGCCAGCGCGACCACGGCGCCGAGCGTTGCAGCCACCACCGAGACCTCGGACGTCACCCCGTCGGACCTGGCCACCACCGGACACCCGCAAATGCCCGCCCAGCCGGCTGGCCTCCCCCTCACCCAGATCGCCCTTGGACTGCTGGTCCTGGCCGGCGGCCTGACACTCGCCGGCCTCCGGCTGATCGCGAGGCGGTAGCCAGGGCCCTCTACCATTCCGGCGGAGCGATCCCCCTCGCTCGCCGATGACACCAGCGCCGCGTGTTCGGCGAAGACGGTCTTCGCGGTCGCGCGGCGTTGGTGCTTTCAATCTAGAATCGCCAGTGTTCATGGAGGCCTGCAGACATTAGCCGCGGCGCCGCGGCTCGCATCGTCGTGCTGCCCGGTGATGGCATCGGACCCGAGGTCACCGAGGCCGCGCGACGCGTGCTGGGCGCCGCGGCGAGTCGGGCTGGCATTCTCCTGCAGTTCGAGGATGACCTCGTCGGAGGCGCCGCCCTCGACGCCTACGGCATTGCCCTACGGCCCGAGACGATCAAGCGCTGCAAGCGCGCCGATGCCGTTCTCTTCGGTGCCGTCGGCGGACCACGGTGGGATGACGCGGCGCCACAGAGCAGCGCCCGACCCGGTTCCGCACTCCTTGGCCTGCGGAAAGGGCTCGGTCTGTATGCCAACCTCCGCCCCGTGAAGGTGGATCCGGCGATGGCGGCCACGTCGAGCTTGCGCCCCGAGCGCGTCCGGGGCGTTGACCTCATCGTCGTCCGTGAACTCACCGGTGGCCTGTATTTCGGCCGGCCGAAACGCCGCTACCAAACGGCCCGGGGTGAAGCCGCCGTCGACACCATGCGGTACACGGCGGCGGAGGTCGAACGGGTCGCGATCCGGGCCTTCGAGCTGGCCCGGACCCGGCGACGGCAGCTTCTCTCCGTCGATAAGGCCAATGTGCTCGAGACGTCGCGCCTCTGGCGGTCGGTCGTCGTCCGCATCGCGGAACGCTACCCCGACGTCGCCTGCGCGCACATGCTGGTCGACGCCTTCGCGATGGAATTGCTGCGGCGTCCCCAGGCCTTCGATGTCGTGGTGACGGAGAATCTCTTCGGCGATATCCTCACCGACGAAGCGTCGATGCTGGCCGGGGCGTTGGGGATGCTCCCGTCCGCAAGCCTGGGCGCGGGCCGGTTGGGACTCTTCGAGCCGATCCACGGTTCGGCGCCCGATATTGCCGGGAAAGGCCTGGCGAACCCGATCGGAGCCATTCTCAGCGCCGCCCTCTTGTTGCGTTGGTCGCTCGACAGGGAGTCGGCGGCTCGGTCGATCGAAACGGCCGTTTCCCAAACATTGGCGTCCGGTCTTCGGACAGCCGATATCGCCGCCGACGGGCAGGCGCCGGTCGGCACGGAGGCCATGGCCGACGCGATCATCGCGGCGCTGCGCGACTAGCTGCGCCGCGCAGCTGGACGGCGTTCACACCCGAATTGAAGCCTTCGCGAGGGCACCCTCGCCGCCCGCTTGCGTGGGAGGGTCGGGGAGGGGGCTTCCAACCTCCTTCACCCGTTGCCAACCCTCGCGGCGTCTATACGATGGGCATGCTGATGGACCCAGTCCTTGGCCGCACCATCGAACGCTTGCGGGATGGCGATCGTGACGCCTTCCAGGAGGTGGTCGACCGCTATGGCCTCCAGGTCCTGCGGACGGCGCGATTGATCCTTCGCGACGAGGCGCTGGCGGAAGACGCGACCCAGGAGACGTTCCTCAAGGCCTGGCGGCAGATCGGCAGCCTGCGGGACGAGGAACCGGGCTCCTGGTTGCTGCGGATCGCGAGCAACGAGGCAATCTCGGCGTATCGGCGGCGGCATCGCTTTCAAGCGCTGACGGAGCGGTTCGGACGGCTTGGCGGCGGCAAGCGTGAGGTTTCGACCGAAGCCAGGATGGACCTGGCCCACGCGCTCGAGCAGCTCGGCGCCGACCAGCGCGCGGCTGTGGTCCTGCACTACTACCAGGACCTCAGCGTCGAGGAGACGGCGAAGACATTGAACGTTCCGGTCGACACGATGAAGTCACGACTGAAGACGGCGCTGCGCCGGTTACGCGAGTTAACCGGCTCAGAGGAGGAAATCGGATGAGCGACGACTTCGAGCGCCAGCTGCGGGAGCACCTCCACAAGGAGGCGGCCCAGACCCCGCAGTTTCCGCGTGCCCTTCGGGGTCGCATCCGCGACTCGGTCGCGCCGCGCGCTCGCAGCCAGATGGCCCCACAGCTGGCGCTCGCCGGCGCCCTCGTGCTGATTGCGGTCGTCGCCCTGGGCGTTCGTAACCAGAAAGTGATCATCAATACCGTTCGGACCGGCATTCAGCAGATCATCCCGACAGCGACGCCCAATCCGACGCCGCAGCCGTTTAGCTGCACACCGAAGTCCGGCGGCGCCGTCGGGCAGTCCTCGACCCTGACCACCGTCCGGGCGGCGGGCCACAGCGGCTACGACCGGGTCGTCTTCGACTTCAGCGGGCCGATTCCCTCGTACGATGTGATCGGCCAGCAGTCATCGACCTTTCTTCGGGACGCCAGCGGCCAACCCGTGACGCTCGATGGCACGGCGGGGGTCAAGGTCATCCTCCGGTCCACCGACCCGGCCAGCACCGCGACGGACACTCAGCCCGCGTTGACGGCGGTTCGGCAGATCACCCAGATCGGTAACTTCGAGCACCAGCTCTCCTATGGGATCGGGCTCGCCTCATCCACGTGCTTCCGCGTGCTCGAACTCAGCAACCCGAATCGGTTGGTGATCGACTTCGATACCTCGCATCCGTCGGCCACGCCCTCGCTGGCGCCGACGCCCGCCCCGACCCTGCCGCCATCACCGTCGTCAAGCCCGCTCGGCGCCTTCAGCTGCACCGACCTGAGCGGCGGCAAGCCGACCGGCACCTCGCCCGGGCAACTGACCCACCTTCGGATCGCCCACCAGGCGGCCGGCTACGACCGCATCGTGTTCGAGTTCGCTGGCGGTCCGGTGCCGAGCTACACGCTGACCCGCCAGGCGTCGACCCATTTCGTCAAAGACGCCAGTGGCCAGCCCGTCACGCTGCAGGGATCCGCCGGGCTGAAGCTCGTCTTCCATGGCGCCGCCGGGTACCCGACCTATACCGAGAGCACGGACCAGAAGCCCGGTCTGGCGGTCGTGAAAGAGGTCGAGCAGATTGGCGATTTCGAGGGCGTGCTCAGCTGGGGAATCGGGCTCTCGCAGCCGGCCTGTATGCGCACGATCGAGCTCGCCAACGCAACCCGCCTGGTCATCGACTTCCAAACCCCGTAGGCGGCGGCCACCCCTCCAGCCGGTAATTCTTGACGGGCTCGGGCGGCAGCTTCCAGCCTCGCTTCATCAGCGCGGTGGCGGCGACGAGGAGAACGGGCTCGAGTAAATGGAGGAAACCCGCCGCTCCCTTGAAGCTCGGGAGAAAGAAGAAATCGCCAGTTGCGAGCGTCAGGAAGAGCATGGCCACGCCCACGATTGTTGTCAGGGCGGTCACGACAAAGATCGGATCGAGCCCCATTCCCAAATCTTAGTAGCATGCCCGGTAGAGTCGAATCCGCTAGTGAGGAGGACCTTTGTGTGAGTGTGACTGATGACTTGTTGAAGAACAATGAGAGTTACGCGAACGCGTTCAAAGGCGGCTTGCCGATGCCGCCTGCCAAGAAAGTTGCCGTCGTCGCCTGCATGGATGCGCGGCTCCATGTCAGCGCGATCCTCGGCCTCAAGGAGGGCGACGCTCACGTCATTCGCAATGCCGGCGGCGTGGTATCCCAGGATGTGATCCGCTCGCTGACCATCTCGCAGCGCCTGCTCGGGACCGAGGAGATCATCCTGCTCCACCACACGGATTGCGGGATGCTCACCTTCAAAGATGACGACCTGCGCAGCAAGATCGAGGACGAGACCGGCATCCGGCCCGGCTTCGCCTTTGACGCCTTTTCCGACCTGCAGAAGGACATCCGGTCCTCCGTCGGCAGGATCAAGTCGAGCCCCTTCATTCCAAAGAAAGACAAGATCCGCGGCTTCGTCTTCGACGTCAACAATGGGCGCCTGAACGAGGTCGCCGTGCAGCCGGTTGGCGCCGCCGCCCCCAAGTAGGGAGCCGGTAAACTGGGTCTCATCGAAGCGGGCGGCGCGATCCCGATTTGTTTGACTTCGCCGAAGTCTTGTCTTATAAGGACATGCTGTGGCCTCGAATAAACCCCGCCACGCGCGTTCCGCGTCCGATCAAAACCTAGCGGCGGTCAAGGGCCTGAACGGGGAACGCGAGACGCGGGCAGCCAAAAACGGGGCCTCGCGGGCGATCTCGGCCGATGAGGCCGAACTCCTTCTCGCGGTCCTCGGCGAGCTCAAAAAGGGCAACTTCTCGGCTCGGATGCCGATCACCGGCGCCGGGCCTATCTCGAAGATCGCGACGGAGCTCAACGATCTCATCGAGCTCAATCAGCGGACTGCCAAGAACCTCTCCCAGGTCTCGCGCGTCATCGGCGCCGTCGCTGAGGGAGATCTCTTCCAGACGATGGATCTGGAGATGGATGGCCGGCCTCTCGAGGGACAGTTCCTCCGGACCGCCGTGACCGTCAACTCCATGGTGCGTCAGCTCCGATCGGTCACGTCCGAGGTCACCCGTGTGGCCGAGGAGGTCGGTACCGAGGGCAAGCTCGGTGGTCAGGCACAGGTGAAGGGCGTCGCCGGAGTCTGGAAAGACCTCACCGACAACGTCAACTCCATGGCCAGCAATCTCACCGCCCAGGTGCGAAGCATTGCCGAAGTCACCACAGCGGTCGCGACCGGCGATCTCTCGAAGAAGATCACCGTCGACGTCCGCGGCGAGATCCTCGAGCTGAAGAACACCATCAACGTCATGGTCGACCAGCTGAACGCCTTCGCCTCCGAGGTCACCCGCGTCGCACGCGAAGTCGGTACCGAGGGCAAGCTGGGCGGCCAGGCCCAGGTCCGTGGGGTCGGCGGCGTCTGGAAAGACCTCACCGAGAACGTGAACTTTATGGCAGGCAACCTGACCGCCCAGGTCCGCAATATCGCGGAGGTGACCACCGCGGTCGCCAAGGGCGACCTCTCCAAGAAGATCACGGTCGACGTTCATGGCGAGATCCTCGAGCTGAAGGACACGATCAATGTGATGGTCGATCAGCTCAACGCCTTCGCTTCCGAAGTCACCCGCGTCGCTCGCGAGGTTGGCACCGAAGGAAGCCTCGGCGGCCAGGCGAGCGTCCCCGGCGCATCGGGCACCTGGAAGGACCTGACCGACAACGTCAATGTCATGGCCGCCAACCTGACGGCCCAGGTGCGCAACATCGCCGAAGTGACGACCGCCGTCGCGACCGGCGACCTTTCCAAAAAGATCACCGTTGATGTCCGCGGTGAGATCCGCGAGCTCAAGGACACGATCAACGTCATGGTCGACCAGCTGAACGCCTTCGCCGGCGAGGTCACGCGCGTCGCGCGCGAGGTCGGCACTGAAGGCCGGCTTGGCGGTCAGGCGAATGTCCCGGGCGCCTCAGGGACCTGGAAAGACCTCACCGACAACGTCAACCAGCTCGCCGCCAACCTCACCACCCAGGTCCGCAACATCGCCGAGGTGACCACCGCCGTCGCCAACGGCGACCTCTCCAAGAAGATCACGGTTGAAGTCAAAGGCGAGATCCTCGAGCTGAAGAACACCATCAACGTCATGGTCGACCAGCTCAATGCCTTCGCCTCAGAAGTCACCCGCGTCGCTCGCGAGGTCGGAACCGAAGGCAAGCTGGGCGGCCAGGCCCAGGTGAAGGGCGTGGCCGGCACCTGGGAAGACCTGACCAACAACGTCAACATGATGGCCGGCAACCTCACCGACCAGGTCCGCGGCATTGCCCGCGTTGTCACCGCGGTCGCCGAGGGAGACCTGCGCCGCAAGGTCGTCTTCGAGGCCAAGGGTGAAATCGCCTCCCTGGCTGACACCATCAACGAGATGACCGACACCCTGGCCACCTTCGCGCAGCAGGTCACCTCAGTGGCCCGCGAGGTCGGCGTGGAAGGCAAGCTGGGAGGCCAGGCCAGCGTCCCGGGGGCCTCGGGAACGTGGAAGGACCTCACCGATAACGTTAACCAGCTCGCGGCCAACCTGACCAACCAGGTGCGCGCCATCGCGGAGGTGGCGACCGCCGTCACTGAGGGCGATCTGACCCGCTCGGTCGGGGTCGAGGCTCGCGGGGAGGTGGCGCTCCTCAAAGACAAGGTCAACGAGATGATCCGCAACCTCAAGGAGACCACCCAGAAGAACACTGAGCAAGACTGGCTGAAGACGAACCTCGCCAAGCACACCCGGATGCTGCAGGGCCAGCGCGATCTGACGGCCGTGGCCGAGTTGATTCTCGCCGAGCTGGCCCCAGTGGTTGCGGCCCAGCATGGCGCCCTGTATATCGTTCATTCGCGTGACAGTGCGGAGCCGAGCCTGCGGCTGGCGGCCGGTTACGCCTATCAGACCGCGGGGGACACCAGGGACTTCCGCTGGGGGGAGGGTCTTGTTGGGCAGTGCGCCCGCGATGGGCGGCGAATTCTGCTGACGACCGTCCCCTCGGGCTACCTCACGGTCCGCTCGGGGCTGGGCGCGACAGCTCCGGCAAATATCGTGGTGCTCCCCGTCGTCTTTGAGGGGCGAACCAAGGCGGTCATCGAGCTGGCGTCCATCCAGCCATTCAGCCCGACATACCTCGATTTTCTTGACCAGCTTACGGACAGCATCGGGGTCGTTCTCAACACCATCGAAGCCAACATGCGGACCGAGGAGCTCCTCAAACAGTCACAGATCCTCTTCGCCGAGGCGCAAGAAGCCAGCAAGAGCAAGAGCGCCTTCCTCAGTATGGCCGCCCATGAGTTGCGGACTCCCCTCTCGGTGATCTATGGATACCTGACCATGCTTCAGGATGGCAGCCTTCCGCCGGACCGGTGGGAGCGTCCGATCAATGTCCTGATCGGCAAAGCGGTCGAGCTCAATCGCATCGTCGACGACCTGCTGACGGCCGCTCGAATTGAGGGCGGCACGGTGCCCACCGAGTTGAAATCGGTCGACCTGCGGGAGACGACCCGCCAGGCAATCGCCCGAGCTGAGGCCCGGGCCGGACTCCTCAAGGCCGAGATGACCTATCTGGAGCCGCTCGAGCCGGTAATGGTGGAAGCGGACTCGGAGCAGATTGGACGCATCATCGATAACCTGATCAACAATGCCCTGACCTACAGCTCCACACAGCCGTGGCTGAAGATCACGGTCACGAGCGAGCCCTCTCCGGCCGTCACCGTGCAGGATCACGGCATCGGGATCGCGCCCGAGAAGCACGCAAAGGTTTTCGAACGGTTCTACCGAATCGACGATTCCGCCATCGGGCCGCAGCCGGGGACCGGTCTGGGTCTCTACATCAGTCGCGAGTTGGCCGAGCTTCACCTCGGTTCCCTCAAGCTCGGGCACAGCGAACCGCACCAAGGCAGCACCTTCATCCTTCAGTTGCCAGCCGCTGGCCCGGCGCGGCTCGCGACCCGGCAAACAATTCCCAGCCATTCCCAGCAAACCGCGACCGCCTGAGCCGACCGAGCCTGGTGTCAGGCGCCGGGTGCGACCCCTCCAAGCGGCCAGCCACTGATGTGATGAAAGGGACTTGATTCGTCGCCGATGACAATCGCCGCGGGGGTGGGCGAGCCGCTGACCGCCTCGGTCACGACAAAACGTGTGACTTGCCCGGTGGGCAGCGTGTCAAAGTTGAGATCCACGTTTGTGTCCACGCCGGGAAGTACGGTGGTCTGGAGCGCTTCTGGATTATGCGGCCAGATGCGCTGGCTTCCCGCCTCGATGAAGGCGCGGGCGAGCAAGCTCCGTTGTGGTCGGCGACCGTGGTTGGCCAGGCGGACCCGGACCGCGACCCCGGGATGGCCGGGGTTCGCTGTCGCACTGACCATTCCGGCGCACCACTCGTCGAAACACTTGACGTCGCCGGGCCCCAGGTCGGCGGTTCTCGTCGCGAGCCCGACGCCAACAAGACCGGCGAGATAGACGATCACCAGTGAGGCCGCAATTGCTGAGAGCCGTCCAATGGGCCGGCGTCGAATCGCACGGACGGCGATCGCGATAACGAGGACCACCAAAATGAGCACAAATAGCAGCATGAGCAACTGCGGGCCGCCCGGGTTCATCTGCACGGTCATGGCTCCAATCCTATTGCGCTGATCGTAGCTACCTTAGACTCATGCAATCGAATGGAGTCCTGATCGATGAAGTCGGCGACGGCGCCCCTACTGATCGCGGCGATCGCCATTCTCGTCTTCTTTCGCCTTCGAAGCCGACTGCGGCCGGCGCCGGTCCGGCCCGACCGGGCGTTCATGTACGTAGGCTTCATCCTGCTGGCGACCGCGCTCAGCCTGCTGGGCGCCTACCGTCTCCTTGTGACGCCGCTGGGAGCCGGGCTGATCCCGGTGATGCTGGTGATCGGTGCGGCACTCGGGGTTTTCCTCACCCGCACGATGACCTTCTACCAGGGGCCCGACGGTAACCTCTGGATGAAGGGCGGCGCACTCTTTATCGGGATCTTCGTCGGGCTGATCGCCGTGCGTCTGGCCGTCCGCTATGCAGCCACCGGCGGCTCCTTTGCCCAGGCGAGCGGTGTCGCTGAGCCGGTGACCGTACTCAACATCCTCTCGGCTGACCTCCTGTTTCTCTCGGTCGGGCTCTGGGGAGCTCGCGCCTACGAGCTCTGGCACCACCACCGCGCGTTTCTTACGACCGGTGCAGCAGAAGTGGAACCAGCTGCTCGGCCGCTGTAAACGATCCGTGGTGTCCGACGATGCGGGCCTGCGCTGGGTCGACGTCACGCTCGACGATGCCAATCGCGCCGTGGGCAGCCGCGACGACATCACCGATCCGTTCGCGCGCCGCCGGGGTAACGACCGATCCGAAGGCGCCCCTCTCGATCGCCTCCTCACGTGACCAGATCCACATCTGGCTACCGAGGCGGCTTCGCCACGCATCAAGGACATCCTTCTCAGCGCCGGGTCGGGTGTAGACATAGCGCGCCCGGGCTTCGCCGGCGAGAAGGCGCACTCCTTCTCTTAGGTCAGGCAGATCGGCAACGTCTAGTTGAAGTTCCCGTATAGATATGGCGCGAGTTACCCGACCTTGGTGAAGGCCGCGAGCCAGGGCTGGAGGTGCATCAGAGCCGGGATGTGCTCAAAGCCCCGATCGGTGAACGGAGTGCCGTTGTAGCGCTCGGCGGGGGTGATCCAGCCGAGGGTGCCGCTCAGCCGGTGGTAGTTGTAGTAGCGGTCGAAGTTGGCCAGGGCGGCTTCGGCCTCCGTC
>JBDTEO010000013.1:0-69652 GCA_039922495.1 Candidatus Dormiibacter sp.
GCTGAGCAACTGATTCAACACGAACGCCCGTCGCTGTTCTTTCGTCCCCAAGCTGATCTGCTCCTTTTCCATTGGGGGACAGAATCCGCGCACGGCCCGGGGATGTCAAAGTCCGCGCACACCTACACGACGACCGCCGGCGGTTGACTTTCTGGCCCGTGACGCGGTAGTGTACGAAGGCAATGTGGCGGCGCATCACGGCAGGCGGCATCGTCTTCACCAGGGGCGGAGCCAGCCTTGTTCGGGCCGCACACTATTGAAAGCGACGTAGTCTAGACCCCGTTTCGGACGCTTTCGACCGTGAGGCCCAGGGGCCCACGGTTTTTTGTTGTTCGGGACATTCAGCGAGGAGACGAAATGGCGATCGAGGTTTTGGAAGTCAATAGCGACGCGGTCGAGGTGCGCGGCCTCGTCAAGCGCTTTGGCGGGCGTGGTCGCCGCCTTCCCTGGGGAAAGGTCCGGCCAGCCAAGCTCGCCCTCGACAACGTTTCCCTGCAGGTCGCCACCGGAACCATCACCGGCATCCTTGGGGCGAACGGTAGCGGGAAGTCGACGCTGATCCGGATCCTGGCAACCCTGCTGACGCCGGACGGAGGCACCGCCTCGGTTTTTGGCGACGACGTCGTGCGTGACGCGGCGGCGGTACGGCGGCACATCAACCGGGTGTCCGTCGAAGCCTCCTTCTTCAAAGAGATGAGCCCCTGGGAAAACATCCTCTATGCCGCCAGGCTTTACGGGAGCGGCGGCGATGGGACGCGGCAGCGCGTGGAAACGATCCTGGAGCGGCTCGGGCTTCCGCTGGACACGCTCGACAAGCCGATGAAGCAGCTCTCCCGGGGCCAGCAGCAGAAGGTGGCGATCGCCAGGAGCTTTTTGACGTCGCCGTCGCTGCTCCTCATGGACGAGCCCACCACCGGACTCGACCCACGGTCGAAGCGCGAGGTCCAGGACCTGGTGAGCTCGATCCGTCGCGATCGAGCCGCCACCGTGCTGCTCTGCACCCACGACCTGCAGGAGGCGGAGGTCCTCTGTGACCGCGTGATCGTGATCGATCGTGGCCGGGTGCTCGCCCAGGGCACCCCCGCCGAGCTGATCCAACGGCATGCCGGGATTGATGGCGGCACGCTCGAGGACGCCTTTATGCAATTGACGGGCAAGCGACTCGCCGAGGACGAGGAGGAGAAAGAAGAATGATCGCGACATCCTTGCGGTTCGAGTCCAACGCCTTCTGGGGCTTCGTCGAGCGGCAGAAGAACCTGTACCGGCGCTACTGGGTCTGGGAGGCGGTCTTCCTCCTCTACAACCTCGTCAGCGTGCTCAGCATCGGCTATTTGGCGTCGGGGCTCTCCTCGATCGGCCTTGGCCAATCGGCTGCCAGCCTCCAACAGGCGCAGCTGTACCTTCTCGTGGGCGCCTTGCTCTGGACCTACCTCTCGATGGTCTTCTTCGAGATTGCCTTTGCCATCTCCTGGGAGCGATGGGAGGGAACGATCGAGTACACGTTTATGGCGCCGATCCGGCGGGTTACCCACCTGCTCGGCATCTGCGCCGCGTCCCTGATGTACGGGATCGCGCGCGCCGCGATCATCGGGTTTAGCCTGATCTTCCTCTTCAGGCTGGACCTCTCGCACGCCAATTACCTGGCTGCGCTCGCGATCTTCGCCGCGGCCACCGTCGCCCTGCTCGGGGTCGGCATCTTCACCTCGATCCTGCCCCTCCTCTCACCGGAAAAAGGGGACCAGCTCGCGTACGCGGTGCAGGGGGTCCTGCTGCTCATCTCGGGCGTCTACTACCCGATCACGGTGCTGCCGCTCCCGCTGCACCTTGCCGGTATCCTGTCGCCGCTGACGTATACCCTGGCCGGCGTGCGCGACGCCCTGTTGCATGGCCAGTCCCTGGCCGGGTCACTACCCGAGATCGGGATTCTCCTGCTGATGGGCGCCGTCCTGGTGCCGGCCGCGCTCTGGTGCTTTAGCCGCGCGGAGATCCGGGCCAAACGGCTCGGCCTGCTGAAGCGGAGCGGTTAGCGCCGGCTACGCCTAATAGATGAAGCCCAGGATGCCGGACATCGAGGTGATGGTCCGGTAGTCGACCTTGCCCCAGCCGCCGCCGGAACCGTACCAGTTCATCTCCGAGACCACGAATGATCCATTGGCGTTGACCGACTCGACGTAGGCGACGTGGCCACTGACGGCGGAGGCGCCGGCCATGCCAGCTCCCATCACCATGATCGCTCCCGCCCTCGGGGTCGAGCCCTCTGGGAAGCCATAGGCGCGCGCCATCGACCACCACTGGTAGGCCATGCCGTGCCAGGGGATGTATCGCTTGTGGGACGCCCACCAGGTGCAGTAGCCGTAGGCATACCCGGCGCTGTTCCCGGCTGCGGCGGAAACCGGCGCTGCCGGCGCAACCGGCCGAGCCGTCGCCGCGACCGTGACCCGGCGTGCCCTGGTCGAGGGCTGAACCGACGGCTTCGCGACGGCGACCACCGTAGCCTGTTTCAGGGCGGCCAGCAGTGCCCGCTCGGCGGCCCGCTCGTCATGGGGCGGAGTCCGCTCGTCCACGGCCGTGCCCGAACTGGAATTCACCGAGGGGACCGAGCTCGAGATCGTCAGGGTCGAGGCGGCTGAGGTCGCCATCACCGCCGGCGGCTGCGAGCCGACGGCGCCAACGCCCAGCACGAAGATCACGCTGCCGCCCGCCGTGTGCCGCAAGGCGCGGCCCAAGTTATAGATCATGCTCCAACCTTCCTCCCTTCGTTGGATCAGTCAGTCGATGGTCGGTAATGCTTGTTGGGGACGGTGAGTTTTTATGACAGCTCGAACCGTAGATGTAACCGACCGTGGTCCACCCTATACAAGTCGCGCAGTCCCTGTCAAGTCGGGGCCTCGGAACCCCAAAGCCCCGAATGCGGGGGCGGCCGGCCAACCCGCCGTAGAATCAAGCCATGTTGAGCCGGATCGACCACGTCGGGATCGCGGTTCGAGACCTCGACCAGGCGATCCAGGTATATGAACGCCGGCTTGGATTGCGCGCCAGCGGCCGTGAGCGGCTGGAGCAGGAAGGGATCGAGATCGCCATGATCCCGATCGGGGAGAGCCGGCTCGAGCTGATCAGCCCGATCAACCCGGAGTCCAAGGTCGTCAAGTTCCTCCAGGACCGCGGCGAAGCGGTGCACCACGTCGCCTATGCCACCGAAGACGTCACCGCCTCGCTCCGGCAGGCCGGCTCCGCCGGCGCGCAGTTGCTGGACGAGACCGCTCGCCCGGGCGCGCATGGTACCGCGATCGGCTTCGTGCACCCGAAAAGTGTTTGCGGCGTCCTCACCGAATTCGTCCAGGCCGATGGCCACTCCGGCGTCTGAGCCGGCGCCGGAACCAACCGAGCCCGCCACTCACAGCGGCATTCCGCTGAAGCCGGTGTACACGGGGGCGGACGCCGGGCCGGAGGCGCCGCCGCCCGGCGCGTACCCCTTCACCCGCGGCATCTACCCGGACATGTACCGGTCACGGCTGTGGACCATCCGCCAGTATGCCGGGTTTGGCTCCGCCGCCGAGACCAACCGTCGGTTTCGCATGCTGCTCGAGCGGGGGCAAACCGGCCTTTCGGTCGCCTTTGACCTGCCGACCCAGATCGGCCACGACGCCGATGCGCCGATCGCGAAGGGGGAGGTCGGCAAAGTCGGGGTCTCGATCTCGTCGCTCAAGGACATGGAGCTGCTTTTTGACCAGATTCCGCTCGACCGGGTGAGCACCTCGATGACGATCAACGCCCCGGCAGCCCTGCTGCTCCTGCTCTATGAGCTGGTGGCCGAGCGCCAGGGGGTCGGCGGGCGGCAGCTCAACGGGACCGTCCAGAACGACATCTTGAAGGAGTACGCGGCCCGCGGGACGTACATCTTTCCGCCGCGTCCGTCGATGCGGTTGACCACCGACCTGTTCGCCTATTGCAACGAGCGCCTCCCCAACTGGAACACGATTTCCATCTCGGGGTATCACCTGCGGGAGGCGGGAGCGACCGCCGTCCAGGAACTCGGCTTCACCATGGCCCACGCGATCGCGTACGTGGAAGCCGCCCAGGCGGCGGGCCTCGACCCGGCGCAGTTCGCGCCGAGGCTGTCCTTCTTCTTTGCCGTCTTTTCCGATTTCTTCGAGGAGGTGGCAAAATTCCGGGCCGCCCGGCGGCTCTGGGCGTCGCTGGTGCGGGACCGGTTCCAGGTCCGCGATGGGCGCGCCCAGACGCTGCGATTCCACACCCAGACCGGTGGCAGCACGCTGACCGCGCAGCAACCGCACAACAACATCGTCCGGGTGGCGCTCCAGGCGATGAGCGCCGTCCTGGGCGGCACCCAGAGCCTGCACGCGAACTCATTCGACGAGGCGCTTGGCCTCCCGTCGGAGGCGGCGGCGACCCTGTCGGTTCGAACGCAGCAGATCATCGCGCACGAGACCAACGTGCCCAGCGTCGCCGATCCGCTGGGCGGGAGTTACCTGGTCGAGGCGCTGACCACCGATCTGGAGGCCGGCGCGCGGGCCTTGATCGACCAGGTCGAGCGCCAGGGCGGGGCGATCGCGGCGATCGAATCCGGATTCACCCAGGGCGCCATCCAGGAAAGTGCCTACCGGCAGCAACAGGCGATCGAGGACGGCCGGCGGGTGGTGGTTGGCGTGAACCGCTTTACGGGGAACGATCCGCCCCTCCCGGTCGCCAAGGTGAGCCCCCGGCACGAGGCGGAGCAGCGGGCCTCGCTCGCTGCGTTGCGCTCGGCCCGCGACCAGGCCGCCGTTGACCGGCTGCTGGCGCAGGTCGGGGAAACGGCTCGGGGTCGTGACAACCTGTTAAAGCCGATTCGAGAGGCGCTGCGTGCCTATGCCACCATAGGTGAGGTGTGTGGCGTTCTGCGAGAGGTCTTCGGGGAGTACCGACCCGGGTTCTCCGCCTGATGCCGACCCCGTCGGAGCGCCAGGTCAACGAGCTCCGTAAGCGAAAGTACGACGCCATGCACCGTGGCGGCGACCCCGACTCAAAGCAACACCCGAAGGGCAAGCTGACCGCGAGGGAGCGGATCGAGCTCCTCTGCGACCCGGGATCGTTCACCGAGCTTGACGCGCTCGCCGTGCACCGGACCGAGGCCTTTGGCATGGGCGAGCGGAAGGTTCCGGGCGACGGCGTGGTCACCGGTTCCGGCACAATCGACGGACGGGATGTCTTCGTCTTTGCCCACGACGCCAGCGTCTTTGGGGGATCGCTGGGCGAGGTGTTTGCGGAAAAGGTCTGTAAGGTCATGGACCTGGCGGTCCGCGTCGGCCGGCCCTGCATCGGGATCAACGATTCGGGAGGCGCCCGGATCCAGGAGGGCGTCGTGAGCCTCGCCGGGTACGCCGACATCTTCTACCGCAATGTCCAGTCCTCCGGCGTGGTGCCCCAGATCTCGGTGATCGTCGGGCCGTGCACCGGCGGGGCGGTCTACTCGCCCGCCATCACCGACTTCATCTTCATGGTCGAGCACCTCGGCTACATGTTCATCACCGGTCCTGAGGTGATCCGGGTGACGACCGGGGAGCAGGTCGGCTTCGACGAGCTCGGCGGGGCCCGGGTCCACAACGTCAAGAGCGGCGTGGCGCACTTCCTCGCCGCCGCCGAGCCGGAGGCCTTTGCCTCGGTGCGCCGGCTCCTGTCCTATCTGCCCGGGAGCAACCGGGAACGCCCGCCGGCGATCAAGTCCCTGGACGATCCGCAGCGCCGTGATCCGGCGCTCCAGGCCCTGATCCCGGAAAACCCGCAGCAGCCCTACGACATAAAGGCGGCGATCGAGGCCGTGGTCGACCAGGGGAGCTTCCTGGAGGTCCAGGAACATTTCGCGCAGAACCTGGTGATCGGCCTGGCGCGGCTCGATGGCGTCGTCGTCGGGATCGTCGGGAACCAGCCGCGCATCCTGGCGGGCGCGCTCGATATCAGCGCCTCGGTCAAGGGGGCGCGCTTCGTCCGATTCTGCGACGCCTTCAATATCCCGCTGGTCACCTTCGTCGACGTGCCGGGCTTCCTGCCCGGGACGGCCCAGGAGTACAACGGCATCATCCGGCACGGCGCCAAGCTGCTCTACGCCTTTGCTGAGGCCACGGTCCCGAAGCTCACCGTGATCACGCGCAAGGCCTACGGCGGCGCCTATGACGTGATGGCCTCGAAACACATCGGGGCGGACTTCAATTACGCCTGGCCGACGGCCGAGATCGCCGTGATGGGGCCGCAGGCCGCCGTCAACATCATCTTCAAGCGGGAGCTCGCGGCCGCCGCCGACCCGGCTCAGCGCGCGGAGCAACTGGTTGACGACTACAAGGAGCGGTTCGCCAGTCCGTACGTGGCCGCGGAGCGAGGCTACCTCGATGATGTCATCGAGCCGCAGGACACCCGCCCGACCCTGATCCGCTGCCTGCGACTCCTGCGGGAGAAGCGTGTCGAGCGCCCCAAGCGCCGCCATGGGAACATCCCCTTGTGAAGTTTCTCGAGTACCAGGTCAAAGACCGGTTTCGCGCGGCCGGCATCCCCGTCCCGGATGGCCGCCTGGCCCGCACCCCCGATGAGGCGGCGCTGGCGGCCGGCTCGCTCGGCGCCATCGCGGTCAAGGCCCAGGTCCCGGTCGGCGGGCGTGGCAAGGCCGGCGGCATCAAGCTGGCGAAGACCCCAGCCGACGCCAAGCGGGTCGCGGGCGAGATCCTCGGGATGACGATCAAGGGCTTTACGGTCAAAGAGGTGCTCTGCGAAACGGCGCAGGAGATCACCCGCGAGCTCTACCTCGGGCTCACGCTCGATCGCGACGCCCGAAAGCCGGTCATCATCCTGAGTGCGCAGGGCGGCATGGAGATCGAAGAGGTGGCGGAGACGCATCCGGACGCGATTGCCCGGCTGTACCCGGATCCCTGGCGAGGCTCGCTTGCCTTCGAGGTTCGCGACCTGATCTTTCGGGCGGGCCTCGGGCCGATGCAGGCGCAGCTGGCCCCGGTGGTCGGCAAGTTATTCAACCTGGCCCGCAGCCTTGACGCCCTCACCATCGAGATCAATCCCCTGGCGATGACGCGCGATGGCGGCCTGGTGGCCGCCGACGGCAAGCTCGAGATCGACGACAACGCCATCTACCGCCACAAGGACCTGCACGGCGCCGAGGAGTTCGACGAGGATCCGCTCGAAGCCGAGGCGATGCGCCGCAAGCTCACCTACGTCCGGTTGGACGGATCGATCGGCGTGATCGGGAACGGCGCCGGCCTGGTGATGAACACCCTGGACCTGGTGCAGCGGGAAGGGGGGAAGGCGGCGAACTTCCTCGACATCGGCGGTGGGGCCAAAGCGGAGGTGGTCCACAGCGCCCTGGAGCTGCTGGCGGGGGACCCGCACGTCAAGGGCATCCTGATCAACATCTTCGGTGGGATCACCCGGGGCGACGAAGTCGCCAAGGGCATCATCGACGCCTCGCGCGACCTGAACCTGAAACTGCCCCTGGTGGTGCGGATGACCGGGACCCGCGAGGAAGAGGGACGCCAGATGCTTGCCGCGGCCGGGATCGCCCCCGAGGCCACCGCGACGGCCGCGGCTCGCAAGATCGTCGAGCTGGCGAGCCGATGAGCATTTTGATCTCGAGGCACAGCCGGGTCCTGGTCCAGGGGCTCACCGGGCGGGAGGGCAGCTTTCATACGGAGGCGATGAAGGCGTATGGCACCAAGGTGGTCGCGGGCGTCAGCCCCGGCAAAGGCGGGACCTCGCATCTCGACATCCCGATCTACGACACTGTCAAGGACGCGAAGGCCGCGACGCACGCGGATGTGAGCGGGATCTTCGTGCCGGCCCCGTTCGCGGCCGACGCGATCATGGAAGCCGCCGCGGCGGGCATCGGGCTGATCATCTGCATCACCGAGGGGATTCCGCTTTACGACATGGTGCGAGCCCGCGCCTTCGTCGAGGACGCCGGGGTTCGCCTGGTCGGACCGAACTGTCCCGGGCTGGTGACGGCGGGGCAGGCGAAGGTGGGCATCATTCCCAATCACATCAACAAGGAAGGGTCCGTGGGCATCGTCTCGCGCAGCGGCACCCTGACCTATGAGGTCATCCAGGGCTTGAGCCAGGCGGGAGTCGGCCAGAGCACGTCGGTCGGGATCGGCGGCGATCCGATCCTCGGTCTCTCCTTCCGCGAGGTGCTCAGTCTCTTTAAGACCGATGCTCAGACCCGCGCCGTCGTCATGATCGGCGAGATCGGCGGCAGTGACGAGGAGCGCGCGGCGGAGGAGGTGATCGGCCCCGGCTTCGGCAAGCCGGTGATCGGCTTCATCAGTGGCCGCACGGCGCCGCCCGGCAAGCGGATGGGCCACGCCGGCGCCATCATCTCGGGGAATAAAGGGACGGCCGGCTCGAAGGTCGAGGCCCTGTCGAAGGCCGGCGCGCAGGTGTGCGACACCATCGAGGAGGTAGTCGGTGCGGCGGCGGCCGCCGTCGGGCAGGCAACCACGACCGGCCGGCATTAATCGCGCCTCCCCGCCGTAGGCGCTGGCCACGCCGCCTCGGCCTGGTCCTCATCGCCATCATCCTGCTGCTGACGATCGACGCCTATTGGCCCGCCGGCAGCCTCGCGGTCGCCTTGTCGCCCGGCCACCCTCCGGCCAGCGATTCGGCGCTCTCCTGGCTGCGAACGGCGCATGGCCAGATCGTCGACCAGGCCGGCCGAACGGTCTTGTTGCGGGGCTTCAACGTTGATGCCCTTGTCTCGTACCCCAACGATCCGCCAGCCGGGTTCGATGACGCCGACGCGACGCTGATGCAGCGGGCCGGCTTCGACGTCGTGCGCCTCGGCATCGACTGGGCCCAGCTGGAGCCCACGCGGGGCCGCATCGACCAGGCCTACCTCGATCGGGTGGCGTCAACCGTGGCCATGCTCAATCGGCACGGCCTGTACGTCGTGCTCGACATGCATTTCCGGTTGGGCTGGAGTCCGCGGTTCGGGTACTCGGGCGCCCCCGACTGGGCCACCCTCCCGATTCCCAACTGGAACCCGCTGCCGCAGTTCTCCTGGAGTCCTGCCCTGTCGCCGGCCGCCGTCAGTTCGGACACCTACTTCTGGCTATCGGATGACTGGAAGCACGCTTTCTACCAGACCTGGCAGGCGGTGGCTCGGCGCTTCTCGCATAACCCCGGGGTTGCCGGCTACGACATCTTCAACGAGGCGCATCCGCTGCCGATCCCGCCACGCATCTTCGAGAAGTCGTACCTGTGGCCCATGTTCCAGCACGCCATCGAGGCGATTGGGGTGGTCGATAGCAATCATCTCTTCTTTGTCGAAGGCATCCTGTTGCTGTCGCTCAATACGGCGGTCGTCCAGCTCAAGGCGCCGAATGTCGTCTACGGGACCCATCTCTACGAGGGCTCGCTCGTCCCCCCCTTTTGGAACGGCGACCCGACCTTTCTCGACTCACGGTTCCGGCAGCGGGTGAAGGAAGCGGCCGAGGTTCCCGCCCCGCTCTGGATTGGCGAGCTGGGCTATGACCTGACCCAGCCAGGCGCGCTCTCCTACGCCGACGCGGCGCTGAACGACGCCGACGACCTGGGCATCGGATGGGCCTGGTGGCAGTGGCGCGAAAACCGGTACTGGGGCATCGTCGACGCCAGTGGCCGGCTTGTCAATCGGGAGGCCCTGCGCCATCTGGCGCGACCCTACTTGATCGCGGCGCCCGCCGGCGTCCATGCCGGGCGGGGCGACGCCCTCCACGGCCGGCTCCAACTCCGCGCCGACCCATCGCACGCCAACCTGCCAGTGGTCATCGGCTGGTCGGCCGCCACCATGGCCGCACCTCGGGCCATCGCTACCTGCGTCAAGAGCTCGAGCTGGGACGCGACCACGGCCCGGCTGACGCTCGAGCTCGATCCGATCGCGGGCTGCCCGATCTCCATCGACGCGGGTTAAGGGTGTAACCAGCCCCGGTAGTTATAGAGGAACCCGGCAGTGGTCTGCCCGAACGGATCGATGAATCGGTAGCAAAGGAGAGGACGTGAAACGAGCCATCGTCGTCGTCCTGCTCGCCATCGCCGCCCTCGCGCTTCCCGCAACCGCGGCCGCCGCCCCCGCACGGACCAACCTGTTCGTCGCGCACCTGGTCGGCGTCCAGGAAACGCCCCCGAACGATAGCGCCGCCCAGGGCCAGGTCATCATGCACGTCAACGCCGATGGCTCCGTCAGTTACAAGCTGATCGTGGCCAACATCACCAACGTGACGATGGCCCATATCCACGTCGCTCCGCGTGGCGTGCCTGGTCCGATCAAGCAGTGGCTGTATCCGGAGGCCGGGCCGCCGCCGATGCTTCGACCGGGCCGAACCGACGGCGTGCTGGCCGAAGGCATGTTCATGCCGACCCCCGCCTTACTCGCCGCAATCGAAAACGGCGAGGCCTACGTCAATGTGCACACGCTCCAGCATCCCGGCGGCGAGATCCGAGGGCAGCTCCGAGCCTCGCACTAACCAAATAATGCGGAGGGGGTCCGCTCGAGGCGGGCCCCTCCGTGGCGCTACTTCCCAGGGTCGGCCCGCCGGCGCCAGAAGGCGAGCCGGCGCTCGAAGCGGCGCAACTCGGCTCGGAGGGCGACCAGGTCGGTCGACACGATCTCCCGGCTGGCGGGCTTCTCGACGCCGTCGGCAATCGCCGACTCGGCGGTCCCGATCAGGCTCCGCTTGAAATGCCTGAGCTCTTGATAGACCTGTGCCCAGTGGCGGGCGTCTTCTGGGTCGGTGGTATTCGGATCCTCGCCCTCGAGCAGGCGATCCGGGTCGACCTCGGCATCGGCGGCCCGCTTTTCCTTCGAGTCCTGCTGGCTGATGACTGCAGTCTAGGGCGGCCTCGCTAAACGGGAAAGACGCCGTGCTTGCGGTTGACCCGCGGGCGCTGGCTGGTGGCGTAGGCGTGAAAGCGCGCGGCCAGCTCGGCCCGTAGATCGGTGGGCGCCACCACGGCATCCACGACCAGGTCGGACGCGAGCCGGTAGAGGTCGATGTCTTCCCGGTACTCGTCCTGCAGCTTCTTGACGAAGGCGGGCCGCTCGGCGTCGGGAACTTCCTGGATCTTGTTGAAGAACACGGCGTTGACCGCGGCGCTCGGTCCCATGACGCCGATCATCGCGGTGGGTAGGGCAAGGGTGGCGTCGGCCTCGAACGCCGGTCCCGCCATCGCGTAGAGGCCGGCGCCGTAGGCCTTGCGCACGATGACCGACACCTTCGGGACGGTGGCTTCCGAGACGGCGGCGATCATCTTGGCCCCATGCCGGATGATGCCCTGCCGCTCGACCTTGGTGCCGATCATGAACCCGGGGACGTCGGCGAGGAACAGCAGCGGAAGGTTGAAGGCATCGCAGAGCCAGATAAAGCGCGCCGCCTTGTCGGCGGAGTCGACGAAGAGGATTCCCCCCTTGTGCATCGGCTGGTTGGCCACGATGCCGATGACGCGTCCATCGATCCGTCCGAGCCCGCAGATGATCTCGCGCGCGAACAGCTTCTTGATCTCGAGGAAGCTGCCCTCGTCGACCAGCCCGTCGATGACGCGCTGCATGTCGAAGGCCCTGCCCTCATCGGCCGGGACGAGCCCCTCGAGCTCGATCCCCGGAGCGGGTGGCGACGCCGGCGCCGGGAGCGGTCGCTCCTGGCTGTTCTGCGGGAAGTAGCCGACGTACCGTCGGCCGAACGCGATCGCCTCTTCCTCCGAGGTTACCAGGACATCTCCACACCCACTCTGTTCGCAGTGCATGCGGGCGCCGCCCATCTCCTCGAGGCTGACCTTTTCCCCGATCACCATTTCCGCCATCCGCGGCGAGCCCAGGTACATGCTGGCATGGCCCTCGACCATGACGGTCACGTCGCAGAAGGCCGGGATATAGGCACCGCCGGCGGCCGACGGGCCGAACAGCAGGCAGATCTGGGGGACGACGCCGGAGAGCTGCACCTGCTGGTAAAAGATGCGGCCCGCATGCCGCCGGCCGGGGAACATGTGCACCTGCTCGGTGATGCGGGCGCCGGCCGAGTCGACCAGGTAGAACATCGGCACCCGGAGCCGCTCCGCGGTTTCCTGGATGCGGATGATCTTTTCCACCGTGCGGGGCCCCCATGACCCGGCTTTGACGGTTGGGTCGTTGGCCATCACGCAGACCGTGCGTCCCTCGATCTGGCCGATGACGGTGACCACCCCATCGGCCCCGTATCCCGGTTCGTTGCTGTGCGCGAGCAGCCCGTCCTCGACCTGGTATTCCGGGTCGAGCAGCAGCTCCAGGCGGCGGCGCACCGGCAGCTTGCCCTCGCCTCGGAGCTTCTCGGCGTAGCGGGCCGATCCGCCGGCGCGTGCGGCGTCGACCCGCGAGCCGAGATCGTCGTGCGCCGGCTTCGAGTCTTGCGGCTCAGCGGCGGCCATGCGGACACGCTACCGTATACGGCCGGCGTTTGGCCGGTGAGCGGCAGGTGGCTCCCTAGAATGACATCGTGGAGGACGTGGTGTTGGTCGCGGCCGCGCGGACACCATTCGGCAAGCTCGGCGGGGCGCTCGCCTCCCTCCCCGCGCCGGAGTTGGGCGCCGCAGTGATCCGCGAGGTCCTCGGCCGCACGCACCTTCCGGGTGCCGACGTCGACCAGGTGATCATGGGCACCGTGCTGACCGCCGGGATGGGCCAGATTCCCGCCCGGCAGGCCGCCATCAAGGCCGGGCTGCCGACCACGGTCTCGGCCCTGACGGTCAACAAGGTGTGCGCCTCGTCCCTGAAGGCGGTCAACCTGGCCGCCCTGTTGATTCGCAACGGTGACGCGAAGGTCGTCGTGGCCGGCGGCATGGAGAGCATGAGCCAGGCCCCCTACCTGCTCGAGAAGGCCCGATTCGGGTACCGACTCGGCGACGGCGCCCTGGTCGACAGCATGGTTCACGACGGGTTGATCGATCCGGCGAACGGGTGCCACATGGCGGTCGAAGGCAGCAACGTGGCTCGAGAGTTCGAGGTGTCGCGCGAACGCCAGGACGCGTACGCCTTCCAGAGCCAGCAACGCTACGCGGCGGCGCTCGCCGCGGGACGCTTTCGCGAGGAACTGGTTCCGATTGCAGTGGCCGGACCGAAGGGCGCCACGACCAGCGTCGCCGCGGACGAGCAACCCAGGCCCGAGACGTCGCTCGAGGCGCTCGCCCGACTCAAGCCGGTCTTCCAGGAGGACGGGACGGTCACCGCCGGTAACGCGCCCGCTGTCAACGACGGCGCGACCGCCATCCTGCTGATGAGTGCCGCGGAGGCGCGCCGGCGAGACCTGCCCGTGCTCGCGCAGTGGGTGGCGTATGGTGAATCGGCCGCCGACACCCCGTACCTGGCGACGGTCCCCGCCTCGTCGATCCAGGCAGCGCTGAAAAAGGCCGGGCTTGTGGTCAGCGACGTGGATCTCTTCGAGATCAACGAGGCGTTCGCCGCGGTGGCCTGCACCGCCACCGACCTCCTCGGGGTGGATGAGGAGCGGGTCAATGTGGATGGCGGCGCGCTCGCGGTCGGGCATCCGATCGGGGCCTCGGGCGCCCGCATCTTGATGCACCTGGTCTACGAGCTGCGCCGTCGAAAGGGGTCCTACGGGGCGGCGGGCATCTGCTCTGGCATGGCGCAGGGCGAGGCGACCATCGTCCGCATCGCCGCGGCATGAACCTCGGGCTCTCCGCCGAGCAAGAGGAGGTTCGCCGGCTCGCCAGGGACTTCGCCGAGCGTGAGGTCAAGCCGCGAGCGGAGGCGATCGACCGCACCCTCGAGTTTCCGCGAGACCTGGTCGACAAGGCCGGTGAGCTCGGCTTGCTCGGGATGCTGGTCCCCGAGGCCTTTGGTGGGGCCGGTCTCGACCATTTGTCCTTTGCCATCTTCATCGAGGAGCTGGCGAAGTTCAGTGGCAGCACCGCCGTCATCGTCGACGTGCATACCTCGGTGGGGACGGAACCGATCGTGCTCTTCGGGTCGGACGAGCAACAGCGGCGCTGGCTTCCCGACCTCGCCCACGGAAAGACGCTGGCGGCCTTCGCGCTGACCGAACCGGAAGCAGGATCTGACGCGGCGCACCTGAAGACCACAGCCGCGCGTCGTGGGGCCGGGTATCGCTTGAACGGGAGCAAGATCTTCATCACCAATGCCGGGGAGGCGGATTGCTACATCGTGATGGCCGCCACCAGCCCGGGATCCGGCGCGGCGGGCGTGACGGCGTTCGTCGTCCAGGGGGACAACCCGGGCATGGAGGTCGGCCCGCCCTTCAAGAAGATGGGTCTGAACGGGTCGGCCATCGCCGAGGTCTTCTTCAAGGACTGCGACGTCGCGGAGGCAGATCGGCTGGGTGCGGAGGGAGAGGGGTTTCGGATCGCGATGCGCGCCCTCGACAGCGGTCGCATCGGGATCAGCGCCCAGGCGGTGGGCCTGGCCCAGGGCGCCCTCGACGACGCCGTCGCCTATGTAAAAGAGCGCAAACAGTTCGGCAAGCCGATTGCCGACCTCCAGACGATCCAGAACAAGATCGCCGACATGGCCGTCAAGGTCAGGGCGGCGCGGTGGATGACCTGGAACGCTGCCGCGCGCTGTGATGCCGGGGTCCCCTTCACGCGTGAGGCGTCGATGGCGAAGCTGTACGCCACCGACGCGGCGATGGAGGTCACCCTCGATGCGCTGCAGGTGTTCGGCGGCTACGGCTACCTGGAGGAATACCCGATGGCGCGGCGTGTGCGCGACGCCAAGGCGTGCCAGATCTACGAGGGCACCAACCAGATCCAACGGATCGTGATCGCGCGCGAGGTCCTGTCCGCCTGATGGATTTCCGGCTCAGCGAGGAACAGCAGCAGATTCGCGACATGGTCCACGACCTGTGCCTGGAGCGAGTCCAGCCGAGGGCGGCGGCGATCGACGAGTCCGGTGAGTTTCCCTGGGACATCAAGGAGCTCTTTAAGAAGCACGACATCCTCGCCATTCCCTTCACGCATGAGTACGGAGGCGTGAGTGGCAGTGCCGTGACGCTGATTCTCGCCGTCGAGGAGATCAGTAAGTTCTGCGCGACCTCTTCGCTGATCCTCAGCGTGCAGTCCCTGGGAAGTCTCCCAATCTGGCTTGCCGGAACCGACGAGCAGAAGCGGAAGTACCTGCCGCCGCTGGCGCGGGGCGAGCAGCTCGCCGCCTATGCCCTGACCGAGCCGGGCTCCGGGTCAGACGCCGGTGGGATGCGCACGCGCGCGATCAGGCACGGCGACACCTATGTGATCAACGGTTCCAAGACCTTCATCACCGGGGGTAGTGTCGCCGATACGATCGTGGTCTTTGCCCGCACCGACCAGGATGGCCAGGGGGCCGCCCGCAACATCTCGGCGTTCGTGGTCGAGAAGACCATGCCCGGGTTCAAGGTGGGCAAGCTCGAGAAGAAGCTCGGCATCCGTGGCTCGCCGACCGCGCAGTTGTTTTTCGAGGATCTCGCGGTACCGGCCGCCAACCGGCTGGGCAACGAGAACGACGGGTTCAAGCTCGCGATGCGGGTGTTGGATCACTCCAGGCCGGGGATCGCCGCCCAGGCGCTGGGGATTGCCGAAGGCGCCTTCGACCTCGCGCGCCGGTATGCCCTGGAGCGCCATCAGTTCGGCAAGGCGATCGCGGAGTTCCAGGGAATCCAGTTTATGCTCGCCGATATGGCGACCCAGATCGAGGCCGCGCGGGCGCTCACGTACGCCGCCGGCGACGCGATCGACCGGAATCTGGCGGACATCAATGTCAGCTCGGCGATGGCCAAGGTCTGCGCCTCGGACACGGCCATGCGGGTCACCACCGACGCCGTGCAGATCCTGGGCGGCTACGGATACCTGCGCGATTTTCCGGCCGAGCGCATGATGCGAGACGCCAAAATCACCCAGATTTACGAGGGCACCAATGAGATTCAGCGGCTCGTGATCGCCCGCGGGACATTAAAGGAGACCAGGCCGTGAAGCAACTCTACGTCGCCGGCGCCGGACTGATGGGCGCCGGCATCGCCCAGACCGCGATCACCTGTGGATTCGATGTCCTGCTGCGCGACGTGGACGAGGTCGTGGTCAGTCGCGGGCTTGACAGCATCACGAAGCGGTTGGAGCGGCAGGTCCAGGGAGGCAAGCTCGATGCCGGGAAGCGGGATGCCTCGCTCGCCCGCTTGCACACCACTACCTCGCTCGAGGCCGCCGGCCGCGCCGATGTCGTGATCGAGGCGATCACCGAGAGCTTCGACGCCAAGCGTGAACTGTTCAAGCGGCTCGATGGGATCTGCAAGGAGGAGGCCATTCTGGCCAGCAACACCTCCTCGATCCCGATCACGAGGATGGCCGCGGTGACCCGACGTCCCGACCGCTTTATCGGCATGCACTTCTTCAACCCGGTGCCGGTCATGCCGCTGGTCGAGATCACCCGGGGCCGGGATACCTCGGAGGCGACCCTGGACACGACGCTCGAGCTCGCCAAGACCCTCGGCAAGACCCCGATCACCTCGTTGGATTACCCCGGGTTCATCGTCAACCGGATGCTCGTGCCATTCATCAACGAGGCGATCCGAGCTCTGATGGAGGGGCTCGGGACGAGAGAGGACATCGATCAGGGGGCCAAGCTCGGGCTGCACCACCCGATGGGCCCGCTGGAGCTGGCCGATTTTGTCGGCCTGGACACGCACCTGTATATCTGCGGCGTGCTCTACGAGGGGCTGCATGACGCGCGCTTCGCCGCGCCCGCGCTGCTCCAGCAGCTGGTCGACGCCGGGCACTACGGGCGCAAATCTGGGCGGGGCTTCTACCGGTACAGCCCGGAAGGCACCCGCCTGCCCGACTGACGGGTCAGGGTCGGGCGCTGCCGGAGCGGCGGACCCGTGGCGCGCTGGCGGCCGCGGGTGCGGCTCGGCGTTGGCGGGCAAGGGTGACGATCAGGATGCCAACCGCTACGAGCAACGAGAGGAAGGCCAGGCCGGCCATGGCGACGGCGATCACCGCCCAGCCCGGCCCGCTTTTGGCCGCGATCGTAACAATCGAATCGCCGCCCTTCACGATGTGCAGGGCCGTGAAAGTGAAGGTTGCCATGAAGCCGGCGAGCGCGATCAGGATCGCGCCCGTCTTCCGGGTGCGCGCAATCCAGAGGCCGCCGAACAGCCAGAATGTCGCGCAGACACTCGCCGCAAAGGTTCCATCCTCGGGGCTCGCGGTGCCAAAGTCATCGCGCTGGACGCTGTCGGTCGCGTAGAGGATGACGAGCGTCGCCCCGAGCAGGGCGGTCAGCAAGAAGGGAAGCATCCGGATCCGCTTGAGCCGGCCGCCTGGATGTGACCAGGACACGATGGCGGTCATGAAGGTGAGCAGCGAGAGCACCATCAACGCCATCAGCAAGGGAGCCATGCTCAAGCCCTCCGCCTTGACGTAGGTGCTCATGCCTCCGGGGCCGCCCACGAAATGGCTGGAGGAGATGATGCCGAACTCGAGAAAGGCGATCGCGGCGGCGATGACGACCGCCGGCTTGAAACCGCTGAAGCCGAGCACCAGGCTGACCAGCCAGATGGCGCCGACTGCGGCGGCGACACCGACGTACAGGTTGTCGACTTCTTTGAGGTGCCACTCATGAACGAGGTTGATCGCGCCAAAGCCAATCGACAGGATCCCGGCGGCCAGCATCAGGCTCCGCGCAGGCACGGCGAACGGACCCCGTGGGGAGCGCAACGTAGAGGATCGCATCGCTCCAATATTACGGGCGGGTGGTCGATTTCCGGCCGACTTTCGGTAGACTGAGCACAGGCCTTGGGTATTCCACCGCGTAGGCGGCGCGCCTCGGCTGTCGCTACGCCGCTACCAGTTCCACGAATCCTCGGGACCGGGCTCGCGCTCATCATCGCGATCGTCCTCCTTGGTGTCGCGGTGGTCATCGTCAGGCTCTGGTCGGTGATCCACGCCATCTCGCCACGGGTGCAGCCTCAAGACCTGGTCACGCTGGTGCACGCCCAATCCGACGAGCCCGGCTCGCTTGGGTGGAAGATCAAGCACGACGTGCGGGTCAATATCCTGCTGGTCGGCTACGGTGGCGCAGGTCACGATGGTCCGTACCTGACGGACTCGATCATGATGCTGTCGATCAAGCCCGGCTCGCGCGAGGCCGTGATGGTCTCCTTGCCGAGGGACCTCTGGGTCAAAATCCCCGCGCTCCCGCGAAACGGCTACCTCCTCGGCAAGCTGAACAGCGCCTACGCGATCGGCACCGATCACGCCAATTACCCGAACCTGCGCAGCGATTGGCAGACGGTCACTGGCGGGGGCGACCTCGCCGCCGCCACGGTATCGCAAATCACCGGGCAGCCCATCGACGGCTGGGTCGGCGTGGATTTCAAGGCGTTCCGCGACGTCGTCAACGCCCTCGGAGGCGTCCGGGTCAACGTCCCCACCGCGCTCGATGACCCCTACTACCCGCAGGGGGAGACGACCGGGATGATCCACATCCACATCAATGCCGGCTGGCAGCAGCTCGACGGCGAGCATGCGCTGCAGTACGCGCGGTCGCGAGAGACAACCTCCGACTTCGACCGGTCGAAGCGCCAACAGCTGATCATGCTGGCGGTCCGCCAGCGGGCGCTGTCGCTGAACGCCGTCCCCCGGCTGTTCAGCCTTCTCGGAGCCCTCCAGGACAACGTTCGGACCAACCTGCGCCCCGCCGAGATGCGGCAGCTTGCCGACCTCGCCGGGCAGCTCAAGGAGAAGGACATCCGGCACCTCGGGGTCGACACGACGAATTTGCTTCGCAACACCCTCAGTGCCGACCGGCAATACATCCTCGTGCCGCTGGACCCGACGTACGGGACGCTCCAGCGCTACCTGGCCGCCGCGCTGCCGGAGCGGGCCGCCCTTGCCGAGCAGGTGCCGGTCGCGGTGCAGGACGGCAGCCGGCGCTACTGGCTCCCGTACGGGACCGGCACGCCGGCCAGTATCGTCGCGGGCCTGTTGAAAGACTCGGGCTGGAACGCGGCGGTGGCGCCGCTTACCGGTCCGCGCCCGGTGACGACGCAGATTCTGGATGGATCCGGTGGCAAGGGCGCCGGAACGATCGCCTGGTTGCAGGCTTACTTCAACGTGCCGGTGGTGGTCGTCACCCCGCCGGCCACCGGCCCGACCATTACGGTGGTGCTCGGTCCGGACTTCACCGCCCGGGCGTTTCCGGCACCCGGGACGCGCAGCGGCTGATCACCACGCGGCGCGGTAGCATGAACTTGGGATGAGCCTCGCCGGACCTCTCCGATCCGGTGACGTCCGGGCGCTGGCACGGGCCATCAGCCTGGCGGAGGATCGCGACCCGCAGGCAACCGACCTGGTCGCGGAATTGCAACCCAGCACCGGCAAGGCGCACCTGGTCGGCGTCACCGGATCGCCCGGAACGGGGAAGAGCACCCTGGTCGATGGCCTGGTCAAGATCATCCGGGACGCGGGACAGACCGTCGGGGTGATCGCCGTGGACCCGAGCAGTCCGTTCACCGGCGGCGCCGTCCTCGGCGACCGGATCCGGATGTCGCGCCATACCCTGGATCCCGGCGTCTTCATCCGGAGCATGGGGGCCCGCGGACACCTCGGCGGCCTCGCCGCCGCCACCAGGGAGGCGATCCACCTGCTGGACGCGTTTGGCCGGGCGGTCGTGATCGTCGAAACGGTTGGTGTCGGCCAGTCCGAGCTGGAGATTTCGAGCATCTCTGACACGGTCGTCCTGGTGATGATGCCCGAGTCCGGGGATGCGGTGCAGAGCATCAAGGCGGGAATCCTGGAGATCGCCGACATCTTTGTCGTCAACAAGGCGGACCTCGGCGGTGCCGAAAAAACCCGGCGCATGATCCAGGACGCGATGGCCATGGGGCCAAAGCAAGCCTGGCAGCCGCCGATCGTGCTGGCCTCGGCGGTCAAGGACGAGGGAGTCGACGCCGTCTGGGAGGCGATTCGTCGCCACGACGTGTTCCTGCGCGAGAGCGGCACCCTGGAAACCCGCCGGCTGCAGCGGGTCAAGCAGGAGGTGATCGCGCTGGTGGCGGAGCGGGCGAAAGAGGAAGCTCGGCGGACCCTGGAGGGCGATACCGAAGTCGGACGGCGCCTGCGAGACAACCGGAATGGGAAACTGAATCCGTATGCGCTGGCCGCCGAGGTCATGGCGCAGCAGAACCGCAACAAAGGTGGTGGTGATGGCGCTTCGAAGTAAGACGGCGCGGGAGGAGTGGGCGACCCGCTATCGCGGGGGAAAGCGCTCGCCGCGCGAAACGGCGACCACCCTGTCCGGCGTGCCCGTCGAGCCCCTGTACACGCCCGAGGACCTCGCTGGATGGGATTACGATTCGAAGCTGGGCTACCCCGGAGAGTTTCCCTACACCCGGGGCGTCTACCCGTCGATGTATCGCGGCCAGCTCTGGACCATCCGCCAGTTTGCCGGCTACGGCACCGCGGAGGAGACGAACCAGCGATACAAGTTCCTGCTGTCGCAAGGCCAGGCAGGCCTGTCCGTGGCGTTCGACATGCCAACCCTGATGGGGTACGACTCGGACGACCCGCTCAGCCGCGGCGAGGTTGGGCACTGCGGGGTCGCGATCGATTCGCTGGCCGACATGGAAACGCTCTTTTCCGGCATCGGGTTGGATGGCATCACCACCTCGATGACGATCAACTCGCCGGCCGCGATCCTCTACGCGATGTACATCGCCGTCGGGGAGAAGGGCGGCGTGCCGCTCGGCAAGCTGGGCGGGACGCTGCAGAACGACATCCTGAAGGAATACATCGCCCAGAAGGAGTACATCTTCCCACCCGAGCCCTCCATGCGGCTGGTCGTCGACACCATCGTTTTTGCCGCCGAGCAGATGCCGCGCTGGAACGCGGTCTCGATTTCCGGCTACCACATCCGCGAGGCAGGCTCGACGGCGGTCCAGGAGCTGGCCTTCACGCTCGCCGACGGCATGGCCTATGTCGAGGCAACCATTCGGGCAGGCCTTGACGTCGATACATTCGCACCGCGGTTGTCGTTTTTCTTCGATTCGCACGTCGACTTCTTCGAGGAAATCGCCAAGTTCCGCGCCGCCCGACGCCTCTGGGCGCGCCTCATGCGAGACAAGTACGGGGCCAAGGATCCCCGCTCCTGGATGCTTCGCTTCCACACGCAAACCGCCGGCGTGTCGCTGACCCGGCAGCAGGTCGAAAACAATGTGAGCCGCACGGCCTACGAAGCGATGGCCGCGGTGCTCGGCGGGACGAACTCGCTGCATACCAACTCCATGGACGAGGTGCTGGCGCTGCCGACCGAGCGCGCCGCGCAGATTGCCCTGCGGACGCAGCAGGTGCTGGCGCACGAGACCGGTGTCGCGAACACGATCGATCCGCTCGGCGGCTCGTACTTCATCGAGAGCCTGACGGACGAGATGGAACGGGGCGCCCAGCGATACTTCGATCGGATCGATGAGCAGGGCGGCGTCCTGCGCTGCATCGAGAACGGGTTCTTCCAGCGCGAGATCGCCGATGCGGCCTTCGAGTTCGAACGGCAGCTCGAGGCAAACGAGCGCATCATCGTGGGCGTCAATGCCTACAAGGACGGTGACGGCGGCGCCGTGCCGACGCTCAAGATTGGCGCCGAAACCGAACGGGGCCAGGTCGCCCGCCTCAAGGCGGTTCGGGAGCGGCGTGACAACACCAGCGTCCGCAACCGGCTCGACAACCTCAAGGCCCGCGCCCGCGGCTCGGACAACCTGATGCCGACCCTGCTGGAGTGTGTCAAAGCCTATGCGACCGAGGGGGAGATCATGGCGGCGCTCAAGGAGGTTTTCGGTGTCTACCGGGAACCGATCCTCTTTTAGATGATCCGCCTGCGCCTGTCGCCCATTGGCCGGATCATCGCCGCCGTCCTGGCGATCGTGGTCGTCATCTTCTTTATTGTGAGGCGCTGAGGTGCCGGCAAAGACGTGGCGGGTGCTAACCGCGAAGGTGGGGCTCGACGGCCATGATCGTGGCGTCAAGGTCGTCTCGCGCGCCCTGCGGGACGCGGGGGTCGAGGTGATCTACGCCGGCTTGCGCCAGACGCCGGAGATGGTGATCGAGGCCGCTATCCAGGAAGACGTCGATGCCATCGGCATCAGTCTTCACAGCGGTGCCCACATGACCCTCATCCCTCGGGTCCTCGAACTGTTGAAGGAGCGGAAAGCGACCGATATCATTGTCTTCGGGGGCGGCATCATCCCCGACGACGATGCGGCTGCGCTCAAGAGGATGGGGGTGGCGGAGATCTTCGGGCCCGGCACCTCCCTGCAGACCATCGTCGAGTTCGTCAACCGGGGCTTCAAAGCCGCCGCGTGACCGCCGCCTGGCCCCGCCAGCTCGGGCGGTTCACGCTGCACCGCCTGAGCGACGGCCAGTGGCGAATGGACGGCGGCTCGGTCTTCGGCGTGGTGCCCAAGGTGATGTGGGAAAAACTCAAGGCGCCCGATGCCCGCAACCGCATCACCATGGCCACCAACTGCCTGCTGGTGCGGACCCCCGACGCGAACGTGTTGATCGAGGCCGGCATCGGCCCCAAGCTGTCAGAGAAAGAGCGCGACATCTACGCCTACGATCGCGTCCCGGGGATTCCGGATGCGCTCGGCGCGGCCGGGCTGCAACCGACCGACATCGACCTGGTGGTCTTGAGCCACCTCCATTTCGACCACGTGGGGGCGCTGGTCACGCCTGGGCGGGATGGTGAGCTCTCCCCGCTCTTTCCCCGCGCCCGCCACGTCGTCCAGGCCCGCGAGCTGGAGGCCTGGCGCCGGCCTGACCCGCGAAGCAAGCCATCCTACAAGCCCGAGAACCTGGCCCTGCTGGAGGATGAGGGTCGCCTGCTCGTCGTCGACGGCGACGCCGAGGTCGCGCCTGGCATCCGGGTTCGGGTGACGGGCGGACACACCGCCGGGCACCAGGCCGTGTACGTCCAGGACCAGGAGGAAACCGTGGTCTTCACCGGGGACTTCCTCTTCATGCGGGCCTTCCTCAAGGTGAACTGGGTCAGCGGACTGGACCTGTTTCCGTTGGAGGCGATGGAGCGGAAGGTAACGTTTCTCGCCGAAGCAGCACGCGAGCGCCAGCTCATCTGGCTCTACCACGAAACAGAAAACATGCTCGGCTACTGGACCGGAGAAGGTTTCGAGCCGGTCAGCTGACGATCAGGACGACCTCGTTTCCGCAGATATCGCAGGCCCCGCGCACGACATAGTTGCCGGTCTGCAGGTCCATCGCGGCCGGGTTGAGGATGCCGACGGGTTGGCGGCATACCCGGCAATGCGCCTTCATGGGCGCCACCGAGACGGCCGGCGGCTCAAAGGTCCAGGTATGTGGCGCGACCTGGTGCATGGTGGGATGTGCAATGGCCATTGATAGACTCCTACAAGCTCTAACGGCCGGCTGCGAGGAGCGCAATGGTCCGTTCGGTCCAGCCCCCTACGGACGATGGCGTAGACCTGGTTAGTAGACGATCACCGGCGTGCCGATCGGCGTCCAGTTCCAGAGCCAGACCTCGGCGCTGTAGGGGACGTTGACGCACCCGTGGGTGCCGGTGTTCTCGCCGAATGGATCGTAGTGTGGGTACTCGGTCCCAGGGCCGTAGTACGCGCGCCAGTAGGCGTCATGGATGCCGTCTCCACCGTTGAACCACATCACCATCTTGACCTTGCTGTCCGGGTACCAGTAGGGCGACCCCTTCGGCCAGGGCGAGTGCATCGTCCAGGGTGAGTTCTTGGCGTATACCTTGAAGCTGCCGGGATCCGTCTCCAGGCCGGGCCGCCCGGTGGTCGCCAGGGTCGTGAAGACGACCTTGCCGTGGTCCCAGGCACGGACCACCTGCTCTTTCAGGGAGATGGTGAGCGCTTTCGCCGGGAGGTTGGTTTGCATTGCCTGCTGGAGCACCTTGTCCGACACCAGGAGCCCGCCGGCCACTTGCTCGAGCTGCGCGGCCGTGGTCGCCGAGGAAACCTGGGAAGCCAGCTTCTGCACGTGGCTGTCGATCACGGAAACATCCATCGAGAAGATCCGGGCCGTCGCCAGGTCAGCCTGGACGGCCTTGAGCGCTGACGCGGTGCTGGCTCGGGCCAGGTTGGCGTCGCCGTGGTCCTGCGCCGCGACCTGGGCGGCGTACTGACCGACCAGCGCGTTGGTCGTTTCCTGCTGCGCGATCTCGAGGGAAAGCTTGGTCAGCGGAGCCTTGAGCTCGCCGGTGATCCCGCGGTAGCTCCGCACGGTGCCGGCGCCGTCAAGCTCGCCCTGGGCCTTCGACGGCAGCCCCTGGAACTCCGTGAGCAATTGATCGTCGACGCCATCGTTCTTTCCTGTCAGGAGGTCGGCGGAAAGCTTCGCGATCGACGCCTCGGCCGCGCTCTTCGCCTGGGAGAGCAACTGCTGCTCCCGGCTCAGCATCTGGTCCTTGATCTGGGTTTCCTGGCTGGCGGCATTGGCGAAGAAGTCGATCCGGCTCTCGTTAAAGGGGGCCGATGCCGTCGGCGGGGCTTCACTGGCGGTCGTCATGGCCTGCCGCTGGAGGTCGGACAGCTCGGTGGCATCCAGGCCCAGGGTCTGGGCGTGCGCCTGCTCGGCCAGCACCTGCTGCCGGGCTGATTCGAAACCCTGCACAGCGGCGGCTTCCCGCACCTGCTGCAGGATGATGATCGCGCCAACCGCGGCGAAGGTGGCGATCACGATCCCAATACGCAGGGCGTTATGACGGATCAGTCTCAGAGAAGCTGTCAGCATCGGTGTAACGAGCATTCTAAAGTCATTCTGTACTTCGAGTAACGGCCGAACGGCCGAAAGGTTCCGGTGAAGGACCGTTCAGTTGAGGCCAAAGGCTGTGTTAAGATGAGCGGCGCCCAATTCGGGCTGATAGAGAAGATTTGGCTACAAACACGCCCGTCAGCCTGAAGCTGGAGCCCCGCACCGAAATCGGTGAGCACCTGCGCGCGCTTCGCCGCCGGGGCCGGCTACCCGGAGTGGTCTACGGCCACAATATTGATGCCCTGACCGTCGCCGTCGATGGCCGGGAGTTCGCCAAGGCATTCCTCAAAGTGGGGCGTAATCAGCTCGTCGACCTGCAGATCGGCGAGGAGCCGGTTCGCAAGGCGCTGGTCCGAGAAGTGCAGCGCAACCCGCGCGACGGCGGCCTGCTGCATGTGGACTTCTACCAGGTCAACCTCAAGGAGAAGATCGAGTCGGACGTCCCGCTCGAGTTCGAGGGCGAGGTTGAGCTGGTTGTCAAGGGTGAAGCGGACCTCCAGCACGGCCTGCACGCGCTCAAGGTCGAATGCCTGCCGACCGACCTACCGCCGGTCATCCTGGTCGATATCTCCGGCCTCAAGGAGGTCGACGACGAGATCCGGGTAAAGGACCTGAAGCTCCCGGCGGGTGTCGAGGTGCTCGACGAGCCCGATGACCTGATCGTCAAGGTCGCCGCCCACCGCGAGGAGGTCGAGGAGGAGCCCGCGGCTCCGGCGGCTGCCGAGGTGCCGGTGGTGGGCGAAGGTGAAGCGGGCGCCGAGCCGGCCGCCGAGGGCGGCGCCGAAACCGAGAGTTAGGCTCGGGCGCCCGTACAATGGGCGCGATGTTTGCCGCCCCAGCAACTGCGTGGGAGACGGTTCGCGGTTACCTCCCATCCGATCACGATCTTTTCAAGCTGGGTGTCGCCCTCCTCGTTCTGGTCGTCGCCTGGTTACTCGCGAAATTGGTGCGCAGTCTTGCGACCAAAGAGCTGCGGAGGATCCGGTCGGATCCACAGGTCATCCTGCTGGTCAGCCGGCTGGCCTTCCTGGCCTCAGTGGTTATTGGCATCATTGCCGCCTTCACCATTCTTTTTGGCAGCCCGACGCTGGTCGTTGGTGGCTTCGGCTTTCTCGCGCTCGCATTCAGCCTGGCGTTCCAGGACATCCTCAAGAACTTCATCGCCGGCATGTTCCTTCTGCTCGAGCGCCCGTTTCGGCTCGGTGACGAAATCACCGTTGAAACGCATACCGGCGCCGTCGAGAACATCGAGATGCGCACCACCACGCTGCGAACCAGCGATGGCGAGCAGGTGCTGATTCCGAACTCGCTTTTGTACACCGGCACGATTACCAATCGAACCCGCTATCCGGCCCGCCTCTTTACCCTGACGGCCCGGATCCCGGCAGAAACGGCTCTCGATGGCGTGGCCGAGCGGGTCCGGGAGCAACTCCAGGACAGCCCGGAGATCGCGAAGGACCCGCCGCCGCAGGTAGGATTCCAGCCGAACATCGACGGCGGGATGACGCTCGAAGTGCGCTACTGGCTCGACTACCGTAAGCACGACCCGCTGGCCGTCCAGGCCGCGGTCGGACGGCAGGTGTATCAGGCGATCCAGCCGACGAAATCAGCCGCGTCCCCAAACTGATGGCCCAAGAGACCCTCTTTCCGACGTCCGAGGGGCCGGGCGCGAAGGATCAGCCGCTCGCCGCCCGCATGCGGCCGCGCTCGCTCGACGAGTTCGTCGGGCAGGAGCACCTTGTCGGCCAGGACCACGAGCTTCGGCGGGCGATCGAGGAGGATCGGGTGGGATCGATGATCCTCTGGGGCCCGCCGGGGAGTGGCAAGACCACGCTGGCACGGCTGATCGCCCGGGTGACCTCCTCGCATTTTGTCCCGTTGAGCGCGGTGAGCGCGGGGGTCGCCGACCTCCGGCGCCACACCGAGGAGGCGCGGCTGCGCCGAGCGCAGGGTGGGAAGCGAACCATCCTCTTCATCGACGAGATCCATCGGTTCAACAAGGGGCAGCAGGACGCCGTCCTGCCCTTTGTCGAGGAGGGCGTCATCACGCTGATCGGCGCGACAACGGAAAACCCTTCCTTCGAGGTGAACGCCGCGCTCCTCTCGCGGACTCGCGTCTTTACGCTCAATGCCCTCGAGGACAGCCAGGTCGGCGAGATCCTCGACCGGGCGGTGGTCGAGCGGGAACGGGGCCTCGGCGACCGCGCAATCGAGATGGATGCCGACGCCCGGACCGCCCTCATCCGCGTCGCCAACGGGGATGCCCGCGTGGCCCTCAATGGTCTCGAGGCGGCGGCGTTGCTCGCCAAACCGGTGCAGGGACGGCGCCACCTGACCGAGGCCCTCGTCGAGGAGGCGGTGCAACGAAAGAACCTGCTCTACGACCGGGCCGGCGAGGAGCACTACAACATCATTTCGGCGCTCCATAAAAGCCTGCGCGACAGCGATCCGGACGCCAGCCTTTACTGGCTCGGGCGCATGCTGGAGGCCGGCGAAGACCCCCTCTATGTGGTTCGCCGCTTGATCCGTTTTGCTTCCGAGGACATCGGTATGGCGGATCCGCAGGCGCTCAGCCAGGCGGTGGCGGCCCAGCAGGCGGCCCATTTCGTCGGGATGCCGGAAGCGAACCTGGCGCTGGCCCAGGCGGTCGTCTACCTGGCCACGGCACCGAAGAGCAACGCGCTCTACGCCGCCTACGGACAGGTCCAGGAGGATGTGGCCCGCACCCGCGCCGACCCGGTGCCGCTGCATTTGCGCAACGCGCCGACACCCTTGATGCGGACGATTGGTTACGGGAAGGGGTATCGCTACGCGCACGACTACGACGAAGCTCAGGTCGACCAGCAACATCTTCCGGACGCCATCAAGGATCGGACCTACTACCACCCGTCGGATCGCGGCTACGAAAAGACCCTCAAGGAACGCCTGGCCGGCTTCGCCGCGGCTCGCCGGACGCGTTCCGACAAGAAGGAGCGCTAGGCGGTCTCGATCGCGGACCGGAGGGCCCGGTAACCGTTGGCCATCACCTGCTCGTGGTTCTTGGCCAGGAACGGTCGAGCGAAGGGGGCGACCAGATTGAGGACCGGGTTGGTGGTCGCCACATCCCAGTAGTAGGTGGCGAGACAGCGTCCGGGTGCCGGCTCGCTGAATTCCCAGCGGCCGGTCCCCACCAGGTCACCACGCGAGCGAAGCGCGATCGACCGGTGGCGCTCCACCGCGACGACCTCCACCGTGTATCGCAGGCTGTAGGGCAGGGAGCCGCGCACGACGCAGTCGTAAGCGGACCCGATCGCTTGGCCCTCTCCCTTGAGCAGCCGGACTGCGCGAAAGTTCTTCCACCAGCCCGGATACCGTTGTAGGTCGAGCACGATCAACCAGGTGCGCGGCAGGTCGGCGTTGAATTCCCAGTCTGTTCTGAAGTGGTACCGGGTCGGCACCAAGCCATTTTATGAGGCCTGGCTTGAGGCCGGATCTCGGGGGAGCTCCGCCAGCGGGCGAAGCTACCCCAAATCGATCAGGAACCGGTGCTGTAGCCGTGATCCTTGAGCCACTTGGCCGCAATGGCATCGGGATCTTGCTTGTCGACGTCCGAGCTCTTGTTCAGCTTGATCAGATCGTCGGTGGTCAGCTTGCCGCCGATCTCGTTCAGTAACGAGGTCACCTCATCGTTGGCTACGCTCGCCTTGATCAGGGGAACGACGTTGTCGGCATTCTGCAGATGCTTGTCGTCCGCGAGCTGGACGTACTTTCCCGTCGAGTAGGCACTGTCACTCGAAAAGATCAGCCCGATGTCGATGTCGCCTTTGTCGAGGGCCGCCTTGGTAAGCGGACCGCCGGCGTCCAGCGCTTTGAACCCCTTGAAGTGGAGGCCGTATTTGCTCGTTAGGCCCGCTTCGCAGAAGGGCCGGGTTGGGCATTCCGCCGGTCCGCCGAGCGTCATCTGGCTGGCCACGTCGGCCAGGTCAGACAGCTTCGTCTTGCTCCCGTATTTGCCCGACTTGAGTACGGCGAAGGCGTTCTGGTCGACCGCCGGTGAAGGCGTGAGCGCCTTCAATCCCTTTGGGGCGAGGTAGGTGTTGAGCTTGGCCACCGTGGCCGTCGCGTCCGGGGTTGCCTCGCCCTTCCCCTTGTTCTGGAACTCCAACTCGGTCGCCGCGTAGTCCGGGAAGAGGTTGATGTCGCCTCGCTCCAGCGCCGGCTCGACCACCTCGCGGCTCCCGAGATTGAGCTTGAAGCTGACGCTGTACCCCTTCCCCTTGAGGGCCTGGCCGTAAATTTGTGCGAGGATCGCACTTTCCGGGAAGTTCAACGAGCCAACGACGACGCTACCCTTCGGCGAGCTCGAGCTGGATGGTCCTCCTGTGGAGCCACACGACGTGATCACGAGCGCCGCGGCGACCATGGTCGCCCCGAGCACAAAAATTTGCTTCAACCGCATTTCCTTTCCACCTCCGAAAAGATTCACGCTGCCGATAATTCCGACGTCGGTACTGCCCTTGCCTCCTCTCCCTTGGTTTGCCGAGTGCGGAGCCCGCGAGGGACCGCAAGCCACTGTAGGCCTGTGAAGGTAAATTCCACCGCGATCGATAACAGGGCGACGATCAACGCCCCGGCGATGATCTGGATGTCGTCGCGCTGGCTGAAGCCATCGATGATGAAGCGACCGAGGCCGCCCCAGCCGACCAGCGCTGCCAGCGTGGCCGTTGCCACGACGTTGACAGCTGAGGTGCGGATCCCTGCCATGATGAAGGGAAGGGCGATTGGGAGCTCTACACCAAGCAGGATGGCCCGCTCCCGCATGCCCATCCCCCGGGCGGCTTCGCGGACATCGAGATCGACCTCGCCCATCCCGATGTAGCTGTTGGTCACCATGGGCGGAATCGCGAGCGCCACGAGTGCGACAAATGCAGGCAGGGCGCCGATTCCGACCAACTGGACCGCTATTACCAGCAGGGCGAACGAGGGAATCGCGCGCCCGATATTCGAGATGTTGATCGCGAGTATGCCACCCTTGCCAATGTGGCCCAGCAGAATTCCGATCGGCAACGCGATCAGAGCCGCCGCCAGGATGGAGGCCCCGGACATCAGCAGGTGCTCGGTGATCCTGTGCGGAATGCCGAAATCGCCGCTCCAGTGGCGGCCATCGAGAAACCAGCGCGCCACCTGCTCGAACAAGCTCACGTCGCCGTTCTCCCGCGAGTCCAGGGGGTGATGAGTCGCTGGACACCGGCGAGGCTCAGATCGGCGACTACCGCCAGGAGAACCGACAGCACTGTGCCGACCACCAGCGGTGTCTTGAAATCTCGGATGAGACCGTCGTTGATCAGGCTGCCAAGGCCGCCCTCACCGATCAGGGCAGTAATGGTCACCAGCCCGATGGTGGTGACGGTGGCAATCCGTACCCCGGCCATGATGGCGGGAATCGCCAGCGGGATATCGACCCGAAGAAGCTGGGGGAGCGGCCGGAAGCCCATGCCGCGGGCTGCCTCCCGGACCTCATCCGGGACGGCATCAAGTCCAACAACGATGTTGCGGATCAGGATGAGCAGGGTATAGCTGACGAGGCCGATCTCGGCCGTGACCACGCTCAGCCCGGTGAACGGTACCAGGATGGCGAAGAGGGCCAGCGACGGAATCGTGTAGAGGATCCCGGTCAAGGAGAGGATTGGCCCCCGAAAGACTCGCCGACGCCAGGCCAGCAGGCCGAGGGGAACCGCGATCAGAAATCCAAGCCCGACCGCGACGACGGTCAGCTCGATGTGCTGGGCGAGTGCGGCACCGATGACCCCGAGATGGTCGCCGATCCAGTACCACCGGATCCACGGGTCGTCGGCCGTCGCCAGAACCCCGGTGGCCGGCATGATGCCGAATGCTAGCACGGCCTCCGCAGCCGACATCCGTTTACAGTTGAGTTTCTAATGATTCGGCTGGAGCGAGTTACGAAACGGTACGGCGGCACGCACGTCGCCGTCCATGATCTCTCGATCGAGTTCCCGACCGGAGAACTCACGATGCTGGTTGGCCCGTCTGGATGCGGCAAGACCACCACGCTCAAGATGATCAACCGCCTGATCGAGCCCACCGAGGGACGCATCTTTCTCGACGACCAGGACGTGACGCACATCGACCCGGTTGCGCTTCGTCTGCGAATGGGCTACGTGATCCAGAACGTCGGGCTGTTTCCCCACCTGACCATTGCCGAAAATGTCGGGACCGTGCCGCGTCTCCTCGGGTGGGAAAAGGCGAAGATCCGCAGCCGCGTCGACGAGTTGCTCGACCTGGTTGGCCTTAATCCGCGCCAGTACCGGAGGCGTTATCCCCATCAACTCTCGGGCGGCCAACGCCAGCGGGTTGGCGTGGCGCGCGCCCTGGGGATCGATCCGCCCGTCCTGCTGATGGACGAGCCGTTTGGCGCCATCGACCGCATCGCCAGGGAGCGCCTCCAGAACGAGTTCCTCCGGATCCAGCGGGAGGTGCGGAAGACGGTCGTCTTTGTCACGCACGACATCGATGAGGCGATCAAGCTCGGCGACCGCATCGCAATCATGAACCAGGGGCGGCTCGAACAGTACGACACCCCGGCGGCGATCCTGGCGAAGCCGGCCTCGGATCTCGTGGTCGACCTGTTGGGCCCGGATCGAGGCCTCAAGCGGTTGTCGGTCACGCCCATCGACCTCAACGGCCTGGAGAGGCCGCCGGTCGTGCACCTCGATGACTCGCTGGCCGAGGCGCGCCGCCTGTTCGATCCGGGCCACGTGAGAGTCGTGGTGCTCGACGCCGATGAGCGCGTCTACGGTGAGCTCGATCGGGACAGGGCGGCAGGGGAGGGGCGGGTTCGCGACCGGGCCAGTCCGATGGACGCGAAGGTGGCCGCCGACCGCACCCTCTTCGACGCCTTCTCCCAGATGCTGATCCACCGGGCGAACTGGGTGGCGGTCATCGACGGCGATCGGTTGGTGGGCGTGTTGACCCCGGACGCGTTCCTGCGCGCGATCCGCCAGGTTCCCGCCGAGCTCGAGGGCGCCGGAGCCCCCGCGGCGTCGTGAAGATTTCCCGGGTAAACCTTGTTTCGCTGCTTATCACCGCCTTTGTCGGCGCGCTCTTCCTGATGCTCGCGTTCGAAACGTGGGCCCTCTTTACCGGCAACAAACCGATCACGCTCTACGTGCGCGACGCCGTTCACGACTTCCCGGGTTGGGCGTTCGCGATCGCCATCGTGGTCGGCGTCGTGCTGGGCCATTTTCTCTGGGGACCGGCCAGGGGCATCCTGGCGCCCGCCGCACGTCCGTTCAGGCGTGGAAGCCGGGATCGTGCTGCAGGTTAGTCCCGGCGCCATCCTCTCGCTGATCGCGACCATCGTGGTCGGCATCGTGTTCCTGCTGATGGTGGCCGAGACCGTCGAACTCGGCGAGGGTCGCGATCCCATCACCAACCGGGTGCGCGCCGCTGTCCGGGCCTATCCGGGAATCAGCTACGTGGTGGCGGTAATCGTGGGGCTCGTGCTCGGCCACCTTTTCTGGCCGTAGCCTCCCCCGTGCCTCTGTCGGTTCTGCCCCTGCTTCTGCTGGCCGCCTTCTGCCACGCCGCCTGGAACGCCCTCCTGAAGGAGTCGGGAAACCCTCTACTGCTCGCGGCGCGCGCGGTTGCCTGGGGGACCATGCTGTCCTTTCCCTTCGTCGCGGCGGCCTGGTTGCTGCATGGGCGTCCCGGGCTTCCAGCCGCCGCCTGGGCCCTGGCGTTGATCTCCTCCGCGGCCGAGCTCGTCTATTTCATCTTCCTCTCGACCGCCTACCAGCGCGGCGATCTGTCGGTGGTCTACCCGCTGGCCCGGGGGACGGCGCCGGTGCTTGCGGTGCTGGTTGGGGTGATCCTGCTCGGCGAACGCCTGCATCCGTATGCCGTGGTCGGCGTGCTCCTGGTGCTGGCGGGCATCTGGTCGGTTCGGCGTCCCTCAGCGGCCCCCGGGGTGCTGGTTCCCGCGCTCGCCACCGGGATTATGATCGCGGCCTATACCTCGCTCGACAGGCTGGGTGTGCGGCTGGCGGCACCGTGGCTCTACGGTTGGGTGCTCTGGCTCTTTGCCGCTATCCTGCTGGCGGGCTTTACTCGCATCCGCAGGCTGGCGCGCGGTGGAGGCGGCCCATCCACACGAACTGCCCTCCTCCTGGGTGCACTGATGACGGCGGCCTACTTTATGGTGCTGGTCGCGCTCAGCATCGCCCCGCTCGCCGTGATCGCGCCCGTGCGCGAATCGGCGATTGTGCTGGTGACGGCATGGGGCATCTGGCGCCTCCGGGAACGGCAGGGTGCATGGCTTCGGGTGGGCGGCGCACTCGCGATCCTCGTCGGGATCGGCCTGCTGGCCTTCGCCTGAGAAATCGGGGCGAGAAGATTTGAACTTCCGACCTCTCGGTCCCGAACCGAGCACTCTAACCTGGCTGAGCTACGCCCCGATTGGCAGATGCCAATGATAACCTCTGATAGGCGCGCCGCCGGAGCATGCCCTCGTAGCTCAGGGGATCAGAGCGCCTCCGTCCTAAGGAGGGCGTCGCAGGTTCGAGTCCTGCCGAGGGCATTTTCAGCCCCTACCATGGACCTCATGATCGCCATCGAGTTGAACCCGGCACTGGCGCCGGTGGCCTTCCTGCTCGGCACCTGGCGCGGGGAAGGCGAGGGGCAATTCCCCAGCATCAAGTCCTTCCGCTATCGCGAGGAGATTCGCTTCACCCATAACGGCAAGCCCTTCCTGATCTACGGCCAGCGAACCGAATCGATCGATACTGGCCAGCCAATGCATGGCGAGGCCGGCTACCTTCGGCTGGTCGGCGATGGTCGGGTCGAATTCGTGATCGCGCAGCCGATCGGCTTCGCCGAGATCTCACTCGGACGAGTCGATGGTCAGCGGATCGATGTCGAATGTTCCAGCGTCATGCGGACGCCGACCGCTAAACCCGTGACCTCGATCGGCCGATCCCTGTGGCTCGACGGCGGCACGCTCCGCTACGAACTCAAGATGGGACTAGACGGCGCACCCCTGGCGCAGCACCTCACAGCGAGCCTTCGGCGTGTCGACTAGCTAGTGCGGGACGCGGTCCTGCATTCGGCGCACCATGCGTGTCACCATGCCCCGTGGCGAGAGGCGAGCGGTCCACGGTACCAGCTTGTTGGTCATCCCAGGGATCACGATCGTCTTGCCGGCCAACAGGCCGCGATATCCGGCGATCGCTACCGACCGGGCGTCGGCGATCTGGCCCTGTACCAGGCGCGAGTCTTCCATGACGCCGCGCTTCTGGAAGCCGGTCCGGGTCGGCCCCGGGCAGAGCGCCGTGATCGTCACCCCGGTGCCTTGCAGCTCATTGGCCAGCGCCTCCGAAAGCGAGAGCACGTAGGCCTTGCTGGCGTAGTAGACGGCCATCAGCGGACCCCGCAGGAAGGCCGCCGTCGAGGCCAGGTTCAAGATGCGGCCCGACCGCCGCTGCACCATCCCGCGCGCAAACAGCTTGGTCAGCGCCGTCAGCGCGACCACATTGACCTGCAGCATCTCCAGCTCGGCCTGCAGATCCGTCTCGACAAAGAGACCAAAGACCGGGAAGCCGGCGTTGTTCACGAGCACATCGACCTGCGTCGACGACGCGGTGACCGCTTCATAGATCTCGTCGACGGCGGTGGGCTTCGACAGGTCTTTCGCGATGACCTGCGTCCGAACCCGGAATTCGGTCTCGAGGCGGGTCGCCAACTCCCTGAGCTCGTCCTGACTGCGGGCGACCAGGATGCAGTCGAAACCGTCTTTCGCGAACAACAGCGTCAGCTCGTAGCCGATGCCACCGGAGGCCCCCGTGATCAGGGCGGTCTTGCTCACGCGAATATTTTCTCGCCGGCACGCACTGCGACCGGCAGCCAGTTCTCGCGCGGCGCCAGCGGGCAGGCCCAGCGGGCGTCGTAGGCGCAGGACGGGTTATAGGCAAAGTTGAAGTCGATCGTGATCGCGGACGAGCCGGCGTTCAGCTCGAGCGCCAGACCGTCGGTGTTCTTGATGGTGTCGAAGAGGTACCGTCCGCCCCCGTAGGTGTCCTTGCCCGATGTGCCATCGCGGAAGGGCAGAAAGAGCCCGCCCCCGTAGCCAACGAGGCTGAGGACGGTCAGGCGGCAGTCCGCGCCGCCGAGCGTGAACGACACCGATCCGGCGCGGCGGTACCGGATGAGCCCGTCCTCGCCGCCGGTGTCGATCTCGACCAGGTCGCCCTCCGCAACCGGCTCGAACCGGCTGCGAAACCGATACCGCGGGTCGGGCTCAAAGTACCTCAGGCCGCTGAATTGCGGCCGATCAGCCGGTGGAATCGGTGATTGCGGGTGGGTGCGAAAGAGGTTGTCCCGTTGGGCCCGAAAGTCGGCGAGGGCGCGGTCGCCTCGCAGCCGATAGAGGTCGCCGACGCGCCGGCGCCAATCAACCAGGTCAATCGCGTCCTGAGGATCGACGGCGGTCAGGCGGGGCGCTCGGCGGCCTGAATCGCCGGCTCGCGGAACTCGCTGATCGGCGCGGCGGCTGCCGACGGAGCGTCCGTCGCCGAGCCGTTGGTCCCATCCGTTGCGCCGCCTGGCGCCGGCGAAGCGTTGCTACCGCCACTGAAGCCCCCGCGACGCCGTCCGCGGCGCCGGCGGAACTTCCGTGCGGGCGCCGCCGTCGGGTCGGGTGCCACGCCCTCGGCGCCTTCGGTGACAACCGCGCTAGGTGCCGTGCCCGCCGGTGCGGTTGCCGGTCGCGGGCCAAACCCGCCGCGGCGCCGCCGGCGCGGCGGCCGTCCACCGGGGGTTGCCGGGCGTTGCTGGCGGCGGCCGCTGGTCCGGCGTCCACCAACGGCGGCGTCCATCGCGTGGAGCGCGCCAATGCCGGCCACCCGGCCCTCTCGCTCGACGTGCTCGAGGAGCGGCCGGTACAGGTCGTTGCCCTCGCGCCCGGTCATCGTCTCGATGTCGCCGACCACCACCAGCAGCTGCTTCGCGCGCGAGATCGCGACGTTGAGCCGCTGCGCTTTCTTCAAGAACCCGATCCGTTCCGCCTCATTGCTCCGCACCAGGCTGAGGATGACGACGTCGGCCTCCTCGCCTTCGAAGGCGTCGACGGTATCGACCGCCAATCCGGGGAGGGCGACCATGCGGAGCTCGCGGCGCAACTGGGTCACCTGGTCCTGGTACATGGCGATGACCGCGACCCGCAGTTGGTCGAGTCCGAGCCGTTGCAGGTGGCGCACCACCCGTCCTACCGCTTCGATCTCGGCCCGGTTCGAGATGCTGCCCGAGCCACCCTTCTTTTCCCGTCCGCGAATCGTCAGCCAGGTCAGGTTGCGGTTAAAGGGCCAGGGCAACGGCGACCGAAGCGCGGCCATCTCCGGCGAGTTGCGCAACCGCCCGTCGTAGGAGGCGACTGACACATAACTGCCGATCGGCGCTGCCATCCGGTACTGCTCGTCGAGCATGACCACGTTGGTCTCGGGGACCACCGCCCAGCTCAGCTCGAAGAAACTCGCATCCCGCACCAGCGTTCTGGCCTCTTCGCCTTCGACCGGGAAGGCGGCCGCGCTCTCGTCCAGCACCGGCGGCAGCTGGCGGTGGTCGCCGACCAGCAACCAGCGGGGCGCCAGCCGCAGCAGTGGCAACGTCTCGGTGAAGCGCACTTTGTTGGCCTCGTCGAGGATCAGCCAGTCGAACATCTCCGCTTCTTTGCAGGCGAGCGCGATCCGGTTGACGGTGCCGAAGACCACGTGCGCCGTCCGGACCCTGGGGTCGTCGGCCTCCACGATGCTGGCGCGGAACTTGGGGTCGACCTTCTCCGGCTCGGCGATGCGCACCATGCGCAGCGAATCCAGTCCCTGCAACCGTTCCTGGGCGTTGTCGACGGCGGTGTTGGCATGCGAGCTCATCAGGATCCGGACGTTGGGATCCCGGGCGACCAGCTCACGCACCGTCTCGACGATCGAGGTGGTCTTGCCTGTCCCTGGCGGTCCCTGGACCAGCTGCATGCTGCCGGGGAACAGATTCACAGCGCTGCAGACGGCCCGCCGCTGGCTGGGATTGAGCCGCTCGTCAAAGAGCGCCATCTCGGCATTGCCCGGCGGCAGCACCTCGTCCGGCGCGATCAGCAGGGCGGCGACGCGCCGCAGGCTGATGTCGCCATTCGGGAACCCATTGAGGGTGCGCTGCTGCACTTCCACCACGGCCGTGATCGGCTGCGGCCGGATCGTGCCCGGGCCCAGGATGCCTTCCTCGCGGAGCTTGACCAGCCAGCGCCGGCCACCGCCTTCGCCATGGAGCAGGGCTCCCTCACGTTCGGCCCCATGGCCGGCTTTGATGATGACGCGATCGCCTTCCTTGAAGCTGCCCCGGCGGGCCAGGACGACCAGGGCGCCGGCGGCCCGGTCCCCGTTGGTCGATCCGCAGGCCGTGCACTTTGCCCCGTTGGCCTGGAGGCTGTCGCACTTGCTGCAGATGAAGCCTTCCGTCTCGATCTCGTACGGGCGGGCATCCTGTTCTGCCTGCCAGGCGAGCCACTGACGCTCGTGGTTGGCAAAGGCCTGCCCGGCGAGCACCAGCGGCAACTGCGCCGCCTCATCGAGCGCGGTCAGCTGCCGGCGGACCCAGTCGTCTTCCGGGGTGTACGGCGAGCCCTCGGAGACGACCTCGGATACCTCGATCGTCAGGACGTCGCCGGCGTCCCTGGTTGGGTCAGGGTCCGGCTGGACCCGCTCGACGACGAACGCCAGGTCGCGGCCAGGGATGCCGTAGAGCTCACCGACCAGCCCGAAGCGCTCGATGCTGGTTTCCGTCCGCTTCTGGAGGTTGAGGGTGTATCGAACCGGCGAGTGGCGTATATCGACGTAGCCGTCACCCTCGGTCGCGCCTTTGAGGAGCTGCAGCAGGGCGTCGTGCTCCAGGTGGGCCAGGAGGGTTTCCGCCTGGCTCCCTGGCGCGGCGCAGACGTGGAGCTGCACGGCAAAGACATCCGGGGCGCGGTGGGCGAACGGCGACCCCGCAACCACAGGCGGCAACCGTAAGGTCAATGGCGCTCCTTATGGCGCATAGAATTGGGCCTGGCTTTCACAGGTGGGCCGACGGCATCACCCCTCGGCGGCTCGTCGGACAGGCGCAACTGCGGGAGCCTGTTTGACCCGCCCCAGTATACCGCCAAACCCGTCCGCCGCCAACTGGGCCGGCGGCGGGCCCCTGGCGGGGGTTTTCAGGGCCCGGAAACTGGCTACTAGAATCAGGAGGCTTTTTGAGGAACGGGTGGCGAGAGCAGCTGTACTGACGCCGGGGCGACGCCGCGCCCAGCGCATCCTGGAGGTGGCGCCAGGGGCGCTGACCTGGGGCATCATCCTCGCGCCCGTGCTCGCCTCCCTGCTCTTCGCCCAGTACGTCGCCTACGCCATCTTCGCGTTGGAAACCTACTGGGTCATCCGTACCGCGATGGTGGTCGTGTACATCCGGCGGACCTATCTCCAGATGAGGGCCGCGATCAAGCAGGACTGGTGGGCGAAATGCGTTGCGCTGCCGCCGGACCCGTCGCGCCCGCCGGCCGACCAGATCGTTCACGCCCTCCTAATCCCGACCTATACGGAGCCGTACCCGATCCTTCGTGAAACGGTCAGGGCGATCGCCGAGGCCGACTATCCCGCCGCAAACAAGATCGTCGCCATCATCACGCGGGAAACGGATCGCGCCGGCTGGGAGAATGTCCGAAAGCTCCAGGAGGAGTTCGGCCCCAGGCTTCGGGCCTTCTTCCACATCAAGGACCCACTGCTCCCGGGGATCGTTGTTGGCAAGTCGGCGGCGATGGCCTACGGCGGCCCGGCGCTGAAGCGTGAGCTGGATGCGCTTGGGCTCGACCCCAAGCAGGTCATCCTGACCGACCTCGACTCCGACTTCCGCGTCCACCGTCAGTATTTCGCCTACGTCACCTATCACTACGTCGTGGAGCCGGCTCGGCTGGAGTGCATCTTCCAGCCGATCCCCATGTTCCACAACAACCTCTGGCGCGTGCCCACCGCCGTCCGTGTGATGGCGAGCGCCTGCACGCAGTGGCAGATGTTCCTCGAGTCGCGTCCGGACCGGATGCTGGCCTTCAGCAGCTACTCGATGTCGCTGGACCTGGTCGAGAAGGTGGGCTACTGGGACGACGACGTAATCCCCGAGGACTCGCGCTTCTACTGGAAGTCGTTCTTCCACACCCAGGGCCGTTTGAAGATGATGCCGGTCTTTCTGCCGATCTTCGGCGATGCGCCGGAAGCATCGGACCAGGGTTTCTGGCCCTGGGAGCGCGCCAAGACCCACGCCAACCAGTACAACCAGATCAAGCGCTGGGCCTGGGGCGTCAGCGACATTCCGTACGTGACGCTGCGGCTGCTCGACCATCCCGAGATCCCCCTCTGGCTGCGGGCGCGCCGCTACGCCTACATGGTCTTCAACCACCTGACCTGGACGACGATGCCGGTCCTGCTCCTCTTCGGCGCGGCGCTGCCGCGGTTGCTGCAGGTCGACTGGAACCTTGCCGACCATGCCGAGGGCCTGGCGGCGATCGCCTTCGTCCTGATCAACATCGCCTTTCTCAACGTGGCTGCGCTGATCCTGGTGGAGCGCCGGATCAATCCCCCGATGCCAAAAAGCTGGAGCTACCCGCGCAAGGTCTGGGCCTACCTGCAGCTGGCCAGCTACCCGCCGGTGGGTCTGCTTTTCAGTGTGCTGCCCGCGCTCGAAGCCCAGAGCCGGCTGATGCTCGGGATGTACCTCGAGTACAAGGTCACGGAGAAGGTCGCCGAAGGGGCGGCCTAGCCTCACCCGGCCGCCACAAGGCGTAGGCCGTCAGCGCGCCGATCAGGAGCGCCCCGTACAGTCCGACCGACGACAGCCAGGTGAGCGCCGATGACGCGCGGTAGACCGTTTCGCGAGCCGCATCGAGCTGCGCCTGCGCTTCGATCATGAGCCAGGCCAGGACGCCTCCTCCCAACATCCACCATCGTCGGTTGAGTTGCGTCCAGGTGAAGACGAGGCAGAGCAGGAGGGGCGTGAAATTCCAGAGTGAGTTCTTGGGCGCGCCGGCCACCCCGAGCCAGAGGCTGATGGCGAGCGCGCCTGCCCAGGGGCGTTGCGGCACTCGCACCAGCAGCAGGATCGTCCCGACCGTGAGCAAGGCCACGATGACCACCATCACGGCTTCCACCGGCAAGCCGGGGACGGGTGCCCGGGTCCAGGTTGAGTCGAGGCCGAGGCGACTGATCCAGCCGTTGACCGACTCGTTGCTCCAGTAGGTGTCCGGGCCGAGGAAGTACCCCGCCCGTCCATAAACGCCATTGCCTGTCGGAAGCTGTAGCAACAGGAACACCAGCAGGAGGCCTCCACCGTTAAGTAGCCTGCGCCAGGCCGGAGGTCGCTCAGTGATCGCCGCCAGGAAGCCGCTGACGGGGTAGAGCTTTACCGCGGAGGCCAGCGCAAGCATTGGTCCCGGTGCCGCGCAGCGGTAGGCCAGGGCGAGCGCCAGCAGCACGATCAAATTGGCCTGACCGAAATAGAGCGACCCGTTGACCGGTGGGAAGATGCCCGCCGCCGCGCCGCCGAGCAGGCTCACCGGCAAGGAGAGCGCCGGGATCGAGCCCAGCAGAATTGCCATGGCCGCCGCAAGTGCCAGCAGGCTGAGCGCGGAAAAGATGATCGCGGCCGTGTGCGCGTCGAACAGAGCGAGCGGACGCAGCAGGTGGGCGAAGAACAAAGGATAGGAGTAGCCGCTGCCGGACTCGACCTGCAGCCCGGCCGCGCGCTGCACCGCGGCCAGCGCCGCGACGTCGTAGGGATTCTGCCCCCGGTTGAGGAGCACGCCGGCGGCCCAGTAGTCATAGAAGTCGTTGAAGAGGCCCCCGGCGCCGCGGGTGATCAGGCTGTACTCCACGCGTCCCAGCGCGGCGAGGGCGGCAAGGGCGCCGCCTGCGAGCGCCGTTGGCGACGCGAGTCCGGCGAATCGACCTAGCGTAGGCCGACCGCGTGCTGGACGCGCTGCAGGGTCGCGTTCGCCGTCGGCGTCAGCCGCTCCGCCGCCCGACGGAGCTGCTGCACCAGGGCCGGATCATCCTTGCGGATCTCGCGGTACCGTTCCTGGATCGGCTGGAGCACCTCGACGATCGCGTCCGCGACCGCCTGCTTGAGCACGCTGTAGGACTTGCCCTCGAACTCGGCTTTCACGGCATCCCATTGCACATCCTTGATGGTGCGGTAGATCTCCAGCAGGTTGGTCACGCCTGCGCCGGCGGGAAATCGCACCCCCGACTGGGTATCCGTCTGCGCTCGGGCAATCTTCTTTCTGATCACCTCCGGCGGGTCGAGCATGAAGGTGGCGTGACCCGGCGCGTTGGCCGCCAGGCTCTTGCTCATCTTCTTTTCGGGGTCGTCGAGGCCCATGATCCGGCAGCCCGCCTCCCGGATCATCGGCTCGGGCATCACAAAGATCTCGCCGAAGCGCTGGTTGATTCGCTGGGCGAGATCGCGGGTCAGCTCGATGTGCTGCCGCTGGTCCTCGCCGACCGGCACATAGCGCGTGTCATAGAGAAGGATGTCAGCCGCCATCAGGGCCGGGTACGTGAAGAGCCCGGCGCTGGCCCGTTCGCGTTCCTTGCCAGACTTCTCTTTGAACTGGGTCATCCGCTCGAGCCAGCCCATCGGGGTGAAACAGTTGAGGATCCACGCCAGCTCCGCATGGGCGGCGATGTGCGACTGCACGAACATCGCCTGGTCTGGCTTGATCCCGCTCGCGAGATAGACGGCGGCGAGATCCAGCGTGTTCTCGCGTAGCTCCGCGGGATCCTGCGGCACCGTCATCGCATGCAGGTCGACGATGCAAAAAATGTTGTCGTAGCGGTCCTGGTCGCGCACCCAGTTCCGAATGGCCCCCAGGTAATTGCCGAGATGGAGCCCACCGCTTGGCTGGATGCCAGAAAACACGCGAGGCTTTTCGCCGGTCTCGGGCATCCCCGAATGTTATCGAGCGGTGGTCTGACTCGAGCGGATTACCTGCCGCAGCGCATCGACCTCACCCGCGTGCACCCGGACGTGCGCGATGCAGGGCCGGGCGAGGATCCACCAGGCCGGCCTGCCGGCGAGATCGCTGATCTCCTCCCACACGGCGGGGCCACGGTAGCCGTGGTCCCGCTGGCGCGCCTCGAAATCTGGGATCTGGTCGAGCTCACGGTCGCTCACGGCGCTCAGCCATTCGAGCGCTGGTCGGCGCACGGCGTCCAGGTAGGCGCGGACGTCGTCGCGGCTGACCGACTGCGCAACCTGGTCGGCGGCCGCGGCGCTCAGACCCGCGTCGAACATCGCCTCGGAGGAGAGGAGGCGCCGCCAGGCTGGCTGGTCGGCGATCTCGGGCATGCCGCGGATGGTGCAGTGCAGGCCCCAGTCGATGGTTCGCGCGGCGTGCCAGAGGATGAACCCGACCAGGTTGCTGCCCGGGATGGCGCGCGCCGTCCACTCACGATCGGTCACGGCGTCGAGCCGCTCGCCGAGCACGCTGAACGAGCCCGTGAGCTGCATCAGAAGGATGTCTCTTCCCGTCATGTCCGTTGGTACCTACCTTCGTGGAATAGCGTACTGCCTGCTACAGCAGTTGGAGCGTGTAGCTGAGGTCGGCGGTCAGCGGGTGGCCGGCTGTGACCTTCAGGAGGTGCGCTCCCGCGCGCGAGGTCGAAGGAATCGGGTCTTTCGGGTCGACCTGGTACTCGCCGGCCGGCAGCGTGATCGAGTAAAAGCCCCGGGCGTCGGTGGTGGCGAACGAGGCCTGGCCGCCGGCTACCGGGCGGAACGCCAGCGTCATCCCCGCGGCGGGATGGAAGAGGCAGCCGCTCGAGACCTCGCGGGCCGCCCCGCCACAGGCACGCGTGCTGACGTGGCCGCTGACCGTTCCCGGTTGCGGCGCCGCCAGCGGCCCGCCGGCACAGGCTGGCAGGACGGCGGCGATCAGCAAGCACAGCACGGCGCGTTTGACCATTGCTACCAGTACAACGCCGCGCCGGGGCGGAAAGTTCCCCGGACTACAATCGCGCCGATGAGTTCGCGCCTCGCCAGCCGGACGCTGCGCAACAGCGTGCTGGTCGTGGGGGCGCGGGCGCTCGCGAAGATCGGCGTCTTCCTGGTCATCGTCCTGCTGTGGCGTCACCTCGGCGACGAGCGCTACGGCCGGTTTGCCGCCATGGTGGTCTACGTGACCCTGGTCGGCGTCATCGCCGACCTTGGTCTGCAGACCATCTTTATCCGAGACGTCTCCCGCGACCACGACCTCTTCCGCCGCTACCTCGGCAATCTCGTCAGCGTCCGGCTGTTGCTCGCGATCGTCGCCCTCGTCGTCCTTGCGGCGGCCCTGCGAGTTCTGAGCCCCGCCCTCTTTCCCTACACGCTGGCCGCCTTTGCGCTGCTCCTCACGACCAGCTACTCGAGCCTGCTGCGTGGCGTCTTTTACATTCGCGGGCGGCTCGGATACGAGGCGATCGCGATCGTCGTCGAGGCGGTCCTCCTCCTGATTCTGACTATCTACGCCATCAGCCGGCATGCCAGCTGGGACGCCTTCCTCTGGGTCTACGCCGCCAGCTACCTGTTCACCTGCCTCTTCACGCTCGCTGTCCTCCGCTGGCGCTGGCAGGAGGGGATCACGCCGCGTTTCGAGCCCCGCCTACTGCGCGCGCTGCTCCTTGCCGGGCTGCCGCTCGCGCTCGGCTTCACGATCACGACCATCTACGCCCAGCTCGACATTGTCCTGCTTCAGGTGCTCAAGAACTTCCAGATGGTGGGCTGGTACTCCGCCGCCAACAAGTACGTCGATGCCGTCGCCTGGATCCCGCAGTCGGCGATGGGCGCCGTCTTTCCAGCGCTCGCCATGCTGTCGAAAGGCGACCATCGACGACTGGCGTTCGCCTACGAGAAGTCCTACAAGATGCTGGCGCTGATCGCGTTGCCGCTGGCCGTCGGTATCGCCATCACCGCCGCCTCCATCGTCCATCTCACCCGAGGGTTCGAGCAGTCGATTCCGGCGTTGCAGATCCTGGCGCCGTCGATCGCGCTCCTCTTCGTCAACAATGCCTTCATCTATTCGCTGACGGCCATCAACCGGCAGGCCGATTTCACGCGCCTCGCCCTCGTCACGCTGGTCGTCAACGTCATCCTGAACGTTGGCCTCATCCCACCATTCGGGTATCTCGGCGCCGCGGTCGCCTCCACGCTGACCGAGCTGGTCCTCTTTGCCGGCGGCTGGTGGCTGCTTCGCCGGCACCTGGTAGCCCTGCCGGTGATCCGCAGCATCGGGCCGATCTTGATCAGCGCCGCGCTGATGGGCGGCGCCATCTACCTCGCGCGTTCCCAATCCCTGTTACTGGTCATCCCGCTGGCGGTCGTCGTCTACGGCGCGGGCCTGCTCGCCTTTCGCGCGCTCAATGCCGAGGAATGGGCGATCCTCCGCGGCGGCTTCCTGAACCGCTAGCCGGATTTCGCGCGTCGTGCTTCGGCCAGCGCGCGTTCGATCTTCCGGCGAACCGATCGGGACCCTGCCGGGTACTGCTCGATCATCGCGCTGCGATCCACGCACCCTTGTAAACGCTCATCCACCCGTTGACGCTTTTAGAAGCTGGAGTTGACGGGCTCGAGCCAGTCGGCGACGGTGATCCCGGGATTCGCTCTGCAAATAGTTGGTGCGGATCTTGCGCATGTCCACGCCCTTGACGAGGACTCCCCCACAGGGGCCGGGTGCCATGAGGTCGTAGCTGAAGCAGGCCGCCCAGGCCGGCGGCGACGAGGCCGAGTCCGATGGCGACCGAGGTCGAGCGAACGCCAAACAGCCGCATGCTGACAGAACACCGGAAGGAGGCTCCACTACACTGCTCGGGTGAGCGGGGCCGTAGCCGGCGATGGTGCCGTGCTTCGCAAGCTGAAGGACAAGATCCGGGACGTTCCCAACTTCCCCAAAGAGGGCATCCTCTTCAAGGACATCACGACGCTCCTCCAGGATGCCCAGGCCTTCCGCCAGGCGGTCGATCTCATGGCGGCGACCTACCGCGACAAATCGGTCGAGCTGGTGATCGGGGTTGAATCGCGCGGATTCATCTTCGGTGGGGCGCTTGCCTATCTCCTCAACGCCGGCTTCGTCCCGGTTCGGAAAGAGGGCAAGCTGCCCCATCAAAAGGTTTCCGAAGCTTATGCCCTGGAGTACGGATCGGCGACCCTCGAGATTCACCGCGACGCGATCAAGCCCGGGCAGCCGGTGGTGATCGTCGACGACCTGCTGGCCACCGGCGGGACGGCCCGAGCGACGGCCAACCTGGTCCAGAAGCTGGGCGGCAAGGTGGTCGGGATCTCCTTCTTGATCGAGCTCGCGGTTCTGAAAGGCGCGGACAGCCTCGCCGAATATGACGTCGTGTCACACCTCACCTTCTAATGGCACAGGTGAAGCCGATCCTCGTGGTCGGGTCGGTGGCCCTTGACGCGGTCGAGACGCCGGCCCAATCCGTGACCGAGGTCCTGGGTGGCGCCGCCAGCTACTTTTGCTTCTCCAGCGCCCTGTTCGCGCCCGTCCGACTGGTCGCGGTCGTCGGGGACGATTTCCCCCCGATGCACCGGACCCTGCTCGAACAGCGTGGCATCGACCTGGCGGGGGTGCAGGTTCGTCCAGGGCCAACCTTCCGCTGGACGGCCCGCTACTCCGGGGTCCGCCTGGAGGAGCGCCTCACCCTCGACACGCAGCTGGGCGTCTTTGCCGATTTCCATCCGACCCTGCCCCCTCGGTACCAGGACTCGAAGCTGGTCTTTCTCGCCAACATCCAGCCGGAGCTGCAGCTCGAAGTGCTGGCCCAGGCGCGCCATGCGGAGTTCATCGCCTGCGACACGATGAAGCTCTGGCTCGACACCGCCCGACCGGCGCTCGAGCGCCTCTTCCGCCGTGTGCACTGCGTCTTGATGAATGACGAGGAGGCGGTCCAGTTCACCGGCGAGCGGTTCCTGCCCAAGGCCGCCCGGGCGATCCTCGCCTATGGACCGAAGGCGGTGATCATCAAACGCGGCGAGCATGGCTCGCTGCTCTTCATGGGCGACCGGGTCTTCATGGCGCCGGCCCTCCCGCTGGAGTCGATCAAGGACCCAACCGGGGCCGGGGACGCCTTTGCCGGAGGCTTTCTGGGTGCCATCGCCCGGGCCGGCCAGATTGATGACGGCGTCTTGCGCCGCGCCATGCTCTACGGCAGCGTGCTGGGCTCGCTGGCGGTCGAGCAATTCAGCGTCGCAGGCGTTGCCGCCGCCGACCCGGGCGAGGTCGAAGCCCGCTTCAGTACGCTTGTCGATATGATTTCTCTCGCTCCCACGCGGGAGGACCAATGACCATGGCTACCGTTCCTGCCCAGCGCTACGACGTCAAGGACCCGAAGCTCGCCGCCGAGGGAGCCCGGATGATCGACTGGGCCGCCCAGGAGATGCCGGTCCTGCGCCAGATCCGGGACCGCTTTGTCAAGGAGCAGCCCCTCAAGGGACAGCGGCTATCCGCATGCCTGCACGTCACGACCGAGACCGCCAACCTCGCGATCACCCTCAAGGCCGGCGGGGCCGACCTGGTCCTCTGCGCCTCCAACCCGCTCTCGACGTCGGATGCGGCGGCGGCCAGCCTGGTGCAGGACCACGGCATCAGCGTCTTCGCCATCAAGGGTGAGGACAACGAGACCTACTACCGGCACATCGCCGCGGCCCTCGAGCACCATCCCACCATGACCATGGACGACGGCGCCGACCTCGTCGCCGCGCTCCACAAAGATCGGACCGACATCATCGGCGACGTCATCGGGGGCACCGAAGAGACGACCACCGGCGTGGTTCGCCTGAAGAGCATGGCCGAACATAAGGTGTTGCGCTACCCGATTGTCGCGGTCAACGAGGCCATGACCAAGCACTTCTTCGACAATCGCTACGGCACCGGCCAGAGCACGATCGACGGCATCATCCGAGCCACCAACGTCCTGCTCGCCGGCAAGGTCTTCGTGGTCGCCGGCTACGGCTGGTGCGGGCGTGGCCTGGCGATGCGGGCGCGCGGGATGGGCGCCCACGTGATCGTGACCGAAGTCGAACCCGTCCGCGCGCTCGAGGCCGTGATGGACGGCTACCGGGTGATGCCGATGCACGCGGCCGCCAAGGAGGGTGACATCTTCGTCACCGTCACCGGCGACATCAACGTCCTCGACGAGCCGCACCTGAAGGGCATGAAGAGCGGCGCCATCCTGGCCAACTCGGGCCACTTCAACGACGAGATCAACCTCAGCGCGCTGGACGGCATGGCGGAGAGCGTTCGAACCATCCGGACCTCGCTCGAGGAATACAAGCTCCGCGATGGTCGCCGACTTTTCGTACTCGGCGAGGGCCGGCTCGTCAACCTGGCAGCCGCCGAGGGGCATCCCGCCGCGGTAATGGACATGAGCTTTGCCAACCAGGCGCTGTCGGCCGAGTACCTCGTCAATTACGCCCGTGAGCTGCAGCCGAAGGTTTACCCGGTGCCGGATGACATCGATCGGGAAATCGCGCGCCTGAAACTGGCGGCGATGCAGATCTCGATCGACACCCTCACCGAGGAGCAAGCGCAGTATCTCAGCGGCTGGGAGTCCGGGACACGGTGAAGCGCTCGACACACCTGTTCACGTCGGAGTCGGTGACCGAGGGCCATCCCGACAAGGTCGCCGACCAGATCTCCGATGCGATCCTCGACGCCATCCTGGCCAAGGACCCGCTTGGCCGGGTGGCCTGCGAGACCGCCGTCACCACCGGCCTCGCCTTCGTGATCGGCGAGATCACGACCGACACCTACGTCGAGTTGCGGGACATCATCCGGCAGACGATCCAGCAGGCCGGTTACGACCGTCCCGGCTTTGGCTTCGACGCCGATACCTGTGGCGTCATCGTGTCGATCGACAAGCAATCGCCCGATATCGCCCAGGGGGTCGACTCCGGCGGGGCCGGCGACCAGGGGATGATGTTCGGCTTCGCTTGCGATGAGACCCCAGAGTTGATGCCGATGCCGATCCACCTTGCCCACCTGCTCGCACGCCAGATGGCGCGCGTGCGCAAGGACAAGACCCTGCCCTACCTGGGGCCCGACGGCAAGACCCAGGTCACGGTCCAGTACGTCGATGGGCGGCCGCATCGCATCGATACGGTGGTGCTCTCGGCGCAGCACTCGGAGGAGACCAGCCTGGACACGATTCGCGACGACCTGCTCGAAACGGTCCTCCACCAGGTCGTCCCCGCCAACATGCTGGACAGAAATTCGACGATCCACGTCAACCCGACCGGTCGCTTCGTTCTCGGCGGGCCGCGCGCGGACGCCGGCGTCACCGGCCGCAAGATCATTGTCGACAGCTACGGTGGCTACGCGCGGCACGGTGGCGGGTGCTTTTCCGGAAAGGATCCCTCCAAGGTGGATCGCTCCGGGGCCTATGCCGCCCGCTACGTCGCCAAGAACGTCGTGGCGGCGGGGCTGGCGACCCATTGTGAGATCCAGGTCGCCTATGCGATCGGGGTTCGCAAGCCGGTCTCGATCCTGGTGGAAACCTTCGGTACCGAGCGTGTGTCGGTGGCGACCATCGAGCACCTGGTCAACAAGCATTTCGATCTGAGCCCGCTGGAAATCATCCGCGCGCTGGAGTTGCGCCGCCCGATCTACAAGCAAACCGCCGCCTATGGCCATTTCGGCCGCTCCGACCTCGATCTGCCGTGGGAGCGCACAGACAAGGCCGATGCCCTGGCGGCGGAGGCCGGGGTGCAACGCCTCCAGGTGGTGGAGTCCCAGAACGCCTGAGCGCGGCCCCGTTCTGGTTACCGGGGTCGATGGGTTCGCCGGCAGTCACCTCGCCGACCTGCTGCTCAGGCAGCGATACCAGGTCCACGGCACAACCCGCCATTCGAAACGGGATCCCCGCGCCCAGCTCGCTGCGGCGGTCGCGTGCCATCCCGTCGACCTGCTCGACCGAGAGGGCGTCGAGGCGGTCGTGGCCCGCGTCAGGCCGGCCTGGGTCTTCCACCTGGCCGCGCTGAGCAGCCCGGCCGCCTCATTCGACGATCCCGCCGGAACCATCACGAACAATGTCGCCGGTGAGGCCAACCTCCTCAACGCGCTGGTTCGCCTCGACCCGATGCCGCGCGTGCTCGTGGTGGGGTCGTCCGACGAGTACGGCCGGGCGGCGGGTCGCCACCGGCGCCTTGGCGAAGCCACGCCGCTGCGCCCGCTCAGCCCCTACGCGGTCAGCAAGGTCGCCCAGGATTACCTCGGGCTCCAGTATTTCCTGAGCCGCGCGCTGCCCTGCGTTCGCGTGCGGCCCTTCAATCACGCGGGGCCGCGGCAGTCGCCTCAGTTCGCGATCGCGAGCTTCGCCCAGCAGATCGCCCGGATCGAGCTGGGCCGCCAGGCCCCGACGCTGCGCGTCGGCAACCTCAAGGCCAAACGCGACTTCACCGATGTTCGTGACATGGCCCGCGCGTACGTGCTGGCGCTGTCGAAGGGGAAGCCGGGCGAGGTGTACAACCTCGGGTCCGGCAAGTCGATCGAGCTCGGGGCGATCGTCACAGCCTTGATTCGGATGAGCAAGAAACGGATCACCCTCGAGGTGGACGCCACCCGAAGCCGCGTCGCGGAGGCCGACGCCTACCTGTGCGATCCTCGCCGCTTCCAGCGCTTGACCGGATGGCGGCCGCAGATCAGCCTGGACCGGACCCTGCGCGACACCCTCAACTACTGGCGGCAGTGTGAGGCGGCCGGCGGATGAACCGGCACGTCGTGATCCTCGCCGGCGGGAGCGGGACACGCCTCTGGCCGCGCTCTCGCGAGAAGACCCCCAAGCACCTCCTGACGCTCCATGGCCGGCAATCGCTGCTCCAGGCGACCTACCAGCGGGTCCGGCGTCTGTCGGACCAGGTCTATGTCGTGACCGAGCGATCCCAGGTGCCGAGCATCAAGCAGCAACTTCCCGAGCTTTTGGACGCTGGCTACATCGTCGAGCCGGCTCGGCGCGGCACCGCGTCGGCGCTCGGACTGGCGGCGCTCACGATCGCCGGCATCGACCCCAAGGCGACCATGCTCTCGGTCCACGCCGATCACTACCTCGGCGCCGACGAGGATGCCTACATCGCGACGCTGGACGCCGAGGCCGGCTGGGCCGAGCGGCAGCGATCGCTGGTCACGGTTGGCCTGACCCCGCCCTACGCCTCGACCGCCTTCGGGTACATCCGGCCGGGTGAGCAGGTTATCGGCCCCGGTGATGTCCCCGCCTACCGGGTCCGATCCTTCGTCGAGAAACCTGACCTTCGGACCGCGAAGGCCTACCTGCGTGCGGGTGACTACCTCTGGCATCTGGGGCTTTTCAGCTGGCCGGTCGAGGTGCTCTTCAGCGAACTGGCCGCCCACGCCGGCGCGTTGCATGCCGGCCTGGAGCGCGTCAGGACGGCGCGCGACACCGGCGATCAGGCCGCCGCCGACGACGCCTACCGGGCGCTGCCGATGGAGGCCATCGATACGGCAGTGCTCGAGCGGACGACCAACCTCCTGATGGTGCGGGCCAGTTTCGAATGGCACGACCTCGGCTCCTGGGCGGATCTCCACGACATCCTCGAGCAGGATGCCGCTGGGAACTTCGTCGAAGGGGATCACGTCCTGATCGACTCGAAGAATTGCATGATCCACTCGCCGAAAAAGCTGGTCGCGGCGGTCGGCCTCGAGGACATGGTGGTGATCGAGACCGACGACGCCCTGCTGATCTGCCCCAAGGCCCGGTCGCAGGACGTCAAGTTGATCGTCGACCGGCTCCGGCAGATGGGGAAGACCGACTACCTGTAGCCGGGCCCGGGTAGACTTTGGCGGTGCCAAAGAGTGCGCTCATCACGGGGATCACGGGCCAGGACGGGTCCTACCTCGCGGAGCTCCTCCTCGACAAAGGCTACGAGGTGCACGGGGTCGTCCGGCGGTCCTCATCGATGAACCGGACGCGAATCGACCACCTGGAACACACCGATCCATCGCATCCGGAGGGTGGCCGGTTCGTCCTGCACTACGGCGACATGACGGACTCCGGCGGGCTCAACCGGCTGGTGATGACCCTGCGCCCCGACGAGATCTACAACCTCGCGGCGCAGAGCCACGTGCTGATCTCCTTTGATCAACCGGAGTACACGGGCGACACCGATGGCCTGGGCACGACGCGCTTGCTGGAGGCCATCCGGACGGCCGGCTTGAAAACCCGCTTCTACCAGGCGTCGACCTCGGAGATGTTCGGTCTCACCCCGCCGCCGCAGAGTGAGACGACGCCCTTCCATCCACGCAGCCCCTATGCCGTCGCCAAGGTCTATGCGCACTGGATCACGGTCAATTACCGGGAGGCGCATGGGATGTATGCCTGCAGCGGCATCCTCTTCAACCACGAGTCCCCCCGTCGGGGCGAGAACTTCGTCACGCGGAAGGTTACCCGCGGGTTGGCCTCGATCCTGGCCGGGCGCTCGTTAAAGATCCGGCTGGGCAACCTCGACGCCAAACGCGACTGGGGCCACGCCCGCGACTATGTTGAGGCGATGTGGCTGATGCTGCAGCAGGACACCCCGGACGACTACGTGATCGCGTCAGGCGTCGATCGCAGCGTGCGGGACCTGATCGAGGTCGCCTTCGGTCTCGTCGGGCTGGAGTGGCGAAAGTACGTCGAGATCGACCAGGCGTACGTGCGGCCGGCCGAGGTCCCCGAGCTGCGAGGCGAGCCGGCCAAGGCGCGGGCCAAGCTCGGATGGGCGCCAAAGGTTAGCTTTGAGGAGATGATCCGCGAGATGCTCGAGCACGACATGGCCGCCCTTGGCATCAAGACGGACCAGTACCTGCGCGGGCGGTCCACCCCGGCCGCATGAGCACACCGGTCGAGATCACGTTCGGCACCGACGGCTGGCGCGGCATCATCGCCGACGATTTCACCTACGACTCGGTTCGGACGGCGACCCAGGGGATTGCGCAATACCTGGTCAGCCGTCCCAATCCGACCGCCGTGGTCGGGTACGACACCCGCTTTTCTTCCGACCTGTTTGCCCGCGAAGTGGCCCAGGTGCTCGCCGCCAACGGGGTCAAGGTGTTCGTCATCGACGCGCCGGCACCAACCCAGGTCGCCACCTTCGCGGTCCTGGACAAGAAGGCCAGCGGGGCGCTGGTGATCACCGCCAGCCACAATCCCTACTACTTCAGCGGCCTCAAGTACAAGCCGGAGTACGCCGGCTCGGCGTCCCCCGAAGTCACCGCGCGGCTCGAGCAGGAGATCGTCAAGGTCCAGCGCGGCGGCCGCGTCAAGCAGGTGCGCTTCGACGACGCGAAACAACAGGGCTTGATCGAGATCTTCGACCCGCAACCCGCGTATGCGGCGCAGGTGAACAAGCTCGTCGACCTCGAGCGCATCAAGGCGGCCGGGCTTCGGATCCTGCACGAGCCGATGTACGGCGCAGCGCAGGGATACATCCGGGCGCTGCTGGCCGGCGGAAAGACGCAGGTCGACGAGATCCACGGCGAGCGCAACGCCTCCTTCGGCGGGATGCACCCGGAACCGATCGCGCACTACATGCCGGAGGCGATGGCCATCATGGCGAAGGGGAAGCACGACCTCTGCATCGCCAACGACGGAGACGCCGACCGCGTCGGGATCATCGATGAGAAAGGCCAGTTCATCAACCAGCTCCAGGTGATGGCGTTGCTGATGATGTACCTGGTCGAGAAGCGCGGGCAGAAGGGCGACGTGGTCCGTTCGCTGACCTCGACCTCGATGGCCGACAAGCTGGGCGAGCGCTTCGGGGTCACGGTCCACGAGCTCAAGGTCGGGTTCAAATACCTCGGTCCCAAGCTGACAGAGGTCAATGGCATCCTGGCGGGGGAGGAAAGCGGCGGCTTTGCCTTCCGCGGCCACATCCCCGAGCGCGATGGCGTCCTATCGGGCCTGTTCTTCGCCGACATGATCGTCCAGTACGGCCAGCCGCTCTCCAGGATCCTGGAGCACCTCATCGAGCTGGTGGGTCCCCATTTCTATGCCCGCCACGACATCCACCTGGAGCGGCAGGAGTACGCGGGACGCCGGACCGAGCTCTACGGGCGGCTCCAGCAGGAGCCTCCGTCCGAGATCGGGGGCGAGCCCGTCGTCCGATCGCGCACCGATGACGGCTTCAAGTATTACCTGGCCGACGGGAGCTGGGTGCTGATCCGCTTCAGCGGGACTGAGCCGCTGATCCGGGTCTACAGCGAGGCCTCCTCGAAGGCGCGGGTCGACCAGCTGCTGGCCGCGCTCGAGGATCGCCTGGGATTGGGGCAGCATGCCTGAGCTGGTCAGGAAGCCCTGGGGCTGGGAGAACCGGTTCGCGGTCACCGATCGCTACCTCGGGAAGGTCATCCACATCAATGCCGGCGAGATGCTCAGCCTGCAGTACCACGAGCACAAGGACGAGACCATCCTGGTAGTCAGGGGGGTCATGGACCTCCAGCTCGACGACGACCGGGGCGAGCTCCGCACCCACCGGCTGACCCCGGGCCTCTCCAGGCGGATCGTTCCCGGCAAGCGGCATCGGATGATCGGGGTCGAGGAGTGCGAGCTTTTTGAGGTTTCCACCCCTGAGATCGACGACGTCATCCGTTTGGAGGACAAGTACGGCCGGGAGGGGACCAGCACCACCTAGCCTCGGCGAGCTTTCCACAGTTTCCACAATCCCTTGGTCTCACGACGAACATATGTTTCGAATACAGATTCGGGGTTGCAAAGCTGTTGCTTTCCCCAGCCCCAAACGCACGTTTCCCTGCTAAACTTCCGGCCATGTCGGAGGCCCTCGCGAGCTCTTCCGCGACCCTTCCACGGTCCGGCCAGCAGCGCGCAGGGCGGTCTCGGGTGGGCACGGCGGCCCGACCGATCCAGCTTGGCACCCGCTACCTCGGCCTGCTCTCGGCCTGGGCGATCGTGGTCGGGCTCAGCTTCAAGTCGGAGCTGCTGGCACCGAACCAGGTCTGGCAGGCCACCGCCGGGCTGGCGGTGCTGGTCTCGCTTGGCCTGCTCTTCCTCCATGCGCGCAACCGCACCCCCGGCTGGCTGAGCCTCGATCACTACATCTCGCCGGTGCTCGGCATCATCGCGGCTAGCGGCTTTTCGATCCTGTACCTCGACTACCGGGTGCACGCCCTCGCCATGCTGCTCATGGGCGCGGTCGTCTTCATCAGCAGCTATGTAGACCTGTCCCGCGGCATGGGCCGGGAGAAACCGCTGCACCGCTTCCTCCGTGATGCCACCACCTTCTGCTCGCTGCTGGCCCTGCTCTACCTGGTGCTCCAGTCCAACGAGCTGCCCAACATCCTGAAGTTCAGCTGGATCTTTGCCATCAGTCTCTTCAGCGGGTACCGGAGCTTCCGCTTTGCCACCCGCCGCGAGGGCGTGGCCCTGCTTACCGCCTTTCTCACCGCGGGCACGGTCACCTTCGGCGCCTTCGGGATGGTCACCTATCTGAACCAGGGCAGTCCCTACATCGCGGTCGTCCTCGCCTTCGCCTGGTACGCCTGGCAGGGCCTGCTGGTCCACACCCTCGACGATTCCCTGACCAAACGGATCTTCTTCGAGTACGGCCTATTCGCCGTGATCTGCGTCTACCTGATCATCCTGGCAGCCGTCACCGGCCGCCCCGTCGGCTAAGGCCGGCGAGCGAAGTTAGACCCCGAGATAGGCTTTCTGGACGTCGGGGCTGGCGAGCAGCTCCTTGCCGCTGCCCTCCGTGACGATCCGGCCCGTTTCCAGGACATAGCCCCGGTGCGCCACGTTCAGCGCCTTGAGCGCGTTCTGCTCGATCAGGAGGATGGTCGTCCCTTCCTTGTTGATGTCGCGGATCACAGTGAAAATCGTGTCGACCATGAGCGGGGCGAGGCCCAGCGACGGCTCGTCGAGCAGCAGGACCTTCGGCCGCGACATCATCGCCCGGCTGATGCAGAGCATCTGCTGCTCGCCTCCCGAGAGGGTGCCGGCGAGCTGGCCCTGCCGCTCCTTGAGGCGCGGGAAGAGCGTGTACACGCGGTCGAGATCTTCGCGGGTGACGCCGCCCTTTCGAATGTAGGCGCCCAGATCGAGGTTCTCCCGGACCGTCATCCGGGCGAAGATGCGCCGCCCTTCAGGCGCGTGGCCGATCCCCTTGACCACGATGTCCTCCGCCTGCAGCCGGCTGATGTCCTCGCCGCGCAGGCGGACCGCGCCCGCGCTGGCCGGCGTCAGGCCCGAAATGGCGCGGAGCGTGGTCGTCTTCCCTGCCCCGTTGGCCCCGATCAGCGACACGATCTCGCCTTCGTCGACGTGCAGGCTCACCCCCCGCAACGCCTGGATGCGGCCGTAGAAGACGTCGATCCGTTCGACCTCGAGGATCGTCGACACTAGGCGGATTTCCCGAGGTAGGCCTCAATGACGCGGGGATCGGCCCGCACTTTTTGCGGGGTACCTTCGGCGATCTTCTCCCCGTAGTCGAGCACCACGATCCGCTCCGAAACCTCCATGACGACCTTCATGTCGTGCTCGATCAAAAAGACGGTGATGCCCTGGGCGCGCACCTGCTGGATCAGCTCCATCAGCTGGGCCTTCTCCTGCGGATTGAAGCCGGCGGCGGGTTCGTCGAGCATCAACAGCTTCGGCTCGCTGGCGAGCGCCCGGGCGATCTCCAGCCGCCGCTGGAAGCCATAGGCGAGGTTGCGCGCGTACTGTTCCGCATAGTTCTCCAAACCGACGAACTGCAGCAGGTCCATGGCCCGGGCGCGGACGCGGCGCTCCTCCGACCTGGCGTACGGCGTGCGTAGCAGCGCATCCCAGACCTTGGCGTGCATGCGCGGATGCTGGCCCACCATCACGTTCTCGACCGCCGTCATGTAGGAAAAGAGGCGGATGTTCTGGAAGGTCCGCGCGATCCCGAGGGTGGTGACCGCATGCGGCCGAAGCCCAAGCGGCATCGGCCCACGTCCCAGGGAGCGACGAACGGCGCTGGCGACCGTGTAGTAACCGGCAAGCGGCGGCAGATAGGTCCGCCAGTATTCCTTGACCGGATACACCGACTTGCCGTTGAAGATGATCTCCCCGCCGGTCGGTTTATAGAGGCCGGCAATGAGGTTGAACATCGTCGTCTTTCCCGCGCCGTTGGGACCGATCATGGCGAAAATCTCGCCCTGTTCCACCGTGAGGTCGACATGGTTTACCGCGAGGAGGCCGCCGAATCGCTTGGTCAGTCCACGGATCTGGAGGATCGGCATCGGGGGGCTTAGGCGGACCCCCGAAGGTCCGAGACGGCTTCATCACTCGTGCCGAGCTCCAGCTCGACTTTTCGCTGCGTGTTGGGAAGCAGCCCTTGCGGTCGCACCAGCATGATGCCGGCGAGGATGATCCCGAAGATCAGGTAATTCGAGCGCTGCACGATGCCGCCGATGTCGGCGTTGTTCAAAAAACCGATATTAAGGGCCGCCGTCGCACTGGCGATCCAGCCCGGGAGCGCGATCAGGACCTTGTGTTGCAGCAGGTAGATCAGGACGGCGCCCACGATCACGCCCCGGATGCTGCCCATCCCGCCAAGGACGACCATGACCAGGACGACAACCGACACGGCCTGGAAGCTGAACGATTCCGGCACCACGACAAAGAGCTTCGACGCATAGAAGGTGCCGGCAAAGCCGCTGAAGGCGGCCCCCATGGCGAAGGCGAGGAGCTTGGTGGTGACCGTGTTGACGCCGGTCGCCGCCGCCGCGACCTCGTCCTCGCGGATCGCCATCCAGGCTCGACCGAGCCGCGAGTTCCGGAGGTTATTGATCAGAAACAGGGAGGCCAGGATGATGGCGAGGATCAGATAGTAGTAGGGAACCGGGTTGAAGCCGAAATTGCCATCCCAGCCGGGCACGGGGGGAAGATGAGGCTGGTCGACGCCGACGATCCCATTGACGCCGCCCGTCAGCGGGGTGGCGTTGCGGACGACCTTGGGCACGATCTCGCCGAAGCCGAGCGTGACGATCGCCAGGTAGTCCCCGCGCAAGCGCAGGGTGGGGGCGCCCAGCAGCACGCCAAACAGCGCGGCGACGAAGGCGGAGGCCGGAAGCAGCAGCCAGAACGAGAGGTGGATGTTGAACTGACCGGAGGCCAGGATGGCGAAGGCATACGAGCCGATGGCAAAGAAGGCCGCATAGCCGAGGTCCAGGAGGCCGGCATACCCGACCACAACATTCAGTCCGAGGGCCAGCAGGACCCAGACACCGGCGTTCGCCCCGTCATCGACGAGCGAAGGCAGGATGAAGGGGACCAGAAGGAGAACCACGAGCAGCAGGCCGTAGGGGGCGTTGCTGCTTCGCCCGAAGGCGCCGAGCCCGGGCACTTCCAGGCTCCGCAAGCGCGCGAGCGCTCCGGCAACGGCGACCCTCTGCCGGCGATTCACTTTTCCGGCACCCGCATCCCGAGCAGCCCGGTCGGACGGAAGACCAGGGTCAGGATCAGGATGCTGAAGACCACGACGTCCGACCACTGCCCGCCGCCCTGGAAATAGCCGCTCACGAAGGCGATGATGATGCCGATCATGAACCCGCCGATGGAGGCACCCACGACATTCCCGATCCCGCCAAAGACGGCGGCCGTGAAGGCGATCAGGCCGCTCCGGAATCCCACATCGAACGCGATCGTCTGGAAGTAGAAGCCGTAGATGATGCCGCCGGCCGCGGCCAGCGCGGACCCGATAAAGAAGGTGATGGCGATCGTTCGGTTGATGTTGATGCCCATCAGGCGGGCCGCATCGCGGTCCTGGGCGGTCGCCCGCATCGCTCGTCCGATCCGCGTCCGCCCGATGAACTGGCTGAGCGCCACCATCAAGCCGAGCGCGATCAGGATGATCAACAGGTTGCTGATGCCGATCGAGGCGACACCCAGGTTGATGCTGCCCGGGGGCAGCAGGTTGGGAAAGGACACCTGGTTGGGCCCTTTGATCAGAAAGAGGATCCCCTCGAGCACGAACGACATTCCCACCGCCGTGATGAGCGGGGCCAGGCGGGGCGCATTCCGAAGCGGTCGGTAGGCGACGCGCTCGATGGCAACCCCCAGCAGGCCGTTGAGGACCATGGCGACGGCGAAGACGACGATGAGTCCGGGAAGGATGAGCAGCGCCGGCGCGGAATCGAGGTGGAGCAGGCCGATCGTGGTCAGGCCGAGGAAGCCTCCAACCGTGAAAATGTCGCCGTGGGCAAAGTTGATCAGCTCGATGATGCCGTACACCATCGTGTACCCGAGGGCGATCAGGGCAAAGATGGCACCGTTGGTCAGCCCAAAAATCAACTGCTGGACAAAGAACCGCATCCCTCCTCCCTTTGGCCGGCGATGCCTACCGGTTGCCACACAGTGTAGACAGCGGTGGCCTTTGGTTCAAGCGTGGGGAGCAGGGCCGCAGCCCTGCTCCCCAACGGTCTAGCCGGTTCCTACTGGACGGTCACCTGGTCGACGAAGGTGCCGCCTGTGTCATTTGCCGAGGTCCACTTGTAGATCGTGATGATCTTGAGGGTGGTGTCACCGTTCGCATCAAAGCTGGTTGTCCCGATCGCGCCCTTGTAGCCCTGGGTCTTGGCGACCTCAGCCCGGACCTGGTCGCGAGTCGGCATGTTGCCGCCGGCGTCGTCGATGGCCTTCTTCAACGCCGCGACCATGATCGCAGCGGCATCGTAACCCTGCGCGCTATAGGCGCCGGGATCCGCGCTGTACGCCGACTTGTAGGCCGCGTTGAAGGTCGTGGCCGTGGCCAGCTTCAACGGGAAGGGCCCAGCAACGGTGAAGTAGCTGTTCGCGGCGTTCGCCCCGGCGTCCTTGGCGAACTGGTTGCCCGAGATCCCGTCGCCCGCGACGTACGGGGCGTCGATGATCCCGGCCATCTGCTTGCGGATCTGGCCGCCCTTGGTGGCGGTCGTCCCGCCGAAGAAGACGACGTCGGCGCCGAGGGATTGCGCCCGGCTCAGCAGCGACTTGAAGTCGGTCTGCGAGGTGGGGTCGAAGCCCCCGAGATCAGAGTCGAGCACGGTCCCGCCGTCCTTGGTGAACTGCGCGGCGAAGGTCTTGGCGATGCCGAGTCCGTACTGCTGCTGGTCGTTCATCACGAAGACCTTCTTCTTGCCCAGCTTGCCGTAGGCGTAGTCGGCGCCCGCCGGCCCCTGGATCAGGTCGGTGGTGCAAACCCGGAAGTAGTTGTTCTTGCCGTTCTGGCGCAACTTGGCCGCCTGCCCCTTGCAGTGACCGTCCGCCGGCTCCTGGGTCAAGCACTCGCTCGTGTTCGACGGACTGATCATGGCCAGGTTCTGGCTGTTCGCGATCGGGATCTCTCCGGCCGCGACGCCGCTGTTGAACGGACCGACCATGCCAAGCACACTGCTGTCGGCGACGAACTGCGCCACATTCTTGGCGCCCTGGGCGACGTCATGGACGCCGTTGACGGCGTCATCGAGGGGAAACGCCTGCAGGGTGAAACAGGCATCCGTGTGACTCGACGCCCCGCAGACCTTCGCGTTCTGCGTGATCGCCAGCTTGGCCCCGTTCTGGGTTGGCTGTCCGTCCGACGCGTCTGACCCGCTCACGGGGAGGTCGATCCCGATCTTGATCGTCCCCTTAACCGTCTGGCTGCTGCCGCCGCCACCGCCGCCGCCGCCGCACGCAGCCAGCGCAAGGCTTGTCACGGCAAACCCGACCAGCAACTTCGGCATATTCATCCGACGTCCTCCTTGTTCTCCCGATTGCTCGGGGGCATCAACGGCCCCCAAGGCGTAGCTCTTTATACACGGTCGTCGAATACGGCTGCAAGCGGTTTCCCGGTTTCTCTAATACCTACTAATAATGTGCGAGTCCCCAGCACAAGCATTTGAGGCCGGCGGCGTTGTCTCCCCGGCAATACGTACGCGAGCTTGACAGCGCTTTCGCACCGCGCGTAGGGTATAGCACGCACTCAGGAGGGCAACGCTTGGCTGAATTCGCAGAACGGATCAAACCCCGAGCCCAGTATGTCGACGAAGCCATTGAGCTCGCCCTGGCGAGCCGGTGGGCGGAAGCCGCCCAGGTCAACCGGGCGATCGTCGATCGCTTTGGGCTCGACGAGGACACCCTCAACCGGCTGGGGAAGTCCTACACCGAGCTCGGCCAGGTCGATGATGCGGTCGAGGCCTATCAGAGCACGCTCAAGATCAACCCGGTCAACCCGATTGCCTTAAAGAACCTGGCCAAGCTCCAGGCAGTCCGCGGCGGAAAGGCGGCGGTTCGGCCTTCCAAGACCAGGGTGGATGTCGATGCCTTCATCGAGGAGACCGGCAAGACCTCCATGACCGCCCTGCACGTCCATGGCGAGGGCGACCCCTGCAGCGAAGTGGCGGGTGGCGACCCGGTCAAGCTGATCGTGGCCGGCGACACCATGAACGTGGAGACCGCGCGCGGCGTCCATCTCGGCCACCTCGACCACGCGCTTGGCCGCCGCCTGATCAAGTTCATCGAAGGCGGCAACCGCTACTCCGGCGCGGTGGCGACCTGCGACGGCAACTCGATCAAGATCATCGTGCGCGAGACCTACCAGGACCCCAAGTTCTTCGGCCGGCCCTCCTTCCCGACGAAGAAGGGCGCCCGGGAGGAGTTCCGGCCGTACGCCAAGGATTCGCTCATCAACCGAGGCGCGGACGCGGAAGACGCCGACGAGGATGGCGAGGAGGCCGCGGAGGAGCTCGACGGCATGCATACGGTCGAATCGTCCGAGGACGACGTCGAAGTGCCGGAGGCCGACGAGGACACCCGCAAGGAAGACGTCTACTAGGAGACCCGCCAACGCCGCGAGCGCGGCGGCCGTGAGGGTGCGGGTCAGCCGACCCGCCAGTAGATCCCGACCTTCCGGTTGAGCAGTTCTTCATCCACGAGCGCCCGGCGCAGCAGGCAATAGTCCGGCCAGATCTCCCCCAGCCGGGTGTCGACGTCGGCTTCGGGCATCCGGGTCCCCATCGGAAGAGCCCGGACCGCCTCCTCGAGGATCAGCCGGCGGCGGCCAGCTCGAGCCGGCCAGCGCACGATCCGTCCGTCACGCCAGAACGGCCTGAGTAATCGAGCGATGTCGCTCGCGTCGCGCCGGTCGGCCGTCATCATCGCCCTCATTGTGAGAACGAAATTTCGGAAACCCCGCGGGTAGACTGACCCACATGCTGCTGGCGATCGATCTCGGGAATACCAACCTGACCTTCGGCCTGTTCGACGGCGCCGCGCTCGTCCATGATTGGCGCCTCGCCACCAGGCGGGACAGCATGCCGGACGAGCTCGGCATCGCCATGCTGCAGCTGATCCGCCAGGAGGGGTTTGACCCGAAGACCGTGAAGGCGGTCGTGGTCGCGAGCGTCGTGCCGCCACTGAACAGCGCGCTGGTCCAGGCGATCCAGCGCTACTTTGGCTGCGACCCGTTGATGGTCGGGCCTGGCATCAAGACGGGCCTCAAGATCCACTATCGCGATCCCAAAGAGGTCGGTGCCGATCGCATCGTGGCGGCGATGGCCGCCTTCAAGGCGTATGGTGGCCCGTTGATCATCATCGATTTCGGGACCGCGACCACCTACGATGTTGTCTCCGACGAGGGGGACTACCTGGGTGGGGCGATCTCGCCCGGGATGGGGATCTCGGTCGAAGCCCTCTACGAGCGCGCGGCCCGGCTGCAGCGGGTCGAGCTCAAGGCGCCCCCCCAGGTGATCGGCCGCACCACGGTCGAGAGCATGCAGGCCGGCATCATCTTCGGCTTCACGGCCCAGGTCGAGGGCATGGTGGCCCGAATCAAGAAGGAGCTGGGTCGCGACGCCCGGGTGATCGCGACCGGCGGCCTGAGCTCGCTGATCGCCGCCCAGACGTCGGTGATCGAGCTGGTGGACGACCGGCTGATGCTGGAAGGCCTTCGCCTGGTCTACGAGATGAATCTCTGAAAAAGGCTGCTAGGCTGTAACCCCGTGAAAATTGCCGGCCATACCCTGATCTCCCCGGTGTACGTCGCCCCCATGGCGGGGGTCACGGATGCCCCCTTCCGTAAGATCGCCCGCGAGTTCGGGGCGGGGCTCGCCTGTACGGAGATGATCAGCAGCGAGGCGCTCACCCGTCAGCACCGGGAAACATTCCGGCTGATGGACCTGAGCTGGGACCAGCGCCCGGTTTCGGTGCAGCTGATGGGCGGGGACCCGACGGTCATGGCGCAGGCGGCGCGGATGGCCGAGGCAGCCGGCGCCGACATCGTCGACATCAACATGGGTTGCCCCGTGCCCAAGGTGGTCAAAACCTCGGGTGGCTCGTCGCTGCTGCAAGATCCCGACCGCGCCTGCAGGGTGGCGGCCGCCGTCGTCGGCGCCGTGCAGGTTCCGGTCACGGTCAAAATCCGGCTGGGGTGGGATTTCCAGTCCCGCAACTACGTAGAGATGGCAACGCGCCTGGAGTCCACGGGCATCCAGGGCCTCGCCGTGCACGGCCGGACCCGTTCGCAGCGCTACGACCCCTGGGCGGACTGGCACGCAATCGGCGAGGTCAAGGCCGCGGTCAAGATCCCGGTGGCGGGAAGTGGCGACCTCCGCACGGCGGCTGACGCGGTGCGGCGGATGGCGGAGACGCAGGTCGATGCCGTCATGCTGGGCCGCGGCATCCTCGGCAACCTCTGGCTGATCCGGCAGACGGTGGCGAAGCTGACCACCGGCGAGGAGGTGCCCGAGCAGAGTTGGGTGGACCGGATCGAGCTGGTCCGGCGGCACTGCGACCTGGTGCTCGAGTACTACGGCCCCGAGCGTGGCTCACGGCTGCTACGGAAGTTCATCGCCTGGGGCCTCAAAGGATTCCGGGGGGCGCCGCGGCTGCGGACCATGGTCCAGTCGGTGGCCAGCGCCGCCGACATTTCGCGGGTGCTGGATGAAGCCCTCGCGACGGATCCCGCCCTGCTTACCCTCAACGATCCTGTGGAGGGCGCGCCGGAGGGCTGCGAGGCGGCCTGATGCCCGAGCTCGACGTCCTGGGCGTCGACAACATCATGCTGGCGGTCGGCGATTTGGGCCAGGCACGCGCCTTCTACGAGACCACGCTGGGACTGCCGGTCAAGTTCGCCGTGCCGCAGGCGGGCATCGTCGGCTACCGGCTCGGGCCGGACGAACCCGGCTTGATGATTCGACTGCAGGCGATGCCTCCCTCGGCGCCGCGCGACACGCCCCGCATCTGGCTGGAGGTGCGGGATGCCCGGCAGGCGACGGCGGCGCTTCGGGAGCGCGGCGCCCGAATCCTTAACGAGCCGATGGAGATCCTCACAGGCTGGGCGGTCGAGGTCAGCGACCCGTGGGGGAACGTCCTCGGCCTGACCGACTATGTGAAGGACCCGACGCGGGGCCGGAAACCCCGCTAACCAGGGGAACCTTTCGCTAATTCGCGCGTCATATAGGCATGCGACCCGTGCTCTTCGTCACCGCGATCGTGCTTGCCGGCTGTGGCGCCCAGGTGGCTGGGCCCGGCACTGTGCCGACCACCGTCACGGCGACCGCAGGCCAGTTCCATGCCGAAGCGTCTCCGGCGCGCCTCGCCCCTGGCGGGACTGTCCAGGTCAGCTTCACCGTCACCGGGCCGATCGATTACGAAGTCGGTTGCGTCCAGACCCTGCACATCTGGGCGCTGGACGGACAGGGCACCCAGGTCTGGGCGGAGCCGGTCCCCGCGATCATGTGCATGGCCTATGGCCATAAGGTCCTCGGTAGCCAGGAGACGGCGGTTTTCAAGGCGGAGTGGCCCACCTCGTCGACGCTGGCGCCGGGAGCGTACACAATCCATGGGCTCTTCCTGACCGTTCTGCCGCCTGGCGCCGGGGCCCGCGTGCGGGAGAACCTGCCGCCCCTCAGCGTCACGCTGACGTCCTAACCGCCAGCAGGCGGAGCAACGGCGGCAATCCGCTATACTACGGCGGCTTTTCAATGGCAAGCATGGAAAACGACAAGGTCGTCTACCTCACGCAGGAGGGCCTGAACCGGCTGCAGGCCGAACTGGAGGTGCTTCGGTCGAAGCGCCGGCCGGAGGTCGCCGAACGCATCCGGCAGGCCAAGGAGTTCGGCGACATCAACGAGAATGCCGAGTACGACGATGCCAAGAACGAACAGGGGTTTGTCGAGGGCCGCGTCCTCCTGCTCGAGAAGCTGATCCGCAACGCCAGCATCATCGAGGGCAAGCACGTTAAGGGCATTGTCGAGGTCGGCTCGACCGTCAAAGTCCACGACGAATATGGCGACGAAGCCTTCACCATCGTCGGGTCGGCCGAGGCGGAGCCGGCCAAGGGCCGCATCTCGCTCGAGTCCCCGGTCGGCAAGGCGCTGCTCGGCAAACGCGTCGGTGACGACGTCTCGGTGGTCACGCCCGGCGGCGCGACCAAGATGCTGATCGTCGAGGTCCACTAGCGGCCGACACCGCCGATCTCGTCGTCATCGGTGGAGGCATCATCGGATGCGCCACCGCCCTGTTCGCGGAGCAAGCAGGCCTTAAAACCGTGGTCCTGGAGAAACGTCCCGCCCTCGCCACGCTGACCACACCGGTCGCGACGGGCGCCTTCCGTCTCCAGTTCGACAACGCCGAAGAGGTCGAACTGGTTCGCGAAAGCGTCGCCTTTTTCGATGCGATGCACGAGCGCACCGGGCTGGGCCTGCATCACCAGGGCTATTTGTTCGCGGCGCTGACCGACGAGGGTGCCGAGCGACAGCGCAAGCTCGTCGTGGCGCAGCGGCGCTGGGGTCTCACCGATGTCGAGCTCCTCGATGGTGACCAGGCGCGCCGGCGCTTCCCCTACCTGGCGCCGAACATCCGCAACGCCCGCTATCGCGCCGGGGACGGCTGGCTGGAACCACGTCGTCTGGCCCTGGAGATCGCCCGCGCCAGCGGTGCGACATTCCGGTGCGGGGTCGGCGTCAGCGGCTTCGAACGGCGCGGTGATCGGGTGATCGGCGTGCAGACGGTGGGCGGCACGATCCACGCGAGCACGGTGGTGATCGCCGCCGGCCCGCTGTCCGGCCCGCTCGCCAGGCTGGCCGGCCTCGATCTGCCGCTGACCACGGTTCGCCGCCAGAAATTGATCGTCCCCGACCTGCCCTTCATTCCGCAGGACGCGCCGATGACGATCGAGTTCGAGACCGGCGCCCACTGGCGCCCGGCCGGAAGCGGCGTCCACGCGCTCTGGACTGGGCCGATCGAGCCGTCACTGCCGGCGGACGACGTGCCCGTCTCGGCCGACTTCGCCTTCGGCCTGCTCGACCCGAGCAGCGACCATGCACTGGCGCGCCTGGTACCCGCCTGGACGCAAGCCTGGGGCTCGTCGCGGCTGCAATGGTGGCTGCAGGCGGGCCAGTACACCTACACGCCGGACCGCCGGCCGCTGCTGGGCCCGAGCCTGGTCGAAGGGCTCGCGGTCAATACCGGCTACAGCGGTCACGGAATCATGGGCAGCATCGGCGGAAGCCGCCGTGCCGTCGATGCCATCACCGGAACGGTATCGCCCGAGGACAACCCCTTCCGTCCGGATCGTGAGATGGCCGACCGCACGTTCGACGTTTTGTAGACTTCCGCGCAATGGACGCCGAGCGAACCGAGCAGGAACAGCAACGGCGGCAGAAAATGCAGGCGCTGCGCGCGGCAGGGATCGAGCCATTCCAGAGCCGCTTCGCCCGGACGCACAACTCGGCTGAGGCCATCGCGCTCTTCGAGGCGGCGGAGAAGACTGGTGGGGCTGAATCGCGGACCGGCCCGGTTTCCCTCGCCGGCCGCCTGGTGGCCAGCCGGGTGATGGGGAAAGCAACCTTCGCGCACATCCAGGATCACGCCGGCCGCGTCCAGCTTCACGTCAAGGTCGACAAGCTGGGCGAAGAAGCCTACCGCCGCTTCACGGAACTCGACCTTGGCGACATCATTGGCGTGCAGGGGACATTGTTTCGAACCCGCCGAGGGGAGGTCACCTGCGAAACCGACTCCTTTACGCTGCTGGCCAAAGCGCTCCGGCCGCTGCCGGAGAAATATCACGGCCTCAAGGACAAGGAGATCCGATTCCGCCAGCGATACCTGGATTTGATCGCCAATCCCGACGTGATGCAGCTCTTTTTGACGCGCAGCCGTGTCGTCGAAGAGACGCGCGCCTTCTTACGCCAGCGTGGCTTTGTCGAGGTCGAGACGCCGGTGCTGCAGGCCATGGCCGGCGGAGCGGCCGCTAAGCCCTTCATCACGCACCACAACGCGCTCGACATGCAGCTCTACCTGCGGATTGCGCTGGAGCTCTACCTTAAACGGCTGATCGTGGGCGGCTTCGATCGCGTCTATGAGATCGGGCGCATCTTCCGCAACGAGGGGATGGATCAGTGGCACAGTCCCGAGTACACGATGCTCGAGCTCTACCAGGCCTACACCGACTGGGAAGGCATGCTGGAACTGACGGAGTCGCTGGTCGTCCACCTCGTGCAACAGGTCACCGGCGGATCCCGCTTCGCCTATCAGGGCGAGACGATCGACGCGACGCAGCCCTTTAAGCGCCTGGAGATGCTCGAGGCGGCGAGCCAGGCGGTCGACGAGGACCTCGGACGGGCGGACGTCGGCACGCTCCGGAAAATCGTCACCGATCTGAAGATCGAAGCCAGGCCAAGCCTCGGCTGGGGTGGACTTATCAACGAGATCTTTGAGCAAAAAGTGCAGCCGACCTTGAGGCAACCGACCTTTGTGATCGGCCACCCCGTAGAGATCTCGCCACTGGCGCGCCGCCGCTCGGCGGATACGCGCCTGACCGACCGCTTCGAGCTCTTCATCGCGCGCGAGGAAATCGCCAACGCCTTCTCCGAGTTGAACGACCCGGATGACCAGCGCAGCCGCTTCGAGGACCAGGCCCGGGCTCGTAAAGCCGGCGAGCAGGAAACCCACCCGATGGATGAGGACTTCCTGACCGCGCTCGAGCACGGCTTCCCGCCGACCGGCGGGATGGGGCTCGGCATCGACCGGCTGGTGGCCATCCTGACCGACCAGCCCTCGATCCGCGATGTCATTCTCTTCCCGCACATGCGAGCGCAGCATGCTGAGCCTTAGCTTCATCCGCGAGCACCCGGACCAGGTCAAGGACGGCGCCCGCAAGAAAGGCGAGACGGCCCCGGTCGATGAAATCCTCCGGCTGGATGGGGAACGCCGTGAGACCCTCACGACGCTGGAGCAGTTGAAGGCAGACCAGAACCGGCGCTCGGCAGCGATGGCCAAGAGCCGTGATCAGGCCGCGATCGATGACGTCCGCCGGATCAAAGAGGAGGCCAAGCAGCTCGAGCAAAAGCTAGCGCCGATCGATCTTCGGCTGAACGCCCTGATGCTCGAAGTGCCCAACCTGCCGGATCCCTCCGTCCCGGACGGTAAGGGGGCGCAGGACAATCCGACGATTCGCGAATCGGGCCTGGGCCGCAAGCTCCCGTTCACGCCGAAATCGCATTACGAGCTCGGCCAGCGCCTCGGTCTCTTCGACTTCGAGCGCGGCGTCAAAGTCGCGACCTCGCGATTCGTCTTTCTTAAGGGTGCGGGAGCGCGACTGGAACGCGCATTGCTGAATTTCATGATCGACCTGCATATCCGGGAGCATGATTATGTCGAGGTCTTCCCGCCGTTCCTCCTCAACCGGGCTGCCATGACCGGGACCGGCCAGCTCCCGAAGTTCGAGGATGACGCCTTCCGGATCGAGAAGCGTGACCTCTTCCTCGTCCCAACCGCCGAGGTGCCGGTGACCAATATGTACAGCGGGGAGATCCTCGTCGACAGCAGCCTGCCGATCAAGCACGTGGCCTGGTCGACCAACTTCCGCGCTGAGGCGGGGGCGGCGGGCAAAGACACCCGCGGCTACATCCGGATGCACCAGTTCAACAAGGTCGAGATGGTGAAGTTCGTCGAACCCGAACGGTCGAACGAGGAACTCGAAATGCTGGTGAAGGACGCCGAGGACGTGCTCCAGCGGTTGGAGATTCCTTACCGCCTGATCGTGCTCTGCACCGGTGACATGGGATTCGGTCAGGCGAAGACCTACGACCTCGAGGCCTGGTGCCCGGGCGAGGACCGGTTTCTCGAGGTCTCGTCGTGCTCGAATTACAACGATTTCCAGGCGCGCCGGGCGAATATCCGGTACCGGCGCAAGGACGGCAAGGTGGACTTCGTCCATACGCTGAACGGCTCCGGCCTGGCGCTGCCGCGGACGGTGGTGGCCATTCTCGAGAACTACCAGCAGGAGGACGGCACCGTCCGCGTCCCGGCGGCGCTCCGAACGTATATGGGCGGACTGGACGTGATCCGCTAGGTTCGATGCCCCGGAAGGATTGGCCTGGATGTTACAGATCAATTTCCGGCGGAAGCCCCCGATGGACAGCGACCCTGACTACTGGTGCTTCCTGGCCCACTTCGATGTTGAGGCCATGGCTTTCAGCGACCCCGTCTTCCTGGTGCCGTCGGCGTACCTGCACCGGTACGCGCGTCATGGCTCGCGCGGAGACGCCATGCTGTTTCAGTTCAAGGCCAGCATGGAACCGGAGTCCCGAGACCGCTGGGCTCGATTTCGCCTCTCGCGCGACCGGCTGCCAGCGTTGCCTGAAGCGCCCGGCACGCTCTGGCTCATGACGAGAGTCACGGCGACCCGTTTTCCGATGCGATCCGCGGCCTAAAGTCCGCTTTCCTCGGTCGTCTGTCGCAGGAACGGCCGGATGGCGCCGACAAAGGAGTCCGGCTCGCTGAAGTTTGGGGTGTGGGCGCCGCGCGCGATGATCAGCCGGCCATGTGGCAACAGGGGCGCGAGGTGCTCGACCCAGCGCTGCGAGACGATCGGATCGCCGGCTCCCCGGACAATCAAAACCGGCATCGGCAGTCGCGGTAGCTTCTCCTCGATGCGATCGGCGAGGGCGATCTGCATCGTCTCCCACCCACGATGCAGCCCCGTGCGCCAGTAGTCGTGCGCGTTGATCGCGTACTCGGGAATCCGTTCTCGAGGGAGGTCTCGGAGAAACCGGCCGAACTGGCGGATCGTTGTCCGCGCGTAGCCATCAATCGTCGGTCCCTGCAGCACCGCGCGGGCAAGGCGGTCGGGGTAGCGCAATCCGAACTCGGCAATCACCTGGCAGCCAAACGAATTGCCAACCATGGCCGCTGACTCAATCCCCGCCGCGGACATCCAGGACGCCAGCACCGTGGCGAGCGCCGGTAGGCCGAGAGCATGCGGAGGCCGTGAGCTATGGCCGAATCCTGGCAGGTCGGGTGCGTAGAGGCGAAACTCTCCAGCAAGACGGGCCGCCGTCGGGACCATATACAAGCTGGAGGTTCCGAGTCCATGCAGCATGACAACCGGCGGGCCAGCGTGAGAGGCCTCGGAAGACTCCCGACTGAATATGGTGTGGCCCCCAGCGGGTCTGCGGACATGCGTCAGTTTGGCGGCCAACGGTCGAGGTTGACCGTATCATGGGCTCGTCGCTGGAGGGATGGCCGAGTGGTCGATGGCGGTGGTCTTGAAAACCGCTAGGGTGCAAGCCCTCGTGGGTTCGAATCCCACTCCCTCCGCCAGATTTCGAATACGATCACCACATCGTCGCTATCAAACACAGTGGGGGTCGCTCTATATCCCTCCAAGTCGTTGACGGCAACCGGAGACTGTTGCCGAACTCCGGGAGATAAGGGAAAATTGGGCTGACCCCCAACGTCGCAGCCAACGTTCTCACTCGGAGGTGTCAGCCATGATGGGCCTCAAGTCGGTGCAGCCGAAGCTGTATATG
>JBDTEO010000014.1:0-12381 GCA_039922495.1 Candidatus Dormiibacter sp.
GGAGGGTCGACGATGCTGCGAATGGGACAGGGACATTAATTACCCCCTCCCCAACCCGCCCCGCACGGGGGGCGGGAGAGCCAAGGTCAATCCTCAACCCGCCCCGCACGGGGGACGGGAGAGCCAGGGGCGTTCCGCTTAACTGCCCGCTGCTTGGCCGGGTCCCTGGAGGATCGCGGCAAGCTTTTTCGGCAAGGCGGGTGATCCTTCCATCAACGGTCGTCGTTCGACGAGCGAGCTCACCTCATCCTGACCGAGGCCCGCGTCGACGAGGCAACGTCTCGCCTGGGTTGGTGGGAGCGCATTGAACCAGCGATAGCCGGCGCGCCGGCGCGCGCTAGGGTCGATGCTGCCGATGACGCGAACCCGCGACAGGCCGCCGTCGGGAAAGGCGTCGAGCCGGACCGAGCCAACCGGCCAGGCCGCCGTGATCGGAAAGACATGCATCGTGTCGGGTTGCAGGCGGGTTCGGGCTAAGAGCGGACGCCAGCCTGGCGCGTCGACCGCCGGGGCCACCTCATCCCCGCAGCCGTAGACGCCGATCTCCGGCGTCGCGTTGTACTTGAAATGCGCGCTGTCGACCACCAGCTGCCGGATGATGCCGGCGAACGCCAGCTGAAAAACCACGAAGTCATGGCCGTCATCGCGGCGGCGCCGCGCCTCCCAGCCCTCCCCCATCGTCCGCGCCCGGTCGGGCCGGTTGAGCACCTGCGCCGAGGTATAGAAGTCATCGCTGCTGGCGACCACCGCGCCCCCGTAGTCCTGGCTGGCGAGGTCGATCGTCAACCCGTCGAGCGGGCGCGGATCCGGGATGACCCGACCCATCACGCGCAATCGCGCGACGCCCCCATCGGGAAAGATCGAGAGACGCAGGTGCGTAAAGCGCCGTTCGTCGGAGACCGCAAAACGGTTGTGCGTCTCACCGCGCAGCGGCGAGCGCGGGACGATCTCGATCCAGTCCGCCTCACCAAGCTCCGCCGGGCTCGGATAGCCCTCGCAGCCGCAGGCCTCGATCCGGCAGGACTCCGGAAAGTTGCCGGTGAAGTAGCTGGTGTCGACGTCGATCGCGGTGATCACCCCGGGCGCGCCGAGGCGGAGCAGCGCCCAGTCATGGCCGGGCTCGCGACGCCGCTTCGTCTCCCAGCCGTCGACAATCTCGCCTCGGTTGTCGTAGCGACCCGGCTCGAAGACCGCCGGTCCCGGCTTGAGGAGGTTCTCCTTGTCCCCGAACGACTCGTCACTGGCCGCCATCACGCTGGCGCCCAGCCAGCGCGAGGCGAGATCCGACTCAGTGGCCAAGGGCTTTGGAGATCGGCCAGGCAATGATCTGCTTCGGCTCTGGTGTCGCGTAGGTCGAGCGCTTGCTGGTCTTGAGCCCGAGCCCCACCAGCGCCTCCGCGAGCTTCACCGCCGCGCCCACCCCGTCGATCACCGGAACATGCAACTCGTTGGTGATCGCCTCCTCCAGCCCGGCCATGCCTGCGCAGCCAAGCGTGATGACCTCGGCGTGATCCTCCTCCACCGCCTTGCGGGCTTCGGCGACGACGGCGCGCACCGCGCCCTGCGGGTCGTGGTCGACGTCGAGCGTGCTCATCCCCGATGCCCGCACCGAGGCGCAGCGATCCCACAACCCGGCCAGTCGCAACCGGTCTTCGATCGCCGGCACCGAGCGCTGCAGCGTCGTGACCACCGAGTACGCCCGGCCGATCATCATCGCCACGTGCGCCGAGGCCTCGCAGATCTCGATCACCGGCGGCTCGATCAGCTCCTGGAGCCCGTCGCGGCCGTGCTCGCCAAAACCGGCCAGCACCACGGCATCGTAGGGCTGGTCGTAGGTGACGACCCGATCCATCACCGCCACCGCCGACAGGTAGCTCTCGAAGTTGGTGTCGACGGCCTCCGCGCCAAAGTGCGGCTGGACCGCCACGATTTCCGTCCCGGGCGAGGCGTAACGCCGCGCGCCCTCCGCGATCACCTCCGTCATCGTTCGGCTGGTGTTGACGTTGACGACCAGGATCCTCATTCCACGACCTCTACGCCATTGTCTCTGCTGGCCGGGCGGTCCGGTGCGCCAGCAGCCGGCCGCGCGGCGGGTCACCATCGCGCTCGAACGCGACCGGCTCGCCCCGCAGAAAGGTCTGCCGGACGACGCCCTGCAACCGGCGGCCGGCATACGGCGTCGCGGGGTGCCGGTGAAACAGCTTGCCGGCATCGACCGTGAAGGACGCCGCCGGGTCGAAGACGCAGAAGTCGGCATCGAAGCCGGGGGCGATCCGGCCCTTGTGACGCAGTCCGGCCAGCCGCGCCGGCGCCTCCGACATCCAGCCGGCCACGTCCACCAAACTCCCTCCGCGCCGGCGGACCTCCGTCCAGATCACCGGCAGGCCGAGCCCCAGCGAGGCGATGCCGCCCCAGGCGGATCCGAAGTCGCCGCTCTCCAGGTGGCGCATCGGCAGCGCGCAGGGCGAGTGGTCGGACACGATCAGATCCAGCACGCCATCCGTCAGGCCGCCCCAGAGCCGCTCGCGGTTGGCCGCCTCGCGGATCGGTGGCGAGCACTTGAAGGCGGTCGCCCCGTCCCGGATTTCCTCCGCGGACAGCGACAGGTAATGCGGGCAGGTCTCGGCGGTGACCTGGATGCCTTCCCGGCGGGCCGACGCGATCATCGGCAGCGCGTCCGAACTCGACAGATGCACGATGTGGGCCTGTCCGCCGGTCCGCCTGGCGGCCTCGATCACCTGGGCCACGGCCAGGTTTTCGATCCCGCGCGGTCGCGACGCCAGATAGTCGGCGTAGCGCCGTCCCGAAGCCGGCGGGATGCTGGCCGCCACCTCGGCGCTCTCGGCGTGGACCAGCAACGGCACGGCCAGCGCGCGCGCGATCGCGAGCGCTTGTTCCAGCTGAGCCAGGTCGAGCGGCGCGAACCCGGGTGAGCCCGGATCGACCAGGAAGGCCTTGAAGCCGAGCACGCCCTGCTCCCGCAGCCCGGTCAGCTGGTCGAGGTTGGTCGGAACGGCGCCGCCCCAGAAGCCGACATCGACATAACAATGGTCGCGGGCCGCCGCCCGCTTTTCGTCGAGCGCCGCGACGGTGACGGTCGCGGGAACGCTGTCCAGCGGCATGTCAACCAGCGCCGTGATGCCGCCCGCCGCGGCCGCCCGGGTTGCGGTTTGAAACCCCTCCCACTCGGTGTTGCCGGGCTCGCAGATATGGACATGACTGTCGACCAGTCCAGGCAGGACGACCACGTCGTCGCCGTAGACGATCTCGCGGGTCGCGCCAATCCGCGCGCCGGCCGGCTCGACCGCGGCAATGCGCCCGTCCCTGACGCCGATCGACCCCGCCACCTCGCCGTCGGGTGCGATGATCCGTCGCGCCCGGATAACGAGATCGAGGGCTCCGGGCACCTACTCCACCGCGGAGTAGCCGAGCAGCTCCTTCGCGCGTGGGCTCCTCGCCACCACCGCAACGGCGACCAGGTAGACGACGGCGCCGGTCACCCACGCCTGCAGCGCGGGGAAGCCGAGGTAGACCTTGCCGAATCCCGAGGTGCCGGGAATCAGGCCGGCGGTCAGCGCGCCCACGGTCGTGCCGGCGACCAGCGCGAGGATGGCGGGCCAGTTCGCGACCGCGATCTCGGACCAGGACGCCGCCCGGTGCAGCGGCCGTCGAAGCCCGAACAGCCGCGGCAGGACGAAGACGTCCATCGCCATGATCGTGCTCGCGACCGGCACCGTGACCGCACCGATGCCGGTGACGATGATGAACGTCTGATTCAAGCTGGGGAGGATGAAGGTCAACAGCGCGGCGATCACGCCCAGACCGATGACCGTGTACTGACGCCGCCAGCCCGGGATGCGCGACAGGAGATTCTGGGCGCCGTTGATGGCGATGTAGAGGTTGCCATCCTGCACCGCCCATTGGTTGACGAGCAGAATCAGCATCATCACGCCGCTCAGGCCGAACACGGTGAAGGTCGCGAAATAGCGGATGCTCGCGGCGAAATCGGAGTTGCCGGAGAGCACCGCGACGAGATAGCCCATGACCGGGAAGAGGAACGCGCCCAGGAAATAGGAGACGGCCAGCGTCGGGATGTTCCACCAGGACGCGCGACCGGCCTTCGCATAGCGGAAGACATCCGGCTCGTTGCCCCAGGTCGAGAGGCCGACCATGCTCCCGACCACCAGGAAGAAGGGGGCGGGACTGTCGGTGTGGGGCAGCGCCGCGATCGCGCTGCCGTTGACCGAGGCAAAGGCCTTGATCACCGCGTAGACGCCCCAGACGACCATCACCGGCACCGCGACGTACTGCGCGAAACGCTGCAACCCGGTGAAGCCGAAATAGTTGTTGAAGATCATGACTAGGGCGAGCGCGGCAGTGACCAGCCCGAGCGCCGGGATGGTGCCGAGCAGCGCCTGCGCCAGGCTGATGATGAAGAGCACGGTAAAGAGGTAGAAGCCCATGCCGTCGATGACGAGCAGGGCCGAGACGATCCCGCTGCCGATCCGCCCGAAGATGCTTCGGGTGGTGACGGCGTGCGTCTGGCCGACCACCGCGCCGACGTTCGCCGAACCGATGCAGTAGAGGGTCATGGTGGTCGCGGCGATCGCCATCGCCAGGATCAGCTGCGGCAGCGAGATGCCCTGGAAGCGGGCGTTGTAGCCGACCAGCACCGCGCCGAAGACCAGCTGCATCGAGAGGAACACCAGGAACAACCGCGTGTTGGACCGCTTTGCGCTAGGCGGAACCACCGTTTCCGTGTAGTCGGCAACCGTCGACGACTGTTCGACGACATCAGTTGTCTGGGACACTCCATACCTCCTTTTAGAAGGCGAAGTCTCCCGGGTTTTTATCCCGCCGTGCAGCACACGCTGTGCTTGCTGCTCTTGGACCTGGCCCGGCATCGACGCCGGCGGAACCCTAGCAGCCCCTTCGACTGCTCGGTTTGTAACACGCCATGGCGAAGCCGTCAAGGGGCAACCCCTTGTGGTTGACTCGACTCCCAACGCCTCTCTGCCGCCTGATCGGCTACTCTTTGTGCGCCTTCTTGGCCAGCTTCGCTCCCATCTCCGAGGCCCGATCCGGCGACATGTACCCCTGGTCGACCGCCATCTGGAGCACGGTGAAGGGAGCGTTATGCCACTCCTTGCGGAACTCCGTGACCAGGTCCTTCGCGGTGTCGGCGATCTCGGTCGCCTCGTAACTGTCCGACCCCCCGCTGCTCATGTCAAATCCGAGGGCGTTGGCGACCCTGGCCTGGAGCTGTTCACCCGAGGACGTCGACCCGTATTTGAAGTTCCGGTAGAGCGCGGGGATCGCGGAGTTCTGCCACCGCACCGCGGCCGTTCGCAGTTTCTTCTGCAACGAGTAGGCGAGGTCATCGATCGCCTCCGCCGCTCCGGCCGCCTTGGCGTCGGTGACATTCGCGTCCTTGAAGCGCGCGTTGTGTTCCTGCATCGCGCGATCGGTGACCAGGTACGCGCGGGCGACATCGTCGACCTTCGGTTCGATCTCGCTCAGTTCCTGGTACAGCCCGCCGTAGAGGGATCCCTCGATCGCGTCCAGCCCCATCTCGCCGAAGAACTTCGTCATCTCCCAGGTGGCGCCGACGGCGAACGCCCCGGCGGCCAGTGGAGCGGCCCCGGCCGCTTCTCCCAGCGCCTTCGCTCCCAGCGATGCCAGCCCGGTCCCCACCTTGACCACGGAATCGACCCTGTCCGTTTTCGTTTCGGCAGTGATGAATTTGGCCACGCCACCAACGACGTTGAACATGCTGATGATCCCGTCGAACTTCTCGGCGAACTCCATCACCTTGCCGAGCTTCATCGCGATCTTGCCGGACTTGGAAATGGCTTCACCCGCTTCCGCCATCTCCTCGAGCATCTTGAGTGTTGTGCCCTTGGGAATGAAGGCCGCGATGCCAATCTTCGACATCGCGCCGACGGCCTTGCCGGCGGTTCCGGCCGTCACCTCGACCATTTCGTTGACCAGCACCGTGGCTCGCACCATGCCCATGACCGCGCCGGCATGATGCTCTTCCACCCACTCGCGGGCTTCGGTTAGCGCCTTGGTATAGGTTTCGCGATCCGTTGCCTTCAGCACGGCGAACCCCAGCTCGATCCCGGCATGAACCCCGCCCAGGCTGTAACCCGTCTTGAAGTGTCCGCCCGCGTTGGCGATCTGCTCGACCTGCCCGGAGAACTTCGAATAGATGTCCTGGGTTTTCGTGAGGATGGCCATCGCGCCCGCGCGGGCTTCTTCGACCGGCCGTGAATGGAGTTCCGCGGCGAAGGTGGCCTCATGCTCGGCCCGCGACAGCACCGCGTGCTTGGTGACGGTGCCCGACACCGCGGCGAGCCGGCCCTGGACGCGCGAGAAGAGCGCGGCGCCGCCAGGGGCCTGCACCAGCTCGGTTCCGATCCCGGCCAGCATCGTCTCCGCCGACGAGAGATCCGCCTCCCGTTCTTCGTCCTTGAGGCTCTCGCTCGGTTGACCAAAGCGCGTCCCGTAGAGCGCCTGCGAGAGGTTCTCGAGGAAGGTCACGTAGGGCTCGGGGATCCCAGCGGCATCGGCACGGCCATAGGCCGCCGAACCGAGCACGAACTCGACGTGCATCGCCACCATCTCCGCCCACTCGTCGTGCTTGACCTTGCCGGGTTTCGCCCTGGTGGCCACGGGTGTCCGCTGGACCATGCGTGCCGACACCGAGGCATTGCCGGCCGTCGTTTGCAGCTTGAGGATCGACGCGGGGGTTAACGCATCGCCCGGACCGCTGAGGAGGGCATCGGCGGCACCCGACTCCTGGTCGACGCGTTTGATCGGCGCTTTGTGCAGCCGCACATGGGGCGGTGCATCCGCTTCGCGCCGTTGCATTCGGCACTTAACGATCCAGCGGAGCTCCCGTCGCGTCAACGGCCGCGGGCGCACCCTTTCGGGCACCTTCCTTTGCCCCAAAAACTGGCGGCGACGACGTTGTCCTGGGTGGATCAGGCGAGGATAGTTCGGGGTATCGGCCTGCAATCTCCAGCCAGGGTCGTTCGGAAGGCGGCTGCGCCGGAACGCGCGCGCCAGTCGCCGACGGAGACGCGCCCACCGCCGATTGCCGACGGCCCGCTGCCGCTGCAAACCCTCCTCTACCTGCAGCGGTTTGCCGGCAACGCGGCCCTGGTCGAGATGATGGAGGCGACCAGGGAGCGGGCAGCCCCCGAGCAGCAGGAATCACGGCCGAAAGCGGCCGAGACGCCGGCTGCATCACTGCCGGAACGCGCCGAAGCGCCCGCGTCTCCCGTTCTCGGTGCTCCCGTCGCCGCCGCGGCCGGGATCGGCACCGGCATCGGCGCGGGGGTGTTTGGACTCGGCTCCATCCTTGGCGGGCTGATCGCTCCAGCACCGGGCCAGGCTCCGGCAAACGGCAAGGCTCCGGCAAACGGCAAGGCGCCGGCCGGTCCGGCGGCCCCGGCAGCGGGCGGCAAGGAGGTCGAGCACCCCGCGTCGGGCGAAGCGCCCGCCTCCCCGGAGACCGACCCCCACTTCCTGGCGGTCAAGGACAAAGTCCATGTCAAAGGCGCCCAGGCCAGAGCCCATGCGCCCGCGCACGCCAAGGTCGCCGAAGCCCACGCCGCCGCGATCGGTCCGGCGAACGAGGTGGCGAGCCAGGCCGGCGCCGCCAAGGTCGGGACGATGTCGGCGCAGCAGCCGGGCGGTTTCGACAAGCTTGCCTTCATGGCCGCGGTGCGCAAGGCGATCGATGCCTCGGCGCCGCACACCCTGTCCGAAGCCGACGACTTCAAGGACTCGGGCAAGGCCGGTCAGATCCAGGGCCAGGTCTCCGGGCTGGTCGGCCAGAACAAGCAGCAGGCGGAAGGCGCCATCAAGGGCGCCACCGAGGCGCCGCCGGATACAACTTCCGCCAAGCCCAAGCCGGTGACCCCGATGCCGGCCGAGCAGCCGGGCGCGCCGCCGGCCGCGATCGGCGCCGCCAGCGCGATGCCGAGCCCGCAGTCCGCCGAGGCGGTCTCGCTGGCCAAGGGTCCGGCCGAGGTCAACGCCTCGATGGAGGAGGCCGAGGTCACCGAGTCGCAGCTCAAGGAATCGAATGAGCCCGAGTTCACCGGCGCGCTCGAGGCCAAGCAGACGGCGGAGAAGCATTCCGAGGAAGCACCCAAGGCCTTCCGCCAGGAAGAGCAGGGCATCCTCACCAAGGCGCAGGGCTCCGCCACCGCGACCGCCGGCAAGGGCATGGAGGCGATGCACGGCCAGCGGGCCAGGTCGCTCGGCGCCGTCGCCGGCGGCAAGGGCGCGGCAAAGAGCCAGGACGAGGCGAAGCGCGCCGAGGTCTCAGGAAAAATCGAGTCGATCTACGGCAAGACCAAGGACGAGGTCACCGGCATCCTGAACGCCATCGATCCGCAGGTCGATGCCACCTTCAAGAGCGGCGAAGCGCAGGCGAGGACCGCCTTCGAGAGCTACGTCGACACCAGGGTCAGCGCCTACAAGGACGATCGCTACAGCGGGCTCCGCGGCAAATACCGCTGGGTGCGCGATAAGTTCAAGGGCCTGCCCGGCGAGGTCAACCAGTTCTATGCCCAGGGCCGCGACCTCTATCTCGCCAGGATGGAAGGCGTCATCGGCGCCGTCGCCGACATTGTCGGTCGCGAGCTGACCCGCGCCAAGGAGCGGATCGCCGCCGACCAGGGGCAGATCTCGCAGTACGTCGGCAGCCTGCCGGCCGACCTGCAGCAGGTCGGCAAGGAGGCGCAGACCCAGATCCAGGGCAAGTTCGACGAGCTGACCCAGACGGTCGACAGCAAGCAGGACGACCTGGTCAGCGACCTCGCCAAGAAGTACGTCGAGTCGCGCGACGCCGTCGATTCCCGCATCAAGGAGATGAAGGACGCCAACAAGGGCCTGATCGACCGGGCCAGGGACGCCGTCATGGGCGTCATCAACACCATCCGCAAGCTCAAAGACATGCTGCTCGGCGTGCTCTCGAAGGTCGCCAGCGTGATCGGCCACATCATCGCCCACCCGATCAAGTTCCTCGGCCACCTGGTCGACGGCGTCAAGCTCGGGCTCACCAACTTCATGGGGAACATCGGCGAGCACCTGGAAAAGGGCCTGCTCGGCTGGCTCTTCGGGGCCCTCGGCGACGCCGGCCTCACGATGCCGGAGAAGTTCGACCTCAAAGGGATCCTCTCGATCATCATGCAGGTGCTCGGCCTGACCTACGGCCACATCCGGGGCCTCGCGGTCGGCATCGTCGGCGACGAAGTGGTCACGCACCTCGAGAAGTCGCTCACGTTCTTCCAGGTGTTGATCAAGGAAGGACCGGCTGGCCTCTGGACGTGGGTCGTCGAAAAACTTGCCGACATGAAGGAAGTGGTCATGACCAAGATCCAGGAGTTCATCCAGGAGAGGGTCATCATCGCCGGCATCATGTGGCTGATCGGGCTGCTCAACCCGGTCGCCGCCTTCATCAAGGCCTGCAAGGCGATCTACGACATCGTGATGTTCTTCGTCGATCGCGCCACCCAGGTGGCCGAGCTGGTCAGCGCCATCGTCGACTCGGTCGGCGCGATCGCCGGTGGCGCGCTTGGCGAAGCCGCCGGCATGATCGAGAACGCGCTCGGCAAGGGCATTCCGGTCGCGATCGGCTTCCTCGCCAGCCTGCTCGGGCTGGGCGGCATCAGCGACAAGATCACGTCGATCATCCACACCATCCAGGAACCGATCCACAACATCATCAGCACGGTGCTCGGCGTCGTCCTCAAACCCTTCAAGTGGATCGGCAAAAAGATCAAGCAGGGCGCGGCCTGGGCGAAGAAGAAAGTCCAGCAGGGTGTCGCCTTCGTCAAGACCAAGGCCAAGCAGGGTGTCGCCTGGGTCAAGGGCAAGTTCGGCGGCAAGAAGGATGAACCCGCGGCGGGTCCGGACCTGGCGCGGCGCGATGCCATGAAAGACAAGGCGATCGCCGAGGTCCGCGAGCGCGCGACCGGAGCCCATGACTTCGGCTCACTGGAGGAGATCGTGGCTTCGGTCTACGATGCGCATCAGGCCGAGGGGTTGCTATCGCTCTCGGCGCAGGGCTCACCGGAAGCTGGCTCCATGCTGGTCAGTGCCGAGGCGAGCGCAGCCAGGAAGGCGTCAGTGCCCACCACCATCAAGGTCTCGCAGGCGGAGTACGAGCGGATGCTGGGCGGAAGCGCGTTCGTCGAGCATCAACTCGATCCAACCCTGGCGGCTGCCGATGCCATTGGCGAAGCGGCTGCCGACCTGGCGGTCAACGGGCGAAAAGCGCAGACCAAGGTGAAGGATTCCGAGCTTCGGGGCGAGATCGCCTCCCGCAGTGGTGACTTCCTGGCGTTCGTGCGCAAGGGCGACTGGACCAGCTCGGGCACGCTCTTCCACTCGATCGCCAAGCTGTACACCCAGGACATCGTCGGGCGCAGCGCTGGCGGCGACCTGCCGGGCGGAGCCCAGCGCATCTCGGCCGAGTACACCGTCAGAAAGGGAAAGGGCGGTAGTCGCCTCGATCTCTTCATCGTCGACGCGAAAGGCAACAAGCATGAGATCGACTGGAAGACGCAGGGCAAGAGTGCGGCGACATCCGAGACCGAGCACGGGGAGTTCTCGAAGCACAAATGGCAGTCCGCCCAGCACAAAGGCGAAGAAGGCACCCTCGATACGCTCTCGAGCCAGGCGTCGCGCTCCTGGATGGACTACATCCGCCCACACCTGGCCGACGAGATTGCCGAGCTGAACGAGCAAGTCCAGGACATCGAAAAGAGGATCCAGGAGGCGACCGCCAGGGGCAAGAAGCTCAAGCTGAGCGCCAAAGACGAGGAAACCTTGCGCATCGCCCGAGCCTGGGCGGACCGCGGCTTCTTCAGCGCCCGCGACGTCGACCAGGCGTTCGCAGGCGTGTCCTTCGACCCCTCGGCAGCGGCCGGTGCGGCAGCGCAGGCGGGCAGGATCGGCGCCGTCGTCGGGTCAGGCGCGACCGGCCGCACCGACGCCGGCTCGGACCGTCCGCTGCGGATCAACGCCCGTCTTTCGGTTGCCGGTAGTGTCGCCCACAAGCGCGGTCTGACCGCGGGCGAGCGCGAAGACAGCATCAAGGGCAGCCTCCAGTTCGGATCGTCGGTGGCGCGCGGCGGCATCACCGTCCCGGGCGATGCCTTTGGCGTCGAGATCCCCACCTTCAAGGTCGATTCCATCAGCTGGACGGTCGCGACGGCATCGCCGAACACCGTCAACCTGAACGGACGCGTCGTCGTCGACTGCAAATGGGATGTGCACGACGTCGGCCGGACCGACATCCCGAGCGCCGCCGCCCCCACTGTGAGTGATAAGACATGGAGAGCCATCTATGCGGACCTCCAGCCGGATGACTCCGGCCGTCCCGATCGGCGGCATTACTGGGCCGAGGACATCACGTCACGGCATGAGAAGTTCCATGCCACTGATGACATTGGCCGAGCCCGCCTCTACGTGCCGACGGCACAGGCGTGGCTCAGCGCGCAAAGCGTTAGCGCCAAAAATATCGACAAGGACACCGAGGCGCTGATGCGCACCGTGCAGCAGAATGTGCAGGCCGATGCCGAGGCGTATTACCAGGCCGGCGGCGAAGACCGCGCCTACGGTGACGGCAAGGCGATCTATCAGCACCGCGTGGACGCGGTCCACGACCGGGCACTGAAAGAGGGCTGGCAGAAATAGCAGCAACTGGACCGGCCGTCCGCCCGGAGGACGAGGTCCGAGCGCGTGGCTCGCTGGACCGGATGGCGGCCCGCGGCTTCGGCACGGATCCCGCCGGGCTGGCAAAAGCTCTCGAGGAAGGCCAGGAGGTCGCCATCCGTGCCGAGGCCGCCTTCCTGCTCGGCTACCTCCACGCAGCCTCGGCCGCGCCGGCGCTGAAGAAGGCGCTCACCGACGAGTCCGCGCGCGTCCGGGTCGAGGCCGCGCTGGCGCTGGCTCGACTGAGCGACCGCAAGATCGCCTTCGCGGTCCTCGAGCGCGAACTGAACGGCCAGTTCTTCGCCGACGCCCCCTTGCGGGCAGCCAGGGCGCTCGCCGTTCTGGGTGATCCGCGCGGCTATCCGCGGGTGGTTGAGGCGCTTGACTCTGAATTTCCGTCCAACCGCATGGAGGCGGTTGCCGTCCTTCCCGCCTTCCTGCCCTACCAGGGACGAACGGTAGCAGGAACGCCGATCAACCCCCTCGACCAGCTCCTGCGCGCCGCGCGGGATACAGAGCCGTTGCTTCGGCGTGATGCCCTGACGGCGCTTGCCACCATCGACGACCAGCGGGCGACCGCGGCGGTCGCGGCGGCAGCGGCGGCCGACCCCGATGAGCAAGTGCGGGAGTTCGCCCAGCAACTCG
>JBDTEO010000015.1:0-107075 GCA_039922495.1 Candidatus Dormiibacter sp.
CCGAATCGCCTCGTTCCGACGCCTTTCAGCATTTGAAGGGCTTTCGGGACAGCAAATCCCGACCAGTCGGCTCGTCGCTGGAGATCCGCTCGCAGCGCTGGCTGAGGCCCTTAGGCAACAGTCTCACGGTGACGGCAACGCCCGTGAACTCTGGCGAACCGTCGCTGGATCGAATCCGGCACTCGCCTTCAGTTTCTGAATATGCTTTGACGCCTTCCCGTAAGGCGCCTAGGGTGAACAGCTTTCAGCCTAGGGCTTGGCCACCCCAAGCAGCGTTAGCCCTCGAACCTGAGGAGGAAGGGGGTGGTCCAGCTTAGGACGAGAACGATGGCCAGCACGAGGCCAATCAGACTACCGACAACCACACCCTGTCTCGCAAAGGCGCCGCGAAGTGGCGGGCGTTCCGTGAGGTCGGTGAAGGCGAGTCGAGGAGCCCGCTCGAGGTAGCCGAAGACATGCAAGGCGGTGGCAAAAAACCAGTTGATGAAGCTCCCTTGGTGCAGAGTCAGCCAAGCACGGCTGTTGCCGAAGATCCAGAGTTCGACTCCGCTCAGAATCACGAGGCCGGTGGAAACTATGACGATCGGTGCGTCGAGGCGCAGCAGCATTTGCGGCGGACCAGCCCGCCGGTACACCGGGTCGCCGGTGTAGTAGAGCAAGAACCGGTATCCGGGACTACCCAGTTTCACCAGGATTGGTGGAATTAGTAGGAAGCCCACAAAGGCATGCGGTAGAAGTAGTCGCCTGATCGACAAGATCGTCAGCCCCTCGAGTGCGAGCAGCGCCAATAGGGCCACCCCCATGGTCCCTGTGAGGCGAGCGTTCCCGCGCACACCGATGTCCGCCTGGCGGGCGGCAGCCGCCGGGGCAGGCCGCGAATCGAGAGACATGTTTCCAGGCTCAAGCATGGGCTTGGTCGAGAGCAGACTGAACCGACTGCGCGTAGCCGTAACTGGTGTAGGTTGCGCCGGAAAGGGAGTCGATCTGGGCGCTCTGGGCCTGCAGGACCTCGTCGTGCAGTTGCGGCGCCGCGTACTGACTAATCTCTGCCGACCTCTGCCGGTCCACGGGAAGCTGAATTGCTTGAACGTTCGTGATGCGCCCGGCGGCGATAATTACCTTCACTTGGACGTCGCCGAATTGATTCGGGAAGTCCTGTCCGGTGTATTGCCCGTCCTTCAGCCCCGGGGCAGTGGGCGAGGGGGTCGGCGACGACGATGCCGCGGTCGGGGGGCTCGTATCCGGCGCTGACGGGACCGTTGGCGCCGGCGTACTCAGGACCGATGCCCAGCCACTCGTCCGCAGGTTGTTTGATGGCGGGGTCTTGAAGCTGAAAAGCAGGATTAGGGCTGTGACGGTGGCGACGATCGCGACAGCGGCTCTCGTGGGCATCGAATCAAGGCCTCCAGTTCCAGCAGCGCGAGACGCTCCCATCGGCGTTGCCGGTCAAGATCCGTGATGGCGGCCTTGACCAGCTCGGTGGCCGGGTTGCGAAGCTTGTGGCCTCGGCTGCGGCATTAATCAATTCGTCAGGATAGGAAGCGAAGATTACGTTTCCATTAACGAAATGCGTGTCCTGATAGCGGAAGACGACGCTGCCCTGCGCTCCGTCTTGGAGCGTGGGCTGGTTGAGGAAGGCTACACCGTCGATGTGATCGGGCGGGGCGACGACGCCCTCGAGATGCTCCGCAGGCACGAATATGCAGTCGCGGTGCTGGATTGGCGAATGCCAGGAATCTCGGGAATTGACACGATCGCGGCTGCCCGGCGTTCGGGCATTGCGGTGCCGATCCTGATGCTAACGGCTCTGGACACCCCTGCTGACCGCGTCCGTGGTCTCGACAGCGGCGCTGACGATTACCTGGTGAAACCCTTCGACTTTGACGAATTTCTCGCTCGACTGCGCGCCCTGCAACGGCGTCCGCCGGCCACGGCGGGGATCACGCTTGGCTTTGGCAACATCTCCGTCGATCCCAGCAAGCACGAAGTCGTCGCTGGTGGACAGCCGCTCACCCTGACCCCGCGGGAGTTTGCCGTCCTGGAAGTCCTCATCCGCCGGGCACCACACACCGTCGCCCGAGCTGCCATCGCGAACCACGCCTGGCCCGAGCAGGGCACCGAAGTCGCCTCCAACACCATGGACGTGCATATCGCGAGGCTGCGGATCAAGCTTGGGACGGGCGGGGTCACGATCCAAGCCACTCGCGGCATCGGCTACCGCCTGGTCGAGGTCCCTGGGTTGCGCCCGTGAGAAGCCTCGCACGTCGGGCCATACCGGTCGCGGCTCTTGCCGCCGCCGTTGTCGCCGTGATGTTCGTACTCGCCTCGACTGCCATCAACCTGTTTGTGGCCAGCCGCCTGACGTCCGACCTCGATCAGCGTATTAGCGAGCGTCTCGAAGGTCTGCGCACTGCGGCAGCCGTGGCCCCACTACCGCGCTCCATCCAGGACCAGGACCATAGCTTCGAGGCGCCCTTGTTGTTCTGGCAACTGGACTCGACCGGCCGGGTCGTTCAGTCGAGTCCGAACAGTCCGGCGTACCCACCCGGTCTCCAGGTTTCCACGCCGTCCACCACTCGAATCGCTGGCACAGATTTCCGGCTGGCCTCGGCTGGCCTCCCGAGCGGCAGGCTGGTCGTTGGCGAGAGCACGGCCTCGATCAGCAACAGCGTTCGCCTCTTGGTGACCGCCGAGTTGGTGGTGGGACCGAGTCTCGCGATCCTTGTCTTTTTGGGGGGCGTGCTGATCGGCTGGCGGGTAGCGGGACCGATCGAGCGGGCTCGGCAAGAGCAACTGGCATTCACGGCTGATGCCTCGCATGAACTGCGGACTCCCGTAAGCGTGATCGAGGCGGAGACGTCGCTCGCCCTCCGTCGGGAGCGCGACGCCCCAGCGTACCGTGCCGTGCTGGAACGCGTTGCGGGCGAGGCTGACCGGCTCAGGCGCATCATTGAAGACCTCCTAATCCTGGCCCGCGCCGATGCCCTCCCCTCGCTGCCAACAACGGACGCAGCCGATCTGGGCCAGATGGCTCAGGCTGCCGCGGAACGCTTCGGTGCTATTGCCTCGGCGCGGTCCCTCAACCTTTCCCTCGACGTCCCACGGGTGCCAACATTGGTGGCTGCGCCGGCTGAGTGGGTGGAGCGCCTGCTTGGCATTCTTCTCGATAACGCCTGTCGGTACGCACCGGATGGCGGTCAGGTGAAGGTGTCGGTTCGGGCGCACCGGGGCCGGTGGCGTCTTGGGGTAGAGGACAACGGTCCCGGAATCCCGGCGGAGGAGCAGAAGCGTGTGTTCCGCCGGTTCCATCGAGCCTCTGCCGTTCCTGGCGGCGCCGGTCTTGGTCTCGCAATTGCCGATGCTCTGGTCCGGGCGTCCCAGGGGCACTGGGAAACTGAGCCCTCCCTTTTGGGCGGCGCGCGAATGGTGGTGTCGTGGCCTCGCGCCTCGACAAAGGCTCCCGCGGACCCCTCGCGGTCCGCGACGTTAAACAGTGGGCGAGTTTCTGGGTAGTCAAGCCTGTCGGACCGGAGCAGTTTGGCTAAGCTGGAGGCAAGTCGCCGTCGGCGAAACATTAGGCGTTGGTCCGAGGTTAGCTTTATTCGAGCGATGAAGGACGACTTGCCGCTCGACGGATTCGACGAGCTTTGGATTCTAGCGCAAGTCCCGGTACCCAAAGTGCCTGACACTGCCAACATCGTCTGTCCATCCAGACTCGATGGTGGGCTCCCAGAACCAGTTGTCAAATGGATGTGGCTGGATCTTTCTCGCGCTTTGGTGGCTACTTCGATCGTGACCGGCCTGCATCGCTGGTCTTGACGGCAACCGTGACGGCAACGCCGGTGAAGTCTGGCGAACCAGGATGGGCTCTAGCGAACTATCGATGATGAAATTGAGTACGGAATGACCGTCCGCGAACTCTGGTGAGCTACCCGCAGAGGCCTGCAAAACCTCCATCGCGGGTTCGAATCCCGCACTCGCCTCCAGTTTTCGAGGCCCGGAGTAACCTGACCAGTAATCCCCTTTATTGGCAATAGCTTGACGGTGGCGGCGACACGATGATTCTTGGACGCGTGGCGTTTGCCATGCTCGTCATCTCGCCTTTGTTAGTGGGTCTACCAGCGCGCAGGCAACCGGGACCTGGACGGCTGCGCAGCATCTGCCCGGAGTGGTGGACGTTGTCGGACCCCGCACCGATGGGCGGGTTGTGGTTTCGGCCGGCCGCCAACTCTACCTCCTCAATCGCCTGAGCGGGGAACTCCAGCCGTTTGCGAATGGGACGGGCGGGTAGTATCTCGCGATCTCTTCCGGCCGAAGCGTCACGGCAGCCGGCTGCCGCTTTAGTCCGGACGATCTCTTTGTGATCGATCAGTCGTCTCATCAGGTGTGGCGTGTGAACGCCAGCGGCCAGGCCAGCGTATTCGCCAAGGTGGAGGGCGTCGACTCCTTGAGCGGGATCACGTTCGACAACACGGGTAGCTTCGGTAACCGCCTGCTCGTCATTGGCCCCTCACATGGACATTCCGTCCGGTTTGCTTGTCCTCGGCATCGTCCTGCGGCGTAACCGCCGACGGGCAGCGTAGCGGCAGCCCGCTTACTATCACTCAATGGCCGAATCCGCCAAGGATCTGTTTTGGAAGATCGCCGAAAGCGATGAGATCGAGATTCAAACGCGACGCGACGAGACGTCGCCGGCGCATCGCACCATCATCTGGATCGTGCCGACGGAAGACGGCGTGTACGTCCGGTCATACAAGGGCAAACGTGGTCGCTGGTACCAGGAGGGGCTCGCCAATCCCCTGGTTACCGTCCACGTTGGGCGGCGCAAGGTCAGGGCAAAGGTCGAGCTCGAGAAGAACGATGCCAGTATTCGAAAGGTGAGCGCAGCCTTTCGGGAGAAGTATGGCGAGCGCTGGCCGGACGAGACCCGGGAGATGCTGCGGCGGTCGGTTTTGCAAACGACCCTTCGCCTCAGTCCGGTGTAGACGCTCGCAAGGTCCGGCTCAGAATGGCTTCATGAGCATCAGCCAGAGCAGCAGAACGAGTGCGGCGATTCCGATCCCGGCGACGATCTCGGGGCGCCGCGAGTCAAGCAGGGGGAGGATCTCCGCGTCAGGGGAGCGCTGGATCGGCCCCGACCTGCCGCGCCCACGTCCCCGCAGGCCGAGGGCTTCGCGCAACTTCCGGTAATAGGGCGAAGCCACGCCGAACATCGCAAACGTGGCCAGGGCGAGGATCACGATCGCGGCCCAGATCCAACCCTGCCCGAACCAGTGACCACCAAAGCCGGCAAAGACACCGAAGATCACCAGGATCCAGAAAAACGGATACATCAACGTATTGGTCGCTTCAGCCAGCTGAATCAGGGCCGCCACCGTCTCGATGTTGCGCTCACGGCGCACTCGAAACGAGATGACTGCCGCGCCCCCATGCGCGAAGACAAAACCGAGGACCGCCGCCACGTGGATAAAGACCAACCAGGGATAGATCTGCACCGTGCCTACACCTCCTCCACCGATGTTAATCGAGCACCAAACCCAGTCCGGTTATCAACGAGGCGGCTTCCGGCAGGGAGAATCGAGCCGACTTGAGGACGTTCGCCCGGACATCGACGGCGTCGTTGCGGGCGGTTCTGAAATCGGCCGCGCTCAGATCAGTCTGGCTGAACCGGGTTCCGGACAGGTCGGACGGCGGTAACGCCGCCCACCATCAAGTAAGGATCCAGCTTCTAGAGGCTTCCGTGGAACGTGTCGCAGTCCTTCCGGGTGCCTTTGGTGTAACCGTTCGTAAACCACTTCTGGCGCTCGGCGGCCGAGCCGTGGGTCCACGTCTCGGGATTTACCTGGCCCTGGGTTTTCTGCTGGATACGGTCGTCGCCAACCGCGGCTGCCGCATCCAGTGCTTGCGCGATCTGGTCCGGGGTCAACGGTTCAAGGAACCCGGTTGCCGCCGCGTGGTTGGCCCACACGCCGGCGAAACAATCCGCCTGCAGCTCGGTACGCACCGAGGTCCCGGTTGCTCCCTGTTGGCCGGCCGCCGATGACAGCTGCCCCGTCAGATCCTGGATGTGGTGACCGTACTCATGCGCCACCACATAGCCTTCGGCCAGCGATCCACCGCGGGCGCCAAACTTCGTTTGCAGATCCTGGAAGAAGCCGAGGTCGATGTAGACGTACTTATCCTGCGGGCAATAGAAGGGGCCGACCTGCGACGTGGCATCCCCGCAACCGGTCGAGACCTGGTCGGTATAGAGGACCGTCTTGGCCGGCTGGTACTGCTGCCCGGCGGCGGCAAACTCACCGGTCCAGAACTTCTGGATGCTGTTGACATAGCCGACGATCCGGCAGTCCTCACGCTTGTTGGCGTCGGCTCCGGTGGTGCACTCTTGAAGGGAGCTGGCGGCGGGCTGCGGGCCGGCGTTGGGATCCTGGCTGGCGCCGAGGTTACCGAGATTGCCTCCCACAAGGAGGTAGATGATGAGGACGACAGTGCCGAGGCCACCGCCGCCAATCGCGAGGCCTCGGCCCCCAAAGCCGCCGAAGCCGCCTCCGCTGCCACGGACGTCTTCGACCTGGCTCGGATCGAGCGGAGCTCTCGGATCGAACGACACTGCTACGCCCCCGTGGCCCACGGCGTGCTAGCTGTCACAAACCTGATAGTACAACTATAATGATCGCGGCGGAAGGCTGACCACTTCGCGCCGTTGCGGCGACAGGGCTGGGTCCTCCCGCAGGGCGAGGCCCACGGTCTCCTCGATCGTCATCGTCACGCTGGCTCGCCATTGTTCCTCGAAGGCGGCCTCGCCAAGCGCGGCCTGGACGGCCCGAACCAGGCGGTCGTGGTCCGCCATCTCATAGGGCCGCAGGGGGGAACCGATGCGATCCCGCAGGGTGGCCGCGCTGGCGTAGAGGGTGGCTGCCCGCGGCCATTGGCCCATCTTCGCGGCAATCGCGGCCAGGTTCTCGAGGCAGCGGGAGATGCCGAACTGCTCGGTAGTGTCGAATTTCGACAGGGCACTCCGGAGAAGGGTGCTGGCCTCGTCGGCGTTCTCCTGCAGCCCCGCGATGATGCCGAGCTCGCACAGGCTCTCGGCTTCGAACTCGGTGATATTCACCTCGCGCGACAGTTCGAGACTTTCCTGCAGGAGCGCGGTGGCGCGTTCCCAGTCACCCTGGCAGCGGGCGACGATGCCGAGCAGGCGGAGCGTGCTGGCGACGTCGACCTTGTCTTTGGCTTCGCGCACGAGGAGGAGACTTTCTTCGAGGAGTGAGGAGGCCGGGGCATAGTGCTCCTGGGCCAGCTCGACTTCTCCCATCAACTGGAGCGCGATCCCGATCTCACGGGTATCCTGCGCCTCGCGCGCGAGGGCGAGCGCCTCCTCGAGGAGGGACATCGCCCGGGGATAGTCACCGCGGGCCAGCGCCCCGAAGCCCAGGTGAGTCAGGGCGAAGCCGATCCAGGGCTTGTCCCCGGTCTTTCGGAAGAGGGCGAGGCTTTCCCCGTGCAATCGTTCGGCGCGTTCGTAGTCGTCCTGGGCGTGGAGAGCGGCCGCAAGGTTCTGCAGCGCAAAGGCCCGGCCCCAGTCGTCGCCGAGCTCTTCGTAGATGGCCAGGCTCTCCCGCTGGCGCAGGATCCCCTCGGCGTACGCACCCTGGTAGCTGGTCAACAGCCCATGCCAGGCGAGCGCCCGCGCGCGCAAGGCCGTACGCGCTTTGCCGCCGGCCCGCAGCGCGCGGTCAAGCCAGTCGCGGCCCTCGTTAAAGCGTCCACGGGCCCGCCAGAAAAGGCCGAGCGATGCCGCGAATTCCAGCGCCTGTTCCGCCTCGCCGGCGGCGAGGCAGCATTCGAAGGCCGCCCGGAGGTTCTCGAGCTCAGTCTCCAGCCGTTCGAACCACGCGAGCTGGTTCGGACCGTGGAGTTCCTGTTCGCCGTGGCGGGCGACCTCGAGAAACCACTCGCGATGCCGGGTTTGCAGCGGCCGGTCCTCACTGGCTGCCGTGACCCGTTCGGCGACATACTGCCGGATGGTTTCGAGCAGGCGGTATCGGGGCACATCCCGCTCCTCGTCCACGACGAGCAGCGACTTGGCCGCCAGGGCGTCGAGCAGGTCGAGGATTTCGTCGGCGGTCAAGGGGTCCCAGGCGCAAACCTCCTCGGCCGCCTCGAGCCGGAACCCGCCGGCAAAAATCGAGAGCCGGCGCAGGAGGGCCCGCTCGGATTCTCCGAGCAGCCCGAAGCTCCAGTCGATGGCCGCCCGCAGGGTCTGCTGGCGGGGGAGCGTGCGGCTCCCGCCGGTCAGCACGCGGAAGCGGTCCTTCAGGCGGACGGCGAGTTGGTCGACGGTCAGCATCTTGAGCCGGGCCGCCGCCAGCTCGATGGCGAGCGGGATGCCATCGAGGTCGTGGCAGACCTGGCTGACCAGCGGCATCGTCTTCTCGGTCAAGGCGAACGACGGGTTGACCGCACGGGCCCGGTCGGTAAAGAGCGTGATGGCGGCGGACTCGGCTACGATCTCCAGGGGCAGCATCCGCTTGGGGTCCGGCACGGTAAGCGAAGGGACCTTCCAGACGGTCTCGCCCGTGACGCCCAGACCCTGGCGGCTGGTCGCGACGATGCGGAGCTGCGGGCATTCCTGCAACAGCGCCTCGGCCAGCTCCGCGCTGGGTTCGATGAGATGCTCGCAGTTATCAAGGATCAAAAGCACCTCGCGGGTGTGCAGGTACTCGATCAGGGTTGCGGTCGGGGAGCGCCCCGGTTGTTCTCGCAGACCGAAGACCGTCAGGACTGTGGGCGCCACCAGGCCCGGATCGGAGATGGCGGCCAGCTCGGTGAGCCAGACACCCTGTGAGTACGACTCGATCACCTCGGCGCCAAGCTGGATGGCCAGGCTCGTCTTGCCCATGCCGCCGGGCCCGGCTAGAGTAACGAGCCGCTCGTGCGCCAGCAAGGCATGCAGCTCGGCCAGCTCGTCGCGTCGGCCGACGAAGCTGGTCAGCCGGAGCGGCAGGTTGTTGCGACGAAGATTCAGGCTCTTCAGCGGCGGAAACTCTGAGGGCAGGCCGCCAATATCGAGCTGGAAGATGCGCTCCGGTCGGGGCAGGTCCTTCAGGCGATGCTCCCCAAGGTCGCGAAGGCTGATATCCGAGGCCAGCGCCTTCTCGATCAGGGCATGGGTCGGCTCGGAGAGGACGACCTGACCGCCGTGGCCGGTCGCCGCGATTCGCGCTGCCCGGTGCACTTCCAGCCCGATGTAGTCGCTGCCAACCACGCGGGCGTCGCCGGTATGGAGGCCCATGCGGACCCGCACGGGAAAGCCCTCCGGCCAGGTCTCGGCCGCGAGCTCGCGCTGGGCGGTAACCACGGCGTCGACCGCCTTCACGGCACTGGCGAAGACGACAAAGAAGGAGTCGCCTTCAGTCCCCATCTCGTAGCCGTCGTTGGCGGTGATCGCCCGGCGCATTACGCGTCGTTGCGCCGCGAGCACGTCGATCCAGCGTTCACCGAGCTCCTGGACCATCAGGGTGGAGCCCTCGATATCGGTGAACAAGAACGTCACGGTGCCGGTCGGTAGTGTCCGCTCGGCGTTCATGGGTTTTGTGCTGCGCAGCTTACGCGGTCGAGGCTGTCATCGGGCCGGCCCGGGCAGTGATCCCAGGCCGGCCGCGGTCGTTCAGGCAGTAGACAGATGAGCCGGCCGCGTACTCGGGTTCAGCTGCGCCGTCTCGAGTGCCTGCCGCGCGTTCGAGAGGCTTATCCCGCAGTCCGGGCAAGGCGGCGGGCAATTGGGTAGCGTCTGGACTACGTCCCCCTCGCCCCCCACCGTGACGGTTGGGCAAGGCACGCAAGCGCCACTGATGCATTCCTGCCCGGTTGCACACATGGGACTCGAGCACGTATTCGTGATCTTCGCTCCGTTCTGGTTGATCGTCTCCCGCACCTTGCAGTTTCCTGCGGTCGCCGGCGTCACGACACAGTGCGCCGTGTTGTCGGCGAACTGGGCGGCGCCCATCATGGCTTTCTGCGAAACGTCCTGGTGCAAATCAACGTTGACCTGGCTCCCATCGAAGAAGTTGCAACAATGCGGGTCGGCAATCTGCGACTGGTTGTCTTTGTTGGGGCCGTCCTGATTCTGATCAACGTCCTGGTGGATGGTGGCGTGAGTCGCGCCCGCGGTGTGCTGGTCGAGGTGGCTTGACTGTCCAACCGTCTGGCTTTGCAGGGCCGTGCTATCGCCGGTCTTTTCTTTCTGCTTACCTGCCTGGTTCAGGTGGATCATGTTCGCACCGTCGGCGTTGGTCTGGAGGATCGTCACACCGGGCTCGCCCGTACCTGGACGGAACCCCTGATCACTCGTCTGCGTCTGGTTGCCGGCGGCGTCGGTCGACTGGCTCAGCGTCTGGTCGGTGCCGGCGTCGTTCAACCCCGAGGCATTGGTCTGGGTGATCGTCACCCGCTGCTGGCCAGTCTGCTCGGCGCCATTCTTCTGGCGGATCTCCTGAACCACGACCGCGTGGTTGTTGCCGGTGGTATTGGTCTGCTCGATCATGCAGGTCTCAACCATCGCCGGGGCCGAGCTCTGCTCGATGCAGCGGGCCTCGTTGTTGCCAGGCCCGGCCTGGGTGATCATGCAGGAGATCGCGATCGGCGCCCCAGTCCCCTCGTCGTACGTGATTTTACCAAAACCTGGATCGCAAATGACGCTTGCCGCCGCCACGTCGCTGGCCCCATCGCCGGGTGCGGCCAGGGCTGTCGCGCCGCTGGAAAGAGCAAAAAATAGCACGCTCCCGATGGTCGCCGCGGATGCGACGAAACGCCTGGTCCCCATATTTGTTTCCTCCGTTCCCCTAACTGTCCGTTGCCGGAAATGAACGCTGCGTGTTCAGCCGCCATCGTAGCCATCGGCTAGGTAAATGTAAACCCCCTATCTTGACGCGGAGTGAACCGCCATGCATAGTCCACGGCTAGGAGGGACCTGGTGAGTTCAAGCCGCTCAACTGTCGAGCTAGAGTCGTCAGCGGCCGCGACCGCCCTTTCCGTGTGGGATCAGCTCGCCGAGCGAGCGAGTCCGGGCGACTACCGTCCAATGCTTCGGTCCGATCTCACCTGGGTTCGGATGAAGACCCGCCATGGTTTGCCGAACATCATGCTGGCGGACCGACCCCGCAAGTACCTCCGGCTGAGCGAGCGCGACGACCAGCTGGCCCAGCTGATGGACGGCAGCCGGCGGGTTGCCGACCTGGTGGTCGAATACTTCCGCCGCTACGGCAGCTTCGGCTTCCGACAGGTCACCGACCTCGTGACCCTCCTTCGGCAGGCCGGCTTTCTCACCGACCCGCCTCGCGACATCTATAAGGACCTCGGCGAGGAGTTGAATCCGGCCGCGCCGGTGAAGCAGCGGCGCTGGATGGAAGGGAGCGGGCTGCGGATGAAGTTTCCCGTCCGCGGCATCGACGGACTCGTGACCCGATACCACGACACGGTCGGGCGCTTTATCTTCACGCCGGTGTTCCTCTGGGCCAGCGTGGTCGTCACCATCGTCGGGCTCGGCGCCTTTGTGCGGGAGCTGCTCACGGGCCGGGACCCCTTTGCGCCGATCGCCGGCTCCGGGCTGATCGGCGTTCTGGCCCTGGTGATCGCCTACTACTTCGTGATCTTCATCCACGAGAGTGCCCACGCGCTCACCTGCAAGCACTATGGCCGGATGGTTCCCAAGGGCGGCTTCATGCTCTATTACCTGATGCCGGCGTTTTACGTCGACGTCACCGACTCCTGGCTCGAGCCGTGGCGCCGCCGGATCGCGATCTTCTGGGCCGGGCCCTACTCCGGGTTCATCCTGGCCGGCGCGAGTGCCCTCGGGGCCACCGCGCTGGGCACCGGGCTTATCGGCACCGTCCTCTTCAAGCTGGCCGTTGCCGCCTACCTGACGAACCTGCTGAACCTGATGCCGCTTCTGCTCTGGGACGGGTACTGGATTCTCGAGCAATGGCTGGAGATCCCCGACCTTCGGGTCCGGGCGCTCACCTTTATCAAGGGGCCGCTATGGAGCCAGCTCTGGACGCGTCGGCGGCTCACCGGTCGTGAGACCTTCTTCGCGATCTTTGGCCTGCTGTCGGCGGCATATTCGTTTGCTTCGATCTTCCTCGCCTACCTGTACTGGCGGCGCCGGCTGGGGCCGATCATCCGGCCGCTCTGGCTGACCCCGGGCCTGCTGTCCAAGGTGATCGCGGTCGGGCTGGTCGCGGCGATCGGCATCCCGCTCAGCATGAAATTTGGACGGCGCCTGTGGGGCTACCGTCGGGTCGTCATGAGCGCGCCGGCCGCGGCGAGGAAGGCGATCTTCACCATCCGGATGAGCGACCGCCTGCGCCTGCTGGAAGGGCTGGCCTTCTTGCGGAGCCTGCCGCAGAAGAGCCTCGAACGCCTTGCCGGGAGCGCGAAGGTCCGAGAAATCCCGGCCGGCGCGACCGTCGTGCGGCAGGGAGACCGGGGCGACGAGTTCTTCATCATCGCGGCCGGCCAGGCTGCCCTCCTGGTCCGGGAACAAAACGAGGATCGGATTGTCGGCAAGATGACCCTCGGGGACTTCTTTGGCGAACGCGCGCTGCTCAAGCGCGGCGTCCGCGAGGCCACCGTCAAGGCCGAAACGCCGCTCAAGCTCCTGGTGTTCCCTTCGAAGGCGTTCTGGAGTGAATTGGCCGGGCCGGTCGAATGGGAGTCTCGGGTGCGTGGCGCACTCGAGGAGCGGGACCGGCTGCGGGCGCTGCCGATCTTTGCCGATACGGCGCCGCGGCAGTTGGATCTGCTGGCGGTTAAGCTCCAGGTCGAGCGCGTTGCGCCTGGCCAGGTGCTGGTCAAGCAGGGTGATCCGGGCGACTCGTTCTATATCGTCCGCGAGGGGACTGTCGAGGTGATCATGCGAAAGGAGCGGAGCCGCCGCCGCGTCGCCACGCTGAAGCCCGGAGACTTCTTTGGGGAGATCGCGTTGCTTCGCGATACGCCGCGAAACGCCACAGTCCAGGGGCTGGAAGCCGGCTCGGTCTGGAGGCTCGAGCGGCAGGATTTTCGTGACCTGCTCGGGCGTTATCTCGACCTGGAGGGGCAGATCGCCGGCATCGCCGCTTCCCGGACGCCCCGGGGCCATTCCATGCGAGGGGCGGCCTGATGCAGTGCTGGATCTGCGCCTCGCCCGCCAATGGGACCTGCCGGTTCTGCGGGCGGGCGGTCTGCCGCGAGGACGCCAAGACCCATCCATTCGTGCTCGAGGTCTATCCCAGCAATGGCAACCTTTACGGCCTGGCGGTCGAAGACGCCCTGCATTGCGGTGTCTGCAAGCCGCGATCGGAACCGGTCCTGATGGACTTTCTCAACCAGCCGAAGCCGCCGGTGAGTGACAAATGACACACGAGAAACGTGTCGCGCGTCGCTTCCCCAGCAGCGCCGTGAGCCGATACTTCGCACCACGAGCCCGATAAGAAGGAGGTGAAACCATGAGCAAGGAAGTCCTAGAGCAGGTGGTTTTGAAGGCGTCCAGTGATGCGCGCTTCCGGAGTCAGCTGAACGACAACTTCGAAGCCGCCATCCGGCCGTACGACCTCAGCCCCGATGAGAAGTCAAAGCTACGGAGCGGGATCGCCGGCGCGATCGGTGACGACCGTGAGGTACGGCGGACGATGGCAGCGAGCCACGCGCAGTCCAGCGAGACCGCCAGTAACCAGGCAGCCTCCAACGAAGCACTGTCTCACCAGGCGGCGACGAACGAGGTCGCGTCGAACGAGGTCGCGTCGAATGAGGTTGCCTCCAACGAGGTGGCGTCCAGCGAGGTCGCGTCGAACGAAGTCGCCAGCAAGTTGTCGATGGAGTAGCGCTTCCCGAAGCATGCTTTGGGGCAGCCCGCGCTGGCTGCCCTTTTTCTTTGCCTGCGTTCAGGCGAGCTTTCGAAGTTCGGCCGGCCGGACGATCGTGATGAAGCCCTTCTCGAGCGCGATATCGCCGCGGGCGACGAGCCGGGCGAGGGCCCGGTTCACGTTTTCGCGACTCGCGCCGACCATGCCGGCCAGCGTCCGCTGGGTCAGCCGCATCCGGATTCGCCGACCCTGGGCGCTGGCTTCACCCTGCGACTCCGATAGGTCCAGCAGCTTCTTCGCGACGCGGCCGGGGATGTCGAGGAACGCCGCCTCCGAAAAGGTCTCGTCGGTGGCGCGGATGTAGGTGCTGAAGAGCGTGACCAGGTGGCGCACAGCTTTCGGATGCGCGTCGAGGAAGGAGAGGAATGCCTCGCGCCCGAGCGTCAGGCACTCGGTCGTCTCCATCGCCTGGGCGTCGGCCGCTCGCACCGATCGCTCGTCGAAGAGGGCAAGCTCACCAAAGGTATCGCCCGGCAAGAGGACCGCATAGACGACCTCTTCGCCGCCACGACCGATGTGGCCGATCTTGACCTGTCCGCTGACGATGATGTGCAGGACATTTCCTGGGTCGCCTTCGTGGAAGATGGTGGCGCCCCGCGGAAAGTTCCTCGACTTCACGCTGGCAGCGAGCGGCTCGAGCTGATCGGCCGGGAACCCCTTGAACAGCGCCGTCGCGGAAAGAACCGTGACCGGGTTCATAGGGGACATTTTGCGCCTTGACATGTGACCATTGGGTCACGTATGCTGACGCCGTGACTGACGACGACCGGATCTTCAAGGCGCTCGCCGATCCAACACGACGCTTCCTGCTGGATCAGCTCTTCAAGCGTGACGGCCGCACGCTGACCGAGCTCGAGTCCGAGCTGGAGATGACCCGCTTCGGCGTGATGAAACATCTGCGGGTGCTTGAAGAGGCGGGACTCGTGGTCGCTCGGCGATCGGGACGGGAAAAGCTCCATTTCCTGAACCCGGTCCCGATTCGGCTGATCCACGACCGGTGGATCAACAAGTACACGGAGCAACAGGTGTCGGCACTCGCGGAACTCAAGAAAAAATTGGAGGAAACGGCATGACGACGACAACTCAGACCAAGGTGACCACGCAGGTCTACCGCGTGTACATCAAGGCGACGCCCCAGGCAATCTGGGACGCGATCACCAAGCCCGAATGGACGGAACGGTACGGATACGGCGGGCGTGGGGAATATGACCTGCGTCCCGGCGGCAAGTACCGCGGCCTAACCAGCCAGGCGATGCGATCGACGGGGGCGCCCGACGTGGGCGTGGATGGCGAGGTGATCGAGGCGATCCCGCCGCGAAAGCTGGTCCAGACATTCCGGATGGTGATGGACGAGGCGATGGCGTCAGAAGGCTTCACCCGGGTCACCTACGAGATCGGAGAGAACAAAGATGGCGTCACCAAGCTGACGGTGGTTCACGACCTCGATGGCGCGGCGAAGCTGGCAGTGCTGATGGCGGGCGGGATGGAGGCCGAGGGCGCAGGCGGTGGCTGGAGCTGGATCCTTAGCGGCCTGAAGACCCTGCTGGAGACGGGTTCCTCGCTCGACGGCCAGCAGCGGTGATTCGACGGCTGGCGGAGGCCCTGCGCTGGCAGGGCCTCCTTCGGCGCTGATGCCGCAGCGGCTCTGGCGATGTCCCGGCGTTGCGGTCCAGTCAAAGTGGACGACGGCGGGCCTAGCCGGTATCGTCGCTGCATGCGCATCGCCATCCTGCTCTATCAGGGTTTCGACGAGCTGGACGCGATCGGCCCGTTCGAGGTCTTCCGCCACGCGGCAACCATGGGCGCCCCGGTCGAGGTGACGCTGAACACACTCGACGGCGCCACCGAGGTCGTGGCCTCCGGGGGGCTGCGGGTGCGCCCCGATGGAAAGCTCGACGGGCGGCCCGACATGATCGTGGTTCCTGGCGGCGGCTGGAGCAATCACGCCGAGCGCGGTGCCTGGACCGAGGCGAACCGTGGCGACATTCCCAGGCTGCTCGAGAAACTCCATGGGGAGGGCACGACCGTGGCCACGGTGTGCACCGGCGGCATGCTGGCCGCCACCGCTGGGCTCAGCAAGGGGCGTCCGGCGGTCACCCATCGGAGCGCTCTGAGAGACCTCCGGGCGTCCGGCGCGACGGTGATGGAGCGGCGCGTTGTCGACGACGGCGACCTCATGTCCGCCGGCGGCGTCACCTCCGGGATCGACCTGGCCCTCTGGATCGTCGAGCGGGAATTCGGTGCCGTCATCGCCGACCAGGTCACCGAGGAAATGGAGTTTCCGCGCTCCCGGGACGTCTTTAAGGCAAGATAGGGCCATGCCGTCCCACGTGCTGCGCGGGATCGCCTGGGGACTGGTCTGGCGCTGGTCGCTCCTCTTTGCCAGTCTGATCACCTCGGCGCCGCCGCTGGCGATCTGGGCGATCGTGGCCATCCTTTCTGTGGGGGTGGTTGCCTCGGTGTGGCGTCGCCGCGATCTCCTCGGATCGGTCTGGTCCGTGCTGCTCGCCGTCACCGTGATCAACCTCGGGTTCTGGCTGGGTGGCGGCCTCCTTGTTCCGGCGATCACGCTGGCGATCGTGATCACCGTTGGAAACCTCTGGTGGTCGATCAGGGGCCCGGTCGACGCCCCATTGGCGCGGTCATTTCAACCGGTCGCGGTGGCCGATCCCGTCGCCTATGCCAGGCCAACCCCCCTCCAGGATCCCGTGGCGGAGCCGCGTCGCCGCCGCGCCAGTCGTGACAGCGGCGCGGCCGGATTCCGCCTTCTGGTCGCGGCGTGCCTGGTGGTAACCGTCTTTACGGTGGGGGCGTTCACGGTTGCGTCGCGGGCCTCGGCCGGGCTGTCGGCCGCCATCTCTTCGATAGGCCAGCAACTGGCGCCGCTCACCGCCGGGCTGCCGCCCACCTCGACCGCGCCGGCTCCGGCGGCATCCAGCAAGCCCACGCCGTCGCCAACACCGGCACCCTCGATCGTCCCCGCTGCGCCACCCACCGGTGACGCGCAACCGCCGAGCCAAGCCGTCCCCGGCGTCAACCTCCCGGGGGTTTGCGTCTCGCTACCCGACCATCGATACGAGGTGCGCCTGCCCAACGGCCAGGTGATCGTCGTCACGACGCATCGCCAGAAGGGTTGTCCGGACCTGGCGGCCCTCCTGAAGTCGCTTCAGGACGCGAGCGGGAACTCAGAGTAGCGCCGCGATCCCCGGCTAGCCTTCGATGACGGACAGAATGTTGCCGGCCGGGTCCTTGAACCAGGCGATGGCAGGGCCCTGGCCGCGCTGGATGCCGCGGTCGTCCTGATGCATCCCGTCGTACTGTTCGAAGCGAACGCCTGACCGGGCCAGGCTATCGACAACCTGGTCGATCTGGGTCACCGGGAAGTTCAGCACAGTGAACGACGCGGGCGCATGGTTTGGCTTGGGGTAGATGATCACTTTGTTGCCGCCGGCCAGGTTCAGCGTGAGCATGCCATTCGCGTCGGTCACATCGAGACCAAGGGTCTCAGCGTAGAACGCTTTGGTTCTGGGAATGTCGTTCGATGAGAGCCCGGAAAACGCCTGGCTATCGCGCAGGGGCGCGGTCACGGTATTTGGATCGATCGCTTCGAGAGTCCCATCCAATAGCCCTCGATGATACTGGGAAGCGGCTCGCCATTGCTATCGCCGGCGCCCAGCGTGACAAACAGGGGAGCCAGATGCTCGGTGCGCGGGTGCGCGTACCGCACCGCCGGCGCCCGATGCACGAAGTCCTCGAGCTCGTCGACGTTGCCGTGCTCCAGCGCCTCGTGCGCCCAGGCGTCGAACTCGACGGACCATTCCGGCGGCTGCGCGTCGACGCGGAAGTCCCGCAGAAAGGGGAGGCCATGGGTGAGGAAGCCGCTGCCGATGATGAGCACGCCCTGGTCCCGCAGCGGGAGCAACCGCCGGCCGATTTCGAACAATCGATCGGGATCGAGCGTCGGCATCGAGATCTGCAAGACAGGAATGTCCGCCTCCGGGTACATGACCGTGAGCGGGACGTAGGCGCCGTGGTCGAGCCCATGCTCGGGCTCCTCGGCTACCGGCTGGTCGGAGAGCAGCTTGCGAAGCTGGGTCGCCAGCTCGGGCGCCCCCGGCGAGCGGTACTGGGCGCGGTAATAGCGCTCGGGAAACCCGCCGAAGTCATAGATCAGCGGCGTACCGGTACGGGTCGCGCCGATCGTGAGCGGCGCGTTCTCCCAGTGGGCGGATACGATCAAGATGGCCGACGGGTGCGGCAACGCCCTGGCCCAGGCGGCCAGTTGGGTCACCCAGAGCTCGTCATCGACGAGCGGTGGTGCGCCATGCCCGATATAGATGGTCGGCATGCGCCCCCCGTCGAGGGTGGTTTTGGCGCGCCTGGTGATGACCGCGGCCTCGTCACGTTCAACGGCTTCCGGCGGATGCGGCAGCGAGCCTTGTGGCTTGAGCTCCTCGTCCATGCGCCTGATACTAGATGCCGGCCGACAGATCAGTTTTTTCGAGGTTCGAGAGCGTAGGTAGCGCCGCCGGGAAGACCGCCGAGCAGGCGCCGGATCTGGTCCTCGTTGGCGCCGTCGATCGCGACGGTGAACCGGCTGGCGGGAGCGGCGGGTTCGGAAGCAGGAGCCGGGCGGGCGGCCGAATCGGCCCGCAGCAGGCGCCAGTGATACAGGCCGAGGGCGACCGCCACCAGGATGACCGACGCTGACCGACCGGCGTCGACGACCGCCGCCCCGGAGGTCGTATCGCTGGTGGACAGGATCAACCCCAGCACCCGGTAGAGCAGGATCGCGCCGCTGATCAAGAGGGCGAGCACGCTGCCAAGCAGCGCGGCGTAAAGATACAGTCGCCGGCTCAGGGTGAAACGTTCCCGCACCTCGGGGGACGCCTTCCAGTGGGTGAGCCACATTGGCGTGCCCACGACGGCGAGAGTGAGGAACAGGCTGGCCCGATCGCGCCATTCGCCGACGTTCCGACCGAGCAGGGAATTCAACACCTGGTCCGAGAGAGTCCAGAGCAGGCCGGCCGCCCCGACCGCGAGCGTGGCGAGGGCGAGCAGCGCGACAAGGTGCGTGTAGAGGCGCCGAACACCCGCCTGCCGGGCTGCCTCGGTTGCACCGGCATCGGCGGCGAGCCCGCGCCGGGTCCAAACCCAGGCCAGGCCGAAGACCACGACGGTCGATCCGGGGCCGGCGAGCGCCGCGAGCAGATTGTCACTCACGCCGCCCGGGTGCTGGATGCCCAGCGCGCGAGCCAGCATGTAGTAGAGGAGCTGGCTGGCTCCGACCAGGGTGAGGGCGACGCTGCCGGCCAGCACCAGGAACCCTTCCGCCGCACGCAGCGTCGAGCCACGATCGTCGGACCGGAGTGGCTCACGGGATGTCCATCGAAAGTGAAAGCCCCAGAGTCCCAGGCCGGTGAGCATGGTGGCAAGGCTCGCCGGGATGAGGCCGCCGAACACAATCGTCTGGCGGCCGTCGACAAGCAGGACCAGGACCTGCTGGAGGACACTACGGGCGCCAAAGAGGAGGAAGGCGAGTCCGAGGAACAGCAGGCCGTAGGCGTACCAGCGGCGCAGGGTTGCCGAGGTGCCGACCTGGCCCACTGCCGCCCGGTCTGCCTCGGCAACGCGCAGGTGGTAGAACCAGAACGCGAGCAGCAGCAGGCTGACCCAGGCGGTGCGTGCGAGGGCCGCGCCGTCGGTAAAGGAACCGAGCAGAAGGCCCAGGCCATCCTCCAGGAGACCGCGGAGAACGATGGCGGCCGCGACCGCCGTGGCAGCCAGCACGAGATAGAGGTAGAGCCGGCGAAGGGCCGAGGCGCGTTCGTCCGGATGCCGTCCCGCCAGCCGCTGGGCGATCGTCCAATGGAGCAGCCACACCGGCAGGCCGACCAGCGTGACGGCACCAAAGCCGGCGATCGCATCTTTGACGACGGTGCCGGTGCTCGGCGCCCGCAGCACGGCGTTCAAGGTCGTGGTGCCCAGGTTGCCCAGGCCGACGAGCAACATGCCCAGGCTCACGGCGGCGACGATGTACAGGTAGAGGCGGCGCTGGATCATCTCATTGGAACTGGTAGGGATAGGGATTCGAGGTGATGCGCCAGCCCGCGGCCTCGCGCTTGAGCGTGATCGCAATCGTCTGGGCACTCGCCTCGCTGAACAGGTCTCCGGAGGCGTTGGTGACCTCCACGTGCACGGTGGCCGAATCACCGGATTGGCTCGCGCTGAGGATTCGAACGCGACTGGCGGTCGGGCGGCGATTGCCCTCCACCTGCTGCTTGAAGTCGTCCTTGGTGAACAGCGGTCCCACCCTACCCGGCCCCGACTGGACCGCATCCTGGCTCAGCAGGGCCCAGGCCTGATCGGCTTTCCCGGCCTGAACCGCCTGGATATAGCCCGTTACAACGCCACTCGGTGTGGAAAGATCGGGCCTCGGCTGGGTCGAGCGGACCAGCAGCATGCTTGCCAGCGCGGCGACGGCGAGGACCGCAACCCCGACGACGACCAGCCAGGTTGGGTCTGTCCCTCGAAGCCGGCCAATTCGCATGCCCCCATAACGCGCTTCGACAGGAATAGGTTGCACGCGAGGAGAGTCGATTGGTCGCGGCGAGTCGTCAGCGCCACCACCTGGTGCGGGCGGCCTCTACTGCGGTGGCGACCGGTTGCTCGAGGTCATCTTCCAGGCGGGCAAGGTTCTCGACCCATTCGCTGGCCATGACGACTGCCATCGCCCCACGGCCGGCGCGTTCGTCGTGTCGCCAGCGAGCGAGACAGTCAACAGCGGCGTGACGCGGCGGTTCCAGCGCGACCGGGCTGGCATCGCGCCCCGAGTCGCTGAGAGCAAGCCGATCGGCGTCGTGAAGGAGCCGCTCATCGAGCCGGTCCACCTGGGCGCGCACCTCACGCGCGCCGTCAGGACAACTGCCGGCCTGGTAGCCGCCGCGGCTCGAAATCACGTCGAGTAGATCTGCCGCGAGCCTGGCATGCGACCCTGCCGAGAGCAGGAAGCCGGCCGTCTGCGGGTCCAGCAGGCGATGGCGGAGGCGGGCGAAGGGATCGAGACAGCGATGACGTAGGAGAGGAGCATGCCGGTCTGCGCAGCGGCGACGTACCCACCGAAGGCGCGGCTGAAGGCGATCACAAAGGCGACCCGTTGCGTGGCCAAGGCGGCGATCACCGTGGTGGACGACACGAGGGTGCCGAGGGTAACCAGCACGGCACCGACGAGGGTGGCGGTCACGTAGGCGAGGGCGCGTGCCGGTCGCTGGCCACCGAAGTCGGACATAACAAGGAGGGCGAAGTATTCAAAAGGCGACAAAGATCACGTTCTGCGGATCGTGCAGCACGAGTGTGGCAAATCCGAAGGTGGCCGGAAGGACGATGGCTGCCCGGGCCCGCCGCAAGGCGGCGTAGCCCGGATCACGTGGCGTCGCTGTCTCGCTGGGACTCAGGAGGGCTTCAGGTGGTAGACGGACTCGGCATTGCCGGCGAGGACCCGGCGCCCCGCGGCCAGCGCAGCATCGCGGCCGAGGATCCGGCGCTCGACCAGTTCCCCGAAGGCCTCGGCGAGCGCCTCGCGGTGAACCTGGGCGGCGACGAAATAGACCTCGGGGAGCCGGGTGGCATCGCTGGCGTAGAGGAGCTTGCTCCAGGGGCAGAGCCCGAGGGCCTCACGTACGGCGCGGTTGCCCTCCAGCCCTGCCATTGGGATGGTCAGCGAGAGGTCCATGTAGACATCGGGAAAGACCGAACACAGATATGCCGATTCCCGGTGGAATGGGTAACAGTGGAGCAGGATGACCCGCAGGCCGGCATACGCCGGGTCATTAAAGAGCGCCCGCAATCCGAGGGGTGAGGCCTCCGCGAGATCCTCGTCGGGGTCGCCGAAGCCGCAATGGACCTGGAGCGGCACGTCGAGGCTCTGGCACTCCTTCGCCGCCTCGAAGAGGAGGGCGTGGCAGAGCGTATCGCCGCTGATGCGGGGCCGGTCCGCCTCCAGGGCCAGTCCGTGCAGGCGGGTGAACGCGATCGCCAGGTTTTCTGGATTAACCGGTCGCAGCCAGAGGCTCGCCCGGTAGGCGCAGATCGACTTGATCCCGACCGCCCCATGCCGGACGGCGTCGCGCAAGGCCTCGCGCACGCGCGCCAGCCATTCGCCCGGGTCGGCCGCCTGGCGTACCATCGTCTCGGCGAGCGTTTCCAGCCTGACGATCGCTTGGCCGGGAACCCCGGTAGCGGCGAGGTGCTCCTCCACCGTGAAGGCCTGGCCGCCGCCGAAGCCGGCGTCGAGCAGCAGGAGGCCGGTCCGGCTTCGCTCGAGAAGCTGTCGCCCAAGCTCCGCCGGGTCGGCGGCGTTTCGGGCCGACAGGATGGCCTCCTCCTCCGCCGCGCAGCCGAGCTCGCCCGCCAGCCGCCGCAGCGCGTCCCGGTAAGCGGCCGTCTGGGGAACGTGCTCCCGTGGAATTCGCGGGTCGATCGCCTCGGTGAAGACCGACCGGAGGTCGATCGCCGTCAGTGAGTACGGCCAGCGGCGGAGCGGATGGCAGTGATGGTCAATGGCGAGGACGTCCTGCCAATCGTCGAGGAGGCCCGCCGCGTCAGTATTTATAGATGTGCTGCCGGAACTCGAACGCCTCGTCCTGCTGCGCGAACGCCTCGATATCGAGTTCTTTGACCGCGATGTAGGAGGTCGACAGCCGCCCGCCGAGCGCCTCCATGAGCACCCGGTCCCGCTTCAGGTTTCCGACGGCCTCGCGCAGGCTCTGCGGCAGGCGGTCGGCGCCGATCGCCTTTCGTTGCCCGTCGTCGAGCGTATGCGGATCCACCGTCACCGGCTCCGGTAGGGCCAGCCGGCGCTCGATGCCGTCCAGTCCCGCCGCGATTAACCCGCCGAGGGCGATGTAGGGGTTGGAACTCGCATCGCACGATTTGAGCTCGACGTTGGTGGATTCCGATTCATGCCCGGCGAACGGCGAAGCGAGCCGGAGCGCGCCCTCGCGATTGTCCGGGCCCCAGACCCGGTAGGCGGAGGCCCACATCTGCGGCTGCAAACGACGGTAGGAGTTCACCGAGGCGCAGGTCAGCGCCACCAGCCCGGACAGGTGATCGAGGACGCCGGCCATGAACTGCCTGCCGAGCTCGGAAAGCCCGTAGCGCGCGCCGCGCTCGTAGAAGCGGTTGACGGTGCCGTCCTGATCCCAGCCGGAGAAGTGGAGGTGGCAGCCATTCCCGGCCTGGTTGCCCCACGGCTTGGGCGCAAAGGAGGCGTAGAGGCCGTGTTTGAGGGCAACCCCACGAACGGTCTCGCGGTAGATCACCTGGTTGTCCGCCGCCCGAAGCGCCGGGGCGTGCCGGATCGACAGCTCCTGCTGACCCCAGCCCAGCTCGGCGTAATACTGCTCGACCGTCAGCCCCTGCGATTCCAGGGCGGCGACGATCTCGTCGATGACCTCGGCCGACATGTTCATGCCGGTGGTGGTGAAGCAGCCGCTGTCGTCAAGGGGCGTGAAGTTTTCCCCATCGCGCCGGGCCAACGACCATTCCGGCTCGAAGGCCGCAACGATCGAGAGATCCCGGCCCGCGGCTCGATCAACCATGCGCTTGAGAAAGGCGCGCCCGTCCGCCTCATAGGGCTTGCCGTCGAGGGTGACCATGTCGACAAGGGCAACGCCGGTATGGGGGACGTACGGGGCGACCACGAAAGTCTCCGGGTCCGGCACCAGGCGGATCTCGCCAACCGGGCCCATGCCGTCGACCGAAGCCAGGTGATCGAGCATGGTGAAGGCCTGCATGGCCAGGGTGAGGCCGATGCCGGTTTCCAGCCGGTCCTTGAGCGTGGTCACGCTGCTGCTCTTCCCGCGGATGATCCCATCGTTGTCGCAATAGAGGAAGCGGACCAATCGGAGGCCGGCCGTTTCGGCGTGTGTCACGATCTCGGCGCGGCGAACCTCCGGGTCCGCCGCCCGAGCCGTCTCGCGAATCGTGGTGGCCATCAGGCCGTCGACGCGGCGGCGCGCCGCGCCTGGTTGAGACCGAGGAGGTAGACGACCACGGCGACGACCAGCGAGGCGACCGCCACACCGCCCACGATCAGCAACCAGGGGCCGTTGGCGATCAGCGCGCTATTCCAGGACCCGGTCAGGGTGACCCAGATTCCGACAAAGCTGGCGATCGCGCCCGCGACCGAGGCGGTGACGAAGACCCCGACGGGGACGAGTTGCTCCCGCTTGAATTCCTCCGGGTACTTGGAGCGGATGATCAGCACGTCCACGAACAGGATGATCATGGAAACGCACCAGATCACGGTCACCGCCGCCTGCAGGACGATGTAGACGGAGGTCGAAAGATTGGCGCTGCCATTGAAAACGAGGAAGGTGATGGCGGTGATGATCGAGGTGATGACGGCCTGGGTCAGGACGGCGATGTGCGGCACCTTGTTGCGGTTCACCCGCCCCAGCGCGGCCGGCAACCGGCGGTCAAGGCCGGAGACGAAGAGCAATCGGGCAAACGAATAGTTGTAGACCGTGGTGTTGAAGAGGAAGAAGGCGATCAGGATCAGGGTGATAACCGTGCTGACGCCGGAACCGAAGACGGTTTGGACCGCCTGCAGGATGGCCGTGGTCGAATTGGCATCCTTCTGCGGCACGACGACCATCGCCCCGAAGGTCAGCAAGAGGTAGGCGGCCATGACCACGATGGAACCCCAAAAGAGGTACTTGGTGATCGCCTTGCGGTCGCGGATCTCGACCCCCATGTTGAGTGGGACCTCGATGCCTAGCAGGGCCAGGATCACCAGCCCGTAGAAGGTGAAGTTGCCGCTGTTCAGACCGAACGACGAGGGGGCGAAGCTGTTCGCGGCCGGATGGCCACCCAGCAACCAGGCCAGCCCGGCCAGCCCGATCGCCCCGATGGCCGCGCCGTAGATGACGAAGACGGTGTTGACCATGTTCTGCGTGACCCGGAAGCGCAGAATGGCGAGGGCGCTGGAGATCCAGATGACAGCCAGGATGACCACGCCCTGCTGCCATGGCTGCTGGAGCAGGTTGGAATTGAGGAACTGGATCATGGTCACGATCAGGTCCGCCGTGGCGACCATGACCAGGATGCCGGGCCACCAGGCGCAGAAGCCGGCGAAAAACCCCCAGAAGTTGCCCAGCGCCTTGTGGGTCCATACGTAGATGGAGCCCTCGCCCGGGAACATGAGGCCGAGCTGCCCGGTGACGATGGCGCCCGGGATCAGGAAGGTGAGAAAGCCGAGGATCCAGTAGACGAAGCCAGCCGCCCCGGCGGCCTGAATGACGGACCCCTGGTTGGCGAATAGGACGATGGCAACGAAGATGGCGACCATGTCGAAGGTTCCGAGAACCTTCGGTAGAATGCCTCCCGCAACTCGCTCGGAAAGTAGCTCGTCAGACCGGCCGGGTGCGCTGGTTCTGGTGACCATGTTCCCCTCCTTAGGACCACGGATTATGTGAGCACATAAGTACCGTGTTAGCCACCGTCTGTCAAGCTACCGCTGGAATGTCACGCCGCCCTATCAATCGGGCGGAGCCCGTTCAGCGGCAGCTCGTCAGGCGTTGGTCCGGTCGCCGCCTTCGGTCAACGCGCGGCGGATGTCGTCCGGCCACGGCTCGGTGTGGTTGGCATCCCGCGGCAGGTAGGCGGTGACCAGCTCGCCGGTGACGGCGACCGCCTGGTCCCGCCGGACCTCGAAGCGGTACCGAAGTGAGGTGCGGCCGACGTGAGTGACGGCGAGATCGATGTCGATGTCGTCGAGGAAGTAGAGGCGCTCACGGAAGTCGACCTCTAACCGAAGCCGCGGTGTGAGGCCAAAGGTTCGATGCGCGATCCCGAGCCGCTGGTGCAGCACCGCCTCGGCGGCCTCGCTCCACCGGATAACGGCGCCGTTGTGATAGTGGCCGGACGAGTCGGTGTCGGAATACTCGACGAGGCGTCGAATCGTGATCCGTGCGGGATTCGGTCCGGGGGTCAGCTCGGTCGCGCCGGAGCTGGGAGTCAGGGAAGCGGCACCAGGTCGGGCTCGAGCCAGGCCTCGCGGGCGGCGGCTCTCATCATCGCCTCATGGGTCCAGTGGCGGAAGGGGAGGGCCTTGTCCAGCGCGAGTGGAAAGGCCGCCAGGAAGTCCTCGAACGAGGTGACCCGCGGACGTGCCAGCCGGGCGTGATCGACCAGCCAGATCCAGAACTGCGTCATGGTCTCGTGGTATCTGGAGGCCTGGCCGTGGGCGGAAGCGAACTGACGGATCCCGTCCGTGATCATCCGGCCACCGCGCTCCCGACCGTACTGCCGCAACACCAGCCAGGTCAGCCGAAGATGGTCTCGGTGGTGGAACTGCTTATTGGGCAGCCGGCCTGCGAAGAACGCCTCGACGAACTCCGGGTCGGTCATGCGTTCTTCACCCTCCGAGTCTACGCGGGCAGCGTGATGCGAACGCGGTCCAGGTCGGAAGCGGATCGAATCAGGTAAATCGCGGCATATCCCTCGGTCTCGAGGTCGCTGTCCACATGCCGAAGGTCCGCCATCTGCTGACGGACAACGCGCGGCGGGATGGGCCGTGGACGCTGGGCGTTCTGGGCGAAGCAGGTCTCCGGGGGGAGGACGAGCGCGATGGCGACCAGGGGCCGGTGGTGTTGATGCGCGTGCCAGCCGAGTTCGGCACGGGCCGGCCCGCGTGTGTTGGTCGCGTCGACGACGGTGAGGAGCCCCGCGGCCGTGCGCTCCTCGACCAACTGATGGAGGCGCGCGAAGACGTCGTCGTTTCGCGCCTGGCTCGACTCGTCACCGCTCAGAAGGCCACGGAGCCGATCGGGCGAGATGATGTTGTCGGCAGGGAAATGGCGGGCGGTGAACGTGGACTTCCCCGAGCCGGCAGCGCCGATCAAGAGCACGAGGGCGCCGGCCGGGATGCGGATAGTCAAGTCAGGCTGCATCCGAACACGGTACCCTCAGACGCGGATGGCGAACGTCAAGCTATCGCGCGAAGACCGGGTGATGATGGCGCTTCTCGTTTTTGTTCCGGCGAGCATCGTGGCGTCAAGGATCGGTGCGCCTGGAGCCCTGCAGTTTTTCCTCTCGGTGGCGGCCGTGATCCCGGCTGCGGCCCTCATCGCCTCCGCAACGGAGCAGCTGGCGCGGCGGCTCGGCGGACGCACCGGCGGCCTCCTGAACGCGACCTTCGGCAACCTGCCGGACCTGATGATCGGGATCTTCGGCGTGCAGAAGGGCCTGATCCCGCTTGTGAAGGCCACGCTGGTCGGCGCGCTGATCAGCAATTCCGCCCTGATCATGGGGCTGTGTTTTGTCGCGGCCGGCCTGGTGCACGGTCGTCCGCGCTTCAACCGGCTCGAGGCGAGTCGCCACAGCATCTTGATGATGCTCGCGGTTGCGGCGATCCTGTTCCCGACCGTCAGTGCGTTTACGCTGTGTGCGCGAAGCTGCAACGGAGCGCAGATGGCGCAGACGATCCAGAACGTCAGCGTTGGGATCGCGGTTGTCTTACTGGTTGCCTACATCGCCTACGTGGCGTACGGGATCTTTGGTCTCGAGTCGCTGGGCGGCCGGGCGACCGAGGGCCGCGACACCCGCATCTTCATGGACGCGGCCCGCCAACATCGCCTGCCGGCGTGGCCCGTCGCCTTCAGCCTGGGCCTCCTGATTCTGATGGCTGTCGCGTTGATCCCCGTGAGCGACATCCTGACCAACGGGGTTGCTGCGGTCACGAAAGTCTTCGGATGGAGCGAGGTATTCGTCGGGATGATCATCGTCGCGAACGCTGGGAATGTTGCTGAGGGCTATGCGGCGATCAAATTCGCCATCCGAAAGCCGGCCACCTCGGAGGGGGCCGGCGGTGGCGACTCGGGGCTGGATCTTGCACTCGGGATCGCCTCGGCGTCGTCGATCCAGATCGCGACCTTCATCCTGCCGTTGGTGGTGCTCTTTAGCCTGTTCGTGCACCCGATGAACCTCGTCTTCACTTTCGTCGAGGTCTCGATTCTTGCTTTGCTGGTCGTCATCTTCACCCATACCGCCCAGGATGGGGAAAGCAACTGGCTCGAGGGTGCCCAACTCCTTGTCCTCTATGCAATGGCGGCGGTGGTCTTCTTCGTCCTTCCGACGTCGGCCTTCGGCGGCTAGGAACTTACTGGGCTCGTATCACCCTGGCAAGGACCAGTAAAGCCCCACCAATCGAGGGTACGCGAGGGTGCGTTCAGGCGGTGGGGGCGACGTCGAGATCGGGGATGTCCGCGAGGATCTCTTCGCCGGTATAGGCGGATGCCTGCAGGCGGAACAGGCGAGCGTATCGCCCGTTGAGGCGCATCAGCTCCTCGTGGGTGCCTTCCTCGACGAGCTGCCCATGTTCGAGGAAGAGGATCCGGTCGGCGCGGCGAACGGTGGAGAAGCGGTGCGAGATGTAGACGGCGGTCCGGCCTGCCGTCAGTGAGCGAAGCCGTTCGAAGAGTTCGTACTCCGCCTGCGCGTCAAGCGCCGAGGTCGGTTCGTCGAGCAGGAGGATCCGCGCATCACGCATAAAGGCGCGGGCCAGGGCCACCTTCTGCCACTCGCCTCCGGAAAGATTGACCCCGGCATCGAACCACTTGCCCAGCGCCGTGTCGTATCCGTGGGGCAAGGTCGCGATCAACTCGTCGGACCCTGCCTGGCGGCTGGCGCGCTCGATCGCCTGGCGGTCGGCGATGTCGCCGAGGTTGCCCAACCCGATGTTCTCGGCCGCGGTGGCCTGGTAGGTGACGTAGTCCTGGAACATGCCGCCGATCTGCCCTCGTAGTTCGCCTGGATCGTAGTCGCGGATGTCCACGCCATCGACCTGGATCCGGCCTCCGACCGGATCGTAGAGCCGGCAGATCAGCTTGAAGAGGGTCGTCTTCCCCGCGCCGTTCCGCCCGACAATCGCCACCGTTTCGCCCGGCGCGACGGTGAAGCTCAGGTTCGTGAGAGCCGGGCTCGCGGCGCCCGGGTAGGCAAAGGTCACGTTCTCGAAGCGGATCTCGCCATGCAGCGGTTTCGGCACCGGCACCGGCTTATCAGGCGCCGGCATCACGGTCTCGATCGCCATCAACTCGAAGAGATTGTTGAGGTACAGGTTGTGCTCGTACATTCCGGTAAACCCGCCGAGGATGCCCTGGATCGAGCTCTGGACGGACTGCGCCGCGGTGGTGTACAGCGTGAGGTCGCCGAGGGTGAGCCGGCCCGCGATCGCTTGCAGCGCAACGAAAAGATAGGTCAGTGAGGTCGCGATCGTGCTCAAGTTCCCCCACGCGAAGCCGGTCAAGTAGCGGCGCACAACCTGACTCCGCTGGCTGCCGTAGTAGGCGTCGGCGATCAGCTTGTACCGCCGGATGAAGTAGCGGCCGAGTCCGAACAACTTCACCTCTTTCGCATAGCTATCCGTCGTGACCAGGGTCACGAGGTAGTTCATTCGGCGCAGGAGCCGGGATCCCCAGCGCGCGATGTTGTAACCTCGCCAGCCGTAGCGAGTGTCGGCAATGAAGGCGGGGATCGGTGAGACCAGGGCGATCAGGGCCAGCAGCGGACTGACCAGGACCAGCAGGGCGATCATGGTGGCGAAGGTGAGGGCGGTCTGGACCAGACCAAAGGCGGTCGAGATCATCAGGACTGGCCGGTTGATAGAGTCGGTCTGCGCTCGCCGGAGCAGATCGTATGAGGCGGCGTCCTCGTAAAAGGCCAGGTCGAGCGTGGCCGCCTTCTCCATCACCATCAACTGGATCCGCATCGAGACGGAGTTCTGAAGGAGTTGCTGCGTGATGTTGCGCATCGTCCCCAGAAACGCGGTCAGCGCGAAGATCAGCAATTGCAGGACGGCCAGGAAGATGATGCCGTTGATGGTGGTGAAGACGGGGGTGTGCAGGGGTCCGAAGTCGAACTGGGCGCGATCCGCCAGGTGAAAGCGACTGACCGCAATCCCCTGGACGACGGCGTTGATCAGCAGCTTGGCGGTGTAGGCGGAGATCGCCGGGATGACCCCGGCGATGACCGTGGTGGCGAAAAGGATGGTCGTTACGCCGCGGTCCGCCTCCCAGACTAAGCGGATGACGCGGGGCAGGGCCGCGGCGGTCCCGCGGACCGACTGCTGGAGGTTGCGCCAGCGGCTCCGCAGATCCTTCGCGCCCTCCTGCTCCGGTGGGCCCTCGATGATCGGGTCGCCGGTGAGGCCGCTGTTCGCCGGGCCGTCATCCGCGCGCTGGGCGCGCGAGCGGGCCCACCAGCCGAACATAGATGGGCCGCCATGGCCCGGGGGCATCATGCGGAACGCTCTACCCAGATTGGCCGAAAGGCAAGCGGACGAGATTCCATCAGCGAAGCTTAGCCGGGTAACCGGCGGAGGTCAGCGACCGGCGAGACGCTCGACGACCGGGGCAAACTCCCTGAACTCGTTGCCGACAAAGATGTAGGAGATGCCGTGGCGTTCGCGGATCTGCTCGCATTTCTCGACCAGGCCGTCGATCGAGCCGATGAAGACATGCGGCGACTCGAGGATCTCATCCTCGGTGAGGCCGGCATCGTATCGCTGGTTCAGCCGGTCGGCAACTTGGCGCGCTACCGGACGCGGCTTGTCGGTGATGGTGACCGGATGAAACGTCGGGTACGTATTGATCTCGAGGGAGGCGAAGCGGTTGCCGGCCGCTGCCCGGACCCAGTCGATCTTCTTGTGGGTGCCCTCGGTCATGCAGCCGCGGACGTCCGAGACACCCGGACGGATGGCGCGGGGCGCCAGCCCGATGATGTCAGCTTCACGCGCCGCGAAGGAGAGGGTCTTTACGCCGCCACCGCCGATCATCAGTGGCGGATGCGGTCGCTGGAGCGGACGGGGCAGGTCGGCGAAGCCGTTGATTCTGTAGTGACGGCCGCTAAAGGCCACCGGTCCGTCGGCAAACAGGCTTTTCAGCACGCTGACCGATTCGCTCATCCGCTCGATCCGGGTGCCCGAGCTGTCAAAGGCAATGCCGGCCCGATCGTACTCGGGCCGGTTCCAGCCCGCGCCGATGCCAATTTCGAGGCGGCCGTCGCTCAATTGATCGAGGGTCGCGAGCTCCTGAGCGAGGACCACCGGGTGCCGAAGGTCGTTGTTCAGGACGAACATGCCGACGCGGAGCCTGCTGGTCACGCCCGCGGCGACGCCGAGGGCCGAAAACGGCGCGAACTGATCGACCAGGTGATCGGAAAGCAGCAGGCTGGAATAGCCGAGGGCTTCGATCTCCTTTGCGCTGTCGATAAAGGCCTGGCGCGGCAGGAGATCAGGCATGCCCGCGCCAAATCGAAAGGGCTTTTTGGCGATCGACGCCGTCACGCCTGGAGCGGGATCAGGCAGCCGGTGCGGGCGGCGTCGTCGGCGTCGTCGCCGTTGGGGGAGTGGCCGGCGGGTGCGCCGCATTCGGATTGGCCGGCCGCGCATATGGCGAGCGGCTCGGGCTTTCCTTGCTCGTCAACCGAGCGACGTCGACCTCATCGCCAGCGTACTTCGTGATGCGGTCGAGGTTCTCGAGCGGAACAAAGACGCGGTCACCACTGGCGTAATCAAGTTGCAAGTACTGGCCGTTGGCGTCGCCCATCGCGCGCATGCCGGAAAAACGGCCCAGGCCATGGGTCGCATGGACGACGAGATCACCGGGCTTGAAGGGAACCTGATTCGCTTTGGTCACGGCATCTTTTTCCAGTTGGTTTGCTCCTTTATGCATCGACTCGCGTTGCCCAACCGCGTACGGCCGGGCCGAGGCCCAGGTGACTCTATCTCTATAACGTTCGCCGAGTCCAAATGGTTCGGCCGGGTCGAGAGGTGAGTGAGCGACCGGTTCGCTCAGCTGGGCTCGATCATCCTACTGGTTTGCTCGCCCGGCACGCCGAATCCGATCTGCAACGCTGCCACGAGCCTTGCTGCGCGCGCAACTTGTCAGGCTTGCTTTTCCGGGCTGCCGTCAATATAATGTGATAGTCGCGTTACCAAATTAGTGGAGGTCTAATATGTCGCTTACGCATCTCTTGGTTCTTTTAATTGTCGGCGCGCTGGCGGGCCTGATCGGGGAGCGACTGGTCGGCAGCGGAATGCCCGCCGGCTTGATCGGGGCGATCGTTGCCGGACTGGTCGGTGCCTGGCTCATGGTCGACGTGCTTCACGTGGTCATCGCCCCGGAGCTGTCGCTGGCCGGGATTCCGATCATCTCGGCAATCCTCGGCGCCGCAATCGTCGTCCTGATTGTCAGCTTCGCTATGGGTGGCGGCCGCTTCGGCAGCCGGGGCGCTCGCCGCTACTAGGCCGACCTCTCTGACGGACCCGGCTCCCGCGGACGGGGGCCGGGTCGTTTCATGTTGGTTAGTTGGCACCGATTGGTCGAGGTCGTATATGAACCTCCTGCTCGAACGGGCGATGCACCCCTACGAAATGAAGATCACGATGAAGCAGCGAAGGCCACAACGAGGTGATCAAGCTCAAGGGGGCCTCCGTCTATGACACCGTCGAGCGGCTCGAGCACGGCGGCTTCATCCAGCCCCAGGAGACAAGTCGCGAGGGGCGCCGGCCGGAGCGCACCGTCTATGCCCTGACGGTGGCAGAAACCGTTCACAACCGACGGGAACATGAGTAGGAGGGATTCGACATCATGGTGACGATGGGTTCAGCCAAGCTGCGAGCAGCGGACTCGAAGTCGGACGCGGACAGACCGGCGGAAGCGCGTGCACCTGCCGCCTGGCGTTCCGGCGCAAGTCGCACAACAGGTCCGGCAGATCGCCGAGGCCGTCTTCACGCACGCCTTCGTCAATGCAATGAAACCGACGCTGGTCCCCCCATCGTGATCGTCATCGCCGCGGCTATCGCGTGTTTCGCCGTGAAGACCCGGGGCGGCGTCGGCGCGCAGACCGGTACGCCCGCACAGGAACAGCCGGCATCCGTTGCATAGAGACCTGTAACCGCGGGGCGAAGGAACTGACAACAGTTCTTACGCGCGCCCCAAGGAGGTCTCATGAAACGATTGATCGTGACGTCGCTGGCTGCCTTTGCACTTGCGGCCTGCGGGCAGGCGACGAGTGCCAGTGTCCCGTCCGCGTCACCACGTCTGGCGAATGCGGTCATCAACGTTGCCACCAATCCATCACTCGGGTCGGTGCTCGCGACTGACGGCGGTCGCACGCTCTACTATTTCACGCCAGAGCGCGGTGGCACGATCGCCTGCACGGGAAGCTGCGCCCAGGCCTGGGTGCCATTCCTTTCGCCATCAGGATTGCTCACGACCCGCAGCGCGTTGCCGGGGACGCTGGCGACGATCCACAGGCCCGAGGGCGTGCAGGTCACCTACAGCGAGTGGCCGCTCTACACCTTCGCCGGTGACCAGGCCCCCGGTGACGCGCATGGGCAGGGCGTGCTCGGCCAGTGGTTCGTAGCCACGACTACTCTGACCGACGCGCCAATTAGCACACCGACGCCCAGTCCCGTACCACCGGCTCCGACGCGTGCACCCGTGGCCGTCCCGCCGGCGCCATCACGGCCGGCACCGGCACCAACCAGCTGCATCCCGGGAATGAACGGCGGCGACCACGATGGCGACAACAACGGTGGACCGAGCGACCTTGACGGGTGTAAGTAGGGCGAACTCCTAGCCTCGGCAGGCGGCTGGCGGTTGCATCGCCGCAACCCCGGTTGGATCGCCGAGATAGGCTCCGTTCGAATCCACGACGAAGGCTTCTGGCTGCGTCTCCGGGGATGTGGCGCGGGTCGCACCGGTTCCCGGATCCGCGCAGGTGAGCTGCTGCGCCATGCCGTCGATCAGCCAGAGCGCACCAACGCCGACGATGGCGTGAATCGTGTTGGAGGTGCGGAGTGAATTTCCCGTTGCCGTGAGGTTGACGGCGCTCCGATGCTCGACGGCACCCATCGTGCCGGTCGCGTAGCTAACCCAGACTCCGTCAGGGGCACCCGCCACGTGGGGGCCGCCGAGTCCCCGCCCACCGGTTTCTGCGGATGCGAGAGTCGCGCCGGTTGAGGCGTCGAGCGCCAGGATCCGATCCTGCCCATTTGCGTTGGACGGAACCTCGATGCCCACGTACAGTCGCTGGCCCGTGGGGTCAAGCGAGATGCTGACGGCTGTGCCCGGAAGGGCCTGGTTGAGCAGCGGATTGCCGGTGTTCGGGTCGAGACGATAGACGTGATTGCCATACCCCAGCCACAACAGGCTGGCGTTGGCATCGAGTTGGGGACCGGCGTTGGCGTCGGAGCCGGGTTGGCCGGGAAGCGGCGCCTGCCGTTTGACCTGCAACGTGCCGGCGTCGAAGAGGGTCAGTGAGGTCGAGTTGGCCGGCGCCGGGGCGGTGCCAGGCCCGGCAGCAACCCAGATTCCCGCACTCGTCTCAGCGATCCCGCTCGCGTTCGCCGGGGCGGTGGCACTGGTCACGGCACCCGACGAGCGATCGATGCGGCTCAGCTTCGCCTGCCCGAGGGCAAAGACCCTCGAGGCGTCCAGTGCCATCTCGTTGACCGCGCCGACCGCGAACCGCTGGGTCACCCAATTGGGCCCCGCGGATGGAGGCGGCGTAGGCGTCGCGCTCGGCGTGGGTGACGCCGAGGCGCTCGCCGTCGGGGAGGTGGCAACGACCGGGTGGTTGCGGTTGTCTCGCGCGATCCGGATGCCGACCGTGACGGACAGCACCACCACCGCAAGGGCCGCGCTGGCCAGAACCGGCTGGATCCAGCGGCCACGTTGCGGGCCCGGCACCACCCAGGGCGGCGGGGTCGCGGAAATTTCGCGCTTGGCCGACTCATAGAAGCGAGTCAGGCGCTGCACCAGTTGTTCCTCGTGGTTCATGACGACTTCTCCATTGCCGGAGCTGGCCGGCTGCCGATTTCACGCTGCAGACGGGCGAGAGCGCGATGGACCCAGGTCTTCACGGTCGGCTCCGGCCGGCCGACGATGTGGCCGATCTCGGGGAAGCTCAGGCCCTGCTCAAACCGGAGGGCGAGCACCGCGCGGTCACGGCGGGACAGTCGTTGGAGGGCGCGCCGCATCGCCTCACGCTCGAGGTGATCAATCGCCGCCGTCGCCGGGTCCGGCATCGGAGCCTCGGGCTGCCGGTGGCGGAGCGCCGTCAGCAACGAGCGGCGATGGTCGAGGGCGAGATTGATGGCGACGCGCATCAACCACGCCTTCTCGTTGGCGTGCTCGCCGAGTCGATCTCGATGCTGCCAGAGGCGAAGAAAGGCTTCATGGGTGATCTCCTGCGCGATATCTCGATCCAGGATCACGAGATAGACCGTTCGGACGACAAGCGGAAACAACCCGGTGTAGAGCGCCTCGAACGCTCGGCTGTCGCCGCCGTCTTCTGTCACGACATCTCCAAATCCCGAGATTCAGCTACACAACGGCCACGGTAGGCGATCGTTTCACGTCGGATTGGCGGGTGCCTTACTGCAGGTTGTCGCGGCGCCGGGTCAGGATGCACAACGGCCACGAGGGCCAGGGCGTACGCGCCGATCACCACGAGGGCGTGCGTTCCGTCCACGGGGACCAACGGGCGCCTGACCGGTCAGCAGCCCGAGGAGCTTATGGCGAGGGGGATGGCCGCGGAGGGACGCCCAGGACCGCGAAGCCGTAATCGAGCACCATGGACATTTCGTGATAGACCGAAGGCGAGCCGAAGACGACCGCCAGGATGCGGTGGCCGCCACGGCTCGCGGTGGTGATCAGGCAGCCGCCGGCCAGCTCGGTCCACCCGGTCTTCAGGCCGTACACGCCCGGGTAGAGCTGCATCATTTTGTCGATGTTGACCATGGCGAAGGTCCTATGCGTCGCCGTCGCGGGGATGGTCATCGCCGGGATCGCCGCGATCGCCGTCAGCGCGGGGTAGTGATATTCGAGATAGGTCGCCGCGACCGACAAATCGTGGGCGGTGGTCGTGTAACCGGCGGCGTCAAGGCCAGTGGGGTTGGCGAAATGTGTGTTGCGCAGGCCGAGCCGAGCTGCCTTCGCGTTCATAACAGCAATGAAGGCGTCACGCGACGTGACCGCGGAGGCCAGCGTCTCGGCGGCATCGTTGCCAGATCGCAGGAAGACGCCGTCGAGCAGTTCGCGCACGCTGAGCCGTTCGCCGGGCGTCAGCCCCATCACCGTCGAGTCCCAGGGCAGTTGCTTGATCGAGGCCGGGACGGTGACCTGGGTATCGAGCCGCATCAGGTCCAGCGCCACCATCGCGGTAAAGATCTTCGCCAGGCTGGCGGGCGCCCAGGGCTGGGTCGCGCCGGATTGCCAGAGGTAGCGGCCGGTGTCGAGGTTGAGCACGGCCACCTCGTGGGCACTGATCACCGGAAGGGGGACCACGGGCGCGGGCGGATGGTGCACCGCGCTTGCCGCCGGGCGGGCCGTCGGGGCCGCGGTCGCGGCCGGCGTGGGTGTCGGGGTGGTTGGTTCGACCGGCAAGCGCTCGGGTTTCCACTCGACGTCGTTGGCATTGACATTGCCGGCCAGGATCGTGCCGGCGCTGACGCGTGGTGCTGAACGCTGGCTGAGAACGAGGCCAAAGGCGCCGGCCAGGATGGCCATGGCAAGCAGCAAGGGACCGATGCGTCGAATCCGACGTCTCATGCGAGTTCAGACGATAGCAACGATCGTGGGTGGTGTTCTGGACCGAGGGTGGGGCTTATCGGGGCTCCCAGGACTCGCATTTGTTGACAACGTGTGGCTTTGATCACGATTCAGCTATACAACGGCCCCGGCGTCCAGGCGTTTCGCCAGATCGAGGGTCGCAAGGCCCCGGACGCTGACGGTCGTTCGACGGCGCAGGATGTCATCAGGTGTCAGGGCCCATTCCTCCGCTCTTGCGTAGTCGGCCTGAGCCCAGATGTCCGGTCCATCGGGATGAATGCGCTCGAAGGCCTCCGGCCGCGATGCTGCCAGGGCCAGGTCGCGGTTGAGTTCACTGCCGTAAAGGTGCGCCAGATGCCAAAAGGTTTCGGGATCGATTCTCGCCGGTTTTGGAGGCAGCGCCTCGGATCCGGGGAGCCCCGTGTCATCTTGCCACCGGCGACGGAGACCATTCCGCCCGGGCCGACGGTGATGACATGCTCGCGCGGGGTGCTGGCGACATCGCTCGTCCCGAGTGGCAGGGCGCGGAGGCCGGCGAACGCGAACGCACCTTTTCACGACGGAGCACGGCGGCGGGTAGCGCGATCGATGCCTCGCGAAGGACCGAGGCAATATCCTCGTCAGTCGGGGCGGCGTCCGCGGGGTCGCCGTTGTAGGGGGTGTCCGTCGTGCCGAGAAGGAGCATGCCCTCCCAGGGAATCGCAAAGGTGACGCGCGTGTGGTCGAGCGGCACCGTCAGGGCCGCTTGCCAGGTGCCCTCAAGCGGCAGCGTGACGTGAATGCCCTTGCTCAACCGGATAGTCGGGCGCGCGGCCGGATCCTCGAGCAGCCGGACGTGGTCGGTCCAGGGGCCGGAGGCGTTGATCACGGCGCGACAGCGCAGGTCGATGGTGCGGCCGTCATCGACTGCCGTGAGCGACGCGCCCACGATCTGCCCATTTGACCGACGGAGCTCGGTGACCCGCGCGTAATTGGCGACGACAGCGCCGACCCGCGCCGCGGCGGTCACGGTGGCGATGCAGAGGCGGCTGTCGTTCGTCTGCGCGTCGAGGTAGAGGCCGCAGCCGCGAAGGCCCTCGGTTCGAAGCGACGAGACGAGCGCCTGGGCACGGGCCGGCGGGACGACGCGCGCCGTGCTCTCCCGAAATCCAGACATGGCAGAGTACAGCAGCAGTCCGGCGGCGAGCCGGGGGAGGCCGTAGAGAGGGGCACGAGGAAGGGGAGCCGGTTGACCAGGTGCGGGGCGACGTGGTGGAGGAGTGCCCGCCGTTCGAGATGCGCTTCGTGCACCAGGCCGAAGTCGTACATCGGCAGGTAGCGCAGGCCGCCGTGGATCATCTGGGACGAGGCACTGCTGGTAGCCCCGCCGAAGTCGCCGGCGTCGACGAGGGCGACCTGGAGTCCGGTTCGGGCCGCTTCAAAGGCGACGCGACTGCCGATGATGCCGCCCCCGATGACGAGCAGGTCGAAGGTGGTTGCGGCGAGCTGCTCGAGGGCCTGGGTGCGGCGGGCCTGTCCGGTGCGGCTCATCTCCGGCGTCACTCTACTGAACCGGAAATCGCTCTAGAATGGTCGCGCGCCGGGGTGACGGAATCGGTAGACGTTGGCGACTTAAAATCGCCTGCCCGTAAGGGCGTCAGGGTTCGAGTCCCTGTCCCGGCACCAGCCGCTACGCGACGGTGGGTACAGTAGGGACGCCATGCTGGAGATCGTCGAGTACCTGGCCGGCGTCGGTGTGGTGCTCTTCAGCCTCAATGAGGTCTTTCAGACCGTCGTCGTCCCGCGGCCAACGCCGTCCCGCTTCCGGCTCGCCCGCTGGATCGTGGTTCCCGGCTGGCGTCTCTGGCGCAGGCTGGGCCTTCGCAAGCTGGAGTCGGGTAGCCGGGAGCGGATGCTCGGGACCTTCGCGCCTGCGATCGTCGTCGTGCTGCTGGTCACCTGGATCGTTCTTTTGATCGGCGGGTTTGGCCTCCAGTTCTGGGCTTTCCGCCAACAGATCCACCCCCTGCTCAACAACATCGGTGATGCGATGTACTTCGCGGGGACGTCGGTCCTGACGATCGGCTTTGGCGACATCGTCGGCACCTCGGGGCTCGCCCGGCTGGTTGCGCTGGCGGCCGGTGCGTCCGGCCTGGGGACCATCGCGCTCGCGATCAGCTTTGTCTTTTCCTTGTATGCGTCGTTCCAGCGCCGAGAGGTGCTGGTGGTGATGCTGGACGCCCGCGCCGGTGCTCCACCATCCGGCGTCAGCCTGCTGGAGGCCTATTCGAAGCTCGGGATTCGGGAAGATTTGCCGGCTTTCTTCGCCGAGTGGGAACGGTGGTCGGCCGAAGTGCTCGACAGTCACCAGGCGTACCCGCTGCTGGCGTACTTTCGGTCGAGTCACGACAACGAGTCGTGGGTGAGCGCGCTCGGGGCTGTGCTCGACGCGGCCACACTGGCGCTGACCACCGTCGTCGACGCCCCGCGCGGGCCGGCGCAATTGATGTTCAGCATCGGCCGGCACGCGGTCGAAGACCTGAGCCGGATCTTCCGGATCGACGGAGGACGGGAGGTCGGCGTCGAGCGCTACGAGTTCGACGAGGCGCGCGAGCGACTGGCCGCCGCCGGGTACATCTTGCTCGGACCGGAGGAATCCTGGATCGCCTTCTCGAAAATCCGCTCGCAATACGCCGGCAAGCTCAACGACATGGCGCGATGGTGGGCGGCGCCACCGACCCAGTGGATCGGCGATCGCTCCTACGTCAAATTTGCGCGCGAGCGACACCAGGGCGCTGCGTAGCCCGTTTTGCTAGTCAGGCCGCGAAGGCCGTCGGCGGGTCGCCGTGGAGGCGAAGGTAGAACGCGGTCGAAAGCGTGAACGGGACGAGCACGTTCAGGTCCAGATCGGCCGGACGCTTCGCAATGCCGGCGAACAGCTCCGGAAGCAGGCGGCGCTGCATCGGCTCGGCGATGCGCTGGATGGTGAAGGCATCCGAGGCGCGGACGCTAGCCGCCGCCCCATTCCAGACCGTCTTGCCATCTTCCAGCTGGCGCCACTCGGCCAGCAGGACCCCCTGCGCGGCGCACAACGCGAGCGCCTGGTTGAGACGATTCACCCCTTCGGGTAGCAGCTCGGCCCCCCGCGCGGCGAGCAACGCCAGCGCGCCGTTGACCGCCGTCTCGACGTTTGGCCAGGACTCAGCGTCGGCGGCCGCGTGACTCAGGAGGTCAGGCGCGTCGAGAATTCGCTTGGCGCGGCCCAGGGCGAGGCCGTCCAGCTGGCCACGCAGGCCTCCGTCGAGGGCCAGGTGGCCAAGCGGCGGCGCATGCCCGAGGAATTGCTCCACCTGGGGCTGGGCCCAGGCGATCACCGGGTCCTCGCTCGGACGCGGCAGCTCGGTGTGCTGGACAGAAGGCCGCCATCCGGTGCTGGTTCGCGCCCTGGTGGCGGATTTGCGGGCTCGGCGAGGCAAGACCACCGCGGCCACGACACCCAGCGCCAGGACCAGGATGGTCGGGAGGACGCCGAGGCGGGCCAGCGCCAGGAAGCCGGCCAGGACGGTGGCGGCGAGGATCGCCGGACGGGTGGTCAGCCTGGACACGCCCCTATAACGGCAGCGGGCTGGATCTCTCGCATACCCGAAGTGGGCGGGTCGCCCTGGCTGTTAGTTAAGGTTGCGATACAGGGTCGCGATGCCCTGGCCGCCGCCGATGCACATCGTTACGATGCCCCATTCTTTCTGCTGGCGCTTGAGCTCATAGGCGAGCTTGACGGTCAGGATGGCGCCGGTGGCGCCGACCGGGTGGCCGAGCGCGATCGCGCCGCCGTTGGGATTGACCTTCTCCGGATCGATCTCTAGCTCGCGGATCACCGCGACCGCCTGGGCGGCGAAGGCCTCGTTGAGCTCCATCAGGTCGATGTCGTTGATGGTCAGGCCGACCTTCTTCAAGAGATTCTGGACGGCAAAGATGGGGGCGACGCCCATGATCTCGGGGCTGATCGCCGCGACGGCATCGGCGACCCACTCCAGCTGGGCCTGGACACCAAGCTCATCCGCCTTGGATTTCTTCATGACGACGACGGCCGCGCCGGCGTCGTTGATGCCCGAGGAGTTGCCGGCGGTGACAGTGCCGCCCTCACGAAACGCCGGCTTGAGACGGCCAAGTGACTCTTTCGTCGTGCCGGCGCGCGGATGCTCATCCAGCGTGGCCACGACCGGTTCGCCTTTCTTTACAGGGATCTCGACGGGCGTGATCTGCTCCTTGAAGCGGCCCTCGCTGATCGCCACCGCAGCGCGTCGCTGGCTTTCCGCCGCGAACGCATCCTGCGATTCCCGCGAAACGCCGTAGCGGTCGGCGACCTTCTCCGCGGTGCAACCCATCGGGTAGCGGCCAAAGGGATCGGTGACGAGCGACAGGGTACCGTCGATCAGCGCCGCCTCGCCCAGGCGCCAGCCGACCTGCGCACGCGGGAGGAGGTAGGGCTGGATCGACATGTTCTCGTTGCCGCCGGCGACCACCACCTGGACCTCGCCCTGACGGATCTCGTGGACCGCGCTGTTGATCGCCTGCAGGCCGGAGCCGCAGAGCCGGTTGACGTTGTAGGCCGTCGTGCTCTCGGGGAGCCCGGCCTTGAGCGTGGCGAGTCTCGCGTTGAAGGCGTCCTCGCCGACCTGGCCGACGCAACCGAGGATGACCTCATCCACGGCGGCCGGCTGGATCCCGGCTCGCGTGACCGCCGACCGGACGGCGGCGGCGCCGAGATCCGAGGTCGGCAAATCCTTGAATGAGCCAGCGAACTTCCCAATCGCGGTCCGTGTGGCGCCGGCGACGACGACGGGATCCGCGTTCACGCTCACGACCTTATTTTATGCGTCGCCGTGGCGCGGACCGGAGGCCGTTAGACGCCCGGGCCGGGGACGCTGCCGCCGACGCTCGCCGGACCGGTGTAGGACGTGCTCGAACTGTTGCCCGTTCCGCGGTTCGTGATCTTTTGCGCCTGCTGCTGGGCCTTCGAAATACCGCGCTCCACCTGCGGTCGCGCGGACTCGACGACGCCCTGCGCCTGATCGATGACCGGCTGCATCTGTCCCCGCATCTGGTCGAGCTTGTCGGTCAAGTCCGAGCGCATCTCGCGACCCGGCTTAGGGGCGTACATCAGGGCAACCGCGCCACCGATGACCAACCCGTGCATCACACCTCTGAGATATCCCATGGCTTCCTCCTGAACGTGGCGGGCAACGGCCGCCGATGACCTACCGACCGTAGCTTAACATGGCCAGTGGGGTTTTTGTGATATTGCCGTTATCAGTTCTCGGGCCGCGAGGGCGTCGAGTGATGCGTCAGGCGCTGGCCGGCTCGAGGGCAGCCGGCACCGCGACGGCAGGTGCCGGGGCGGTCCTGGGCGCGGCGCGGACCAGCCGGCGGACGCCGCGGACCGACAGGTCGAGTCCTGCGTGGAGCACCACGGCGCTGAGACAGCAGGTGCTGTAGAGGAAGACCTCAGGGATCCTGGCTCGTAGGAAGGGGACGCCGGCGGCGAGCCCGGCCATCAGCACCCCGACGGCGACGAGAGCGGCCAATAGCTCGATTGCTCTGGTCTCGGTCCATTCACGTGCGCCCATGCTTGCTGGAATGGATATAGGGCAAGTGTCAAGAAAAGTCAACACAAAGGCAAATTTCGTCAACCGTGCTGGCCGATGCCGCGCTCCGTGGCCCGGTCGACGAGCGGGCGGCCGTCGGTGCCGTCGAAGAGGTGGACCTAGAACGGCGCCCCGGCCGACATCCTCGCCAGCGTCACGCCGGTGGCGACCCGGCGTCGCGGTTGGTTCTGCGCCCGGCCCGCGGCCCCATTCCCGGAAGGCATCGTCGAGTGCTTCGAGTGCTTCGAGCGCGTCGCCGCCGTCGACCAGCTGCCGCACACCCGCTTCGCGCAGCAGCAGGGGCATCTAGAGGATTATGTCGGCATCGACCCGATCGACGCCGCCGTGCGACGCAAGATTACCCGCGCCCGGCTCGGGCACTTTGCGACCTCCGACGGATCGAGCCCGTCGGTGGTACCGGTCTGCTTTGTCTTGATCGGGTCGGCGGCCTATCACGCCATCGACCACAAGCCAAAGCGGCACGGACCCGCCGCCCTGCGCCGGGTTCGGAATGTGCAGGCGAACCCGAACGCCGTGCTGCTCATCGATCACTACGACGAACGCTGGCAACGACTCTGGTGGGTGACGCTGCGCGGAGCATCGAGGCTGCTCCAGGAGGGTGCCGAACATCGCCAGGCGTTGGTGGCGCTCCGGCGGAAATATCCGCAGTACCGGGAGGAGTGGCCGCTCGATCCCGGCGCGCTGGTTATCGCGCTAGATGTACGGCGGCTACGGTACTGGCAGTCCAGCTCACCCGTCCGCCGCCGCGCGCGCCGCCCGGGTCCTGGGGCATGAAGGTGCGGATCGAGAGAATGCCAGTCGACGGGTCGCCGTAGCGTTCGTTGAAGCGGACGCTGTCGTTGAACCACGGATCGTTGGCGGTCAACCCTCCTTCCGTCGAGTAGCCGGTGAGCAGGATGAAGTGCTGGTTGCCACCGAGGCTGACCTCGGCGACGACCGGACGGCCCGCATCCAACTCGGTGTGAATCACATCCAGGTCGGGGCCGAGCCAGCCGGAGAAGGCGACCCTACCGCGCGAGTAGCCATCGATCGAGCTCCAGAGGAGCTGATCATCGTTGAGGTACCCGCCGTTGCCGTTGAGCCAGCTGTTGAAGGCGCCGGGATCGGTGTTTATGCCGTAGTAGCGAAGCATCATGGTGACCGAGGTAATGGCGCAGCCGGCCGAGGCGATTGTGTCGGTGGGGGAAAACCCAAGCGGAGCGCCGCCCCAAGCACCATCCTGCTGGCCCATCACCGGAACACTCATGCTGCTGTCGGCCGCGACCGCCTGCTGGCCAGCAACCATGATCGTCGCCGCGAGGCCCAGCGAGAGCCCGATCAGGCGGAGTCGACCCACGATCAATTTCACTCTGTGATAACTGATTTGGACGGCATGCACAGGACGGCATCTTGGATCGACTTCGCCTGGTAAACAATCGAACCGGCTGGCCTAACCTCCGCGATCGGAGCGGGGGTACAAGCGACCTCTTCCGGTGGGGCGTAAACGCGGCCGGTTTACGGCATTGCCCACGTCCCTGTAACAGTTTCTGGACGCAGCGTGGAACTCGAGGTCGGCGGCTGTGAACATCTGGGATACAGGTTCGCGAAAAGGGCACAGCGGCCCTGGGTGCTTTCTGCTGACGGTGCCCGCACCCATGCGTCAGGCTGGAGGCATCAGGCGAAAGGAGGCCGGTGGGCGGAAAGGAGACGTCACCGAGTTGTTACTCGGCCGGCGAGGGTGCGATCAGGCCGCTTGCTTGCGTGGGGCAGAGGCCCGGGCGCGGGCACGCTCGATGCGCTTCTCTTTGGCGACGCGGCCGCGGCGAACGTGGGGCTTCATCAACGGGTACAACTGCAAAGCGTGACCTGGCTTGCGTGGCTGGGCACGCGCCGACGGGACAGGGACGGTACAGCCAGCGCCCGATTGCTCCAGGCAGTCCAATTGGAGTTCAATGCCCTTAGGCATTGTTAACATGGCAACGCATGAGTGACCCGGCATGAGTGCCACCATGACGAGCACGGACTTCATCCAGCCGATCCGTGAGGAACTGGCCGACTTCGAGACGCGCCTTCATGCGACGGTCCAGGCGGACCTGGGGCCGCTGGCGGAGGCCATGGAACAGGTACTGGACGCGGGCGGAAAGCGGCTGCGTCCGGCGCTCGTCTTCTTGAGCGCCAGCCTGGGCAAGCCGCGATCGGTCGATGACGTCCACCGCGCCGCCATGGCGCTGGAGTTCATTCACAACGCCACGTTGGTCCACGATGACCTGATCGATCGGGCGCCAACCCGTCGGGGATTGCGGACCATCCACGAGACGCTGGGGCCGAACCCGGCGATCATCATCGGCGACTACTACTTCGCCAAGGGTGCCAACCTGATGTCCCAGATCGGCATCCCGAGTATCGATGCCCTGCTCTCGCAGACGGTGATGACGATCTGCTTTGGCGAGATGCTCCAGCTGACCAGCCAGCGTCGCTACGATCAGTCGGTCGACGAGTACTACGAGAAGATCGAGCGGAAGACGGCGGCGCTGCTAGCGGCATCGACGTTCTGTGGGGCGACGCTCGGCGGCCTGCGACCCGCCCAGGTCGAAGCGCTGCGGCATTTCGGACGTTTCCTTGGGATGTCGTTCCAGATCGCGGATGACGTCCTCGACTACCTCGCGACCGAGGAAGAGGTGGGCAAGCCCGTCGGCAACGACCTGAAACAAGGCACGGTGACGCTGCCGCTGATGCTGGCGCTCGAGGACGCGGGCGTTGGCCCGGAGCTCAAGGCGATCCTGGCCCGCCCGGTGCTGACGGACGCCGATTACGCCGAGGTGGTCAGCGTGGTCCGCCGATCGACCGGCATCGAGCAGTCGTATGAGCACGCGCTGCGCTTCGGGGAGCAGGCGCGGGCCGAACTGTCGGCGGTACCACCCTCGGCCTGCCGCGATGCGCTCGAGGTCCTGACCTCGTACGTCGTCAGCCGTCGGAGCTGAGCGGGGGGCGGCCCGATGAGGTTCCGGGTTGCGACCCGTGGCAGCAAGCTCGCCATAGCCCAGTCGCGGCTCGCGGTGGAGGCGCTCACCCGGCGCTATCCGCAGCATGATTTCCGGCTGCAGCCAATCGAGACGCAGGGCGATCGACGCCAGTCCTTGGCCCTGACCAGCGCCCCGCAGGAGGGCGTCTTCGTCAAGGAGCTCGAGGCGGCGCTCCTGCAGGGTCGGGCCGAGCTGGCGGTGCACTCGCTGAAGGACCTGCCAACCCAGGAGAGGGCGGGCTTGACGCTCGCCGCCTATCTACCGCGCGCGGATGCCCGTGATGTCCTGGTCAGCCGCGATGGCTCGCGCTTGATGACGCTGGCCGCCGGCTCGCGGGTGGGAACCGGCAGCCCGCGGCGAGTGGCGCAGCTGCGCGCGGTGCGTGCCGATCTTCTTCCAGTGCCGATCCGCGGGAATGTCGACACCCGGCTCGGGAAGGTGGCCGATGGGGCGGTCGACGCCGTGGTCCTCGCCGCCGCCGGGGTGGAGCGGTTGGGGCGCGGTGGCGAGGTGCACGAGCTGTTGCCCTTCGAGGTGATGCTCCCCGCGCCCGGCCAGGGTGCGCTGGTTCTCCAAACAGTCGAGGACAGTGAGGTCGCACGGCTGGTGGAGGCCGTCGACGATCGTGCCACCCGGCGGGCGGTCGAGGCGGAGCGCGCGGTTCTTCGCGGTCTCGGTGGGGGATGCCTCTCCGCCATCGGCGCCTACGCGGTTGTCGAGGGGGGCGAGCTTCGCCTGCAGGCGGCGGTCCTGACCGAAGACGGCGGACGCGTCGCACGGGCGACCGCCGGCGGCACGGACGATGCGCGGGTGATCGCCGATGTGATAGCCGGCCTCCGCGGTCAGGGGGCGCTCGGTCTGCTCGGTCTCGATGATGGGTCGCTTGGCGACAGCCTTCGCGGGCTGCGGGTGCTGGTCACGCGGCCGGAGGCGCAGGCCGGGGAGCTGAGCCGGCTGCTGATGGATCGCGGGGCCGAGGTCATCCCCTGCCCGGTGATCGTCATCGAGCCGCTGCCCGTTGATCTCACCCGACTGCGGCTGCTCGACGACTACGACTGGGTCGTGTTCACAAGTGCGAACGGCGTCGAGCGGTTCTTGACGCTGCTGGCCGAGGCTGGGATGGCTGTGCCGGCCTCGGTCCGGATTGCCGCGATCGGTCCGGAGACCGCGGCGCGCCTGGAGCAGCGCGGCCTGACGGTGGCGATCGTTCCGGAGCAGTACCTGGCCGAAGGCCTGGCCGAGGCGATGCCGGCGACCCTGATGAGCGGGGCGCGGGTCTTGCTCCCACGCGCGGCCGGCGCTCGCGATGTGCTGCCTGATCGCCTTCGGGCCCAGGGCGCCACGGTAACGGTCATCGAGACCTATCGGGCGGTCCCCCCGCCGGGGCTGGCGCAGCGGTTAGCGGCGCTCCTACCCGGCGTCGACATGGTGACGCTGACGAGCTCGTCGACCGTCCGGAATTTCGCGGCAGCGGTTTCCGAGGGATCGATGCCCGCGGAGTTCCGCGTGGCGTGCATCGGGCCGATCACCGCCGCGACCGCCCGCGAGCTCGGGTTGCCGGTTGATATCATCGCGGTGGAGTACACGGCGCGCGGGCTGGTCGACGCCCTGGTGCGCCACCGGATGTCCATTCGAGCATGAGTTTTCCCACAGAACGGCCCCGGCGACTGCGATCGCGATCGGCGCTGCGGCGGCTCACGCGGGAAACGCGGATCGCGCCCGACAACCTGGTCTACCCGCTCTTCGTCCGTGAGGGCCTTGCGGAGCCGGCCGGGTTGGACGCCATGCCCGGCCAGTTTCAGCACACGCTCGATTCGCTGACCCGCGAGGTTGAGGCGGCGCTGATGGTCGGCGTGCGGAGCGTGATCTTGTTCGGCATCCCGGCGCAGAAGGATGCCGAGGGATCGTCCGCCTGGGATGATGACGGCATTGTCCAGCAGGCGCTCCGCGCGTTGCGCGCGGCATTTGGCCCGGAGCTCCTGCTGATTGCCGACCTCTGTCTCTGCGAGTACACCGATCACGGCCATTGCGGCGTCCTCGAGGGGGAGTCGGTGGCCAACGATCCCACGCTCCGGCTCTACGAGCGGATCGCCCTCTCCCAGGCGGCCGCCGGTGCCGACGTCCTGGCGCCCTCGGGCATGATGGACGGCCAGGTGCAGGCGATCCGCGCAGCGCTGGACCGCGAGGGATTCGAGGACCGCGCGATCCTGGCCTATGCGGCGAAGTACGCCTCGGCCTTTTATGGCCCGTTTCGCGAGGCGGCCGGGTCGGCCCCACGCCGCGGCGACCGCCGCGGCTACCAGATGGATCCCGGAAACACCCGCGAGGCGGTGCGTGAAGCGCGGCTCGACGTGGCGGAGGGCGCGGACGTCGTCATGGTCAAACCGGCGCTCGCCTGCCTCGATGTGATTCGGGCGGTGGCGGAGTCGACCGATGTGCCGGTCGCGGCGTACAACGTCAGTGGCGAGTTCGCGATGGTCAAGGCGGCGGCGGCAAATGGATGGCTCGACGAGCGGCGGGTGATCCGCGAGGTGCTGCTGGGGATCCGGCGCGCCGGGGCGCAAATGATCCTGACCTACCACGCCCGCGAGGCCGCCACCGAGATGCCCTGCTGGGAGGACCTCGCGTGAGCCAGCGTCCGACGCGACCCGTGCCGGTGATGCTGGCCACGCTTGCGGTGGTCCTGGTGGCTATACTCGGGTTCGCCATTTATGTGGGACGAAACGTCGGTGGATCAACCAGCACCGCGGGCGGAAGCCCGTCAGCGTCGCCCAGCGCGAGCGGGAGCGCCAGCGTGAGCGCGACGGGCTCGGGGCCCGCCTGCAGCGGCTTGCAGTTTGGGCCGCAGCTGCAGGAGACACCCGGCAATGCCGGCAAACGCAGCTTCGGCGCGCCACCGGCGATGGCGATCAATCCGGCGCACCACTTCCTGGTGACGGTGAGGACGACCAAGGGAGACATCATCCTCTGCCTCGACCCGCAACTGGCCCCCAACACGGTCAACAACTTTGTCTTTTTGACCCGAAACGGCTTTTACAACGGGCTGACGTTCCACCGGGTGGTCGCCGACTTCGTGATCCAGGGTGGAGACCCACAGGGAACCGGCTCGGGTGGGCCCGGCTACAAGTTCAACGATGAGCCCGTCAAGGGTGCCTACACCGCCGGCGCGGTGGCGATGGCGAACTCGGGTCCGAATACGAACGGGAGCCAGTTCTTCATCTGCACCGTGGACGACACCGCCAAGCTCCAGAAGCTGTACAACCTGTTCGGGTACGTGCAGAGCGGGATGCCGGTCGTGCTTCAAATCAAGCAGGGCGACATCATGATCTCGGTTACCGTCCAGGAACAGGCCTAGGTCCTCGGACTCCCTCTCAGGGTGGTCTCAGGATTGGGGACGGAACCGCAGTATAATCGAGCTGCCGGCAGCGGCATCCCATGATTCCTGGTCACTGGTACGTCCTCCTCCTGATCCTGGTCATCGTGCTGATCTTCTGGGGCCCGGGCAAGCTTCCCGAGATCGGCAGCGCTGTGGGCAAGGCGATGCACGAATTTCGGAAACAGTCGACGGACTTCCAGGAGGAGATCCGGCGCAGCGCGGCGTCGAATCCCGAACCCCAGACCTACCACCCGACCGACGGGGCCCCGCTCTCGCCCAGCCCCGCGCCCGACAGCAAGCCGGCGACCCCCACCGCCGACGGCAACCCGGCAGCGACGCCCGACGTCAAGTCCTGACCCTTCCGTTCGCACGGGCGTGTAAGGAGAGCAATGGCCAAGCCTAAGCTGGTCCACCCGGGCGACGAGCGGCAAATGACCGTGATCGAGCATCTGGAGGAGCTCCGCCGGGTGCTGATCGTTTCGATGATCGCCTGGATGGCCGGCACGGTCGTCGGGTTCATCATCTCGGGCTTTGTCCTGCAGTTGATCCTCGGGCCGATCAAATCCGTGATGGGCGCCGCGAAGCCGCTGTATTTCACCGGGCCGATCGATAAGTTTTTCCTGTACTTCAAGGTCGGGATCGCTACCGGCTTCATCGTCGCGAGTCCGGTGATTCTGTGGCAGGTCTGGACCTTTGTCGCCCCGGGCCTGCGCCGGAACGAGCGCCGGTTCGCGGTCGGCTTCGTCGGCTCCGCCGTGGTGTTGTTTGCAATGGGCATCGGGTTCGCCTTCTTCGCCATGCCGATCGCGCTGCGATTCCTGGTCAATTTCGGAACGAGCAACATCCAGTACTTCCCCCTGGCGGATCGCTACATCAATTTCGTGCTGCTCCTGGTGGTCATCTTCGGCATCACCTTCGAGCTGCCGCTGGCCATGACCATGCTAGGCCTGGCGGGGATCGTCAGCGCCCGCTACCTGTCCCGGAATCGATTCAAATTCTGGCTCGGGATCTTCGCCGGCGCGAACATGGTGACGCCGGGGGTCGACCCCTTTACGCCCGCCTTGCTGACGGCGCCCTTGATCATCCTGTTCGAAATCGGCATCCTGGTCATCCGCGCTCTGCGAAGATAGACGGCGTTGGCTCAAACACGACCCGACGGCCGGGCGACCGACCAGCTCCGGCCGGTGACGATCGAAACCGGTGTCAACCTCTATGCCGAGGGCTCGGCACTGATCAACATGGGCGACACGCGTGTGTTGTGCACCGCCAGTTGGGACGACAAGCCGCCTCCGCATAAGAAGGGCACCGGCGAGGGCTGGGTCACGGCGGAGTACTCGATGCTCCCCCGGGCGACGCAGCAGCGCACGATGCGCGAGTCACGGACCGGCCGCGTCGACGGCCGAACGCAAGAGATCCAGCGACTCATAGGACGGGCGCTCCGCGCGGCGATCGACATGCCGCTGATGGGGGAGAAGACGATCATGGTGGATTGCGACGTCCTGCAGGCCGATGGCGGCACGCGGACGGCGTCGATCACCGGCGGCTTCGTCGCGCTCTATCTTGCGCTGCAGAAGGCGATGGAGCGCAAGCAACTGCGGGTGTTGCCGATCCGGCATTTTGTCTCGGCGATCAGCGTGGGGATCGTCCAGGGGCAACCGCGACTCGATTTGAATTACCTCGAAGACTTCGCCGCCCAGACCGACATGAACTGCGTGGTGGCCGAGGACGGCCGGTTCATCGAGATCCAGGGCACGGCCGAGCAGGAACCCTTCGCGCGCGAGGAGATGGACCAGCTCTTGAAACTGGCGATCAAGGGGACCCATGAGCTGGTCGAAGCGCAGAAGAAGGCCTTGAAACTGCGCTGAGACAACTGCTGCTCGCGACCAACAATGCAGGGAAGCTGGCGGAGTTGCGCGCGCTCCTGGCGGATCTACAGATGGAGCTTGTCAGCCCCGCCGAGGCCGGGATCACGTTGGACGTCGACGAGGACGGCGCGACCTACGCCGCCAACGCCCGAAAGAAAGCGGAAATGGGCGTCCGTTTGAGCAAGCTGCCAGCCGTCGGCGACGATTCCGGCATGGAGGTGGCGGCGCTCGATGGGAGGCCCGGCGTCCACTCGGCGCGCTTTGCCGGGGCGGAAAAGAAGGGGCAGAGCGACGCCCTGATCCGTGCCGTACTGGACGCGCTCGGCGATGCTGCGCGCGCGGCGCCGGCGGCGGTGTATCGATGTGTGGCGGTGATCGCCCTCCCCGACGGGCGAACCTTTGAGGGCGAGGGGATCCTGGCGGGCACGATCGCGGCGGAGCCGCGTGGGCGCGGGGGCTTCGGCTACGACCCGATCTTTCAACTGGCGGACGGCCGCCGGATGGCGGAGCTGACCATCGAGGAGAAAAACCTGCTCAGTCACCGCGCGCGTGCGCTCAATGCGCTCGAGGTCCATGGCGCGTTCGACGCGGCGATGACGTGCTGAGGGCGTCCTTCCTGTATCTCTCGCATCGACGGGGGCTGCAGCGGTTTGTCACCGGGCAGCGGTTGACGGCATCGCTCGCCTATCGGTTTGTCGCGGGTGACCACCTCGAGGACGCGGTGCGGGTAGTTCAAACGATCAATGGTCGAGGTTCCAGCGCCAGTCTCGACCACCTCGGGGAGAACGTCAGCCAGGAACGGGAGGCGCGCGCGGCCACGGACGACTACCTGGCGGCCTTCGAGCGGATCGCGGCCGAGCGGTTGGACGCCAATGTCTCGGTCAAGCTGACGCAGCTGGGCCTGGATATTTCGCCCGCGCTCTGCCGGGAGTTGCTCGAGCGGGTGCTGGCGCGGGCGAGGGAGCTGAACAATTTTGTCCGGATCGACATGGAGGGGTCCGCTTACACACAGCGGACGCTGGATCTGGTGCTCGAGATGCACGAGCGGTACGCCAACTGTGGGGTGGTGTTACAGAGTTACCTCTATCGCACCCTTGGGGATGTCAAGCGCGCCAACGTGGCGCGGGTGCGGGTTCGGCTCGTGAAGGGGGCCTACGACGAGCCGGAGACCGTGGCCTATCCAAGGAAGGTCGATGTCGACGCCCACTATGCGGAAGCGATGCGGGAGCTGTTACGCGAGGGTGTGTACCCGGCGATCGCCACCCACGACGACCGGCTGATCGACGCGACGATCCAGGTGGCGCGCCAGCAAGGCCTGGCGGCCGACCGATTTGAGTTTCAGCTCCTGTACGGGATCCGGCGTGATTTGCAGGAGCGGCTGTTGCGTGAGGGGTACCGCGTCAGGATCTATGTGCCGTACGGGACGGAGTGGTATCCGTACCTGATGCGCAGGCTCGCGGAGCGGCCGGCCAACCTACTGTTTATCGTCCGGAGTGTTCTGCGGGAGCGCCGGGCCGCCTGAGTCTTCGTCGATCGACCGGCCGGAGGCAAACTCGACCTTGGCCTGCGGCGGGGGCGGCACCCGGTGGCCAAAGATCCCGCCGAACCACATCAGCATGCCGAAGGCGGTGCCGCGGAATTCGCTCTTGCGCCAGGCTTCGGTGTATCGATACTGGTGAAACCAGCGAAACGCGGCGATGGCAGCGATCACAATCAGGATACTGAGGGCGATAACGATCGGCACGGGTTAATGGTCGCACGTACAATGCACGCTGCGGGGCGTAGCGTAGCCTGGCTTAACGCGCACGCTTTGGGAGCGTGAGAACTCGGGTTCGAATCCCGACGCCCCGATTCCCCCGCGGTCTTAGCCTCCGGCTCGCCCCATTCGGTTCGGAATCTCCGCCCATCCGCTCGGCGACTCCACACCGCGAATCCAGCCCGTCCCCTTGCATCCCGCAGCGAGCCCCGGATAGGCCGCCGGCGCGATCCTCGTACCCTGCCGGGTGATGATGTCCGCCGCCCTGGTGTGGGCGATCCAGATATGCCGGCACGGCGCATCGCAGGTGTAAACGCCCGGATCCCCGACCGCCTCGCCCGGGAGAAATTCCTTCGCCACGGTCGCAAGCATAAACGTTCGAACAAAACGGCCCAGTTTCAGGTTGGCCCAATGCGAGCTTCCGTCTGCCGGATCTCGTGTCTGTCATCGTCGAGTACGACCCGGATGGCACCTTGAAGGTCGTTTACGTATCCGAAGGCACGACTCTCAAAGACTCGCGCGGATATCCCGACATCCGCGATATCTAAACCCGAGCCATCGGGCTTTCAACCGCTGGGTACTGGCGTGACCTGGGTAGCTGAAGAGAGCGCCTTGAACGTATGCGCCAGCTGCGCATACCGCGCGGCGAATTCCGGGTTAGGCTCGATTACCTCAGCTAGGCGCAGCGCGCGATGGCTCGCGTCGTCGACATCGCGATAGACGCCGGCGGCCACCCCGGCCAGGAGCGCCGCCCCCAGCGCAGGGCCTTCATCAACCGCCAGCGATTCGACCGGTAGATTGAACATGTCGGCCTGCATCTGGCGCCACGCCTGGCTTCGCGCGCCGCCGCCCGTGGCGCGCACCCGCTCGAGCGAGACCCCGAGACCCCGCATCATCTCCAGTCCGTCGCGAAGGCTGAAGATCACGCCTTCCATCAGGGCCCTGGTCAAATGCGCTCGCGTGTGATGGGCTCGGAGTCCCACAAACGCACCGCGTGCCTGGGGATTTCGGTGTGGTGTTCGCTCGCCGCTGAGATAGGGAAGGAAGAACAGGCCGTCGGCGCCAATGGGGGCGGTCCCGGCCAATGCTGCCAACTGGTCATAGTCGACGCCGGCATCGAGCAGGTCACGCCACCAGCGCAGCACAGCGCCGGCCGCTAGCGTCACCGCCATCAGGTGGTAGCAGCCGGGCACCGCGGAGCAGAAGGTATGCACCCGTCCCGATGGATCCGGCGCCGGACCGTCGCGATGCGCAAAGAGCACGCCGCTGGTCCCGATCGATGAACTGATGACCCCGCTCCGCACGATCCCGGTCGCGATCGCTGCCGCGGCGCGGTCCCCCGCGCCGGCGGCGACCGGTAAGCCGGTCGGCAGCCCCAGGTCGGCGGCGACCGAGGGCCGTAGTCCGCCGGTGATGGTCGCGCTCTCGCTGACGGTCGGCAACCAGTCGATCGGAATCTCCAGCGCATCGAGGATCTCCTGCGACCACCGCCGCCCTTTCAAGTCCAGCAACAGGGTGCCCGATGCGTCGGCGACATCCGTGGCCAGCTCTCCGGTCAGCCGGAGCCGCACATAGTCCTTTGGGAGCAACACTCGCCGCACATGCCGGTACTGGACCGGCTCGACGTCCCGCAGCCAGAGGACCTTCGGCGCCTGGAAGGCGGTGAGCGCGGGGTTGCCGGTGACCGCGATCAAGCGCTCTTTGCCCACCCGAGCGGTGATCTCCTCGCATTGCGCGCCGGTCCGCTGGTCGTTCCAGAGCAAGGCCGGGCGGACCACGGCGCCACCCTGGTTGAGAAACACCGAGCCATGCATCTGCCCGGTCAGCCCGAGCGCGGTGACCTCGCCTTGAACCTCGCCGGCGACCTGACGCAGCACCGCCTGCGCAGCGGCCCACCAGTCCTCGGGGTCTTGCTCGGTCCATCCCGGTCGCGGCGTCAGCGTTCGATAGCTGGCGGCCGCCGAGGCGACCACCGACCCTGACTCGTCGATGGCGAGGGCCCAGGCGCCGGTGGTACCGACCTCGAGCCCGAGCAGCACTAGCCGGCGGAGGAGGCGGCCACAGCCAGTTGCTGCGTCCAGTGGTAGCCACCGTCGGTGGTCGCGTCGATCACCGTGTCGCCATTGGCGTTGCGCGTGAGGACCCAGCCGCTGCTGACGCTGACGAAGGCGGCCCCATAGGTCTCGGAGGCATTATCGATGCGCCCGGTCCGGCGTAGGGTGGCACCGCCGCCATTGGCAACGATGCAGGCGGCGATGTTGGTGGCCGGTCCGTCGCCGATGAAGACGGCATCCAGCGGATCCACGACGCTAAAGCTACCTGGGTGCGTATCCGGTCCGGCGGGGACGCCCGGGAGCTGGTTCCCGATCGTGAAGGGCTCGGTCATCACGGTGCGCCAGCTGTTGCCGTCCTGGGTCGCATACACGACGTAGGGCAGATGGCCGGCAGCGCCGTTCTCCACCGTTTCCAGCACCCACGCGGCGGACGGACCCGCACACTCGATCCGGGTCCGCTTCCCCACGGAATCAACACTGGGACTGGCGGCGTACATGCTCAAACTCTGGGACCAGCCCTGACCGCCATCGTTACTCGTGTAGACATAGCCGTTCCGTGTGGCCAGCCAGCCGTGCTTGGGGTCACTGAAGCAGACGCTTTGCGCGTCGGCGGGGCTCGCGAGAGCGGTCCATGACCGTCCACCATCCGTCGTCGTCACGAGCGTGCCGCCGGCGTCAGGCGAGAGGGTGCCGTGGTCGGGCTGGGCAAACGACCCGCCCGCGATCCCCCATCCCTGGAGCGCATTGACGAAATGCACGCCGCGCAGCGAGCCGCTCGCCTCGCCGAGCGCGTGCCAGCTGCGTCCGCCGTCCGTTGTTCCGAGCAGTTCATGGAGGCCGACGACCCAGCCGGTCGTGGTGCTGACGAAGTCCACGCTGACGTAATCGTTGGTCGAGGCATACTGCCGGCTCCAGTGGCTCCCGTCGGTCGTGGCATAGATCGCGTGCGACCCAGCAACCCAACCAACCGTCGGCGTGACCATCTGGATCGCCGCCAGTGCCGGGACAAAGGTGGGGTCGGTGTCGGCCGGGGTGGGCGTGGCGGAGGGCGGCGGGCTGGCGTCAGGCGTCGCGGAGGCGGAGGCGGAGGCCGTCGCGGACGGCTGCGCGCTCGCACTGGCCGTCGAGGTTGCCGATGACGATGGGGTAACAACGCTGGTCGGGGACGCCGTGCAGGCGGCCGCGCTCACGGCGAGGGTGCTGCAGGCGGCGAGGCCGATCAGCCGTCGATGAAGAGACCGGCCTGGCATGCGTATAAAACGAGGCCCGCCGACCAGGCATGCGAGATCGGCAGGACGGCGCCTTTCGGCCCAGAACCGCGGGTGTTGTAGTAGCGCTCGCTCACCATCCCTTTGCGCGCATTGAAGTCGCCATCTTCCCGGGCGATGAATTGCAGAAAGCAGGCGAGGTTGTCGTGCGTCCGCTCCAGGTAATAGTCGTCACCGGTGTGCGCGGCGAGACGCAGCATCTCCGGCAAACAGATCAGCCCGTAGCCATGAAGGTGTTGGTTGCGTGGCGAGGCCAGGTCGGCGCCACGGGATCTGAAGTCGTAGGTCTCGAGCATCGTATGGAGCGGAAACGCGATGTTGTAGGACCACCGAAACGTCATCATCCAGTCGGCGGCATGGCGCGCCAATTTGCAGCCAGCGATCCTCACCATTAGCCTCGAACAGCGTGACGTAGGCGATCACGGCGTTGTAGGCGTCCTCCGATGTTGGGGTGAGGTGGACATCCTCGGGCGCGCCATGGATGAAGTCGTCCTCCACGAAGCTGGCGTAATACGATGCGGCCAGCTCCACCGCGGCATTCACGTCAACACCCTCGAGGAAGGCCGCACCCTCGAGCAGCGCGGGGATCCAGAGCAATCCGGCCGCGCCCTCCCATCCCTCGGCCAATCCCGTCTCGGCGTTGACGTAGGCGGGGAAGGCGCCACCCTGCTGCGACTGCAACGCATGGTGCAGGTTCGAGACGATCGCCGTCGTCCATCCCGGGTGGTCGTGGCCGCGGGCCTCCTCGAAACGGACCGCCCGAATCATAAAAAGGGTCGCTTCCGCGACGGTGCGGGCGTGGACCCAATCGCGATGGCCGTTCCAGCCGCCCTCCCAGCCATCGGGCGACCACTGGCCCCAGAAGAGACCGCTTGGGGAGACGCCCGAGCTGATCGTATCGAGCACGGTCACCGCCGCCTCGGCGTAGTCCCCGATCCCCTGGCTTCGTCCGTAGGTCAGGAGCGCGAACGCGCTCGGGGTACCGCTCAGCCACCCGACATGCATCGTATTCCGGTCGCCCGACGTGAGCGCCATCTCGTTGGTCGGGCGCTCGAAGGCGATGGCTTCGGCGAGGATCCGTTCGTCGGGACGGTAGTGCCAGCGGTAGAGACCCTCGGCGGTCAATGCCGCGGCTTCGTCGACCGTCATCCAGGGTCGCACCTCGTGCTGGTCCCGATCGATCGCGTAGATCATGCGCAGCACGGCATCGTAGGCGTGGGCGTCGGGCTCGCCGGCAAAAACCCGGAAGGTCAAGCTCGTGATCTCGCCGACCTGCCAGCGATGAAGCGCAATCTCGGGTGGCGCGGGCGCGTCGTGTCCCACGTAGGTCACCGGCTCTTCTCGCGCCGGCAAGTTCAACAGCACCGCCTGCTGACCCTCGGTCGTGAACCCGATGCCGTTCAGCCCGAGCGCCGAGTGTTCCTCGACCGCCAGGGCGACGCATTCGGTGTCGGTCCAACCCAGGACGACCGGGTGCGAGGCGCGGTCGGCACGAAACGACCAGTGGTTGGCGGTCAGGCTGTCACCTGTCTCCGGCTGCCGAGCAAATCGTGGGTAGCGGACGTCGCAGGCGAGCGGCCGGTTCTCGCCGTAGAAGACCCCCGGCACCAGGAAGCGGCGTGCGTCGCCGTCGAGGACGAGCGCCACCTGGATGCCAAGACCTTCCGGGTGCGCCGCGAGCGAGACGAGGGAGACCTGCACCTCGAAGGCGCGGGTAAACCCGTCCGGTGCCGGGATCGGTTGCCAGCGGGTCGCGACCGTGAAGCCTTCGGCTCGTCCTTTGCTCGGGAGCGCAACGCGACGGCCGTGGGCATCGATCAGCCTGACCTCGAGGCGGTCGCGGAACTCGGGCAGCCCGAGGGTGTCCTGCCGCCGGTCGATTACGCGGAGCATTCGAGCAGGGTTACCTCGCTCATCTCCTGTTCTAATGCGGAAATTCTTGATCTCATGCGCCCAAACGGGGTCTCGAGTCCCGGGCCGTGTTGCCGTGGTAAGCTGCTGGCAGCAGATGGCATACGCTCACAGCGAAACCCCGGAAGCGGTCCGCCAGGCCATCGGCCGGGCGATCCGGCATCATCGCGATGATCTGGGCCAGACGCTGACCGAGGTTGCCGGGGCGGCGGCCATCTCGCCGGCCTACGTCTCCGAGATCGAGCGGGGCCTGAAGGATGTCTCGACCGAGAAGCTGGTCGCCATCGCGCGCGCGCTCGACATTTCCGTTGCCGACCTCTACCTCGACGTGGCCCGCCGGCTCGGCAGCACCGAGGCGCTCCGGCAGCGAGGCAGCTGGCCGGGTGATCCTCGAGCGCAATTGCGGGTCGCCACCGCCTCGCTTCGGCCCACCGCGCTACGCAGCGTGGCCGATTTCAGTCTCTACCTGGCGGCGACCCAGGCGACGCCCACAAAACGCCGGATTGGATTTACCATTGATGGCTAGCTCAAGGAGGACTCGAACCATGGCACTCGTTCCCCACGTTGTCGAGACGACGTCCCGCGGTGAGCGGGCCTATGACATCTATTCGCGTTTGCTCCGGGATCGCATCATCTTCCTCGGGATGCCGATCGACGACGATGTCGCGAACGTCGTGATCGCCCAGTTGCTCTTTCTGGACAGCGAGGATCACGACAAGGAAATCAGCATCTACATCAACAGCCCGGGTGGCTCGCTGAGCGCCGGCCTGGCGATCTACGACACCATGCGCTACGTGCATCCAACCGTCAGCACGCTCTGCACCGGCATGGCGGCGAGCGCGGCCTCGCTGATCCTCTGCGGCGGTGCGCCGGGCAAGCGCAACTCGCTGCCCCACTGCCAGATCGTCCTGCACCAGCCGAGCGGCGGCATGCAGACCTCGCAGGCGACCGATATCGAGATCCACGCCCGCGAGATCCTCCGCATGCGCGAGATCGTGGTGGAGATCTACGCTCGGCACACCGGCCGCCCGGCAGAGCAGGTCCAGCGCGACATCGAGCGCGATTTCTTCATGACGCCCGAGCAGGCCAAAGACTACGGTCTGATCGACGGCATCATCCCGCCATCAGAGAAGACCGCGGCCACAGGCTACTCGCCCAACGGCCACGGCGCCCTGAATCCGAAAAGTACATAGCCTGGAAGTCGATTAACCGCCGCTCTCCCGCCCCCCGTAATCGATAGACGGATCCCGTCGGGCACGTCTGCCATCGCGAACCTCATCCAGGCGCAGCATTCCGCTTCACGCCGGACCAATTCGGCCAGCGACTCCCGCAGACCTGGGACGACGGTGAAGGTGAGGCCAATACCGCCGGGCACGGCCTCGGACGCCGCGACATGGCGTCCAACCTTGAGCCACGCGCTCCGCCGATCCCGCAGGCCGGTAGCGCTCAGGGTGCAGGTGATATCTTGCACGGTCACGAGCCTCGCACTTCAAGTAGACTTGAACTCAAGCGGTGAATACAAACTCCGCCCTTTTGAGTATTGGCGATCTCGCTGCCGCGGGCGGCCTCGCCGCCTCAGCCATCCGGTATTACGAAGCCGCCGGCCTCCTTCCCAAAGCCCGCCGGATCAGTGGCAAGCGCTTCTACAACGCCGAGACGGTCGATCGCCTGATGTTGATCCGCTTCTGTGCCCGCCTGGGAATCAGTCTCGAGGACGTCCGCAAGCTCCTCGCTATTTCCCGAACTGACCGCGCCAGGGAGCACTGGCGCCGGCTTGTCGACAGCCAGCTCGAGGAGATCACCGCACTGATCTCGGCGGCCCAGGGCGTCGAGCGCGTCCTGCTGGAGAGCCGCGACTGCGACTGCGTGACCCCGGCGACCTGCCGCTTCCTCTTCGAGGAGCGTCACAAGCCGCCGCCGACGCGCCGGCGCCTCGGCTTGCACGATGCCCTGAAGGCCGAACTGGTCTAGGCCGCGGTCGCTTTCGGAAAAAGCAGCCGGACCAGCACGGTCGAGGCGGCGATGGTCAGGATGACCGCGGACACGATGCCGGTGAAGAACGACCGCGGAATGATCCCGGCGCCGAGACCGATCGCGGCCAGGACAAAGCTGAACTCCCCAATCTGCCCGAGGCCGATCGCAATTTGCCAGCGGCGTTCGGGAAGTCGGGCGAGCGTCGCGAGTCCGTAAACGACCAGGACCTTTGTGATCACCACGAGGATCAGCAGAAAGGCCAGCCACGGTAGGGCGCTGGGCAGCGAATACGGATCGACCAAGGCGCCGATGGCCACGAAGAACAGGACGGCGAAAACATCCCGGAACGGCAGGAGTCGCCGCCGCGCTTCGGCGGACTGCGGGCTCTCGGTGATGGCGAGACCGGCGATAAACGCGGCCAGTGCCAGCGGGACTCCGAACACAAATGACCCGAGACCCGCCAGGACGAGACCGCTGGCCACCGACACAATCAGGAACAGGTCGTGTTCCGCATGCAGCGAGCGAAGGATCCAGGACACCGCGAAGGCCGAAGCGATCGCGAGCGTGATGAAGGCGGCCGCCAGCAGAAAAGCGGCCCAGCCCGAGCGCGCCTGTAACCCGCTCAACACGATCAAGGCGAGCGCGGCGATCACGCCAACCATGTCCTGGAGGACGCTCCATCCGAGCAGCACCTCGTCCGTCGCGCGGTCGGTGGTCCGCCGCCGGCTGCGGGTGATATTCACGACGACCACACTCGACGACATCGCGACGCAGATGCCGGCCAGGAGCGCCCCCGTGGCCGGGAGGCCGACCCAGCGCGTCGCGGCGGCGGCCAGCGCGGCGGTCACCAGCACCTGCACGGGTGCGATGAGCAGCAGGCGGCGTCGTTCCCGGCCGAGCCGCAGCGGGTCGATCTGGATTCCCACTTCGAAGAGCAAGAGCACCACGCCCACGTTCGCGAGGACTTCTAGTTCGTGCCGGTCGACCACGTAGCCCGGGGTGAAGGGCGACACCGCCAGGCCGGTGGCGAGGTATCCGAGGACGGCCGGTAGTCCCAGGCGGCGCGCCACCCAGCCGGCCATCGCCGCGAGCAGCAGCACGAACCCGATCTCGAAAACGGTGTGCGCGACCGGTTCCATGCCCACCAACTCTACGGGGCGATCGGGACTCTATACGCCGCCGAGTTCGGCTAAGCGAGCCGCCCTCTATCCTCGTCACTATGCCGCTGACCGACTGGTGGCGTGAAGGCGTCATCTACCAGGTTTATCCTGCGTCCTTTCAAGACGCCAATGGCGACGGCGTCGGCGATCTTCGCGGGGTGATCCAACGCCTCGACTACCTGCGCTGGCTCGGCGTCGATGCCATCTGGCTCAATCCGATCACCATCTCGCCCGACGCTGATATGGGCTACGACGTCGCCGACTATTGCGATGTCCAGCCGCGCTTCGGCGATCTCGCCGCCGTCGATGAGCTGATTCGCGAGGCGACCCGGCGGGACATCAAGGTCGTCCTCGATATCGTGCCGAACCATTCAAGTGACCAGCATCCTTGGTTTCTCGACTCGCGATCCTCGAGGACCGCGGCGCATCGCGACTGGTATGTCTGGGCCGACCCGAAACCCGACGGCGGTCCACCGAACAACTGGCTGAGCGTCTTCGGCGGTCCCGCCTGGACCCTCGATGCGCGCACCGGCCAGTACTACCTCCATAACTTCCTTCCGCAGCAACCGGACCTCAACTGGTGGAACCCGCACGTACGCGACGCGTTCGATGCCATCTATCGCTTCTGGTTCGACCGCGGCGTGGCTGGGTTTCGCATCGATGTCGCCCATGGCATCGTCAAGGACCGCGAGCTCCGGGACAACCCGGTGGCGACCCCGCAGGACCCCGCGCACGTCCGGGCGCATGGCCAGCGCACCGTGTACAACATGGAGCGTCCCGAGGTGCACGATGTCCTACGGCGATGGCGAACGCTCGCCAACAGCTACACGCCGCCGCGAATCTTGCTGGGCGAGACCTATGTGCTCGACGTGCGGACTATGGGCCTCTACTACGGCAAAGGCGACGAACTCCACCTGGCCTTCAACTTCTCCTACATCCACGCGCCCCTTGCAGCGGAGGCGCTGGCCGGGGTCGTCGACGAGAGCGAGGCGGTCATCCCCGAAACCGGCTGGCCGGTCTGGACCGTGTCCAACCACGATGTCTCCCGGGTCATGACGCGCTGGGCGCAAGGCGATGAGCGCAAGCTCCGCTGCGGCCTGCTGAGCCTGCTCACCCTGCGCGGCACGCCCGTCCTCTATTACGGTGACGAGATCGGCATGCCGGACACGCCGATTGCCCGCGAGGAGATGCGTGACCCGCTCGGCATCCGCCACTGGCCGGAACCACGGGGGCGCGACCCCGAGCGCACGCCGATGCAATGGGAGGACCTGCCGGGCGCGGGCTTCACGACGCCCGGGGTGCGCCCCTGGCTCCCGATCGGTGATTCGCGCCGGACGAACGTCACCGGCCAGCGCAATGACCGCGCCTCGTTGCTGCACTTCGTGCGCGACCTGATCGCGTTCCGCCGTAGCCAGCCGGACCTCGCCTCGGGTGCCTACCAGCGACTTCCGGCACCAGCGAGCGCCTGGGCGTACCAGCGTGGCACCGGGACGATCGTCGCCATCAATCTGTCGAACGCGCGGCTCACATTCCCAAGCTTGGTCGCGACGGTCCGTTTCTCCACGGCCGGCGGCCTGGTCGACGGCGGGACCCAGCGTGCGTTGCAGCTCGAGCCCTGGGAGGGCGTCATATGTTCCTCGGCCTCGACCTAGGCACCAGTTCCGTCAAGGCGCTCCTCCTCGATGTCGACGGCTCGGCCGTCGGCACCGGCGCCTCGCCGTATCGGGTTCAGCATCCCCATCCGGGCTGGGCGGAGTCCAACCCTGGGGATTGGTGGGAAGCGGCGACGATCGCGGTTCGGGAGGCCGTCGGCAATCGGGGCGCGGACGTCGCGGCCGTGGGCCTTTGCGGACAGATGCACGGCGTCGTGCTCTGCCTGGACGGCGGCGAGCCTTTGCGACCGGCTATCCTATGGGCCGACGCGCGGACCGGGAAGCAGCTCGACGCCTACCGGGAGCTGGGTCCGGGCCTGAAGCGCCAGCTGGCCAACCCGATCAGCACCGGCATGGCCGGTCCGACCCTGCTCTGGGTCCGCGATCACGAGACCAGCCTGTACCGGCAGACGCGCTGGGCGCTGCAGCCAAAAGACTGGCTCCGACTCCGGCTCACCGGCGAGGTGGCCACCGACCCGAGCGATGCCTCGGCGACCTTGCTCTACGACCTGTCGAGTGATTACTGGGCAAAGGATGTCCTCGATGCCCTCGACCTGCGCCTCGATTTCCTGGCGCCGATTCGCGAATCGAGCGAGATCTGCGGATTGGTCTCGGAGTCGGCGGCGGCAGGCTGGAGTATCCGCCCCAATGTTCCCGTGGTCGCCGGGGCGGCCGATACCGCGGCGGCCGCCCTGGCGAGCGGTGTGCTGGAACCCGGCACCGTCCAGTTGACGATTGGTACCGGGGGCCAGATCGTCGCGCCGCGTGCCCGAGTCGCGATCGATCCAACGGCGCGCACGCATCTGTATCGCGCCGCGGCGCCCGAACGCTGGTACGCGATGGCCGCGATTCTGAATGCCGGGCTGGCGCTCGAGTGGGTCCTTGCAATCCTCGGGGCAGCCTGGGACGACCTCTATCGTGAGGCATTTGCGGTGCCAGCCGGAAGCGAGGGCCTGACGTTCCTACCGTATCTGTCTGGCGAGCGAACCCCGCATTTCGACGCAACGGCGCGCGGTGCCTGGGTGGGCCTCCAAATCAGCCACGGACGTGGGCACCTGTTGCGGGCCGCGCTCGAAGGGGTCGCCTTCGCGATGCGACAGGCGCTCGACGCGCTGACCGGCACCGGCATCAACGCCAACGGATTGCGCCTCGCGGGTGGCGGCACCACCGAACCGCGCTGGCGCCAGATGCTGGCGGACGTCCTGCAGCGCCCGCTCTACGCCGCGCTCCCGACGGCGGCGTCCGCCAAAGGCGCCGCGCTGCTGGCCGGCATCGGATTCGGCGCCTGGCCGGGTGCCGCGGGAGTCGCGCCACTGGCCGAGCCGGTCGAGTTGGTCGCATCACCGAACCCCGCCGATCCGTACCGCGATGCCTATCAGCGCTATCGCGAGCTCTACCTGCCTATCGCCGCCGCCGTATCCTGACACCGGCGAGCAGGGCGACCCCGATGATGATCGCGACTCCCAGGCCGAGCAGGAGCAGGGGATTGTTGCTGGCGTCTTGCGGCGCCCGCGTGACGACCTGGTGGGCCGCCGCGAACGTCCCAAGCGCCGTCGTCCGCGCGTCAATCGTCAGCAAGAGTTCCTGCACGGTGCTCTCCAGTGGCGTCCAGGTCTTGCCCTGGACGCGATAGATGGCATCCGGCTTGTGGGCGGGGTAGCGCATGTCGAGCAGCACCGGCGCGCGCAAGGGAACGGCGGGCTTCCCGCTCGGCACGAGGGTCGCCTCCATCAGGTAGACGTTGCCGTCCGTGATGATGCCCTTCGGTGATGGGGGCTGCGGAGCGAGCGGCGTGATGCGGACCCGCACCGCGGTCTGGCCCGTGCTATCGGTAAAGGTTCCCGGGTTGAGGCTGATCGTGATCTGGCCGTCGTCGGTGAAGGCGCCGGCTGCGTCCGAAGACCCGTCGGTCAACGGAATGATCGTTTCGCCGCCGGTCGGTGGCTGATTCGTGCTGGCGAGATTGGGGGGTGGCGAGACCCATCGATACGGTGGTGGGGGCGTGTAGCCATCGAAGAAGGGCCGAGCCGCGCCGGTCGCGCCGCGCACGACGATAAAGGCGATCGCCACGGCGACCAGGCCTACCCAGGGCGCGCCGCGGCCAGCGCGAGACCTCACGTCAGGCTGACCAGGTCCATCAGCAGGTGCGCGATCCCGGACGCCCACAGGTCCCCGCGAATGGCTCGGAGCAAGCCGAGGTAGATCCCGGCCAGGACGACCAGGAACAGCGCGGGCCATCCGCTTACCGCATGGGCGAGCGTGAAGATCGCAGTCGATCCGCCGATCGCCAGCGGAAGTCCACCGGCACGTCGAAGGACGGCAAACAGGACGCCCCGAAAGGCCACTTCCTCGACGATGACGGCGACCAGCAACCAGCCGGCGCTAGCAAACGAGAGGTGCGGCAGACGCGAGACCGGCGCGATCACCAGAACGCCGGCGCCGATGCCCAGGAGCAAGGAGCGCCAGGTGACCGACCGAATACCGGCTTCGGTCGGGGAGATGCCCGCGAGCCGCACCGCTACGATGCATGCCGCCAGCAATCCGAAATACGCGAGGCCGGCAACCAGCATCGCGGACCCCGGGCGTTGCCGGATAAAGAGATCGCGCAGTATGGGCACGCCGACAGCCACGATTACCAGTCCAAGAAGGGGACGGCGATCTCCCGACGCACCAATGTCGGAAGCAATCCACTCCAGCCGCTGGTTGGGGGCCGGCGTGAAGTCTGGGGACGTCTGAGATTGATCTGAGATGGGCAATAAGATAGAAGGAATGCAGTTTGCCAGAGCCGACAGCCACGTTAGGCTGGCGCTCGCGCTGACGGTCGTCCTGCTGGTGGTTGAGGTGGTCGGCGGCGTCCTGGCGCACAGTCTGGCGCTCTTGAGTGACGCGGGTCATGTCCTGACCGACATCATCGTACTGGCGCTGTCGGCCTTCGCGCTCAACCAGGGCGCCCGGTCAGCGAACGCGCGGCGGACCTTTGGCTACCAGCGGGTCGGCATCCTGATCGCGCTGCTGAATGCCCTGATCCTGGGCGCGATCGTCCTCGGGATCGCCGTCGAGGCGGTTCGCCGCATCCAGAACCCGGGCCATGTCAACGGCGCCCTGATGGCCGGGACGGCGGTGATCGGCCTCGGCTTCTCGCTCTTCATTGCGCTCTCCCTGCGACAGCACGACGCCGATCTGACCGTGCGCAGCGCCCTGGTGCACATCTGGGGTGATGCCTGGGCGGCGGCCGGCGTCATCGTGGCTGGACTCGTCATCATCATCGCCGGCTGGCAGCTGGTCGATCCCCTGCTCAGCCTCGGCATTGCCGCCCTGATCGCCTGGAGCGCCTGGCGCGTCATGGTCGCGGCCGTCAACATCCTGCTCGAGTCGATGCCGACCGACCTGCGGACCGATTCGGTGGTCGAGGCGGTGAAGAAGGTCCCCGGCGTCCGAGATCTGCATGACCTCCATGTCTGGTCGCTGTCGGCGCAGAGCCGTGCCATGAGCGCCCACCTCCTGATCGACGACCAGCGGGTGGCGCAGGCTCAGGACATCCTCGCCGAGGTCCGCGAGGTGCTGGCGCACGACTTCACCATCGAGCACACCACGATCCAGTTCGAGAGTCTCGAATGCCGGCCGGGGGACATCTTCTGCGTGCAGCCGGACGGCCACCCGCACGCCGACGACGCCCACGATCGGATGACACGCCGGGCCGCCGGCTGATGGATCCACTCAAAGCCTCGATCGTCAAGGCCTGGGATCGGGGGGTCGCGGATTACGACGAGCTGGTGGCGCACGGCCGCCTCAGCCGCAGCGAGGCCGACGCCTGGAAGGCCGCTCTGACGCGGCTGTTACCGCCAGTCCCGGCAACGGTTCTCGAGGTTGGCGCGGGCACCGGGGTGATGAGCCTGCTTCTCGCCGAGCTCGGATACGCCGTCACCGCGACGGATATCTCCAAAGGCATGCTGGACGAGGCACGTCGGAAAGCCAGCGACCGCCGGCTCGCCATCGCCTTCGAGATCGCGGACGCCGAGGCGCTGCCGTTTACTGAGGGATCGTTCGATGCGGTCTTCGGGCGGCACATTCTATGGACCCTGCCGCATCCGGACCGTGCCCTGCGCGAATGGTGCCGGGTCCTGAAACCGCATGGGCGGTTGGCCCTCGTGGATAGCCTCGCGGTGCCACCCTCCCTGGCTGGCAACGTGCGGGGCTTCGCCGCGAATCTGCTGCTCCGCCTGCGCCGGCCGACCGGCACGGGTCACCGCTACAGCCCGCAGATCCACGACGCCCTCCCCCTCGCCGGCAACGGCGACCCGCGCCGCTACACCGCCTTGATCGAGCAGGCGGGATTCGAGCTGACCGCGACCGAGGCCCTCGACCGCCTCAAGGCGCTCGAGCTCCAGGCCATGCCCCTGGCCGAGCGCTGGCACGCGCAGGACCGCAAGTATGCCTTTACCGCCCGGAGGCCCTGAGGCCGCTGGCCCGAGGGAACGTGCTCGTGGTGGTCAATCCCGCGTTGCCACGCACGGGACCAAAATTCGGTGCGCGCCTGGTCCAGTTCGCCGCCACCCTCGGCTGGGAGGCGACCCTGCTGGAGACCAGGTCGGGGCTGAACGTCGAGGCGATTGGCGGAGCGCTCGCGAGAGGCGCCTTCGACCTCCTGCTGGCCGCGGGTGGTGACGGTACCGTGGCCGAGGTCATGGCCGCGGCGCATTTGCGCGAATTGCCGATCGGGATCATCCCGCGAGGTACCGGCAATATCGTGGCCCGCGAGTTGAAGCTGCCCTCCAGCTGGCGGGGCGCCACCCGTCGCGTGCTCAAGAATTATCCGCGCTCACGGCCGGTCGACCTGGTGCGCATCAACGACACGTATTCCGCCCTGGCCGCCGGGATCGGCTTCGACGCCACGGTGATGCGTTACACACCGGTCAAGCTCAAGTACTGGTTCGGTCGCGCCGCCTACCTGCTGGCCGGGGTCTGGTGGCTCCCGCGCACGCCGCTTTTCACCTGCACCATCAGGGCTGACGGTGAAGAATCACAGGTCGATGCCGTGGCGGTGCTCGTGGTGAACGCCGGCATGCTCGGCGCCTCGCTCTTTCGTTTCGGTCCGGGCATCGCGCTCGATGACGGCTGGCTCGACATCTGCGTCTACCGGCCTCGCAACGCCCAGGAGCGGATGAGCGTGCTCTGGAGCCTGCTGCGGCAGCGGCCCAATGGCCTCAGCGTCATGCAACGCAAAGCCAAGGCGGTCGAGGTGATCGCGCCCGACGTCCAATGGCACGAGGTCGACGGCGATGTCCATCGTGGCAATGTGCTCCGCGCCGAGATCGTCCCGGGCGCCGTCAACGTCGTGGTATGAACCGGTGACGGTCGTCAACGCTCGCTTCCCCTGGGCATTGTTTGCGCCACTCGCGGCTGTCACCGAACTTGGCGGCGTCCTGCTGCTGCTCGCCGGTCGTGGGATCGGATGGGCCGCGATCGCGGCGCCCCTCGTCGGCTTCGTCGCGATGCGCGGTCCGGTGCGCCCGCGCTTCGAGTTCACCGATGAGGGAGTGATCTTTCGCCGCTCGGGCCAGAGTCCTCTCTTGCCCTGGAACGAGATCGCGGCCGTCGCCCTGGTCAAGGCCAGCGGCCGGACCGTCCTCGCCTACCGGCTCAAGCCGGGGATCCTGGTCCTCAAGCGTCACCCCGGCGCCGGGTTTCTCCGTGCCAAGGGCCTCGACTTCGACGGCGGCTACATGGTCGACCAGATGACCGCCGAGCCGCAACAGATTCTCGCGATCTTCGAGCGTCATCTGCGCCGGCCAACGACCTAGCTCACGCGGCCGCGGAACAGCCGTCGAGGAAGCCCCAGAGGGCCTCGCTGGCGCGCCATGCAACTCGTCCGCCTCCGCGTGGACGGACCAGAAGTCCGTGCCGTCGCCGGGTTCCATCCGGTACTGCTGCATCAGCGACGCCGTCTTGCTGGCCGCGACTTCGGCCGCCTGGGATTCGTAGGCGTCAAGCAGGACCCTGGTCGACGGTTTCACCGGCGCCGCCTCGAGCTCCTCGCGCGTCAGTCCCAGGGCACGGCCGACCTGAAGCGAGCCCATCAGCGAGGTGCGATCATCAGCTACCACCGCCGGCGGACGGTGGCTCCAACGAAAGGGCCGACCGCCCGAAGCGCTCTTCGAGGAAGCGCCCGTTGGCGAGCAGCCGGTCGGCGTCGTACTGGTGGACATCGTCGGCGACCTCGTTCATCTTGCTCTCGAGCAGCGTCAGCTGCTCCAGCAGGACCTGGCGCGGGGTCTTGCCATCCTGGACCGGATGCAGCGTGGCGTAGCTCCGCGGCAGGTTGAGGTAGCTCTGCAGGGCCGCCGGCAGGTAGTCGGTGGCGGTCCGCTCGACGAGAAACAGCTCCGGCGATCCCGGGGGGAGGTTCCCGGTGCGCGGCAGGATGCCAACAATGATCTGCCGGATGCTCAGCAGCTTGGCAATGACCTCTGGCGGGAGCCGGCCGCTGACGGCGCGTACCTGGTTATCCAGCGTCTTGCGGACATCGTTCGGATCGAAACCGGCCCGCAAGTCGACCGCCGGTTTGCGCGGCGTCAGGAGCGCACCTGCCAGGTACAGCCCGAGGGCGATGAGCCACCCCGGCGCGAGGACCACGTGCGTCACCACCAGCAGGAGCCCGACGAGGGCGAGCCCCAGGCCAACGAGGTTCTTGCGGCTGTACAGGTACTTCATGAAGCGGCGGCGCACCCCCGTTTCACCCTAATTTCCTCTGGGCAGTAGCGGCTGGATCGGCTCAGGTCCGCGAGCCGGGACCGAGCGCCAGTTCGCCCCGCGCGCCGCCCTTGGCCACTGCTTCGCTGGCCGGGGCATTGCGGGCGCGCTCCAGGTAGGACTGCGACTTCGCGACCTCGCCGCTCAACGCGTCAATGGTCTTTTGCATGCTGTCGAGCGCCTGCAATTTGTAGGCGTCGATCATGTCCATGGTGGCGTAGATGTTGGCAAAGGCTGCCTGTAGCTTCTCGATACTGATGGTGGCGGCCGCCGCCTGTTCGTGGATCTGCCCGGACTGCTCCTTGAGCATCTGGGAGGTCGACTCGATCAGGGTGCTGGTCGTCGTGTTCAGCGCCGTGATCTGGCTCAGCACCAGCTTCTGGTTGGTCAGCGCCTGGGCGACGATCACGGCGGTCCGCAGCGCCGACACCGTCGTCGTGGTCGCGCGGTCGACGCCCTTGATCAGCTCCAGATTGTTCTTGCGCACGAGCTCCAAGGCCAGGTAGCCCTGGGCATTGACCGCCAGCTGCGTCAGGAGGTCCTGGCGCTTCTGCCGGACGTAGAACAACACATCCTCCCGGAGCGCTTTGGCCCGCTCCGGATCGGTCTGGGCAATGCTGTCGATCTGCGCCGCGAGCGCGGCGTCGAGCTTGCCGGCCAGGTAGATGTACTGCTCCAGCTTGCCCTTGACGTCCCAGATGTTGACCTTCTCCTGCTCGATCGCCGCGTTGTCCTGCCGAAGCTCATCCTGGCCGCGGTAGAGCGCGTTGATGATCGCGTTCAGATGGCCCTGGGCGGACTGGTAGCGGGCGAAGTAATCCCGCAGCCGGTTGCCGAACGGGATCAGGCCGAAGAGGTGCTTCGGATTCATGAGACCCTGCCGCGACGGGTCGAGGTCCTCAACGGTGTGCCGGAGGTCAACCAGGGACTTGGAGACGTTCGCGCCCTTACTGAAGGCTCCGGATTCCATCGCCTTGACCGGCTTGTCGAGCATGCGGTTGGACACGCTGGCCGATTGCCGGATCTCGTCGTTCCCCATGGTGTGAATCGCGTTGACCTTGTTGCCGAAGTCCTGCGAGTGGGGGTCAAGCGACGCCAGCGACTTGATGTAGTCGCCGACCATGGCATCGACCCTGGTGGCCGTCGCCGGGTCGACCTTCACCATGGCGGCGGCATCGGTGTCCGTTACCACCGGGACGGGTTGCGGGGGTACCAGCGTCAACGAGGTGTTCGACGCGGAACCGTCGGGCATCGAGGTCGGCAGGTTCGTGCTCACGTTGTCGCTCCTCCCACCTTTGCTGTCTGCAACACCTGGTCAAAGGCCTTACTGAGGATATACCCGGGTTCAAGCCGGCCAAACGGCGTGAAAAGCCGCGGGGTGGTGAGAAGGGCTCAGGCGGCGCGTTCGGCTCGGAGCGCCGTTCGGACCGGCTTGGCCGGTACGCTCGACGCCATCGGCGGCAACTTTCGCAGGCTGAGGATCATCTCCGAGCTACCGACATACTGGACGCTCTCGATCTTGAAACCCTTTCCCTGCAGATAGGTGGAGAGATTCTTCATGCTGTAGTGGGTGATGTGTTCGTCCGCGTAGCCGCCCGGCGAGACGCGCGCGTAGACCCACTCCAGGGCCCGCCATTGCCAGCGGTCGTAGTCCGGCGTGCCGAGAATCAGCCGGCCGCCGATCTTCAAGACCCGGCTCAATTCGTCGAAGGCCTTCTCCTCGGCCGGGATGTGCTCGATCACCTCGGAGCAGATCAGGCAATCGAAGCTCGCGTCGGCGAAGGGAAGGTCGAAGATCGAGCCATGCACCAGCTGGTTACCGAGCCGCCGTGCGTATCGCAGCTTGTGCAGTTGGACATCGAGGCCCGTCATGGCAGGGATCGAGGCGAGGATCCGGCTTGATCCGCAGCCGACGTCGAGGATTTGGTCGAAGCCCTGGGCCAACCCGGTGATGACGCGATGCCGTCCTCGCTGCCAGTAGCGCTGCAGCGGAATGATGCTGTCATACGCGCGCGCGTCGTAGTCGGCCGAGGCGATCGAGTTGCGCAGGCGCCACATCGCGGCGAAGGTGCGCAGGTAGGACATGGCGAATTGCCAGAGGCGCGCGTGACTCCGCCCGGCGATCCGCGCCTGGTACTTGAACGGCACTTCGTGAACGCGGTAGCCGGCGGCGAGCGCCCGGATCAGGATCTCTTCGAGGATGTCGAAGTCGGTCGCGGTCAGCTCCCGTTCGCGCAGCGCCGCTCGTTTGTAGAGGCGGAAGCCGCTGGAGAGGTCCCGGACCGGCAGCGAAAGGCCGCGGCGAAAGGTCATGTTCAAAACCCGGCTCAGTACCGACCGCCAGAGCGGCATCACGGCTGCGCCGCCGGCGACGTAGCGGGAGGCGATGATGACCTCGCCCTCGGCACGGGCGGCCCAGAGGTCGGTCATGAAACTGGCATCGTGCGAGCCGTCGGCATCCTGGGTGAGGATGTACTCGCCACGGGCCTGCTCGAACCCGGCTCGGTAGGCGCCGCCAAAGCCGGGCAGCTTCTGGCTGACGAGCCTGGCGCCGTGCTTGCGGACGATTTCCTGGGTGCCGTCGGTCGAACCGCCGTCGACCACGATGATCTCGTGGCTCACGGCGAGCGCGGTCAGCGCCTTCTCCACGGCGGGCAGGATCTGGTCCAGGTTGGTCGCCTCGTTGAGCGCCGGGATGACGACGCTCAGCGCGCAGCCGGGCAGCGAGCGGGTGGTGTTCGAAGGGATGATGAAGGATGGAATGCCATCGACCAGCGGGTACTCGAGGCTGCAAACCGGGCACCGCAGCCCGCGTCCGCCCTCGGTTTGTAACGGACCGTGGCATTTTGGGCAAACCAGCTGGGCGGCGTTCTGCATGCGCTACCTGTTGAACGCACGGAGCGTGGTGAGCTTGCCGTGAATTGGGCGGGAGATCGGTCGTGAGCGGCCCGCGGATTGCCGCTATCGATGTGGGCACCGGGACGCAGGACATCCTGATCTTTGAAGCCGGAACCGTGATCGAAAACGCGGTCCAGCTGGTGATGCCGTCGCCTACGGTCCTGCTCGCCAATCGGGTCAAGCAGGCGACCGCCGACGCCGTCGACCTGTTTCTGTCCGGGGTCACGATGGGAGGCGGTCCGGGAGCCTGGGCGATCGAGGCGCATCTGAAGGCGGGCCATCGGGTGCTGGCCACCCCCGATGCGGCTCGGACGTTCGATGACGACCTGACCCGGGTGGAGGCGATGGGCATCCAGGTTGTGGAGGGGCGGGCTCCAGCCGGCGCCCGGCAGATCGAGTTGCGCGACTTCTATTTCCCGGAGCTGATGGACGCCCTCCGAACCTTTGGCGTCCCGACCGAGCTCGACGCCGTGGCAGTGGCCGTCTTCGACCACGGGGCGGCGCCGCCGGGCTACAGCGACCGGCGCTTCCGGTTCGATTACCTCCGCGAGCAGGTGGAGCGCGGCACCGGTCTGGAGGGCTTTGGCTTCATGGCGGGCGAGATCCCGGAGCGCATGACCCGCATGCAGGCGGTCGTCGGCAGCTATTCCGGGGCGGCGCCCCTTTTCGTCATGGATACCGGGCCGGCAGCCGTCCTCGGTGCGCTCGATGACCCGCGGGTGGCGGCCGTCGACTCCGCGATGCTGGTCAACATCGGCAACTTCCACACGGTCGCGTTTCTGATGGAAGGCCGTCGGATCGCCGGACTCTTCGAGCACCACACTGGTGAGCTCACAGCCAGCGAGCTCGAGGCGTACCTCGAGCGGCTGGCAGCGGGCACACTCTCCAACGACGAGGTCTTCGCGGACATGGGCCATGGCGCGCTCGAGTTAGGTCGGACGGCCCATCCGCCAGCGCTGACGGCGCTAACCGGCCCGCGTCGCGCCCTTTTGGACGGATCGAGACTCCATCCCTACCTGGCGGTGCCGCACGGCGACATGATGATGGCCGGCTGCTTTGGACTCCTGCGCGCCCTGGCCGTCCACCGTCCCGAGCTTGCTCCGCCGATCGTCGCTGCACTCGATCAGGACGGCTCTCGATGAAGCGCGGCTCGTAGAATCGGACCAGGCGTCACCCAGTTTTCCAAGCGAGGTTTCCATTGGAGCATCCCACGACCATCGCCCAACTGCGTCAGAGCGAGTACCGCGTCCTTCCCGTCAAGGAGGAGATGCGAAAGAACCTGGTTCGGAAGATCAAGACGAACGAGGAGCTGTTCCCCGGCATCATCGGCTACGAGGGGTCGGTCATCCCCCAGCTCGAGAACGCCATCCTGTCGGGCCAGGACATCGTCTTTCTCGGCGAACGCGGCCAGGCGAAGAGCCGGCTGATCCGCTCGCTGGTCAACCTGCTCGACGAGCAGGTGCCGATCATCGACGGCTGCGAGATCAATGACAGCCCCTATGCGCCGATCTGCCGGGCCTGCCGCGATCGCGTGGCGAAGGACGGCGACCGGGTCGCGGTCCGCTGGATCACACCCGACGAGCGCTACAGCGAGAAGCTGGCCACGCCAGACACCTCGATCGCCGATCTGATCGGCGAGGTCGATCCGATCCGGATCGCCGAGGGCAAGTACCTGGCCGACGAGTTGACCATCCACTTCGGACTGGTCCCACGAACCAACCGCGGCATCTTCGCCATCAACGAGCTCCCCGACCTGGCCGAGCGGATCCAGGTCGGCCTGCTCAACCTGATCGAGGAGCGCGACGTCCAGATTCGCGGCTTCAAGCTGCGCCTGCCGATCGACGCCTACGTCGTCGCCAGCGCCAACCCGGAGGACTACACCAACCGCGGACGCATCATCACCCCGCTCAAGGACCGCTTCGGCGCGCAGATCCGCACCCACTATCCACGAACGATCGAGGACGAGATTCGGATCGTCGACCAGGAGCGCACTGACTTCAAGGACAGCGACCTGCAGGTCTTCATGCCCGACTTCATGAAGGAGATCGTGGCCGAGATCACGCAGCTCGCCCGGCGCAGCCCGAAGGTCAACCAGCGCTCCGGGGTCAGCGTCCGGATCTCGATCACGAACTACGAGAACCTCGCCTCGAATGCCAGCCGCCGGGCGCTGCGCACCGGTGAGACGGAGGCGGTGCCGCGCATCAGCGACCTGCCATCGGTGATCCCGTCGAGCTCGGGAAAGCTCGAGATGGAGACCTGGGAAGAGGGTGACGACCAGACGGTGCTGGAGAAGATCATCAAGACCGCGGTGCTCAACGTGTTCCGCCGGCATTTCGAAGCGAACCAGTTCACGGAGCTGGTCCAGCGGTTCGATGCCGGCCTCACTTTCGAGGTCTCGGAAGGGCAGCCGGCGGATCGCTACTCGGCCATGCTTCGCGAGCTGCCCGGCATGGAGAAGGCCCTGAAGAGCCTGGGGCTGGAGAAGCGTCCGGCGCTCGCCGCCTCGGGGATGGAGTTCGTCCTCGAGGGCCTGCATCTCAGCAAGCGGATCAACAAGACCGAAATGGACGGCGCCTCCATGTACGCCGGGTGATCAACCGACCGACGCGCTACGAGCGCTGGGACGGCTCGCAAGAACCGTTCGGCCGTGATGCCGAGGACCTCTTCGACCGGCTGGCCGAGGATCTCTTCGAAGGCGGTGACTTCGATTACGCCCTGCATCGGCTGATGAGTCGTGGCTGGCGCGACCAGCGCGGCAAGCGGCTGCCCGGGTTCGACGAGATGCTGGAGCGACTCAAGCAGAAGCGCCAGCAACAGTTGAAGAAATACAACCTGAGCGATGTCTTCGGCGACATCCAGGAGCGCCTGAACGACATCCTGCGCCGCGAGCGCGAGGGGATCAACGACCGGCTGGAGCAGGCGCCCGAGGTGGCGAAACGGGTGCTGCAAAAGATCGCCAAAAAGAAACAGCAGGAGCTCGACCAACTGCCCGACGACGTCGGCGGCATGATCCGCGAGCTCAACGACTACGAGTTCATGGACGAGGGCGCCTCGCAGGCGTTCCAGAAGCTGATGGACGAGCTCAAGGAGCAGGTCTCGCAGACCTACTTCAAGAACATGACGAAGACGATGCAGCAGATGCGCCCCGAACATGTCGACGAAATCAAGGCGATGATGAAGGCGCTCAACCAGATGCTCCGGGATCGGCTCGAGGGGCGGCCGCCGAAGTTCGAGCAGTTCATGCAGCGCTTCGGCCATTTCTTTGGCCCCAATCCCCCCAAGACGCTGGACGAGTTGATCCAGCACCTCGAGAAGCAGGTGGCGCAGATGGAGTCGCTGATGCAGTCGCTGTCGCCCGAGGCGCGCGAGCAGATGCAGGAGCTGATCGCGGCAACGCTCAACGATCCCGAGTTGCAGGAGCAGATGGCCGAACTGGCGATGCAGCTCGAGCTGCTGTCCCCGCGCCAATCGATGGGCAGCCGCTATGCCTTCTATGGATCAGACTCGCTGCCCCTGCAGGAGGCGATGTCCCTGATGGAGCGCCTGCAGAGCATCGAGGATCTCGAGTCAGCGTTACGCGAGGGCTACCAGGGCCGGCAGCTGACGCCGGAGCAGTCGGCGCAACTCCAGCAGCTGCTGGGACCGGACGCGCGACAGGCGGCCGACCAGATGAGCGAGCTGGCCTCGCAGCTGGAACGCAAGGGCTACGTCCAAAAGGGCAAGCGCGGCATGGAGCTGACGCCCCGCGGAATGCGCCGCATCGGGCAGAAGGCGCTCAAGGATCTCTACGCGCGGCTCAAGCGTGACCGATTTGGTGACCACCCGATCAGCGTGCGGGGCCTCGGGTCGGAGCGGTCCGATGACACCAAGGTGTACGAATTCGGCGACGCCTTCACGCTGCATGTCGAGCGGACCCTGATGAACGCGCTGCGCCGCGACGCCACGCCGCCGCTGCAGCTCAAGACCGACGACTTCGAGGTCCATCGCTCGGAATTCAATACCCAGTCGGCGACGGTGCTGATGATCGACATGAGCCGGTCGATGCCGCTGCGCGGCTACTTCTACGCCGCCAAGAAGGTGGCGCTGGCCCTCGACGCGCTGATCCGCAGCCAGTTCCCCCGCGACTACCTGCAGGTGATCGCGTTCAGCGACTACGCCAGGCCGGTCAAGCCAAACCAGCTGGCCGAGCTGACCTACAACGAGTCGATCTACGGCACCAACATCCAGCACGGCCTGATGCTCGCCCGCCAGTTCCTCAACCGGCATAAGACCGGCAACAAGCAGGTGATCATCGTCACCGACGGCGAGCCGACCGCCCACATGCAGGGGCAGCAGGCGGTCTTCTTCTATCCACCGCTGCCCGAGACGTTCCAGAAGACGCTCCTCGAGGTGCAGCGATGCACGCGCGAGCACATCGTGATCAATACCTTCATGCTCGACAACGACTACCACCTGGTCTCCTTTGTTAAGCAGATGACCCGCATGAACGGCGGACGGGCCTTTTTCTCCAGTGCCGACCGCCTCGGCGACTACGTCCTGCTCGACTATGTCGACCGCAAGCGCAAGAGCGCCCGCTAATGCGATTCGGCATCCAGACTGGCCCGCAGAACGTCACCTGGCCGGAGCTCCTCGACATCTGGCAGCTGGTCGACGGTCTGAAGTTCGACACGGCCTGGACCTTTGACCATTTCTTTCCGATCTTCACCGACCTAAAAGGCCCGCAGTTGGAAGGCTGGACCACCCTGACGGCGCTGGCGATGAAGACCCAGCATGTCCGTGTCGGCACGCTGGTCACCGGGATCACCTACCGCGAGCCGGCCGTCCTCGCCAAGATTGGCGCCACGCTCGACGTCATCACGGGCGGGCGGCTCGAGATGGGCATCGGCGCCGGCTGGTTCGAGCTCGAACACCAGGCGCTGGGGATCCCGTTCTACACGACGGCGGAACGGATCAAGCGCCTGGGCGAAGCCTGCGAGGTGATCCTGCGAATGTGGACGGAGGAGGCCGCCAACTTCGACGGCGCCTACTACCACCTGAAGGAGGCGTACTGCAATCCCAAGCCGGTGCAGAAGCCACACCCCCCGATCATGATCGGGGGCAGCGGGGAGAAGCTGACGCTGAAGATGGTCGCGAAATATGCGGACGAGTGGAACGCGTTTGGCACGCCCGACGAGGTCCGCCACAAGATCGAGGTGCTGGCAGGCCATTGCCAGGCGATCGGTCGTGACGTCACCACCATCGAGAAGTCCGTCGGCATCCCACTGGTCATGACCCGGGACAGCAGCAAGCTCGACAATATGCTCATCGAGATGGGGAAGCGCCGCGGCATGAGTCTCGAGGATGCCCGAGCCTCAATGCTCTGGGGCTCACCCGACCAGGTGATTCAACGGCTCGAGGCATATCGCGACGTCGGCGTCACCCACATCATCCTGTCGCAGCGGGCGCCCTACGATCCCGCCATGTTGGAGCTGTTTGCGCGCGAGGTCATTCCCGCGCTCCGACAGACAGTCCCTGCCAGTCGGTAAAATCCGGCGCGCACCGATGAAAGCCGATCGCATCGCCGAACACAACCTCAAGATGTGGGAGCTCCTCGCCAGCAAGGCGATGAACTACACGCGACCGTTCGGCCGTCCCCCAAAGACCAGAGCCGGCATGCGCCGCTTTATGGACAAGCGATCCCGGCTCAAGGGGGTGCGCCTCGATGGCGCCCGGGTGCTCGGCCTTGCCGCGGGCGGCGGATGGGACCCGGTCATCTTCGCCAAGCTGGGCGCCGAATCAACCGTCTTCGATATCTCGCCGACGCAGCTCAAGACGGTCCGCGACCTCGCGAAACGGCAGAAGGTCAGGGTCCGCACGGTCCGCGGCGACATGCGCGACCTGTCCGTGTTCAAGGACGAGTCCTTCGACGTGGTCTGGCACTGTCATTCGCTCGTTTTCATCGACGATGCGCCCAGGGTGCTTCGCGAGGTCGGGCGCGTCCTGGCCGCGGGTGGCACCTATCTGATGTCGACCATGCATCCCACAACCCGCCGCCTCTACGGGACCTACACGGGAACCGGCTGGTACCCGAAGGTCACCTACTTCGAAAACAAGCCGATGCCTTATGACACCGACTGGGACGCGACCTGGACCTTCGGCCGCAAGCGGGTGGTGGCGCCCACCATCGAGTACGGGCATACCTTCGAGACCATCGTCAACAGCCTGGCCTCGGCCGGCGTCGTGGTGGACGGCATCTGGGAGTTCTCGCCGGGCCCGCCGGAGCCCGATGCCGAGAAGGGGAGTGACGCCCACCTCGATGAGATCTTCCCCGCCTTTATCGAGGTGCGTGGCCGGAAGCTCCTACCCGGCCCGACCTCTAACGGGGCGAAGCGCGCCACCCCGCGTCGACGGATGCCCAAACAACCCCAACGCAAATCCCGATAGTCGCAAGCTCGCCCGCCACGGAGCGTTTCTCCCCCGTGACACCCCGTAGGCGCGACGCGGGACAGGCCCTCCTCGAGCAGGCGGGCGCCGATCTCGCACGCTTCTTGAAGCAGTCCACGAGAATCCGACGCCAGGTCGGGAAGGTCGCCAGGTCGACCGCCCAGCAGGCCGTGGTCAAGGGTGCCGGCACCCTTCGCCGCCAGGCCGATGATCTCCAGGCGGGTCTCAAGAAGCTGAGCGCAAGGCTGGCCACGCTGGAGCACGGCAACGCCGCGTCGCCAAAGGCTCCTGCCCCCAGGGCAGCCGCCCCGCGCAAGCGATCGGCCCCAACAGCCCGGACGCGCCGCCCCGCCCGACCCAAGAAAGCGGCGTAGGTCTTGGCCCCCGGCGCACGAGCCGACACCAAACGCGGTGGCCCTATGCATCGGCTGGACTCTGTGATACAAGAGTAGCCATCACGGGAAGGAGGGTCCAGCAAATGAGTATCAGCGCCCCGTCCGCCGCTACCCGCATCCTGCTCGACGAGAAGGAGATGCCGAGTCGCTGGTACAACATCCAGGCTGACTTGCCATTTCCTCTGGATCCGCCCCTGCACCCCGGAACCAAGCAGCCGATCGGCCCGCAGGACCTGGCGCCGCTATTTCCGATGGAGTTGATCCTCCAGGAGGTTTCGCAGGAGCGCTACATCGACATTCCGGAACCGGTTCAGCAGGCGCTGCGGCTCTGGCGGCCCACGCCGCTGATGCGGGCCCATCGCCTGGAGAAGGCGCTGGGAACCACCGCCAGGATCTTTTACAAGTACGAGGGGGTCAGCCCGGCCGGCTCCCATAAGCCGAACACCGCCGTGCCGCAGGCGTTTTACAACAAGGTGGCCGGGACCAAGCGGCTGACCACCGAGACCGGCGCCGGGCAGTGGGGGAGTGCACTGGCTTTCGCCAGCGCGCTCTTCGATCTCGAGTGCATGGTCTACATGGTCAAGATCAGTTACGAGCAGAAGCCCTATCGCAAAAGCATGATGGAGACCTGGGGCGCCAGCGTGGTGCCCAGCCCGTCATCGCTCACCAACGCCGGTCGCCGCATCCTCGAGGAGGACCCGAACTCCACCGGCAGTCTGGGGATCGCCATCTCAGAGGCCGTCGAGGACGCCGCCATGCGCGAGGACACCAAGTACTCGCTGGGCAGCGTGCTGAACCACGTCCTGATGCACCAGACCGTCATTGGCGAAGAGGCGTTGCTGCAATGCGAGCGCGCCGGCGCCATGCCCGACGTGGTCGTGGGATGCGTCGGCGGCGGCAGCAACTTCAGTGGCCTGGCCTTCCCCTTCCTGCGCGATCGGTTGCAGGGAAAGACCAAAACGAGGTTCGTCGCTGCCGAGCCGGATGCATGCCCCTCGATCACCCGGGGCAAGTACGCCTACGACTTTGGCGACACGATCGGGATGACCCCGCTGGTCAAGATGCACACGCTCGGCCATACCTTCATTCCGGCGGGGATTCACGCCGGTGGCCTGCGCTACCACGGCATGGCCCCGCTGGTGTCGGCGCTGGTGGAGCATGGCTTCATCGAGGGCGTGGCATTCCCGCAGACCAGCGTGTTCGAAGCCGCGGTGCAGTTCGCCCGCACCGAAGGCACCATCCCGGCGCCCGAAAGCGCCCACGCCATCAAGGCAGTCATCGACGAGGCGCGTCGCGCGACGGAGGAGGGCCGCTCGCCGGTGATCCTCTTCAACCTGAGCGGCCACGGCCTGGTCGACATGGCGGCCTACGACAGCTACTTCAAAGGCACCATCAAAGACGTGCCGCTCGCCGCCGAGCGCATCGCAGAGCTGGTCGGCGCCCTCTAGGCCACTTGCTCCCTTCCCCTCGCGGGAGGCGCTCCACCGTTCTCCCTTCCCCGCTTGCGGGGAGGGTGGGGTGGGGGTGATGACACCTGCAACCTTGAGTTAACCGGTCGCCACCACCGCGGCGCAGCGGTGGCAGAGCGCTAGCAACGCCGACCGTCGGAGCCAGAAGTCTTCACCGACGGCCCAGCGGTCGAGCGTTCGATTGAGCTTCGAATATCGCTCAACCAGGGAGTCGGCGACGACCCCAGCCAGCTCATTGACCAGCGCCCAGGTCTTGGAGTCGCGGAGGAAGCGCTCGATCAAGGTGACGTCCGCGGGTGTGAGCGGGCCGCCGAATGAATCCAGCGGCATGACCGCGGTGATCCGGTGCTCGAACACCGGGTCCTTCCAGAGTGTGCGGACAAGCCTCCGGAGGCCGGCCACATTCAGATCGGGCTGCGCGCGCTTGACCCTGTGGACCGCACTTCGGATCGCCGCCAGTCGGCACCCGTAAAAAACGAGTTCGCTCTTCAGGTAGCGCTTTTCCTGGACGGCGCGCGACGCGTCGCCGGCGGCTTTGAGCTCGCGGGCGAGCCCGGCGGCCTGCCGAGCCGGATCCGGCTTAGTGGAGCTTGGGGAGGACTTCCTTGCTGAAGGCGTCGATCCACTCCGCCTGGTTGCGCCCGACATTGTGCAGGTACACCTGGTCGAAGCCGAGGTTGATAAATTTCTGGATTTCCTTGGCATGGGCGTCGAGACTCGAGGAGATCAGCATTCGACCCTTGAAGTCTTCAGGCCGGACGATCTTCGCCATCTGGGCGAAGTCCTGTGGCGAGCGGATGTCGGCCTTTGGGAACTTCATTCCGCCATTCGGCCACTCCGTCATCGCGTTGGCCATCGCCTCCTCATCCGTCTTCGCCCACGACAGGTGCAGCTGCAAAATCTTCGGCATCGCGGCCGGGTCCTTGCCAGCCTCGCGCGCGCCCTTCTCGAAGCGCTGAAAGACGCTCTCGATCTTTTCTTCCGGCGCGCCCACGGTGATCAGGCCGTCGCAGAATTTGCCGGTCTTCTCTGCCGTGACCGGTCCGGCCGTCGCGACATAGATCGGCGGGGGCTTCTCCGGCATCGTCCAGAGTCGCATCGTTTCCATTTTGTAGAACTCGCCGGCGTGCTTCACATCCTTGCCGGAGAACAGCTTGCGGATGATCTCGATCGACTCGAACATCCGGCTGATGCGCTCGGCGACCTCCGGCCAGTACGACGCGACGACATGTTCGTTCAGGGCTTCGCCCGATCCGAGGCCCAACCAAAAGCGGCCCGGATACATCGCGGCCATCGTGGCGGCGGCCTGGGCGATGATCGCCGGATGCTGCCGGAACGATGGACAGGTCACGCCTGGCCCGATATCCCCCTTGGTGCGCTCCGCGGCCGCGGTCATGAACGACCAGACGAACGCCGCCTGTCCCTGGTCGGGCGTCCAGGGCTGCACGTGGTCCGCGGCCATCACGCCGCTGAAGCCGGCCGCCTCCGCCGTCTGGCAGTACGACAGGAGCTCCGTAGGATGGAACTGTTCGAGCATCGCGGCATAGCCGATCTTTGCCATGCCGTTAATTCTGCCGCCTAGCGGTTATAGCGTGCCGGTCCCGAGATGCCGTTCGTGCGCGGTCGGTAGAAAGAAGCCACCACACCGCCGGCAATGGCCAGCGCAATCGCGACCAGCCCGTGCTTGATGTGCCGACCGGGGCCGAAGAAGGCGATGTGCGGGCCGATGATATACAGCCAGGCCGCCGCGAGCCCGAGAAAGATCATGACCAGCCCAACCCAGAACAGCAGCGGTCGCATCGATTCTCTATCCATGATTCCTCGTCCTTCCTCAGCGGCTCAGCAGAATAAACGCCAGAATGCCAAACGCGGCGCAATAAATCGCAAACGGATCAAGCCGTCCCACCTTGAAGTATCGCATGAGGTAGGCAACGCTGAAAAAGGCTGCGGCGCCGGCCACCACACCGGCCAGAACGTACATCGGCAGGTGCGGCATCGCGGCCGGGGTAAACAGGTCGGGGACTTTGAGCACGCCCGCCGCGAAGATGATCGGGGTTGCCAGCAAGAAGGAGAAGCGCGCCGCGCCTTCGTGGGTCAGATTGCCGAGCAGCCCGGCGACCATCGTGCTGCCCGAGCGGGAGATGCCGGGAAGCAGCGCGAGGATCTGGGCCGACCCGATCCCGATCGCGGTCGGAATCTTGAGCTGGTCGAGGTCGGTCCGTCCGGCCTCGGCCGCCACCGCGCGCCGCCGCAGGCGTTCGCCGCCGAACATGATCAGGCCATTCACGACCAGGAAGGCGGCAGCCGCCCGAGGGCTCGCGAAGAGGCTCTGGACCGGTTTCTGGAAGAGATAGCCGACCAGCCCGGCCGGGATGGTGCCGGCGATCAGGCGCCAGCCCAGCCGTTCGCTCGGGGTGCCCTGCATCCGACCGGCGATCGCACTCTTGAGGACCGCGGACACGATTGCCAGCCAGTCGCGCCAGAAATAGATGACCAGCGCCGTCGCGGTACCCACATGGAGGAGCACGACGAAGGCCAGAAACTGGGGGTCATGCTGGTCGACCGACCAGCCCAGCAGCTTGGGGAGGATGACCGTATGCCCGAGGCTGCTAACCGGAAAGAGTTCTGTGACCCCCTGGATCAACGCCAATACGAGGGCCTGGAAGAGCGACATGCTTGCATAATGATGCTGGAATGACCCGCTCGCCCGTCGTCGTCCTCGCCGGTGGGGTGGGCGCGGCCCGTTTCCTGCGCGGCCTGGTTCAGGTGGTGCCCGCCGAGGAGATCGTCGTCATCGGCAATACCGGCGACGACCTGTGGTGGCGCGGGCTCTACATCGCGCCCGATCTCGATACGGTGACCTACTGGCTGGCCGGGCTGGCCGACACGGAACGGGGTTGGGGGATCCGGGGCGACACCTTCACCGCCCAGCGCGGCCTGGAGGAACTCGCGTCGGATGCCTGGTTTCAGCTCGGCGATCGCGACCTCGCCACCCACCTCTACCGCACCGGCCGGATCCGAGACGGCGCGCCGCTGTCGACGGTGACTGCCGAGCTTGCCCAGCGACAGGGCGTGGCCGCTCGCATCCTGCCCATGAGTGACGATCCGATCGAGACACGACTCAAAACCGATGTCGGCGACCTCCATTTCCAGGAATACTTCGTTCGTGAGGCCTGCCACCCTTCCGTCAGCCAGATCTACTGGACCGGGCTCGACCACGCGATGCCCGCGCCGGGGGTGATCGAGGCGATCGAGGATGCCCGCCTGGTGCTGATCGCGCCCAGCAATCCCATCATCAGCATCGGGCCGATCCTCCGCGTCCCTGGCGTCCGTGGGGCGCTCCGGTCCGCGCGTGAACGGACGATCGCCGTGTCCCCGCTGGTCGCTGGTCGCGCGATCAAGGGTCCGACGGTCGCCCTGATGCGGGCGGAAGGCGCCCGTGCCGACGCGCTCGGGGTGGCGCACCTCTACCGGGACATCGCCTCAGGGTTCGTGCTCGACTCGGTCGACCAGGCTCTCCACACCGAGATCAGCGAGCTTGGCTACCGGGTCGCGACCCTGTCGACCATGCTCGACGACCCGTCCGACGCGCGGACGGTTGCGTCGGCGGCGCTCGCCCTCGTCACGGAGCCAACCGCGGCATGAAGCTCGCCATTGTCGTCCCGGTGAAATCGCCCCGGCGCGCGAAGCACCGCCTCGAGGCGCTCCTGAGTGCGGAGGAGCGGGCGACCCTCGCCATCACGATGGCGCACGATGTCATGGGGATCGTCGCCCAGTTGACGGAGTACGGTCGCCTCGTGGTGTCCGATGATCCGGACGTCCTGAAGGCGGCCCGTGAATACGGGTTGGAGGCGCTGGAAGATCGGCGCCTGCAGGGCCAGAGCGCGGCGGTGCAACAGGGCTTTGCGGCTTCCTGGGATCAGGGCTACACGGCGGCGGTCACCATCCCCGGCGACGTGCCGGGCGTCTCGGTGGAGGAATTACGCGATCTGTGTTCCTACCGGCCCGAGCTCGAGGTGTTGCTGGCGCGCGATCGGGAGCGGGTGGGGACCAACGGTCTTCGGCTGATCCCGCCACACGCGATCACGCTGCGCTTCGGAGAGGACAGCTATCGCCTGCACCGCGATGAGGCGGTGCGCGCCAATCGCAGCTTCGAGACGCATGACGTCGAAGGCCTCGGCTGCGACCTGGACCGTCCCGAGGACGTGATGGCCTTTCAGCGCCTGCAGCGCGACTGCCGCACGCTTCGACTCCTGACCGAGCTGCGCGTCTTCGATCGAGTCCCGGCGGTCGTGACGCCGACCATTTGACGTCGATCGCGATCCACCCGATTGGTGGCCTACCCGAGGTGACGACCGGCATGGCGCTGGCGCCATTGCTGATCGAGGGGATTCGCCGCCAAAGGCTCCAGCTCGAGGCGGCTGATGTCGTCGTCGTCACCCAGAAGGTCGTCTCTAAGGCTGAAGGGCGCGTCGTCCATCTTGCCACCGTGAAACCGGGCGATCGGGCGCGGGAGACGGCGGCACGGATCGGTTTCGACCCGCGGCACGTCGAGGTCATCCTGTCCGAGTCGTCCCGTATCGTGCGCGAGGCGCCGCATGTATTGATCACCGAGACTCGCCAGGGGTTCATCTGCGCCAACGCGGGCGTCGATCGCTCCAATGCCGGTGGGCGCGACCTGCTGGTCCTCCTACCGGAAGACGCGGACGCCTCCGCGCGACGGCTGCGCGCTGCCGTGCTCGACCAGCTAGGCGTGGCGCCGGGCATCGTCATTTCGGACAGCTTCGGGCGCGCCTGGCGTGAGGGCCAGGTGAACGTTGCGATCGGCTGCGCCGGTGTCCTGGCCATGCGTGACTACCGCGGAGGTCGCGATGCCGACGGCTACGAGTTGCAGGGCACCATGCTGGGCGTGGCGGACGAGCTCGCCTCGGCCGCGGAGCTGGTGATGGGCAAGCTCGACCGCGTGCCCGCGGCCTTGATTCGCGGGGCTGCGGTTGACGGCGATGACGACGCCCGTGTCTTGCTGCGCGACCCCGCCATCGACCTCTTCCGATGAAGGTCGGCCTGATCGCCGACACGCAGGGGAGCTACGACATCGAGGCACTCCTCCGGCATGTCGCCAGTGCCTTCAAGGGCGTCGATGAGATCTGGCATGCGGGCGATTGGGGCTATCCCGCGGTCCTCGACGGGCTCAAGACGCTGGGTCGCCTCGTAGTGGTTAACGGCAACGCCCCGGAGGACTCGAACTACCCGATGACGATCGAGGGCACCATCGGCCGCTGGCGGGTCGGTATGGTCCACGATCTGGATGCTCGCCGAAAGCGCTGGGCGCAGGGCTACGACGTCGTCATTCACGGTCATACGCACCGCTGGCGAGACGAGGTGGTCGGCCGAACGCGCTTCATCAATCCAGGCACGGCAACCCGGCCGCAGTTCGGCGGCGTTGAGCGAACCATGGCGATCTTGAACTTCGGATCCGACCTCCTGGTGGAGAAGCTTCCGGTGCCCAAGTTCCCCAAACGAGCGACGATATGATGGCCTGATGAACGTGCGGGTGGTGCTCTTTGCCAAGCCGCGGGAGCTGGTTGGCAAGCCGAACGTGGATCTTGCCTTGCCGGTCGGCGCGACGGCGGCCGATGCCTGGAACCAGTTGAGCAGTCGCTATGACCTGGGCCCGCTGCCACGATCATTTCGCTGCGCGGTCAATTCCGAGTATGCGGGCTGGGAAGCCGCCCTCAAGGACGGCGACGAGCTGGCCGTGATTCCACCGGTCAGTGGCGGCGCAGTCGGCGCCGGACGGGGCCTGATCGCGCTCGGCGAAGAACCGCTCGATGCCGCAGCGATCGCGAAGCAGATCCGCACCGACGGCGATGGCGCGCTGATCACCTTCGAGGGAGTCGTCCGTGAGGGATCGCGCGGCAAGACGGTCAAGGCGCTGGTCTACGAGGCCTACGGCGCCATGGCACTGCGGCAGATGGAGCAGCTCGCCGAGGAGGCCCGCGGCCGCTGGCCTATCACCGATGTCGCCATCGTCCATCGGCTCGGGCATCTGAAGGTTGGCGAAGTCAGCGTGGTGATCGCCGTCGCGGCGGCCCATCGCGGCGAAGCGTTCGATGCCTGTGAATGGGTGATCGACGAGCTCAAACGCACCGTCCCGATCTGGAAGAAAGAGATCTACACCGAAGGCGAAGCCTGGGTCGACGACCGTCCCTAGCGGAGCGGCCTCTGCACGAGTTCGACCGTGATCCCGCCCGGATCGAGCACGTTGGCGACCGTCGCGCCCGTCCAATAAGGGCCGGCGTCGGTGAGGGTGGTCGGTCCCGTGCCGATGACCACGCCCGCCTCGCTGAGACGACCAAAGACGCTGGCCCGATCCGCGACCTGGATGCCGACGTGCGCGTGTCCGGGGTCGAACGGACGTAGGTGCACGGCAGTGCCGGCGGGCGCCACGTATTGCAGGAGCTCAAGAGTTTGGCTGGCTCCGACGCCGAGATCCGCGATCAGCACCCGGCTCCCCACCACGCCGGTCACCGCCTCCACCTCGCTGCCCGACATCTGGTCCCGTTCGCGAACGGGCAGGCCCAGAAGATCGCGATAGAAGGCGATCGACCGTTCGAGGTCGGCCACACTGAGGCCGACGTGATGCAGCCTGCCTGGGGTCATTCGACGATATCCCGCGCAAAGACGTCGGCGATCGTCTCTGCCCGCTTGATCCAGCGCGCGTTGGCCCCGCTCACCAGCACGGTGCCGGGTCGTGGCAGCGCGTTGAAGTTGGCGGCAACGGCATCCTGGTAGGCGCCGGTATCGAGGAACGCAATCAAATCACCGGGTGCGACGACCGGGAGCTCGGCCTGCGATGCCAGCACGTCGAAGCCGCACGAAATTCCGGCGATATCGGCGGTCAGCGTGAGTGGTGCGGCGGCGCGCGAAGTTGGCCTTGATCGACGGGAGGAGCTGGATCGGGCCACCCCAGACCTGGTCGAGGATCGACCAGATCCGCCGCACGTTCCACCTGAGCTGATCCTCGGAGACGACAAACGCGGGGGTCCCGAACCGTTCCGCAAGCTCGACCGTGTCGCACGCCTCGATCCACAGGTGGCCGCCCCTGATCGTCACGGCTTCGTCGAGAACGGTGCGATCAGCCAATGCGATTTCCTCTCAACATCCCCATCCTGATTGTGGTGACTGGCGGCTACAATACGCCACGACGCGGGAGTAGCTCAGTTGGTAGAGCGCCTGCCTTCCAAGTAGGTGGTCGCGAGTTCGAGTCTCGTCTCCCGCTTTTCATACGTACCTAAGCCCGCCACAACATCGCCGCCTGCGCGTAACCAACTGGTGCCACCTTACGGATTGCATTACGGTCCGTCTGGCGGCAACATGATAGGCATCTCAGGCGGGAGGGACCATGATCTCAACACGGATTACGGTTTGCGATGGAGGCTCCGCGGTAGAAGCACTTGACACCGAAGCTGTCGAGCTGCTGCGTGTTCTGCGGGCTGCACGCCGAATCCTGCGTTCAGGGTGTGAGACCAGGGTGGCGCGCATCGTGAACGAAGCGGCGGGACGCGGCCGCGCCAATCTGGTGCTCGCCGCACTCGACCGGCTTGACGAGGTCTCCCGCGGAGCCTACGGGTCCGCAATCTTCGACTTCGAGGAACGGGAGACGACCGATGCGAAGCAACTCATCGGGATCATCGATCGGACCATCGTGGTCTTGGAAGCTTCCCGCGATCGGCGGCAGTGCGACGGCGGCCGGATTGGGACTACGCTCGCTGCCTAACCTGGCTGGGGGCCGCAGGCGCGCTTACGAGCCCCTTGTTTCGGTGGCGGCCAGCCCCGGCTGCTCGTAGAGGCCGATGGTGTTTCCGCCAGGGTCCCGGAATGTTGCGACAACTTCCTTCGCGTGGGCGTTAACCGGTTGCACGAGTTGACCGCCTGCGGCGATGACCGCGTCGACGGCCGCAGAGGCGCTGGCGACCATGATGTAAATCATGAGGCCGGGCTCCGCCGCCGGGCGCCGTCCGGTGACCCACGTGCCGCCCACCTGGTTGACGGTGTCGTCGAAGGCGATCGCGCCGTCGCCACGGCGCCGAACCTGCCAGCCAAAGGCTTTCTGATAAAAGTCGGCTGATTTCTGGACGTCCGACGCCGGAATCTCGACGTAACAGATTTTCCCCGTCCGATAAACCGGAGTTGCCATGGGTTTCCATGCTACTTCCGGTACCGCGCGCTCCGACACAGGGCTATCCTGAGGTCGATGGCCCGTCCCAACGCGTTTGTACGCCTGTCTAATCCCCTGGTTCGCCGGATGCTTGGCGGCGGCGTGCCGATGGGCCCGAACGGACTCCTGACGGTGCGCGGCCGCACCAGCGGTCAGCCGCGGACCACACCGGTCGGCGTGCTCGAGGTCGGGGGCCGGCGCTGGTTGATCGGCGCCTATGGCGATGTCCAGTGGACGCGCAATCTGCGCACGGCAGGGGAGGCGACGATCGAGGTCGGTAAGAAGGCGGAACAGATCAGGTCGGTCGAGCTCACTCCCGAGCAGGCCACCGTCTTTTTCCGCGGTGTGCTGGGACCGTTCATCGCCCGTCAGCCCCTGCCCCTTCGTTTCTTCGTGGGGCGACTGCTGCGCGAACCCCTGGCTGACCCGGTCGGCGCGGCGGGGAAGTACCCGGTCTTTGAGCTCCACGCCGACCCCACGGGCCCTGCGTAGCTCCTAGGACTCAGGCCAGCCGATGAGTTTCCGGTTTGGCTTCGGTCTGAATGGCTATGAGTAAGGTCACTTCCCAGATCTCGATCTCTCTCGACGGCTTCGTTGCTGGGCCCAACCAGAGCCTGGCCAACCCGATTGGCGAAGGCGGCATGCGCCTGCATCAATGGCTGTTCGCAACGGACCGGTGGCGCGAGCAAGAGGGCGAAGCAGGCGGAGAGCACACCGCCGACTCAGACGTTGTTGACGAGGTCTTCCAGAATGTCGGCGCGTACATCATGGGCCGAAAGATGTTCGGTGGCGGCGCCGGGCCATGGGACAAGGCCTGGCGGGGCTGGTGGGGCGAGGACCCGCCCTACCATGTGCCGGTCTTCGTTCTTTCCCACCATCCGCGCGAACCCCTACCGATGGAGCGTGGCACGACCTTTACGTTTGTCACCGACGGAATCGAGTCGGCCCTGAATCAAGCCAGGTCAGTCGCCGGCGATCAGGACGTGTCGATCGCCGGCGGCGCCAGTACAGTGCAGCAATATCTCAAGGCCGGGCTGCTCGATGAGCTCTATCTCCACATCGCCCCCGTCATCCTCGGCGCCGGGGAGCGGCTGCTCGAGAATGTCGGCGATCCAGTCCTGGAACCGGTGAAGGTGATCGCGTCACCAGCCGTAACCCACGTCAAGTACCGCGTCGTTCCGTAGCCTTGCCTGCCGCCATCGGCCCAGCCAGCCCTCACGGACGCGTTTCCACGGTTACGGTGACTTTGGTCGCGACCGCGACCGATTTATAGAGTGGTCAATGCTGCCGGTAGTAGGCGACCAGTTCTTTCGCTTGCGCCGGTTCCGGCCCTGAGACGACGAACGTCAGCCGGATCTCCTGGAAGACCGACGTATCGCTCCGTCGCCTGACCGCCTCGATGGTGGCTTCGACTCCAGCCAGTTGGATGCCCGTGGCTCGGGCTCGCCCCTCCACCAGGAGCACGCCACAGGCCGCAACGCCCGAGAGGAACGCTTCGGCGGGCGTCATCCGTTCGCCGGGCCCACCGAGATGGGTTGGCTCATCGATGACAAGTTCGTTGTCGCGCACCTCGCTGATCGACCGGCCAGGCGTCGCCGTCGTTCGGGAACGAACGGTGTTGATGACGAACTCGTTCTCAGGCATGGCTGGCAAGCTCCGTTTTACCAGTTCTGATTATTGGTCGATTCTGAATACGATTTACTGGACTTGACGCCCGATCTGCGCCCAACCGAGGGCGGGGGCGCGCCTAGCGGTTGTAGTCCGTTAGTTCCTGCACGGCCTTGTAGTCGATGTCGCCGACCCAGCGATAGGTGAGCTGCCTATCTGGAAGGCCGATCTTGTTTGCGCGCCCTTTCCAGGCGATCAACTCCACATCTGGTGAGCCTTGTTTATCCTTCAGACGCAAGAGCGCCTCGACCGCCGGAGCTAAATCGGTGTCGCACGAGGCAATGATTACGGTGTCGCAGCTTTGATCGAACCCCGCCAGCACTGCGTCAAGCGCAAGCTGGACATCTACACCTTTTCCTGCGCCTCTCGGCTGGCCATGTGCGTGGATATCGGAGTGGACGACCATGGACGGTGACAACCTCCTTCTGCCAGCCGGCCATCTGCTTCCGTCGGGCCCCGTAGGTACGGGGGTCCTTTGTGCTGTCAGGTCGCCGGCCTGGACCTCGCGGACCCGTTGCGGCGCCTCGGTCGGGGCGTCAATTTCTTCAACGTTGCTCATGGGGATGTCATCTCCAGGTGGATAAGCGGGGATGTGGAGGATGCGCCGGGGAGGAGTTCGGAACCCCGGTCACACCCTCCACAACCCGCTAAGGTCATACTGTCCTCGGCCGGGGTTACGAAAAGTTACTTGAGGCCGGGCTCACCCCGCCGCCGGTCGGAGACTGCTGAGTGGTCGAAGCGGGGCTAATTGGCAGCGGTAAGCGAGGCACCGCAGATCGGAAATCCAGTCACGGCTGTGAGAGCACCCCAAACCAGGCCAGTAACGGCGCTGATGACGACGACGGTGGAGAAGTCGGTCAGCCCCAACGTTCCCACGACCGCATACCCGATCAGCAACCCCGCTCCCCACCCGACCACGGACGAAGCGAGTGCGACCGGCCGACGCTCGCCGTATGTCAGGGCGAGCGCGCCTGTTGCGACGATGGCTGCCGCGATGGCCACCGGCACATGACCAAGCGAGATCGGCGCGCCGTCGCCCAGCGCGTGGGAGAAACCGAGCGCGACGGCCATTGAGAGCACGGGACGCCACAGGCCACGCAGGACGCTTCGCAATATGAGCCACTGAAGTAGCCCGGCAACGATTCCGGAGACTGCGCCCAAAATGGCGCCCGTCGCCGCATGGCGGGCGCTCCACTCGAAGCCGCCGTCACCGGGGAAGTGCAGGGGGGAACCACCGAGCGCCAAGCCGAGCGTCGTCGCTGCGATCCAGCGAATCTGCGAAGGGACGTTCACCTCGGCCAGAGTGTAAAGGAGTGCCAGAGACTCAAGGGTGAACGCACCCGCGTGGGCCGGCGTGACGAAAAGTTACCGGAGGGCTGGTCCTCCATAATGCCCAGCATGCAGGGGGACAACGATTGGAGGTTGCAGGGCCAGGAAAGGTACCTGCAGGGTGTGACCATCAAATGGAAGCGCTACCGGGCGCAGAGTCCCAAGTCGGAGCACGAGCACTGTGCGTTCTGCTCGGCGAAGTTCATGGATCCCTCGTTCTCAAGCGACCACGCCGCTGCTGTCACAGCCGATCCCGCGATCCTGACTGAGGGCTATGCCGTTCAGGGCGGATAGACCGGCCACGGCGTCCAGGATGACTACTGGTGGGTCTGTCCGATGTGCGTGCATGACTTTGCCAGGCGCTTCGAATGGACGGTGATCGAGAAGCCACTCGGAGACTAAAACGTCCAGGGCCGAGCAACGCTACCTCGGGCTGTGGCTGCGTGCTGTCATTGCGGTCCGTGCTTGCTGCGCTCGAGGCCTGGAATTGCGGCCAGCCATTCCGGGAGGCGATCGATATCCGTCAGAAACTCGCTCCACGAATCAGCCCGGTCGCCCGCCACGTTGGCGACGAAGTGGAAGGTGCGTTTGTTGGCCACCGTGACCACGGGGCAGCGCTCCCGAAACGTTGCGATCGGAATCAGGAAGAGGCGGCGATAGAGCTGGTCGAACGGGGGAGGCGCATGAACAAACGCCAGGTAGCCGCCGGGCGTGTCGTGGATGTCGGAAACCAGCAAATCCTCGGTTACCGTCGCGTCTGGGCTGACGTGTGTCACGCCCTTGACCTGGATCGGCACCGGGAGCAGCGACCGGAGCCGGCGTAAATAGAGGTCGATGCCTCGGTCGACCATCGGCCGTCCGATGGTGGCCAGGCCGCCGGCCGTCGCGGTCAGGCTGACGGCGAGGAGGTCTTCGCAGATTGGGCCGAACTGCGGGGTGGATAGCTCGCTGCGCCAGGGCGGCCGTCGCGGCGGTTCGAGCGGGCTGAGCGGGTGCCGTGCTGCCATCCGATGCTCCACCACAATCAACGAGACGACGGGGGAAATCCACCGGCGCCTCGTAATTGTCGGTCGGGGGAGAGGTTTGCCTTACCGCGCCTTCCGCTCGCTTTGGGCGGTGGCGGCAACCGGGAGCGGCTGTGAGAAGCGCAGATGGTTGCCGAACGGATCGCGCAGCCCGCAGTCAATGCCGTAGGGGCGCTCGGTCGGCTCGTCGGTGAACTCGACGCCCTTGGCCCGAAGTTCGTCATAGGTCTTGTGGCAGTCCGCGGTCGTGAAGAAGAGGTGGCCGCCCGTGGCGCCCTTCGTGACCAGCTCGCGGACCTGCTCGGCGGTTTTCGGATCGAGCGCGGGCGGGCCAGGCGTCGTCAGTAGAATCTCGTGACTGTCGCCGGGCACCTTGACGGTCAGCCAGCGCATGAAGCCCAGGTCCTGGTCATTGGCGACCTCGAGGCCGAGCTTCCCGACATAGAAATCAAGCGCCTGCTGCTGGTCGAGAACGTAAATCTGCGAGATCGCGAGAGCGTTGAACATGTTGTGTACCTCCAACCTGATTGATGACGTGACCTACGCTAGCGGCTCTCCGCCGGGGTTGCTTCTCCGAAACTGCTCGGTCGTGTCCAGGCCATGGCGAAGCAGGTTGGGACGGGCTTGATGGGCCCGCGTGCGCGGTAGGTGCTGGGCGCCTGACCCACGACCTCGTGGAAAATGCGGCTGAACGTCCCGAGGCTGCTGAAGCCGACATCCAGGCAGACGTCGGTGATGCTGCGGTCCGTCGCGCGAAGCAGGTACATGGCGCGCTCGACCCGACGGCGCTGCAGGTAGCAGTGCGGCGTCTCGCCGAAGGTGGCGCGAAACGTCCGGATGAAATGGGCCTCGGACACCAGGGCGATCCGGGCCAGCGCCGGGATGTCCAGCGGTTGGGCGTAGCCCCGATCCATGGCATCGCGGGCCCGCAGCATCCGGCGGTTGAGTTCCTCGACGGCCCGGCTCATCGTCAGCTGTTGAGGGACAGGTAGACGAGGAGAGTGGTCACGGCGTTGCCCGACGCATGCAACATCATCGAGTTGGTCAGGGAGCCGGTGATTTCGTACTGGATGGCGAGGATCAGCCCTAAAAAGAGGAAGACCGGGATCAGGATGGGAATGAAGTGGAGGGAGGCGAAGATCGTGGAGCTGACGAACACAGCGAGCCAGATGGGCCAGCGACGCAGGAGATAACGATAGAGCATGCCGCGAAAGAACAGTTCCTCGCAAATGGGCGCGACCACGGCGGCCGCGAAGAGCGCAAGCAAGAGCACCGCGAAGGCGCTCGAGCGGTTGTTGAACATCTCGCGGGCGTTGCTCGGCACCGGCTTGCCCTGGTTGAGGCCGGCGGTGACGGCGGCGACGATCAGCCCGGTGCCGACGAACCAGAGCAGTAGCAAGCCGGCTACCAGTCCGAAGTCGGATCCACCGGGTCGGCGCAGTCCGAGCCAGCGGCGGGCATCAGGCAGGCGGCGGAGAAAGCGCAGCATGCCGAGAAACAGGCCGGCATAGATGATGATGGTTGCGACCAGGAGCACCGGGACGGCATTCTTCTCGTAGCCTGGCCGGTCGAGCTTGGCGAAGATCGCGACCGCGATCAGCGCCCCAATGACGCCCAGCAGGGCGCCACCCATGGCAACCACCAGGTCGACAAAGCGGACGTCGACCCGGGTCGTCGGCTCGGGGGCAAGCGGCGTCGGTATCACCTGGGCCATTCGAGCGTAACGCCTCGAATCGGCCCAGCTTGCCCGGTCAGGCGGCGGGTCGCGTCGTGAGTGGGCGGCGAACTTGACGACGGTGGCGAAAATCTCCGAGCGGAGTTGGTTGTTGACGGGCACGCCGCTTCCCCAGCTGAGGACGACCGTACTCGGGGAAAGCGTCGAGATGCCGAACGTGTCCCCCGGCCAGACCGAGCTGTCACCGAACTGGGTCGAAGCCTGGATCGGTCCGGAGCAGCGCCGGAGGCTGTCAAGGCGAAATCAGCTGCCCGACGTATGCAAAGCCATTGCGTTCGGCACCGTTATAGGGAAGCCATGGCTGACGAAGACGCGCGCCCGGTGTTCGGCGAGCTGCTCAAGCAGTCCCAGAGTGCCCTCGCGGGTCTCCAGGCCCTCGAAGAGCAACTGAGCACCCGACTGGCCGACCAGCACGCCCAATTGCAGGCGACCCGAGGCGAACTGGAGGAGTCCCGCCACGGGATGGTCAGCCTGCAGAGCACCAACGACCGGCTCACCGCTGAGCACGCTCGGTCCCTGGACGAGGCCGCCCACCAGCGGCAGGCCCGAGCCGATTTGGAAGCCACGCTCGGCGACGTCCGGCGCCAGCTGGGCAAGGCGCTCCACGAGCGCGATGAGCTGGCGGCTGCCGGCGACCGGGACCGCCGGGAGCTGGAGGGCAGGCTCGCGGCGCTGGAGGTATCCCTGGCGGAGCGCGTGAGCCGGACCGCGGCGCTCGAGGCGCAGCTCGACGATCTCCGGGCAGCCCAGGTTGGCTGGCAGGCTGAAAAAGACGCGTCGAGCCAGGCGCAGGAGCAGCTCACCAGCCGGATCAGCGAGCTTGAAGCCGGGCAAGGGCAAGCGGCGGAGGAGCTCGCTCGGGCCATCCATAACCGGGAGCAACTCCGGGCCGTCTTCGAAGACCTGAAACGAGCCCACGCTGAGCTGGTCCAGCGCAGCGGGGCGTCCTTCAAGGAAATGAGCCGGTTGCAGGATGAGGTCCGCGCGACCGCGACAGAGCGTGACGGATTACAGGCGGATCAGTTGACCTGGGCCGCCGATCGCGAGGCGCTCATGAAGGCCGCCCGGGACCAGGCCACACGGGCCGTCGAGCTCGCGGCCCTGGCGGAGAAGGCCCGGACCGAGGCGCAGGCCAAATACGCCAGCCTGGTCGAGCGGGCGCAGGCCGCTGCCGAGGAATGGTCGACCCGTCGACAGGCTTTGACGGACGACACGCAGCGCCTGGCGCAGGAGCTGGCTGAGGCGAACCGGACGTCCCGCGCCGCCGAGGAGGCGCATCGCCGGCTCCAGGCCGAGCGGCATGCCCTGGAGGAGGCACACCGGCACGAGATCAGCACTCTCGAGGACACCCTCCGCGCGGCTCGGGATGCGACCAGCCGTCCGTTGACCCCCGACCAGGGTCACCGGATCAACACCCGGCTGAACGCCATCGTCGGATTCGCCAGCATCCTGCTTGATTCCAAAGCCAACGCCATTGCAGCGGGCGAGCAGGCCGATTACCTCCAGCTGATCAGCAGCAACAGCCGCGGTCTGGCCGAGGAGCTCAACCTGGTCTCGGTTGCGGGTGCCGCCGAGGTCGACCGAACCGTGGCGGGGGGTGGCCTGCCGGTCGCGACCCTCGGCGGGCGCGTCCAACCCCCGACGGTCCTCGTGGCTGACCCGGATCCGGCCATCCGCGAGCGCCTGCTGTCGTTCTTGAGCAGGGCTGGCTACGAGGTCGTCTTCGTCACGACGAAGGAGGAGGCGGTCAAGGCCGCCGCCAGCCAGGCCCCGCTCCTGATCCTCATCGACGGCGGGCTCCCACCCGGGGGGGCCGGCCCACTGGTTGCCGAGCTCAAACGTGATCCGCGCACCGCCGAGATTCCGCTCGTCGTGATCACCGGCAATCTGGCGGAGCGATCAGGGTTGGACTTCGGACAGGTGGATGTACTCAGCAAACCGATCGACCGGCATCAGCTCTTGCAGCTGATGATCAACTACGACTTGCAGGCGGATGCGAAACGGAGGCGGAAGCTGCCGGCCACCGTACTCCTGATCGACGATGATCCCCTCAGCCTGCGTCTGATCAAGGCGGTGCTCACTCCGCTCCATATCGAGGTCATGACGGCGGACGGCGGCAAGGCCGGGATTGAGCTGGCGTGGAAGGGCCGACCGGAATTGATCATCTGCGACCTGCTGATGCCCGGGGTCGACGGCTTTGAGGTCATTGCCGCCTTGCGCGCCGAGGAGCAAACGAGCAAGATCCCGATCCTCGTCTATACCGGCAAGAGCATCACCGCCGAAGACCAGCAGCGCTTGCACGGTTTGGTGCCGTCCATCATCCGCAAGGGCGATTTCAACCAGGAGCGGTTTCTCGAGCAGCTCCTCAAACGGGGCGAGCGTCGCCATCCTGGCGCGACGCCGCCACTCGCGGCGTAGCGAGGCACTCCCGTTAGGGCGTAAAGGGCGAGCTCGGCTGGTACGCCGATGGCGTCAGGCCGGGGATCGGCACGCCAAGCACGAAGGCGACGAAGGCTACGATCCCCGTAAGGATCAAGAAGAAAAATAGCATCCAGCGGAACATCGTCCTCGCCTCCTCGCGAGAACAACGGCCGTGTCGGTTAAACCTTCAGCTTGGCGGGCCGTTCGGCCGGTCGCGGCAAGGCCGCTCGGGCGCTGGCGGCGATGGCCGCGACGTGCGCCGGCGACGTCCCGCAACACCCGCCCACGATGCGCGCGCCCAACCCGATGAATCGCCGAGCGTACTCAGCCATGGTGCCGGGGCCGGTGTCGTAGCGAGCCACATCACCGTCCATCCGCGGCAGCCCCGCGTTCGGCTTGACCCACAGCGGGATGCCGGCCCTCATCCCGGCGATCTCGGTGACCACCGCCTCCATCGCGTCGAGGGACTTGCCGCAATTCGCCCCGATGGCGGCAACGCCGAGTGGCGCGATCGCCTCGACCATCTGGGTGGGACTGAGCCCCATCATCGTTCGCGTCCCCTGGTCGAAGCTGAAGGAGGCGACCAGCGGCAAGCCGGTCGCTTGGCGCACCCCCTCGATCGCGGCCAGGGCTTCGTCGAGGGCAAAGAACGTTTCGAGCACAACCAGATCCACCCCGCCGGCAGCCAGGGCGGCGGCCTGCTCGGCAAAGGTCTGGACGGCCGCGGCCCGCGTCAGCTCGCCGTAGGGCTCCATCAGCAGTCCGCTGGGTCCGATCGAGCCCGCTACCAGGACGCTGTCCTTGAAGGAGGCCGCTTCCCGGGCGAGTTCGGCGGCGCGGCGGTTGAGCTCGCTCGCCCGACCGGCGTACCTCGACTCCCGCATCCGGATCGGCGTCCCGCCGAAGGTGTCGGTCAGGATGATGTCCGACCCGGCGGTGATGAACGCTCGGTGAAGTTCGAGGACCTTGTCCGGCCGGTCGTAGACCCACTCCTCGGGGGCCACGCCGATCTCGCTCCCCATCTCCTGGTAGCCGGTCCCGGTCGCGCCGTCGGCAACCAGGACGCCGCCGCTCTGGAGCCGCTTCTGGAATCGGTCAGTCAACTCCGTCGCCCCACCTGGTGCAGTCTAACGGGCGTATTGACGTTGTATTCACGAAATCGTGGTGGAAAAGGAACGGATCCCGGCCGACTTCCATCAGGCGATGTTCCGCATCGCGGCCATCGCCTTTGTCACGTCCGCCACGGTCAACGTCGCCAGCAGCTTCGTCGGGAAGCCCCATTTTGACTTCCGGGCGATCTTCATCATCGGGATCCTGTCCTACGCGGGCGCGGCGGTCAGCTGGTTCTTTCCCTGGCACCGACTGCCGGTGCAGCGGTTCCTTGTCGTGATCGTGGCCCCGGGCCTCGTCCTGCTCGGGTTCATGCTGATGCTCACCGGGGGAATCCACTCGCACATCCTGCCGGTGTTCGTGGCTCCGGCGGTCTTCATGGCCGCCGCCTATGGGTTTCGCAGCGGCGCGATCATCGCCCTGATGACGGCGGCGACTGCGACGCTGCCGCTGCTCGTCCAGGGTTGGGACACCTACTATGCGCGCACCCTGATCGTGCTGGCGGTTGGCACCATGCTGTGCGCCTATATCCCGGCGCGGGTTCGGCGAGCCTTGCTCGCGGAATCCGAGAACCGGCAGCGGCAACAAGAGGAGAGCTACGTCGCCACCATCGGCGCTCTGGCGGCGGCGCTCGACGCCAAGGATCGCTACACGGAAGAGCACTCGCGCGAGACGGCCGCCTTTGCCGTCAGCGTCGGCAAGCGTCTCGGCCTTTCGGCGGAACAGCGCCGCCTCCTCGAGTACGGGGCGCTGCTGCACGATATCGGCAAGATCGGCATTCCGAGCTACATCCTGCACAAGCCTGATGCGCTGACGGCCGAAGAGTTCACCGTCATGAAGGAGCACCCGGTCATCGGTGAGCGGATCCTGGCCTCCGTGCCGTTTCTGGCGCCACTTGGGCCTATCGTCCGGGCCGAGCATGAACGCTGGGATGGCGCCGGCTATCCCGACGGTCTGAAAGGCGAAGAAATCCCGATCGAGGCCCGGATCATTCACGCCTGTGATGCCTTCCACGCAATGGCCTCCCACCGCTCGTATCGGGTGGCGCTCACGCCGCAAGCCATTCTGAAAGAGTTTCAGGATGGGGCGGGAACCCAATTCGATCCGCGGGTCGTCGAGGTGCTCCTGCGCGTCATCGAGGAAGAGAAGCCGAAGGTGACGGCCATCGCGCAAACATCCGGGACGCCCGCGCCGGCGGCGCCGCTGTCGGGACCCCGCTCCTGGGCGCAGCACCTGCAGACCATCGAGGCGCTTGGTCAGCAGCTTGCGCGCGCCAGCAGCGTCGAGGACATCTGCAGTCGGATGGGGGAGACGATCGTGACACTGCTGCCCCACGACCATATCCGGATCCTCCTCGTCGACCAGGACCGCGCGCGACTCGACGTCGTGTATCTGAGCGGCAGTGACCACGCCGAGTACAAAGAGGTGACCCGCACCAACGCCGCGGTCGACATCGGCGAAGGGATCACCGGCTGGGTCGCGGAAACGAAACGCGGAGCCGTGCTTGGCGATGCTGAGCGTCACCCCAAGGCCGCCCATGTGGCGGGCACCGCCATCATCGAGGAATCGATGCTGGTCGTCCCGGTCGTCTTTCAGGACGAGGTCCTCGCGGTGATCGCCGTCATGAAGCTCGGGTTGAATCAGTACTCGCTCGATCAACTGCGGCTGCTGACGATTCTTGGCAACCAGGCGGCGGTCTCGATGGCGAACGCCCGCCTCATCGACCGGCTGGCGGCCTCGGCTCGGATCGATACGTTGACCGGGTTGCTCAACCGTCCCGCCTTTGAAGAAGCACTCAACACGCAGCTCGTCCGGCCCCAGTCCTGGGGATCATTGTTGATCCTCGATGTCGACAATTTGCGCGAAGTAAACCGTGCCTACGGCTATCGGGCGGGCGACGCGGTGTTGAAGAAGATCGCCCGCGCCGTGAGTCACAACCTTCCCCCCGGCAACCCGGCCGCCCGCTGGATGGGCGACGATTTCGTCATCCTGGCGTTGGAAACGGATCGTGCCCAGGCCGGCGAGCTCGCCAAGCAGATCGAGGCCGGATTGCAATCAGATCGGATCTCGATTCGCTGGGGCCTTGCCGAGTATCGCGGGGACGGCCTGACGGCGCAGGACCTGCTCGGCCGCGCCATTCGATCGTTGACCCACGGCGCCGCCGACGTCGCTGCCTGACGGTTGGGGCAGGGACAGGCGCCCAAACGGGCAGGAAGCTTCGAGTTTGGCGCCATTTCCTTGACGGTCGAAAACCCCTCGCCTAATGTCCACACTCGCCATCAATGGATTTGGATTGCCTGCGGGCGCATAAACCCGTCTCGAGGAAGGATTGACTTTCACGCGCCTCCGCCCGCCTCCGTGGCCGGTCTGTCGCGGCGTCCTCTCGAGAAACGCCTGGAAAGTCGGCCTGGGCTTCGCCGCCGCGATCCTGGTGATCAGCCGCGGGGCCACGGAAGCCCCAGGCCAGCCCTACCTGGGCGGCCGCCTGGCAGCGGCCCAGAGCGTCCCGTGCGGCCTCCTGCCGGCAGGCACGGTCATCTGGAGTGCCGGGACCTACAACCTGCCGATCAATCCGGGTAACGACCCGTTTCCCGATCCCCAGAAGCCGCCACCCTGCCAGGACGGCGTGGTAGTTGGTCCGGGCACGACGCTCGTGCTCGACGCCGCCGCGGGTCCGGTCCACGTGTCCTCCAGCGGATCGGCCCTGAACGTAGCCGGCGGCATTCTGGAGACCACTAACACCGATGCCGGGACAAGCACGAACCCCTCCGTGACCTTTGAGGCGGCGGCCGACGTGGCCTCATGGGACGGGATCAATATCACGGCCAGCGGGACGAGTACGGGCAACGCCTCACTCACCCACGTCCGGATCGAGGGCGCCCTTCGCTCGATCCAGATCTCCAGCGGCGCCACCAGCTCGCCGGCGGACTCGCATTACGGCTTGACGGTCAGCGACAGTGCGATCGGGTTCTCGTACTTCGATGGCATCGATGCGACCGACACCCCGATCTCGGTGACGAGCACCAACAAGGGCATCACCGGAACCATCAACAACATCGGGTCGATCGGCATCAATGCGATCTTTGACTCGAGCGCGCCGGCGATTCCGGCGGACGCGTTGCACATCGACGGCATGACCTTCGGGAGCTCCGCCCCCTTCGGGGTCAACGCTTGCACATCCAATCAGCCCTGCTATATCGGCAACCAGGCGATTTTGGGCACGTTTGTCCCCAATGCGACCCAACGGGTCTCGATCAATAACAGCAATTTCTACCGCGCCGGAACCTACGGGGTGCAACTGGAGTCGGTCAACCGCCCGGCCCTGACCGGGAATACGTTCATCTGCAACGGCCTGGGTGCGCCGACGACGGGCGCCACCTGCACCGGCAGCGGCCCAATTTACTCGGCCGTTTACCTAAACCAGGCGACGGCTGATCTGGCCCAGGCCCCGGTCAGCACCGGGCAGATCACGGGGAATCACGGCTACGGCAACGGCCTCGATGCCATCGCCTTCAATGGCGCCGTGGTGTCGTCAACGCTGACCTGGCAGAACGCGACCAACGCCAGCAGCGATGCCTCCAACACCCACTTGCTCGGGTACCTGCTGAACGGGGACCTCAACCTCGCCAACGGAACCCTCTCGATTCCGGACGGGAGCGTGGTCAAGACCCTGGGCGGAACGATCAATCTGACCCATAGCAGGCTGGACGCGAGCGGGTCGAACCTCAAAACGTTCACGAGCTTGCGCGATCCGATCGGCATCGCCAGCTGTCCAACCGTCTTTGCGCCGAGTTGCGGTCCGGCGCTTCTGCCTGGCGGCGAGTGGGGCGGCATCAACCTTGCTGGCGGAAGCAACGCGGCCATTAATCACGCCAACATCTTTTATGCGACGACCGGCGTTCGCATCGCCAGTGGCGCCACCGCCACGCTTGGCTCAACGAGCTTCGGCCTGACGGTCGCCAACAGCACCATTGGGCCAACCTTCTCCGACGGCGTCTTCGCCACAAACACGCCGATCTCGGTCACGAACACAACCTTCACCTGCCCGGGTGGCCAGTGCCTGGGTGCCGCCAATGGCGACCACGGGATCAGTGCCGACTTCACCGGGAGCGGTCAGCTGGCTGGTGGGCTCCAGGTCAAGGGGAACACGATGCTCAAGGGCAGTGTCAACGAGGCGATCAAGGGCACTGGCCTGGCCGGCCAGACGGTCGATATTGAAAACAACACGGTCGGTCATGCCGGGGCAGCTGGTATCCAGCTGGCCGGAGCCGACCACCTCACCCTGACATCGAACGACATTTCGGACAGCGGCACCAGGAGCCCGAGCAATCCGGCGATCTATCTGAACGGGGTCTCCGGCGCCGACTTCAACACCGCGATCACGGGAAATACCGGCGCCCGCAACGGCCTCGATGCCATCGCCCTTCATGGCACGACCGGGACCGCGCTGACCTGGCGGACGATCGCCAACAGCACGAGCACCGGACCGCTCGGGTACCTCGTCGATGGACCGCTGACCGTCAATGGCGGCTTGAGCCTCAACCAGAACGACTACGTCCCGTCGCTCGGCGCCATCACGGTGGCGGGCGGGCCGCTCACGGCGACCGGGGCGGTGGTCACCAGCCTCAAGGATTCGACGGTCAACATCCCAACCTGTGGGTCCGTCTTCGATCCGAAGGTCTCCAACGCGTGTGTACGGCCCGCGCCCGGCGACTGGGGTGGACTCACCCTTGATTCCGGATACGGGAACTCGATCGCCGACAGCAGTGAGATCCGCTATGCGATGACCGGGATCACGATGGGAAAGCCGGGCATTACCGCGCCGCTGCAACTCACCAACAGCAACATTCGGAACACCTCAGGCGACGCCATCACAACGCAATCGTCGCTGACGATTAGCGGCGGTTCATTTACGAACCTTGGCGGCCGCGCGATTTCGGCTGACCTCTCCGCCACCGCAGCGCCAAGCCTGTCGATCACGGGGGCGTCCATCAGCGGGACCGCAAAAGAAGGGATCCTCGGGCTCGGCCTCAACGCAAGGACCGTCGACATCGCGACCACCTCCGTCGACCATCCCGGCGCCGTTGGCATCAAGCTCGACGCCAGCACGCTCGGCATCGACCACCTGACCTTGACCGGGAACACGGTAACCAATACTCCAGGTGCTTTTCCGGCCATCTACCTGAACAACCTCAACCAGGCATTCGCGAGCATCAGCGGCAACAAGGGAGCCGGCAACGGGCTCAATGCCCTGGTCTTCCATGGGACGGTCTCCGACAGCCTCACCTGGCTCACGGCCCGAAATTCCGGCTCCGTGCAGCCCCTCGGCTTCCTGCTCGACGGGGATCTCAACCTTGCCAACACGCTCGAGATCACGGCTGGGGGAATCGTGAAGACGGATGGCGCCCTCAATATCGGCCACCTGAAGGCGGACGACGCCGCCAACGCCAGCCAGAAGATCATCACCAGCCTGGCGGACGATTCGGCGGGCGTCCCGGCGTGCCAATCCGTGCTGCTACCGGGTTGCACCGGTGCCGCCAAGGGCCAGTGGCCCGGCATCAACCTCGGCAGTGACGGCGCGATCGTGAACGCCGCCATCCGGTATGCGGCAACCGGGATCAACATCGGCAGCAGGGTGGGCGCCACCTTCGGGTCCTCCAGCTTCGGCCTGGTGGTCTCCCGCAGCGTGATTGACCAGATCCAGGGCGATGCAATCAACACGGTCGGGACCCCCGTGTCCGTAACCGACTCGGCGATTTCGAACGTCGTCCATGGCATCAACGCCGACTTCACTGGCAGCGGCAACCATGGCGCGCTGCGTCTCACGCGAAACCACTTCGCAAAGACCAGTGCGGAGGCTGTCTATGGCCTGTCCCTCGGAGGGCACCCGGTGTGGATCACGGACAATCGCGTCCAGAACGCCGCCACCTTCGGGATCCGCCTGATCGCCTCCGATGCCCTGGTGCTCCGCAACAACAATGTGAGTGCCAGCGGCGGGGGCCCCGCGGCCGGGTCCGGCCGGTATCCGGCGATCTACCTCAGCCAGGTCGCCGCTGACTTTCTCAGTGATGTGCGGGGCAACGTTGGCAATGGGAACGGCCTGGACGCGCTGATGATGAACGGGTCAGCGATCGGTGGGATGCGCTGGATCACGCCCAACGCAGGCGCGGCCACCCATGCCCTTGGTTACCTGCTTGACGGGCCGATGTCGATTGACGATGGCACATTGACGGTTGGAACTGGCGACATCGTCAAGGCTCGGGGCACCATCACCATCAGAGGTGGAGATCTTCAAGCGACCGGCGCAACCTTTACGAGCCTGACCGATCCGACCGTTGCCCCGGTCTCCTGCCCGTCATTTTTCGTGACCCTCTGCGATCATGCGAATGCGGGCGACTGGGGAGGCCTGGTCGTCACCCAGGACAAGGCTGGGACACCAGGGACGGCGACGATTACCGGCAGTGCCATCAACTTCGCCGACACGGCTCTCTTCGCGGATAGTGGGCCGATCGGGACTGCCGGGCCAGGCATCACGCTGACGAATGACACCATCGCGAACACGCAAAAGGATGGCATCAACAGCTTCGATACGCCGATTGGTGTCAATGGCAACACGACGATCACGACGGCGGGGTCGCATGGCATCATTGCCAGCTTCTTCAGCCTGCCCAACTGCCCGTCCGGTGCCTGCGAGCGGCTGACCGTTGACCACGTTGGCATCACGGGGACCGGCAAGGACGGCATCGTCGCCAACGGCCTGGCCAGTCAACCGGTCACGATCAATCGAGCGACGATCAGCAACGCGGCGACGTACGGCATTCGCTTGGTCGGGGCCGACACACTGACCATGACCAACAACACGATCACCGGAAGCGGCGGCACGAAGTACCCCGCCATCTACTTGAGTGGCGTCACCGGCGATTTCCAGGGTGCGATCAATGGGAACACGGGGTCAACCAACGGTTTGAACGCCCTCGTGTTTCACGGCGTCGCTGACAACGGGCTCACCTGGATTACGCCTGCGTCTTCGGGAGCGCTCGGGTACATGCTCGATGGCGCCTTGACCGTCAACGGTCCCTTCACGAGCAGTGGCGTCGTCAAGGTGCTGAGTGGCGCCATCAAGGTGAATGGGGTGCTCACGAGCACCAACACCGCTTTCACCAGCATGCGCGAGGCGTCACCGGGGCTGTCAGCCTGCGACTCGGTCTTCCTGCCCAACGGCTGTCCCGGCAGCGTGTCGACCCAGGATTACTGGGCCGGCATCAACCTCGACCCGACGACTCCCAGCACCTTCACCGGTGGCTCGATCAGCGACGCCGCCACGGGTCTAACGATCAGCCGCGGCGAAATCGACATGGCCGGGGCGACGCTCACGCACAACGGGGGCTACGCGTTGCAGACCACGGGGACCGGAAGCGCGATGATCACCTGCACCGGCATCCATGGCAATGGTGGCGGGATCCTTGCCAACGGTGGGCCGGCGAACATCGACAACAGCGATCTCTACGGCAATGTCTCGACCGGCAAAGACTTCGACGGAACCGCGCCAAGCACCGCCACTCGTGTCTGGTGGAACGGCGCGGGCACGGCCGGGGCTCCGGTGCCCGTGACGCAGTACAACGCCGTGACGGTGACCGTCGACAAGCCGTTGCCACAGCAGCCTCCAAGCATCAACGCGGCGGGCCTGAGCAATGTCGAGTTCTCATCGGACAACACCAACACCGTCAATACCGATCACTTCGGCATCGGGACCCTGACCGTGAAGCTCACGTTCGACCGCACCATGGACCTGACGACGTCGCTCGATGTGAAGCTGGCGGGCGGCGTGGTTACGGTTGCCGGCGATTGGACCCACACGGACAACGTGACGTGGGTCGGGACGGCGTTGATCGACGGGCTCGCCGAGTCGGCCGGCCTCAACACCCTGACCGTCAAACACGGCACGAGCTGCATGCGCGACGGCTCCAATGTGATGCTGGACGAGACGGCTCCGGTCACCCTGGACTTCACCGAGGCGACGGTGGACGACACGGCCGGTGCGAGCCACGTCGGCGCGACCAGCGCCACGGCGAATGGCCTCGTCAATGCGAACGGCTGGAGTAAGCCATCGAGCAATCCCGCGTATGACACGTACGCCTTCGTTGAAGTGGAGCCGCTTGGAACACCCCTGCCCGATCCGCCGACGGTCATTGCCGGGGCGACCAGCCCCACGGCTCTTCTCGGATACACACCGATCGGACACGGCAGTACCAACGTGACCGTCAGCCAGACGCTCACCGGCCTCCTGCCGAGTACCGCCTATCACTACGCGGTCGTTGCCGTAGACCTCAATGGCATCCCACTGCTTTCGGTTCAACAATTCACGACGACAGGGCCCGTGACCAACATCGTCCTGTCGTCAAGCGCAAGTAGCGTGACGGCGGGCGACGCCTATCCCTTCACGGTTACGGCGACGGACGGTACCAACCCCGTCGCGGACTACATGGGCACGGTGCACTTCGACTTGCAGCAGGCAGACACTCAGGCAACGCTGCCCGCCGACTACACGTTTAAGGCCTATTCGACCTCGAGCCCGACGATTCCCGGTGACGACGGGACCCATGGGTTCACGGCCACCCTGAAAAAGGCCACGAGCCAGCACATCCTCGCCACTGACACGGTGACCACCCTCGCGGATTCCTTGCCAGTGACCGTCAACCCGGCCGCGCTTGATCACCTGACCCTGTCACCGGACCCGTCGACCGTCTCGAGCAACACCGGACAGGCGTACACAGCTGAAGCCCGCGACGCCTACGAAAATAGCCTGGGTGACAAAACACCGGCTACCACGTTCTCGATCACGCCAGATGGAACCTGCGCGATCACCCCTGGGACCTGCTCGGCTACGACGGCGGACACGGGCGGTTCGCACCATACGGTGACTGGAACGTTTAACGGAAAGACCGGGTCGGCCAGCCTCGTCGTCACGGCCAACGCCCCAGACGCGCCGACCGGCGCCACGGCTTCGCCATCCAACGGCTCAGCGAGTGTCGCCTGGGCGGCGCCGGCCTACAACGGAGGCAGTCCGATCACGCACTACACGGTGACGTCATCGCCGGACGGCGTGACCGCAACCACCTCGGACGGGACGACGCTGACGGCGACCGTCGCCGGGTTGACCAACGGCACGGCGTACACCTTCACCGTGGTGGCCAGCAATGCTGCCGGCAACAGCCTGCCGTCCGCCGCGTCGAACGCGGTGACGCCGCGCACCGTGCCGAGCAAACCGACGGCCGTTTCGGCCAGCCCTGGCGACGGCTCGGCCGTCGTGACCTGGGTGGCGTCGGCCGATACCGGTGGCAGTCCGATCACGCACTACACGGTGACGTCATCGCCGGACGGCGTGACCGCAACCACCTCGGACGGGACGACGCTGACGGCGACCGTCGCCGGGTTGACCAAC
>JBDTEO010000016.1:0-16642 GCA_039922495.1 Candidatus Dormiibacter sp.
TGAGGATCAAGGTCGCGCCGATCACCAGGATCATCACGCCCGAAAAGAGCGTGAGCCACGGATAGAGTCGCTCGGGTGTCACGATAGTTGCCGCGTAAAGCGTTACCAGGCCCAGCGCGAACACGCCTGCGGTGTGAGTGATGGTGATCGTCAGTCCGAGGATCATGGCATGCCGTCTGGTGCCCCTGGCTCCGACCAGGTATCCGGCCATAACCGCCTTGCCGTGGCCAGGGGAGAGGGCGTGCAGTCCGCCCAACACGATGGCGACCAGCAGGGAGAAGCCGAGCAACGATAGCGAGAGATCCCTGGGGGCGATCAGCGCGGCAAACCGGTCCTGGACCAGCCGGAGGCCGCCGGTCGCGCTTTCTCGAACCGAGGACGAGTTCGTCGCGGCCGCCGTCCCAGGGACGAACGAGAAGCTGGCCTGTGTGACATCCAGGGGGCTGGTCAACATATCCTGCGGATACGCTCGGAGCTCCTGGCTGATGCTCGCCGCCGGCACGGTCGCGTTGGCGATCCGGGCGCCATGCGACGCCTGCACGACGATCTCCTTCCACCCGAGCCGGCCCTGGAAGTTGTGGTCACGGTAGCTGGCGGTCCGATGCCCGCCGGGGAATGACGTGGTGCCGACCAGGCTGATTTCAAGCCGCTCCGTCTGGAGGCCGCCCTGGCCGGGAACAAACCGCATGGAGTGGTCCGCGAGGGTCAGCGGCACGGTTTTCCCGTCAACGGCCAGCGTCACGCCTCTACTCAAGGTTTGGACCTGGCGACCGAGGTAGGTACTGTCATCGGCGATTCGCTGCTGCTCCTGGAACGCGGGGATCTCCGCGAGATCCAAGACGTAGTAGACGCGCGCCTGGTTCCCGACAACCTCGACACGACTGTAATGATTGATCGTGAAGTTGCCCAACGGATGGGCGAGGGCAGGGACAGCGACGGCGACCGACATGACGCCGGCGACACCCATCGCGGTCAGCCAGCGTGCCGGCGACTTCATGCGTGGCCCAGGGACACGAGGGCGCGTTTGGCGTCCTGCTGATGCAGAACCGAGAAGTATCGGTTGGTCCTGAATGCCTTGGTCAAATCGGCCCTGGCTTGCGCCGCCATGCCGAGCCGTAGCTCGATCATGCCGGTGTGAAAGTATGCCAGGGCGTCGAGGGTTCCCAGGCGGTGCGCCTCGCCGGAGGCTTGCAGGGCGCCCTGGTAGTCGCCCGCCTGGTAGAGCGTCCAGGCGAGCGCGTCGGCCGTGGTTACGTTGGGACGGTCGCGCATCGCCCGCCGGGCAGCCGTCAGCGCTTCCGGCAGATTCCGCCCATGATCGGCGTTAAAGAGGGCCAGTTCCTGGTCGAGATCGACGCCGTTGGCCGTGAAAAGTCGTTGCTCGGCGGCTGCGAGATCGTAGGTTTCGGTGGCCTTCTTCCGATCGCCTGACACGGCGTAGACGTCGCCGAGCGCGATCACATATTGGGGAACCGGGTAGATGTCGATGGCTCGCCGATAGAGCGTGGCTGCATCCCTGAACCTCTGTTGCGCCGCCCGAACGGATGCCACGCCCGCCAGTCCCTGGACATAGCCCGGGAAATCGCGCAGGGCCCGCTGATACAGCGCCTCGGCATCGGCCAGGCGGCCGCTGTTGAAGTAGAGGTTGCCGAGGAGAACCTCGGTGTAGGCCAGGTTTTCGGGCACCGGGCCGCCCGCCTGGATCGCCTGCTTCATCGCCTCGATGGCCCCCGGGACGTCGCCGTAGAGTTCGCGGAGGTACGAGACGCGCGAGTACGAGCTCAGGTCCGGCCGCAGGTTGATCATCTGCTGGAGGGACGCCACGGCCTCGTCGTACTGACCGAGCTGCGTCTGCGCGTCGCTGATGATGCCCAGCGGCCGGGAAGCAAACGGCCCGAGCGCATGCGCCTTCTGACCCCAGGTGAGTGCGTCCGTGAACTGGTGGCGGGCCAGGCTGAGGGTGCCCATCAGGGTCGTGGCCTCGAGGTCGGCGGCCTCGTGCTGCAAGGCCGCCCGCAGCAGGGCCTCGACCTTCGGGTAGTAGGAGGGGTCACCGACCTCGCGCACTTTCTGCAGATAGGCAGCGGCCAGTTCGTCGGACGCGGTCCAGTTGTTGGCGTTCGCCAGCAGCAGCCGCTGGTCTCTGGCGATGACGTCGTCGGTCTTGAGGTTGAAGGCCTGGCCGGGCCGTGGTGAGGGGGCGCCGGTTGCCCGCGCCGGTGTGCCGCAGGCGGCGAGCATCAGGCTCACTGAGGTCAGGGCTGCTACCAGGGCGATCTTCATGAATCCTCCATCCGGAAATAAGCGACGGGGCTCCATCCGAGGAGCCCCGTCCAGGTCAGCGTTACGGCGAGTGCGGGTCGGCGACGTAGGGGAATGCGGTCATCAGCGTGGCGTCGGCGTCCTTCGCGACACCGTCACCGATCGTCGTCGCCAATGCGCCCGGAGTGCATGCCGGGGTGCCGAAGGCGCAGGTTGCGCCATCAACAGCCTGCAGCGCGATGTCGGTAACGTCGTCGCCGAGGCGGCGGCCGTTCGGGAAGCCATCGAGCTCCTTGGCGAGCGCGCCGAGGCGGTTGACGTCGTTGGGATTCGTATGCGTCACCGGCGTGTCCATGTTGAGCCGGAGCTCATCGCCGGGGACCTGGTGCGCATTGGTCGGCATGTTCACGCCCTTGATGCCGGTCAGGAAGACCGCCACCAGGTCGCTGCGATTGGTCTCTGGTGCCTTGACCTTGAAGAACGCGTTCAAGTACTTCGCCAGAAGGGGAGACGTGACGCCGTTCAGGAACTGCTTGTCGTCGGCCGGCGTCGTCGCATTGAAGAGGTCCTTGCCGGCGAGCGGCACGACGACTTCGTTCACGAGCGGGTTACCGAGGCGCGAGACCTGCGTCCAGAAATGGCCGTTGCCACCCGTCTCCTTGGTGCCGTTGCCCTTGAGCACGGTCATCGTGGGCCGCTTCGATGTCGCCCAAACGCCGATAACGGAATCATTGGGCCCCTTGACGGATGCCTTGGGCACCTGGATGGCGATCGAGTGCGTATTGACGCCGTTCAGCGTGTCGACGGCGCCGGTCGCCGCACCGGTCACGTTGAGGGGACTGAAGAGCCCACCGAGATTGACGAAGAACGGATCATCGCGCTGGCCGGCGAAGACCTTGATGCCGTTGCCGGCATCGTGGATCGCTGCCATGGCCAGCTGGTGGTAGTTGGCGGCGTCTCCGGTCGAGTTCTTCCCAACCGCATCAGGCGGGGTCAGAAGATCGCTCGCGATCCGGCGGTTGTCGCCGTTACGCCAGAGCGCCATATCGTAGGTCTGCGGACGGTTCCAGTTCTTGTACGACTTCGTGCTGTCGTCGTAACTGACCGGGCCGGTGGTGTAGAGGAACGTGGAGGGATCGACCGTCTTGGTCTTGAACTGGAAGGAGTAGACGATGTGGTCCTTGGCATCGCCCACGTTGTCGATGTGGATCTGGTAGAGCACGTCATCGCCAAAGCTGTAGAAGTTCGGCCCGCCGGAGGGGACCTCCACCGGGATCCAGTTGGCGATGATGTCCACCTTGGTGCTATCGACCGGGTCGGCGAACGCGTACGTGTCGGTATTGTCGGCGACCGGGTCCTGGGAGATGAGCGGCGCCTCGCGGTGGCTCGACGCACTCGCCCCGATGGGCGCGAGCGTAAAGGCCGCCGCCGCTGTCCCGAGGACGGCGATCAAAGCTTGTTTGCGCATGAATCTGTCCTTTTGCTAAAGAGTTTGTTGGCAGAAACGAATCGGCATCGTGGCGCGACCAGCTTCTGCAAGGGCCCCTGCGAGGTGCCGGCCTGCTCTTGTAACGAAATTGACAGTTTTTTGGATCAATAAAATCGGAACGACCGGACCGGCCTGGCGTCAAGCCGCCAGGTAGTAGGGGTTCTGGCGGACGATCCGGTGGCCCATGATCGTGATCGGATGGTGTCCCAGGCCGCCCTCCATGAGGCTGACCCCAGCGAGCTTTGGGATGTCGTAGGTGCACACCACGATCGCCGAATAGGCGCGGATGACCGCGTTCACCTGGCCCTCGAATTCGACAAGGGATGCGGTATCAGGCCAGCGAGGAACGCCTCCTGGACGACATCTTCAGCAGCGCTCTCCTCCTGGAGCATCCGGAAGGCAATCCCGTAAGCCATGCCCTTGTGTGCGTCGCACAAGTGCTCGAGGTCTTCGACCGTGTCGAATGCATCGACCAGCGAGCGCTCTTCCCTGGCTCCGTCATCAACGACCTGCGATTTACCTGTAGCAGTAACGTTCAGGCCCTGTCAAATTGGAGTGCCCTCGATTTTCCGCTGCCTGAGTGGCGCGACCCTAATGTCAGGACCCTGCTGCCGTCTGAGTCGATCGCAAGAAAAAGATCCGAATCTCCGGGCCAGGGCGTTGCCAGCCGGCATAGCCGGCGAGGGGAACATAGTAGCCATCGATCGGATCAAAGACCGCGGAGGTGCACCGGCCATCGGTTGGCGAGAAGCTCGCCACGAGGATGGCGCTGCGTTGCAGGGCAAAAAGCAAGGGCAGGGCTGGCGCGCATCCGCCGGCCGGGGTCACCGGTGAGTAAACCACATACTGCACGCCGTCGGCCCGCAACGCGTCGACCGTGTCGCTCTGCAGTTCGCTTTGCTGTAGCTCGTGGATGCTGTACCGGGTCTGGAGCCGATTCTGGAGAAACGAGGCGATATACGGGTCGGTCGCACCATGGCTCTGACTCCCTCGATCGACCATGGCCTGGTCGTGGGCCGGACCGGCAAAGTACAGGGTGGCCACGCGCCCATTGACGGGGACATGTGCCGCAAGCCAGTCGAACGCCTGGCTGCGCGTATCAGGCTGTTGAATCAACCGATCGAAACTCACGTCGTGGACCACCGCGGGAATGACGAGAATGGCTGCACCGACGAGCGCGGCGAGGAGTGGCTTCCGCAATCGCTCGCCGGCCGCCACCAGTGCCCGGGCACCCAGGACCAGCAACGGAGGTAGGAGCGGGTCGGCATAGCGCACGAAGACCGAATAGCCTGACCCAATCAGCACGTAGTAGGCGAGGACAAACGCGAGGAGAATGATGTCCGCCCGGGTTCGGCGCACGATCGCGTACACAAGGCCGGCCAGACCAAGCAACGCGAGCGGCGGATCGAGGCCGTACCAGAGCGCCAGCCTGGGGATATGCAGGTAGCCGATTTCGGGCTGGTTTGCGGAGGACAGGTGATGAAAGATGTACCCCAAGCCGGAGGCAAAGGCGCGCAGGTCGATCAGCAAGAATGGTGAGGTCAGGAGGAAGGCGACCACGCCCAGCGACCCAATCAGGACGAGACCGAGGACTCCCCGGCGCGCGGGCCGCAGGTGAAAGCCCTGGGCGGCCGTCAGTCCCGCCAGCAGCAGCGCGCCGTTGTACTTGACGCTCGCCGCCAGCCCCAGGAGGATGCCCCCCAGGACGCGACGGCCCGTCGTCTCCTTCTCAGCGAGTTGGAGGGCAACCAGGAGGCCGGTCGTACAGACCAGAGTCAGCGGGATATCGATCGTGGCGAAGTGGCTGTCGCGCACCGGCAGGAACGCGACCGCCAGCAGGATGGCGGCGAGCCAGCCGGTCAGCTCGCCGTAGGCGCGACGGCCGAGGCGGTAGACGACGATCACCGTCGCAGCGCCGAGCGCGGCATCGAGCAGCCGCACCGCGAGATAGGGGGCGCCCCGGCCGAAGAGCGGGAAGAGCGGGCTCGTCAGGGCCAGCCAGGCGGCCGACACATACATATATAGATGCGGCCAGTTGGTGAAGTGGGGGTCGAACGCGCCGTGGAGGATGCCCATCGCCCGGCCGACCACGACGTCCTCGTCGGGCCGGTAGATCGCGGGGAAGCCAAAGTTGATCCCCCAGAGCCGGAGCGCCAGGGCGCCAATGACGATCGTCGGAAGGGCCAATCGGCGCTTAATCGGGCTGTGGGCTCCGGACGGCTGGTGTTCGCTGGAAGATGCAGTAGACGGCCACCACGCCGATGATGGCGAGCGCCGCCGGCGCATTGATGAAGGCGACTGCGACCGCCACGATGTAAATCAGGGAGCCGATCGAGAATCCCAACCAGGCCGAGCGGCGGGCCTCTTTCGGAAGGGGATGCAGACTGTGCCCTTCGCCGAGCGTCCAGCTGAAGATGGCGGCGAAACTCAGAGCCATGCCTTCGAACGTCAGGCAGTAGATCGCCATGGCGACATTCGCGTCCTGGTTATCACTGGTCAGGTATTTCGCCATGGTGCTGGTCGCGAAAGGGATCGCGACGACAAAGAGCACGAGCATCACGTTCAGAAACAGGATTGTTCGGTTGACGACCGCGATGTTCTTGACCAGGTCGTGGTGGTTGACCCAGATGATGCCGATCGTAAAGAAGCTGATGACGTACGCGATAAATGACGGCCAGTGGTCTTGAAGTTGATGCAGCAGCGACGTTCCGTGACCCGGTCCGGCGATCGCAAGATCCAGCGCCAGCAACGTGATCGCCACGGCGATGACGCCATCACTGAACGCCTCGAGGCGTCCGCGTCCCATTCGGAGAAGATAACCGGAATGGCCGTCGAGCGCCTCGAAACCTCATATGCCGGACTGCTCCGGGTCCCGGGGTTCGCCCGGGTTGCGCTTGGGGCCGTGCTTGGCCGGCTCGCGGGCCAGATGTGGGAGATCGTGCTGGTCCTCTTCGTCCTGCAGCGCTACCATTCTCCGGCCCTTGCCGGAGCTGCCCTCCTGCTTGGCCTCCTTCCGGGCCTCGTGTTCAGTCCGGTGGCCGGCTCACTGCTCGACCGCCAGGGCCGGGTCAGGCTCATGATCTTCGATTACAGTTTGACGGCGACGCTGACGGCCGGTATCGCGGTCCTGTCCGTGCTGCACCGGTTGACGGTTCCGCTCCTCCTGGCCATCGTTACCGTCCTTTCGCTGAGCAACATCCTGAGCATCACCGGCACGCGCTCACTCTTTCCCCTGATGGTGCCCCGTCATCTGTGGGACCGCTCCAACGGGCTCGACACCAGTTCCTATTCCTTCACCGCAATCATCGGCCCGGCGGTCGCCGGCCTTGCCATCGCGGGGTTCGGCCCGGAGGCGGCCCTGATCGCGACCGGCGTCGTGGTCGGCATCGCGGCGCTCTCGCTGATCGGGGTGCCCGAGCCCATTGGCCGCGCGGCGTCGAGCGGCTCGCTGCTCGGCGATTCACTTGGCGCCCTCCGTTACGTTGGCAGCCACCGCACCCTGCGCGGCCTGGCTGCCGCCATGTTCTTGACGAACGTCGCATTTGGTCCGGTTCTCATCGGCATCCCCTTAGTGGTTCTCCGCCGGCTGCATGGCGGCGCCGACACCGTTGGTCAGATCTACGCCGTCTTTGGCGCCGCCGGCCTCCTTGCCGGACTGCTCGCCGGCCGCCTGCGGACGGAAGGTCGAGAACGGCCGTTGATGGCGATCTGCATCGCCAGCGCGGCGCCGGCCATGATCGCCCTCGCCTTGACCAACAGCCTGCCCGTCATTTTTGGCGTCGCGGTGGTCCTGGGGGCTGGCACGGCCGTCAGCACCCTGGGCGTCTTCGCGATACGCCAGCGACGGATGGACCCGCGATGGTTCGGACGCGGCTTCGCGGTCTCGATGAGCCTCAACATGACCGGACAGCCGATTGGCTCGGCACTCTCAGGGCCGTTGTTTCAGCGGTCGATCGCGCTGCCCCTGATCCTGGGTGCCGGGGTCAGCCTTGTGGCAGCGGCCGCCACCATGGCGCTGATCCCGAAGCACGAGGACGGCTAAGGCCGGCCGCCGCTCGCCTCGGCGAGCGGTTCTCGTTGCTCGTCGACCGACGTGCTCGGTCGCGGGCGACGTGTCGCAAGAAAGAGGCCGGCAAGGATCAACAGGAAGCCAAGGGCGGCGCCCAGGGTAAACGGCTCACGGAGCAAGATCACCCCCAGGACGAGCGCCACCGCGGGATTGACGTACGTGATCATAGTTGCGCGCACCGACCCGGTCTCAGCGATCAGCGCGAAAAAGAGCAGGAACGCCACGGCCGTACAGACAACACCGAGGATGGCAACGGCACCCAGCACCTGGAAGCCGGGCATATGAGGGGGGAGATGGGTTAGGGCGAATGGCGCATAGGCGATCGCCGGCAACGTCAGCGATACCGCGACGACGCCGATTCCCGGAACGTCGGAGAGTCGCCGGGCGATGATCAGGGGACCGACCGCGTAGCCGATCGACACGAGGGCAAGCTCCCCGACGGCGGTCAGATCGCTACCGGAGACATTGAGACCGACAAGGGCGGCGACGCCGATGAAGCCGATGACCAGCCCGGCAATTCGTCGGGCATCAAAGCGATTGGCAGCGCCTGTCAGCCAGCTCAGGATCACGCCAACGAAGGGCACCGCCGCGATCAGCAGCCCGGTGAGCGAGCTGGTCAGATGCCGCTCCGCATCGGAAAGGAGGACCCAGGGAAAGGCTACCTCCGCCAGCGTGTAGGCGATCACGAGCTTCCACCTCGGAAGGAGGGGCGCCAGGCTATTCCGCCCGGCCGCCAGTGGCAGGAGCAGGAGGGCGCCAATGGCCGTCCGAAAGAAGACCAGCGTGACCGGACTCAGATCGCTGACGGCGACCTTGATCAGCAGATACGGGATCCCCCAGATCACGCCCATGGCCGCAAAGAGGAGCCAGCCGCGCCGAGTCATTGGCATTCATCGTATTCGGCGTGTCGCAACCGGGCCGCGATCAATTGCAACTAGCGGCCGTCGGACAGACTGACTCGCCGGGGAGGCTGGCGCTAATGGACCGCTTAGACTTGCCTTGATTGACAAAAGGGATCAAGGAGCGGCGAGGGGTGGGAAGAGCGCCGGTGCGCCACAGGGAACGCTCGACAGACGATCTGAACTTCGTCAAGCTGCTGTCTCACGAGCTCCGCGGACCGACGACAGTCCTTCGCGGGCACCTCAGTATGTGGCTCGATGGCGGCCCGATCACGTTCCCTCCCGAGTTGATGCCGGCGCTCCGGACCTGCTATGGGAGTGTCCTCCAGCTCAACAACCTGATCAACCAGATGATTCTGGCGATTCGGATCCGCGACGACGTGCTGGTCCCTCACTGGCGCCCGATCGACTTCAGCAAGTGGTTGCGAGGCATTGCCCACGACAGCTCGATGGTCGTGGCGTCGACCGGACACGGATTCCAGCTCGAGTTGCCGCGTACGGCGGTCAAGGGACGCGCCGACGTGTTTCTCCTGGCGACGGCGCTCTTTAACCTCGTGGACAATGCGCAGAAGTTTTCGCCCCACAACTCGATTATCCGAGTGGCCTGCCGTTCTGAGGCCGGCAGGGTGGTCATCGACGTGATCGACCAGGGGCGCGGCTTCCCGGACGGGTTCAAGCTGGAGCCTTTTGTCCGGATCGATCGTGAGCTCGGCTTCGAGCGACCCGGGGTTGGCGTCGGCCTCTACATAGCCCAGGGCGTCGCGTGGGCCCACGGCGGTGGTCTAGAGTTCATCTCGGCAGGCACCGGCAGCACGGTTCGGCTGACCCTGCCGGTTCCTGAGAAGGAGGCGCCATCAAAACCCTAGACCGAGATGTCACGCTTGGCTTCAGCAATGACACGCTGCCGCTCGGCAGCCACGTGTGTTTCTACTACTCGAACGAGGACGTGGTTCGCCAAAGTCTCGCCTTCCTCCGGGTCGGCCTGGAGACGCCGGAGGACTTTTGCGTCATCTTCGCGGACAAGAGCCGGTTTGAATCCCTCACCGCCTGGCTGCAGGAAGGCTACCCGGGTGACGTGTCCGCCCAGATCGCGCGCGGAAAGCTGGCGCTGATCGGAGGCACGCCGACGCTGGAAGGCCTGGTGGCGAGCATCGGGGCGACACTGGACGCCGCAATCAAGACCAGGGGCTACCGGCGAATCCGGTTTCTTGGCTTCATCGGCTGGGGATTGCCGGACTGGCCGGAGGAAGACTCGTTGCTCGAATTCGAAAGCACCGTGAACGAGGTGGTAACGGCCTACCCGGCGGTCATCATCTGTACCTACGGCGTGCCCAAGCTGCCGGGCACCAGCCTCATCTACGGCGGGCTTCGGACCCACTCGCTCGCGGCTTTCGAGGGCGGGCCCTTCGAGGAGAACCCCTTCTACCTGGCGCCGGATGTCTACCTCGAACGACTGCCGAAGAAGACAGTGGGCGCTGAACCTGCCGGATAGAATCGACGGGCGCGGAGCGGTCGCCTAGTCCGGTCGAGGGCGCGGCACTGGAAATGCCGTAACCGGGGTAACTCGGTTCGCGAGTTCGAATCTCGCCCGCTCCGCCACCATACCTGGTAGCATCCCAACCACTAGCCCCCACGTGTCGTACTAATGCGGGCATCATCGTGGCGGTCGCCAACGACCTAACTGCCTGAGGGTCGCGACACTTCCTGAAAATCGCCTTACTCCGCCCGGAAATGCCGCGACCCCCACCGCCGAGTCGTCTACGTGTTATCTGAGGTCTGTGCTCCCCGATTCGACCAACCGATTAAGAGTCAGCTGCTCTACCAACTCAGCTATGCAGGCGCACCGCATGTTGTATTCACGAGATCGTCCGCTGCGTGTCGCCACGACCACGGACATCCACCGGCGTTGTTGTCAAATTGTTGTCAAACCTCGAAGCTGTTGCCGAACCTTTCCGCGTCGAGATGGGGCAAGTTGCTGGAGTTTCGGGGCCTCGCATTATCCAGGCCGCGAAGGCCGCGAGCGCAGCTGATCAGACCGGGAAGGTGGAGGCGGCATACGACCATATTCGCGTCTGGTGCGAGTTGGTGGTTAAAGGGGAACTATTGGCGAAGGTGACACAGCGGCATCAGCCGAACGTCGCAATGACAAACCTCGAGCGAATCAAGCCCGATCGCCTCAAGGCCGCAGTCGGCGTCATCCTGCCAATCTTCGAAAGGGCTCGCCGATACATACCGGGTCACTCGCACCCGTTGGAAACGCTCGGGGTCCGTCCGAAGGTCGAGGAGTTGATCGCGGATTGGGCGGATCTCCAGGAGGTCGGTGAAGGCCTACCAGTCGAGCTGATCGCAGCTCGGAGAATCGCCAGTGAGCGCGACGGACTGCGTCGCGCGCCTTGTTGCAGGGTGTGTTCCTGGCGCACAAGGTGATTGCACTGCATCGCGCGGGTCAGTGATGAGGTCGCGGAGGATCCTCATTTGATGCGCTGGCCGTCGGCCTGACGAGCTTTCGCAGAGCTCCGCGCGCCTCGCGGGGGCCTCAGCCATATCGTCGTAATCTCAGGACCGATGACACCGTGACGGAATCGCTAGCAGCAGTGCTTGTATTTCGGCAAGGGGACTCATAATCGCAGTCCAACTAAGTGAGCCCCGATAGGGCAAGGGTTTTGACGAGTTCAGGTCGCGGTGACCACGATACGTTTCGCGTGTCAGTCGTTCCAGGTTACGCTACTTCCCTACGCCAGTCATCAATAGCGTGGAAGAGCCAGCAGGTTGTTGGTCCAGACTCCATCAGCGTAAGTCTGAATGTGGGAAGTGGAGTTCATGCAGGATGGATCGGTGGAAATCGAGCGCTTCCTTACAGCGGTAAATATCGAAGGACGCGAGCGTATAGATGATCTGTTTGCTCGCTTCAGCGGATTGATCACAGGGCATTTCCTGAGTCAGCGCAAAGTCCTCCAGGCCTAGGCTGCGATCCGGGCGATGCATCCGGATGAATGGCGGAAACCGCCCGAGAAATGCCAAAACGCTCTGCCCTCGTGCTTGCCGACCGCAGGTCCCCTAATGGGAAGCTAAACGCATGGCAGAAATATGATCGTGAGCGAAGTAAACCGAAAGGGGAATGAATATGCGAAGAGAACCAGGAAACTGGACCGTCGTCCATTTTGGTCTTTCTAATCCACAGCGCAAGCATTCCCGCGCCTGCTGACCAGGCTGGCAGCGCACGTTCGTCGCCTAGGAGATGTTGAAATCCTGGACATAACCTTCCATACGGAACTGACAATTGACGGTCCTGACTGGCCCGGCTTCGTCGTGTACTACGTCCCTCGTAAGGGAAAGCCGCGGCGCGCTTCTGCGTCGCGGCCGTCAAGATCGACTAATCGTGGCGCAAGGAGCCGCGCCCACCGCTAGGGTTGCGGTCCAGCGACTCGTATCAGCGATGGGGCCGCCTCTGCCTCGAGCCGAACCCAGGGCGCCGATCCGTGCCATGCATCCGTATGACTAGGAGCCGGCCCAGCAGCAAGTGCCGCTGGTCACTGGAGGCTCAAGGTGATGCTGTCTCCCTCCATGGGGGGACAGAATTCCGGAACTGTTAGGGGAGGACAAAGTCCCAGAACTACGACATATGCGCAAACAAGCAGTTGACTTACGTCGCCCGAGCGCAGATAGTCACTTGCACTAGCGTCGGCAAACGACTTGTTCGCGCCCAGGGGGAAAGTTGGGGGGACCACTTACTACCTTAGAGGCCCTGTGCCTTTGAGGGCGTTTAGCCTGAGAGGACTAACGCGTCCCGCTCGGGCGTTCATGATCGGCGTGGTCCTGTCGACCGTGGTCTACGGGATTCCGTTTGGGCCAATCACGTTTGCTCAGGCTGCCGACAACTACTCCGCGGTCATCACGCAAGATTCCCCGACGGCCTACTGGCGCCTGGCCGAAACCACCGGAACGACCGCGTCGGACACGTCAGGGCACAGCAACACGCTCACCTACCACGGAGCTGTAACCCTTGGGTTGCCCGGCGCCGTGGTCGGCGACGCAAACACCGCGGTGAACTTCGCTGGCGGCACCACCTACGCCAATCGGGCGACGGCCCCATTGAGCGCCACGGCGAACTGGTCGCTCGAGGCCTGGATCTATCCGACTGTCCTTCCGCAACTCGGTGCCGTCATCTACAACGGCATTGACGACAGCACCCATGGTGGCTATGGCTTTGAGATCGCCAGCAGCACGGGTGCCTCCGGCTCCAACATCGTCGGTGTCCTCGGGTCGGCCGGTGTCGCGGACTCCGGATACTTGATCCCGGCCGCCAATCGCTGGTACCACGTTGTGACGACGCGCGACGCCAGCACCATCCGCTTCTACGTCAACGGAGTCCAGACGGCGACCGTCAGCTCGAAGGTGCCGGCGACCCCCGGCGCAGGCGCGTCGCTTGCCGGCGGAGTGACCGGCAGCGGCGCGCTTGTCGCCCCGTTCGCCGGGGTCGTCGATGAGGCAGCCATGTACGGGACGGCACTCAGCCAGGGGCGGATCGTGGCCCACTACCAGGAAGGCTCCGGCATGCAGACCGCCTTTGGGAAATGGGTGGCGCAAACCCCAACGACCGTCCCGCCCGCTCGATCGGACGCGGGCGTCACGTTCGACGCCGCGCGAAACAAGGTCGTCATGTTCGGTGGAAAGAACGCCTCTGGGACGGCGCTCGCCGAGACCTGGACCTATGACGGGACTAACTGGACGAAATTATCACCGGCGACCTCACCGACGGCCCGCTCGGGCGCGGCCCTTGTGTATGACGCCGCCACCTCGACGAGCGTGCTCTTCGGCGGTTACACCGGTAGCGCCTGGCTCAACGAAACCTGGAGCTGGAATGGCACGACGTGGACCAAGCTGTCGCCAGCCACCTCGCCGGGGGTTCGCGCATTCACAAGCGCCGCCTACCGGGCGGCTGACTCGACCGTCGTGGTCTTCGGTGGACAGAGCGCCAGGACCACGTTCCTGAATGAGACGTGGATCTGGAACGGGACGACGTGGACGAAAAAATCGCCAACGACCTCGCCGTCGGTGCGGTACCTGGCGCCCGCAGCCTACGACGCCGCGACTAGCAACGTGGTGCTCTTCGGTGGCAACAGCGGCAGCGCTGCCCTGGGTGACACATGGAGTTGGAATGGCACGACCTGGGCGCAGTCGACCGCGGCGCCCGCGCCCTCGATTCGCCAGGCCGCGGCCCTGGCTTTTGATGTCGCGAGCAATTCGTTGACGCTGTTCGGCGGCAACAGCGGCACCACCTATCTCGCTGATACCTGGGCCTGGGACGGAACTACGTGGAGCGCCCAGCTGCCGGCGACGTCCGCGCCGGCGAAGGCCGATGCCGCGGCGGTCTACCAAAACACGGTCGGGTCCATCTTGCTCTACGGCGGGACGACCGCGGCGGCGCTGTCGGACACCTCGGCGTGGACCACGCCGCCATCGGCACCGGTCAGTGTGCAGGCCACCAGAGGAAACACGCAAGCCACCGTCACCTGGTCGGCGCCCGCATCGACGGGTGGCGGCGCCATCACGAGCTACACCGTCAGGCCTTACATCGGGACTGCGGGCGGATCCGCAACCACGGTCACCGGCACGACCACGCCCATCCTTGGTCTGACCAACGGGACTGCCTACACCTTCCAGGTAATTGCTGCGAACAGCATCGGCAACGGCCCGGCGACTATGTCGAACTCGGTGACTCCGGCGACCACGCCCGGAGCTCCGACCAACGTCAGCGGGAGTCCCGGCAATACGCAAGCGGCTGTGACTTGGCTCGCTCCAGCAAACACGGGCGGTTCGCCGATCACCGGCTACAGCGTGACCTCGACGCCGGGCTCATTTATGGCGACGACTTCGGGCGCGACCACAGCCACTGTGATGGGTCTCACCAATGGAACCTCGTACACCTTCACGGTCACGGCAAGCAACGCCGTCGGCGCCGGGGCCGCCTCAGCACCCTCGGGCAGTATCACACCGGCAACATTTCCGGACCCGCCCACGAATGTCATCGCCACGCCCGGGAATGGGCAGGCCTCGGTGACCTGGTTGGCGCCGGCGAACACGGGCGGTTCGCCCATCACCGGTTACACCGTCACGTCGACGCCAGGCTCATTTATGGCAACGACAACCGGCGCCACCACAGCCACCGTGCTGGGGCTCACCAATGGAACCCCGTACACCTTTACCGCCACGGCTGCGAACGCGATGGGCACCGGCTCCCCGAGTACGGCGTCCTCCGCCGTTACGCCGACCCCGCTGCCAGGCGCGCCGACGAACGTGAGTGCAACGCCTGGCGATCAAAAGGCCACCGTGTATTGGACGGCTCCGAACGCCAACGGCTCCCCAATCAGCAGCTATTCGATTACGCCGTATGTCAACGGGGTGGCGCAGAGCGCGCTGGTCACAACGGCAACCGCTAGCCCGGGCACGGTTTTAGGGCTCACCAACGGTACCTCGTACACCTTCGCGATCACCGCGACCAATGGCGTGGGGACGGGCCCACTGAGCGCGCAATCCGCCGCCGTCACTCCGGCCGGGACACCTGGCGCCCCCGCGACGGTGACGGCGACGGGGGGTGAGGCGAGCGCGACCGTGACCTGGAGCGCGTCCAGCAACAACGGCTCCGCGATTACCGGCTACACCATCACGCCGTATGTGGGCACGACCGCCGGGACGCCGACAACCGTTGGAGGTTCAGCCACGAGCACAACGATCAGCGGGCTCACCAACGGGACGACCTATACGTTCCAGGTCTTTGCCACGAACGGTGCTGGCAGCGGGGCGGTCGCCACATCGAATGCGATCACAGCCGGACTGGTTCCAGGCGCACCGACCAATGTCGTGGCGGCCGGCGCCGACCAGCAGGCGACCGTCACCTGGTCGGCCCCCGCGAGTAGCGGGAGTACCGCCGTCACCGGCTACACCATCACCCCGTACAACGGCACCACCGCCGGCACACCGACGACCGCGCCGGCCTCGGCGACCAGCGCCACCGTCACAGGCCTGACGAATGGGACGACGTACACCTTCCAGATTTACGCGACCAACAGCATCGGCAACGGCCCGGTGGCGACGTCCAATGCCGCCACACCGGCGACCATCCCAGGACCACCGACGAACGTTACCGCCATCCTCGGCGATACGCAGGCAACGGTCAGCTGGCTGGCCCCCGCCGACACCGGCGGCTCCGCGATCACCAGCTACACGATCACTCCGTACGTCGGCAACACCGCCGGCGCGTCGGTTACGACGGCTGGACCGACCACCAGCCTGGTGCTGACCGGGCTGACGAACGGCACGACCTATGTGATCGACGTCACGGCCAACAACAGCGTTGGCTCCGGACCGGCCGGCATCTCGAATCCGGTGACTGCATCCGCGCTTCCTAGCGCACCGTCGTCAGTCACCGCCGTCCCGGGGAACCAGCAGGCCACGGTCGCCTGGACTGCCCCGCCGTCGAACGGAACAGCCCTCCAGACCTACACCGTCACATCCCTCGTCGGCAATAGCGCGGTTTCGTCGACGACCGTGACGGCCGGTGTGACCACCGTTGTGATGACGGGTCTCACCAACGGCACTGCCTACACCTTTACCGTCACGGCAACGAACGCTGCCGGGCAAAGTCAGCCCGGAACATCCTCCGGCGTTACGCCAGCGACGGCGCCCGACGCGCCGGGCGGGGTCAGCGCGTCGAGCGGCAACGCCAGCGCGACGGTGACCTGGGCTGTTCCGAACGGCAACGGCTCCCCAGCTACGAGCTACACCGTGACGCCCTACGCCGGGTCGACGGCCGGGACGCCCGTATCGACCATGACAGCTTCAACCACGATCACGGGCCTGACGAATGGGACGACGTACACGTTCCGGGTGACGGCCACCAATGCCGTTGGCACCAGCGGTGCC
>JBDTEO010000017.1:0-162988 GCA_039922495.1 Candidatus Dormiibacter sp.
GCTACAACGGCACTCCGTTCACCGATCGGGGCTTTGAGCACATCCCGGCTCTGATGCACCTCCAGCCCTGGCTCGCGGCCTTCACCAAGGTCGGGTAACTCGCGCCATATCTATACGGGAACTTCAGCTAGCCGGTGTTCGCGGGCAAGCTGCTGCAACTTACGCATGAGTGGTGTCCGAGCCATTCCTGGTCCTCCCTCGCGGTTGCCTGTAAAGGCGAGAACCGTCCCAGTAAAGTTACCCGAGGTGTTCGCCTCGCGCAAGTAGATTGACAAAGGCCGGGTGCTCGGGTACGTTTCAGCCACGCTCAGAGCCGTGAGTCGCGCCGTGATTCCGAGTGGAGAGGAGGGAGTGGAAGCGACCGTTGGTGTCATCGACCGCGTCGCGCTCCCTCGATTCGCTGGCGCCGGATAGGCGGCCGGAGCCGTCCAGGGCCGCCGTCGAGGTGCGCCTGGAGGGCGTGCGCAAGGCGTTCGGCGACGTCGTGGCCGTGGCTGGTGTCGATCTGGAGGTTGGTGAGGGCGAATTCTTTTCGCTGCTCGGGCCATCAGGCTGCGGAAAGACAACCTGCCTGCGAATGATCGCCGGCTTCGAGGAGCCGACCTCGGGCCGCATCCTGCTGCGCGACCGGGATGTGTCCCACCTGCCGGCCTACGAGCGGGACGTCAACACCGTCTTCCAGGACTACGCGCTCTTCCCCCACATGTCGGTAGCAGAAAACGTCGAGTATGGCCTGATGGTCAAGCGCATCCGCCGGGCCGAACGGCGCACCCGGGTCGCCGAGGCGCTCCGGATGATGCGACTCGAGCACCTCGAGCATCGCAAGCCGGCGGAGCTGTCCGGCGGACAGCGGCAGCGGGTCGCCCTCGCGCGGGCGATCGTCAACCAGCCCCGAGTCCTGCTCCTCGATGAGCCGCTCGGCGCCCTCGACCTCAAGCTCCGGCAGGCGATGCAACTCGAGCTGAAGTCGATCCAGCAGCGCCTGGGCATGACCTTCGTCTACGTGACCCATGACCAGGAGGAAGCCCTGACGATGAGCGACCGGCTGGCCGTCATGAATCAAGGCCGCATTGAGCAGGTCGGGAGCCCGGCGGAGGTGTACGAACGACCCGCCACCGGCTTCGTCGCCGGCTTTGTGGGTGCCTCCAATGTCCTGAGCGGCCCGGCCGCTTTTGCCGTCACCGGGCAGCGGTCAGCGATCACGGTACGCCCCGAGAAGATCCGCCTGGGTGAACCCGATGATCGGCCGCATCCGGATGAGGTCTCCGCGCCGGGGCGGGTCCGGGACGTCGTCTATGTCGGCGCCTTCACGCGCTACGTGGTCGACCTGGACGCCGGCGCCGAGCTGGTCGTGCTGCAGCAGAACCTCACGATGTCATCGATGGACGTGCTCCAGGCGCACGGCCGCGCCGTCCGCCTGTTCTGGAGCCGGCAACACAGTCGTGTGATCGCAACTGGAGAAACAAATCAACCGGAAGAAGAGGAGGTCGCACGATGAGATATCGCGTACACCTGGGACTCGCCGCGGGGGCGATGGTGGTGCTTGCCGCCTGTGGCAACACCCAGTCGTCCAACCAGCCCGCGGCGAGCCTGCCGAGCACCATCGGGGCGGGCGAGGGGGCGCTCAACCTGGTGGCCTGGACCGGCTACGTGGAAAGCGGTAAGACCGATCCTAAGGTCGACTGGGTTACGCCATTCACGACCGCGACCGGCTGCAAGGTCAACGTCAAATTCGCCGACACCTCGGACGAGATGGTCACCCTGATGCGCCAAGGTGGTGGGAAGCTCTGGGACGGCGTCTCGGCCAGTGGTGACGCGACCAACCGCCTGATCGCGCACGGCGACGTCGCCGAGGTCAATATCGACCTCATCCCGGATTTCAAGGACGTCATCCAGTCGCTGCAATCGCCGCGACACAACACCATCAACGGGCATCACTACGGCGTGCCGTACATGTACGGGCCCAATGTCCTGATGTACAACACCGATGTCGTCACCCCGGCGCCCACCAGTTGGCAGCCGACCTGGGACGCGAACTCCCCCTACAAGGGCAAGATCACCGCCTACGACAGCCCGATCTTCATTGCGGATGCGGCGCTCTACCTGAAGACGCACAACAAGAGCCTCGGCATCAACGACGTCTACGAGCTCACCCAGAAGCAGTTGGACGCCGCCATTGCCCTGCTGAAGCAGCAGGCGCCCAACATCAAGAAATACTGGTCGGCGACCACGGACGAGACCGACCCGTTCAGCAGCGGTGATGTCGTGATCGGAACCGCCTGGCCTTACCAGGTCAGCTTCCTCAAGACCGAGAAGAAGCCGGTGGCGGCCGTGGTTCCATCGGAAGGCGCGACCGGATGGGCGGACACCTGGATGATGTCGGCCCACGCGCAACACCCCAACTGCATGTACCAGTGGATGAAATGGACGGAAAAGCCGGACATCCAGGACCAGGTGGCGGAGTTCTACGGGGCGACCCCCAGCAACACCAAAGCCTGCGACATCCTGCGCAAGGACATCGGCGATTCGGCGGACAAGGACTATCACTGCGGCGATGACGCCTTCTTAAAGAACATCGCGCTCTGGAAGACCCCGCTGCAGCAGTGCGGCGACAGCCGCGGCAACACCTGCACCGACTACACGATCTGGCAGCAGAAGTGGCAGGAGGTTCGGGGAACCAAGTAAGCGATGGCGCAAACCCTGGTCGGATTAGGGGAGGGGCTGCATGCCCCTCCTCTTTCGCCTCTCCGGCAGCTGACGCACCGCCTCGGGCTGATCCTGTATCGGTTTCCGGGTGCGCGGCTGGCCCTGCTGCTGGGTCCGGTGTTGCTCTGGATGGGCATCATCTATCTGGGCTCGCTGGCGCTGCTTTTCGTCACGTCCTTCTGGCGCCAGGACTCGATTACGGGCGCCATCGTCCAGGACTGGGGATTCCAGAACTTCCAGTTCCTGGTCCAGGAGGACGTCTATCGGACGATTGCGATCCGAACCCTGGGGATCGCGCTGGCGGTCACGGCGACCGACATCATCCTGGCGATTCCGATCGCCTACTTCGCCGCCAGGATCGCGCGGCCGCGGATTCGCACCCTGCTGCTGCTCTCCATGGTGCTGCCGCTATGGTCCAGCTACCTGGTTCGTGTCTATGCCTGGCGGACGATCCTCTCCGGAGACGGCGTCCTCAACTGGACACTCCACCAGGTGCACCTCGGCTCGGTGAATCTCGGCTTCTCCCGCTGGAGCCTCTGGATCGTCTTCTGCTACCTCTGGCTGCCGTACGTGATGCTGCCGGTCTATGCCTCGCTGGAGCGGATCCCAAACTCGCTGATCGAGGCCTCGACCGATCTCGGAGCGCGCTGGTGGACCACCTTCCAGCGCGTGATCCTGCCGATCGCCTGGCCGGGGATCGTGGCCGGCTCGATCTTCGCCTTCTCGCTCACGCTCGGCGACTACATCGCCCCTGATTTGGTCGGCGACACCGAATTCATCGGCAACGTCATCTACCAGAGCGTTGGCATCGCCAACAACGTGCCGTTTGCCGCCGCCTACGCGATCGTCCCCGCCCTGATCATGGCCGTCTACCTGCTGATCGCCCGGCGGATGAAAGCGTTCGAGGCCTTATGAGCCGGGGTCGGGCGATCGAGCCCCGCTCGGTGCAGGTCGGGATGGGCGTCGTCAGCGGCCTGGTCCTGCTCTTTCTCTACCTGCCGCTGCTGGTCATCATGCTGTACGCCTTCAACCCCGCCCGGTCGCAATCCTGGCCACTGCCGGGCCTCTCGACGCGTTGGTTCGTCGCGACCTGGAACAACCAGGAGGTCCGGACGGCGCTCCTCACGTCGATCAAGGCGGGACTCGGCGCAACCACCATCGCGCTCATCCTCGGCAGCCTGGCCGCCTTTGCCGTGCATCGCTTCCGCTTCTTCGGCCGCGAGACGGTGTCGTTCTTTTTGATCCTGCCGCTGGCGCTGCCGGGAATCGTCACCGGCATGGCCTTGAACTCCACCATCAACCTCGGCGGCCAGCTGATCGGCCTCTCCTTCAGCCTCTGGACGATCATCATCGGCCACGCCACCTTCTGCGTCGTGGTCGTCTATAACAACGTCATCGCCCGTCTGCGCCGGACCTCCACGTCATTGGTCGAGGCCTCCCAGGACCTCGGCGCCGACGGCTTGCAGACCTTCCGCTACGTGATCTTTCCCAGCATCGCGACCGCGTTGATGGCCGGCGGCCTGCTCGCCTTTGCCCTCTCCTTCGACGAGATCATCGTGACCAACTTCACCTCAGGCACCGAGATCACCCTCCCCAAATGGATCTTCAACAACCTGCGGTTGCCCAACCAGCGGCCGGTCGTCAACGTGGTCGCGACCGTCTTACTGATCCTGAGCTTTCTGCCCGTCTATCTGGCGCAGCGCTTGACCCAGGAGAGCGGCGGCCTGACCGGCGCCGGCCGCGCGGTTGTCGCGCCACAGCCGACCGAGTAGCGATTGGTTAATTACGGCATGCTGATCTGACAACCCCGACCGACAACCTCGGTTAAGGGCTGCCGAGGGCGCCAGCGACGTTGCAGTACATGTTCTTGACGGTATTGCCCATCACGATCAGGACCACAATTATGATGACGACCATCAGAACGAGGATTAGCGCGTATTCAACCATCGCCTGACCGCCTTCGGCCTTGGTGAACCGCCTGAGCCGTTGCATGATCCCAGCATCCTGCGGGTCCCCTACGGAATCCCTTGCGCCAACGTGCTCGCAGCGCAAGTGTGTACGGCCTGGAAAGCATCGTTTCAAGAGTGTCACACACGGTTCAGTCAGGCGGAATGGGCGCATGCGCGCTTATGCCTTTGCTGTCAGATGCTTCCCGGCGCGGCCCATCACCACCTGGAGGCCGACGGTCAATGCGCAGTGTAATCCCCGCATTCCAGCCGTACGGTAACCGGAGCTTCATCGACACAACGCAGAATTAGGCGCTCTGGGCGTCGGGCGGACTTGGATGTTTTTTGGACCGGCAACTTCAGAGATGCCTAACTACTACCCCAGCGCGGCCATCACATGCTTGACCTGCGTGTATTCCTCGAGTGAGTACATCGACAGGTCTTTGCCGTAGCCGCTTTGCTTGTAGCCGCCGTGCGGCATCTCGCTGACCAGTGGGATGTGTGTGTTGATCCAGACCGTGCCGAACTGCAGCCGCCTCGAGGCGTTCAGGGCCCGGCCGATGTCGCGGGTCCAGACTGAGGCGGCCAGGCCATAATCGACGTCGTTCGCCCAGGCGAGCGCCTCGTCGTCGTCCTTAAACCGCTGGACGGTGACCACGGGCCCGAAGACCTCCTTGCGAACGATCTCCGACTGCTGATTAACGTCCGCGATCAGGCTCGGCTTGTAGAAGAAGCCGCGCCCGTCGATCTTTGATCCGCCGGTCACCACCGTGGCCCCGGCTTTCCTTGCACGATCGACGAAGCCGCTGACCCGTTCCAGCTGCTCGCTGGCGACCAGCGGGCCCATGTCCATCCCGTCTTCGAGTGGATTCCCGACCTTGACGGATTCTACCGTCGTCTTCAGCGACGACAGCAGGTTGTCGTAGATCTTCGGTCCCGCAATGACGCGGGTGGCCGCGGTGCAGTCCTGGCCCGCGTTGAAGAAGCCGCCGATCTTGACCCACTCGTTGACGGCGTCGAGGTCGGCGTCGTCGAAGACGATCATCGGCGCTTTGCCACCCAGTTCGAGGTGGACCCGCTTGAGGGTTTGCGAGGCGGCCTTGGCGACCTCCTTGCCGGTCGCGACATCGCCGGTGAGGGAGACCATGTTGACGCCGGGATGCCGGACGATGCCCGCGCCGACCGGTTCACCGTCGCCGGTGATCACATTCAGCACGCCGGGCGGGAAGATGTCCGCCGCCAGTTCGGCGAGCCGCAATGCCGTCAGGGGTGTCCATTCCGACGGCTTCAGGATCACCGTGTTCCCGGCGGCCAGCGCCGGCCCGATCTTCCAGATCGCCATCATCAGCGGATAGTTCCAGGGCGCGATCGAGCCGACCACGCCGATCGGCTCGCGCCGAATCATGCTGGTGAAGCCGCGCATGTACTCGCCGCTGGCTCGGCCCTCGAGGATGCGCGCCGCGCCGGCGAAGAAGCGCAGGTTGTCGGCACAGACCCAGAGCTCTTCCGAGAGAAAGAGCGCCCGAGGCTTGCCGACGTTCGCCGACTCAATGTCGGCCAGGTGGTCGGCGTCGGCCAGCACCGCATCCGCGAGCTTGAGCAGCATCTCGGACCGCTCTCGCGGCGTGGTCTCGAACCACTCGGTGTAGGCGGTTCGTGCCGCCTTGACCGCCTGGTCGACGTCTTCCTGGGTCCCTTTGGGGACCTCGGCGATCGTCTGGCCGGTCGCCGGGTTGATGACCGCCTGTGTTTCGCTGCCCGTGCCGGGCACCCACTTTCCGCCGATGAACATCTCCCGCCGCTTCACTGCCGTGGCCATCCTCTGACACCCCTCCCGTTTTGGTAGCTACTAGGATATCTCCGATGGGAGAGGGGACCGGAGCGCGCTCGCAGGCCCTGCAAACCGAGCGCGACAAATACGTCCCGCGCGGCATGGGCTCGGCGATGCCGGGCTTCGCCGAATCGGCGAACGGTGCCACGATGACCGACGTCGACGGCCGGTCATACCTCGACTTCGCGACCGGGATCAGTGTCATGAACGTCGGGCACCGGCATCCGCGGGTGGTCAAGGCGATCGTCGAGCAGGCCGAGCGGCTGGTCCATTCCGGCGCGCCGGTGATGATGCCGGCGGTCTACGTGCAACTGGCCAAGCGACTATGCGAGATCACGCCGGGCGCCTTTGCCAAGAAGGCGCTGCTGGTGAACAGCGGCGCCGAGGCGGTCGAGAATGCGATCAAGGTCGTCCGCCAGGCGACCGGCCGGCCCGCCATCATCAGTTTTCACAACTCCTTCCATGGCCGCACCCTGATGACGATGACCGTCACCGGCAAGGTCTCGCCCTACCGGCAGAACTTCGGGCCGTACGCACCGGAGGTCTACCAGGTGCCGTATCCCTACGAGTACCGACGCCCGGCCGGCATGGCCGCGGAAAGCCTCGGCGGGGCGTGTGTCGAGGCGATCCGCCAGCTGTTCAAGACCACGGTCAGTGCCGACCGGGTTGCGGGCATCCTGGTGGAGCCGGTGCAGGGGGAGGGAGGGTTCGTTGTTCCGCCGCCGGACTTCCTACCGGCCTTGCGGCGGCTTTGCACCGAGCAGCAGATCCCCTTGATCGCGGACGAGGTGCAGACCGGATTCGGGCGCACCGGCAAGATGTTCGCCTGCGAGCACTCCGGCCTGGAGCCCGACCTGATCGTGCTGGCGAAATCACTGGGTGGCGGCCTGCCGCTGGCCGCGGTCGTCGGCCGCAGCGAGCTGATGGACGCCACCAAACCGGGCGGACTCGGTGGCACCTACGGCGGCAATCCGGTCGCCTGCGCCGCGGCGCTGGCGGTCATCGACGCGATGGCGGAGGAGAAATTGCCGGAGCGGGGCGCAAAGCTTGGCGCGCGGGCGATGGCGCGAATGCGGACCTGGATCGATCGCTTCCCATGCCTCGGCGACGTGCGTGGCATCGGCGCCATGGTGGCGATCGAGCTGGTCACCGACCGCTCAACGCGCGAGCCCGGCGCGGACCTCACCAACCAGGTGCTTCGCTATTGCCACGGGCACGGCCTCGCCATCCTCAAGGCGGGCCTTTACGACAATGTGGTGCGACTGCTGTTTCCCCTGACGATCTCGGATGCCGACCTGGACCGAGGCCTCGACATCCTCGAAGAGGGCCTGGCCGCCTCCAAGGCTTGACCTTCGCGATTCGGCCCGTCGCGCCGTCGGACCTTGGCGCCTGGATCAATCTTTCCAATGCGTGCCGCTATTGGCAGTACTCCGAGGAGAGCCTGCTTTTTGAGGACCGGCTGCGACCGCCCGATCTGCCAGCCTTGCGGCTGGCTGCCTATACCGCGGAAGGAACCCTGGTGGGCACCGCGGAGGCCGCCCTCGGTGAATACGGGGAACGCTGGAAGGATCGCGCCGGCGGCTTCGTTGCGGTGGCGCCGCCCTATCGGCGGCAGGGCCTGGGCGCCCGCCTTCTCCAGGAGGTGGAAGGATTCGCCACGCGAGTCCGGGTGACATGGCTCGAAGGCGAAACCCGGGCAGGAGACCTTGCCGCCGCCAGTCCGCTCCTGAGCCGGCGTGGCTTTCACGAACTGGAGCGATACCACGCGTCGCGCCAGCAACCCTCGATGGTTGACATCAGCGGCCTCGACGGCCTCCGCGATCGATTACGCCGCGAGGGGATCGAAACAGGTAGCTTCGCGGGGATCGACTCGACCAGGACCCGCGAGTCGTTGTATCGGTGCACGATGGCCGTCCAGCGAGACATGCCGCATGAGCCGCACGTCGACTGGGAGGATCCGGCGCTGCCGACCTTTGTCACGTTGATGTTCGAGAATCCTCTCGGACTTCGCGATGGGGTCTTTGTCGCCAGGGATGGGGAGGCGATCGTCGGCGTCACCTACCTGGTGCGCCGGCCCGGAGGGGACGCCGAAGTGGGGGACACCGGTGTCGTTCGCAGCCACCGGAGGCGTGGGATCGGCCGGGCGTTGAAGTTGATGGCGACGCGCTACGTGGCCGAACAAGGCTTCCGCTACGTCTATACGGACAACCGCTCCGACAACGCCGGCATGCTCGCAATCAACCGCGAGCTCGGGTTCGTCCCCGATGAGGTCCTTGTCATCCTGGAGAAGACGTTCGACAAATGATCCCCTTGCAGCCGATTGCGATACGATCGCGGACCTGGCGCGGGCGAGCCACGATAATGGCTTAGCAAGATGAGCGAGATGACGGATACGCAAGGCTTTGCCATCGTCGTCGAGGGCTTGCGCAAGCGGTATGACAAGTTGGTCGCGATCGATGGCATCTCCTTTCGAGTCAAGGACCGGGAGATCTTCGGCTTGCTCGGCCCCAACGGCGCCGGCAAAACCACAACCGTCGAGATCCTCGAGGGGCTCCGCGATGCCGATGAGGGACAGGTCCTCGTCGCTGGCATCGACGTACGCAAGGACCGGGACAAGGTCAAGAACGTGATCGGCGTCCAGCTGCAATCCTCGGCGTTCTTCGATGGCCTGAGCCTTCTCGAGCTGATCGATATGTTCGCCGCCCTGTACCACCGCAGCGTCGACGCCATGGCCATCCTCAAAAAGGTCGATCTTGCCGAGAAGGCGCGCTCCACCGTCAACAAACTATCCGGTGGCCAGAAGCAGCGGTTCAGTATTGCCACAGCCTTGGTCAACGAGCCGAAGATCCTGTTCCTCGACGAGCCGACCACTGGCCTCGATCCACAGGCCCGCCGCAACCTGTGGGAACTCGCGGCGTCGATCCGGGCGGAGGGCCGGACCATCGTCCTCACCACCCACTACATGGACGAAGCCGAGACGCTCTGCGACCGGGTCGCGATCATGAACCACGGCAGGATCCTCGCCATGGAGCCACCCGACACCCTGATCCAGCACCTGCTCGACAAGGGATTCCAGGGCGAACGCGTGGAGCGTTCCGCGAACCTGGAGGACGTCTTCCTGGATATGACCGGCCACGGGCTCCGGGAGGCATGACGTGAAGAACAGCCCATTCCTCATGCTGACCTGGTCGTCGCTCAAGGCGTATTTCCGCAACCGCGGTGCCATCTTCTTTAGCCTCCTGGTGCCCCTGATGATCATGGGCATCTTCGGGCTCATCAATTTCGGCGGCAGCACCGCCTCGGTCAGCGTCGGCGTGGTTGACGAGGCGCACAACCAGATCAGTAACACCATCGTCGGCAATCTCCGGGGCATCAAGGCAGTGAAGCTACACATCGGCAGTCTTGCCTCGGAGAAACACGAGCTCGAACAGGGGAGTCGTGACCTCGTCGCGGTCTTGCCGGCATCGATCGGCCAGGGACCGACCACCATTACCGCCTACTACAACGAGGGCAACCCGCAGAATTCGCAGATCGCGATCGCGATCATGAACCAGTTTGCCGACCGCGCGTCCTTCGCCGTCGCGGGCCTGACGCCGGCCTTCACGCTGGACACGCAGCCGGTGCAGAGCCGCAACCTGACCTACATCGACTTCCTCGTTCCCGGCATGATCGCGCTGTCGATCATGCAGACCGGCCTCTTCGGGGTGGTCTTTACCTTCGTCCAATGGAAGCAACGCGGCATCCTGCGGCGCTTGATGGCGACCCCGATGCGCGTCCGCGACTTTTTCTTCTCCCAGCTGGTCACACGGTTGGCGACGGTCGCGCTCCAGATCGCCGTCCTGCTCGCGGTCGGTCTATTCCTCTTCCACTTCCATTTCGCGGGCAACCTGCTCTACCTGCTCATCGTCGGCATCTTCGGGGGTGGCGTCTTCCTCGCGATGGGCCTGGCGATCTCCGGGGCCTCCAAAAGCGAAGAGACGGCGGCTCCCCTGGCCAACCTGATTTCGCTTCCGCTCATGTTCCTCTCCGGGATCTTCTTTCCTCGCTCGGGCATGCCTGACTGGCTCCAGACCGTCACGCAGTTCTCGCCCTTGACGTACATGTCGGACGCGCTTCGAAGCATCAGCGTCGACGGCGCAACACTGTGGGCAATCCGGACGGATCTGCTCGGCATCGGCATCTGGCTCGCGGTTGCGGTGGTGCTGGCAACGCGGCTGTTCAAATGGGAGGTGGTTTGATGGCGGTCGACCTGAGCCCGAAGATGGAGGCCTTCACCCAGGAGGTCTTCCCTGCCATTATCGGGACCAATCGCAAGGATGGATCGGTCGAGATGGTGCCGGTCTGGTTCGAGCAAAAGGACGGGTCGTTCTGGATCAATGGTGGGACGAACCGGGGCTGGTTCAAGCACCTGCAGCGCGACCCACGGATCACGCTCTTGTTGCTCGATCCTAAGGACATGTTCCGCTGGGCGCAGGTGGAGGGCAAGATGGTCAACTGGGCGGAAGATCCGGGCGGCGACCATATCAATCAGCTGTCCCATCGGTACCTGAAGCACGATTACCAGAACCCGCGGACCGGCCGCATCAAGGTGCAGATCGAGCCGACGCGGATCACCGGAGCCATCGATGGCCGACGCTGACCAGCGGGTCGAGCTTCCGGACGCGGTTCGGCAGCTCGCCCAGCTGCCCATCCTGACGGTTGTCGGCACCACCCGAGCCGATGGCGCCGTGCAGATGAATCCGGTCTGGTTCGAGTACCGGGATGGGTACATCTGGCTGAACAGCAACACGGGGCGGACCTGGCCCAAGAATGTGCAGCGGGAGCGCGGCGCGCTCTTGCTTCTCGTCGATCCCAAGGTGCCGGATCGGTTTGCCCAGATTCGCTGCCGCCTGGTCGAGACCATCCCCGATCCCGGGCACGAGCAGATCGACCGCCTGGCCCGCCGCTACACCGCCCACGACTTTCGGGCGTTGGAACCGGGCGAGGAACGGATTACCTTTCAGCTCGAGCCCCTCAAGGTCACCGGCCAGGAGATTTAGGCACTGCGCATGGCGCTCATCGAGCGGACCGTTCGCGCGTCCGATGGCCGCACCTTGCTTTTCGAGGAAGGAGGCGATCCAACCGGTCGTCCCGTGTTCGTCCTGGCAGGGACCCCGAACTCACGTCACCTCTTCGGTCCGCACAGCGCGCTCGCCGCGGACGAGGATCCGGAGGCGGCAAGGAAGAAAACGCTGGCGGACCGGGAGACGATGCTCGGCGCTAGCCCAGAGGGAATTCGCGAGTTCATGCAGACCCTGCTGAGCCCAGTCGATGCCGCCGTGCTGACCGGCGAGTTTGCGGAGCACCTGGCACGGAACACCCGAGATGGGCTGGCCCCGGGCATTCAGGGCTGGTGGGATGACGGTTGGGCGATGCTACAGCCGTGGGCCTTCGAGCTTGCGACGATCCGTGTTCCGCTGATGCTCTGGCATGGTCGGCATGACCGGTTCGTTCCGTTCTCCCACGGAGAATGGTTGGCCAGGCAGATCCCCGGCGCGGACGTCCATCTCTCCGACGACGACGGTCACCTGACCCTGACCCAGCGGCGGCTACCAGCGATCCACCAGTGGCTGCTCGAGCACTTCTGAGGAAATCAGGCGGCGAGGTACCGGGCGGCGGCGGCGGTAATGACGCGAGCAGCCTGCACGATCTCACTCACCGCGATGCTCTCGTTGGTGACGTGCGCCTGGCGGATGTCGCCCGGCCCGTACAGGATGGCCGGGATCTCGCCTTCATGGATGTACAGCCGCATGTCAGACCCATAGGGCGCCCCATCCAGCTCGGGCGCGACCCCGAATTCCTGGGTATGCGCGTCCCGTAAGGCGGTAAATGCCGGGAGGTCAGGGTCGACTTCGGCGGCATCGAACTGTCCTCCATACCACTCGACCTGGGGCCGATGGTCGGTCAGCCAGCTGTCCTTCTGTGCCGCATCCGCCACCGCCGCTTCGAACTGACGGCGGATATCCGTCGAGGTCATGCCGATCGGGACGCCGACCCGGCCTTCGGCCTGTAGATCGTCGGGCACCATCGCCGACCAGGCACCGGCGCGCAGCCGCCCGATGCTCAGCGCATAGGGGATGGGGTAGCGGCGAAAGAGCTCGTGCGGCGAGGCATTCAAGCCGCGCTCGAGCTGGCGCAGCCGGGCATGCACGACGTCGAACTTCTCGATGGCGCTGACGCCCTCGTAGCGCACCGACGCATGCGCGGCCCGGCCCGGCACCCGCAGACGGAACGACAGGGCCCCAGCCTGGGCCGGTATCAGGCGCAGGCGCGTGGGCTCGAGGATGATGGCGCCGTCCGCCCGGTAGCCGCGATCGATCATGGCGAAGGTGCCAATGCCGCCGTCCTCCTCGCCGACCACGCTGTGGATGATCAACCGGCCGCGCAGCGGAATGCCGCTCTTCTTGATGGCGGCTGCCGCCGCGATCCCGACCGCCAGGCCGGCCTTCATGTCCGCGGCCCCGCGCCCGAAGAGCCGGCCGGCGTGGACGTGCCCTGACCACGGTGAGGCGTGCCACGACTGCCGGTCGCCCGGCGGCACCACGTCGACGTGCCCATTCAGAATCAGGCTTCGATCTCCCTTGGTGCCCAGCGAGGCCGCGACCAGGACCGCTTCCTTCCGGTCGACCTCCATACCCGGGAACCGGGGATGCGCCGTGAGACGCGCGAGGTCAGCCTCGAACGTTTCGACCTCTAGGCCGGCGGTTCTCAGCGATTCCGCGACATGCTCCTGCACGGCGCGCTCCTCGCCGGTAACCGATGGAATCCGGATCAGTTCCTGGGCCAGGCGGACGCAGGCGTTGGTGTCGAGCGCCTCGAGCGCGACGGTGTCCGCCTGCTCTCGGATCATGGCTGCAGTCTAGAGAAGGAACTGCTGCTGGCCGGCGCTGATCAGAAACGCCGGGACCTGCAGGATGCCGGCCACGTTGTACACCGCGCCCCAGAAGGTGGCGCTGATCGGACCGCCCTGCCACAGGAAGAAGGAGATGAGCAGCAAAGGCAACATCCCGACCCGTTGAGCGAGAATCCGGATCTCGATCGAGAGCCACGGGGCGATGATGCCGAAGCCGTCGAAGGGCGGAATCGGCAGCAGGTTGAGCACGATCGCCGACGCCTGCAGAAAGATGAGAAAGGCGAGGGCCGCCCAGAAGCGCTCATCACCGATGCCCCCATCGAAGAGATGGATCAGGAATGGCCAGCCGACCAGGACGGCGAAGAGCAAATTGGCGAGCGGCCCGGCGGCAGAGGCCAGCGACCGCCAGCCGTTGCTGCGGATCGCATTTTCGTTCAGGTACACCGCGCCTCCGGGCAGGCCGAAACCCCCGATGAAGAGGAAGACGAGCGGCAGCACGATGCTGAGGACCGGATGCGTGTATTTGAGGGGATTGAGCGTCAGGTAACCCGCCGCGGCAACCGAGCGATCGCCACCCAGGTAGGCGACCAGGGCGTGACCGAATTCATGAATGCACAGGGAGGTCACCCAGCCGCCGACCACGAACAGGATGGAGAGGGGCAGGGTCAGCGCGGCCGGTGGCCCCGCGAACAGGCCGGCGCCGCCGAGCAGCATGGCCCCCACGGGAATCGCAAACACCGGGCTGATCCCCAGCACGCCGCGCAGGGATGGCAGTGGGCGTCGCCGCATCCCGCGGGTGGTCGGCACCGGGCCGGACAGGTACGTACGGACGGCGTACATGGTGAGGCCCGCCCGTAGCAGGAGATCGGCGGTGGCCTTCGAGTCGTTGTAGACGAGGGCGAGCAGCAAATGCAGGCTGTCGATCTGGTGATGGCCGGCCGACTCCGCTTCGCGGTGGGCGTTGTTGAGCAGGTACCGAGTCGCCGTCCCGATCGGGACGGTCCGTTTCGAGGTGACGTTCGCGCCGAGCCCGGGCAGCGCTGCCGTCAGCTCCGTCAGGTTCGTTTGCAGATCCACGAGCGCGCGATGTCCCGGATCATCCCGGCTGCGAACCATGGCGGCAAGGACATGCGCCGGGAGCGTTCGGTCGGCGCCGTTCTCGACGGCGATCCGCTGCGCGAGCTCGACCAGGTCGCGCGCGGCCTGGGTCATGGGCAGGTCACGGGCCAATTGGTTGAGCGACCAGGCATCGGTCGAGCTGGCCCGATCCGGCGGCGGCGCGTTGCTCAGGTCTTGACCGTGCCGATCCGCATCCGCAGGCGGCCTTCGATCTGGCCGAGGAGCCAGGCGGCGAACTGTTCGTGGGTCGGGTGCTGCTCTTTGACCACGTCGAGCATCTCGTCGTGGATGTGGGTGAGCAGCTTCAGGAACTCGCTATCGTCGATTTCCCCCACCTCCTCCAACGCTCGCGGCTCACGGTTGCCCAAATGATAGCCGCGATCGGGCAAAAGAAAAAGCGGTCGCCCGGGACCGCTTCCGCCTTCCCTTTTGTGGACTTTAGACGTCGTGCCGTTCGACCTCGGTGACTTCCGTTGTATGGACGTGCCGCCGGCCGCCGCCCCCCAGCAGGTTGTAAACCACGCCCACGATCGCCAGCAGGAGGAGCAGGAAGATCAGGTTGCCTGCGATGTGCAGGGAGAAGCCGAGGAGCCAGAGAACGAACAAAACCACAATGATTGCCCAAATCAACCCAGCCAAAGTTCACCTCCAGTGCAAATTGCGCTCATGCCATTGCCTAACAACTGACAGCGTAACTATCATCTATGATGGGTCAGCAATGAGCGCACGTCAAGTGGGAATATGGCGGTAGCCGTCCCTGATTCCTGGCAACCGCCCTCCAACGTCTATCCCGGGGAGCTGGCCGATCCGATTGCGTCGGCCAAGGCGGCCGGGCTGCGCTACGTCGCCGACTTCATGCCGGGCATCCGGCGCCAGCAATCGGGTGAGTCCTTTACCTATGAAGATGCCGGGGGGGAGCCGGTGGACGACGAGCCGACGCTGAGGCGGATCAAGAGCCTCGTCATCCCGCCCGCCTGGACCGACGTCTGGATCTGTCCGAACGCGATGGGCCATCTGCAAGCCACTGGACGGGACGCGCGAAAGCGCAAGCAGTATCGGTACCACGAGCGCTGGCGCCAGGTGCGCGATGCGGTCAAGTACGACCGGATGCTCGCCTTTGCTGAGGCCCTCCCCAAGATCCGAGAGCGCACCGACCGTGACCTGGAGCTTCAGGGAATGCCGCGCGAGAAGGTCCTCGCCACCGTGGTCCGCCTCCTGGAGGAGACCCGGATCCGCGTGGGCAACGAGGAGTACGCCAAGGAGAATGGCTCCTTCGGCTTGACCACCCTGCGCAACCGCCATGTCAACGTGGTCGGCTCCGAGGTGCGCTTCAAATTCAAAGGCAAGAGCGGCAAGCATCACGACGTCTACCTGCAGGATCGGCGGCTGGCCAAGATCATCAAGCGCTTTCTCGATGTGCCGGGCCAGGAACTCTTCCAGTACCTGGACGAGGACGGGGAATACCACCCGGTGGAATCGGCGGACGTCAACGACTACATCGGCGAGATCACCGGAGAAGACTTCACCGCCAAAGACTTCCGGACCTGGGCCGGGACGATCCTTGCCGCCCGGTTTTTCCGCGAGGCGGAGGTGACGCCCGAAACCCAGGGGGTCAAGAAGCAACTGGTTCGGGCGATTGCCAAGGTGGCCGAAGAGTTAGGCAACACCCCCGCCGTCTGTAAGAAGTGCTACATCCATCCGGCGGTGATCACCGCTTATCTGGCCGGTGGCCTCAAGCCGATCGAGCGCGTTGACCAGGACGATCCCTACAAGCTCTCGAATGAAGAGCGCGGCCTGCTGGCACTCCTCAGCGCCGAAGCCGCCGCACCCCAACCGAAGAAGACCCGCCGGAAGAACGCCGCCTAGCTTCGGCGCCCTTACTTGGTGGCTTTGTTGGCGGCCTTGTGCCGGTTCTTGTTCTTGGGGCGCGTCTTGGACTTGAACCCTTTGGCTGTACGTGAGACTTTCATGTCCCCGATTGTAGGCGGCCCTAGTCGAACTTGATCTTCTTGGCCTTTTCCCGCTCGCGATCGAGTTCTTGCTGGTCCCGATCTCGCGCCGCGTCTTCGGCCTGCTCCTTGCCAGCCACCTCGGCGGCATGTCGCTGGACCTCCTGGTTCGCATGGTTGGCCGCGTCCCGGACGACGTGTCGATAATTCGTATTGAAATCATCCACGCCCGTGTTGATCACCGGGCCCGGCACCGAGGTGTCCCAGCCCTCAAAGGGTGACTTGCGTGAGGTGGCGCCGAAGCCGGCGGACTCCCGCATGTAGTCCGCAAACAACTTCCGCCATGGGAGGTCCGGCTCTTCGGACAGCTTGACGACCAGCCGCCCACTGCTGACAACGACAACCTCCACCGGGTTGATCTGCTGCGCCACGTGCTCAATCCTAATGGCAATGACGGTCGAAAGATTGAGCCGATACCGTACGTCGTGATTGCCGTATTCAACCAGGAGGGTACCGGTTTGATCCAGACAGGGCTCCACTATGACGTCGTCGAAGCTGAGAATTACCCGGGTGAGTGGCGCGTCGAAGCCGTCAACTCCGACGGGGACGGCGAGGTCTACGTGACCATCTTCTCCGGCCCGCTGGCCGAGGCCCGCGCCCGCGAGTACGCCGACTGGAAAGACAGCGGCTCGCCGAAAGCGCGCTAGTACCAGTAGTTCGAGCCCTCGGCGGAATCGGCGCCTTTCGGGGGTGCTTCGTCTCGGAGGTCGCCCTTTGGTCCCGCCAGGGTGCGGATCGCCTGCTCGACGCGGGCGATGAAGGCGTCGTAGTCCTCGCCCGGATTGGGCCGCATCGGGTCGCCCCAGGTCAGCGTTGTGTCATGGAAGCGCGGGAGCCGGTGAAACCGGGGAAAGACCTCGAACATGCCCTCGATGTAGGCGGGGACGATCGGCACGCCGGCGTCCAAGGCAAGGATCGCGGCGCCCTTCTTGAAGGTGCCGATGTTGCCCGTTCGCGAGAGGGTGCCCTCCGGAAAGATCACGACCGACCATCGGTGGTTCAGGTGCTCCTTCAGCCGGTCGAGGGCCGGCCTGGCCCCACCGCCCCGGGGAATCGGAAAGGTGTTGATCAGGAGCCCGGTCAGGGCGCCCTCCCATTTGCGTTTGTAGATTGAGTCCGCCGCGGCCACGACGAACGACCGGTAGCGGAACTTCTTCGGCATCGCCTGCAGCATGGCGACGGCATCGAACGCGCTGCTGTGATTGGACACGAAGATGGCCCCGCCCTTGAGGTGCTTGAGGCGCTCGCGACCGTTCACGCTGAGAGGGGAGAAGAGGTTCAGGAGCGGAAAAATCAGGAAGGTCTGCAGCAGCGCCCGCATCTGGCGGATTGGGGGCACTCGGGTCCACGCGGGGGCATCGATCGGCGGATGACTTGCCGTGCTCAACTCCCTACCCCTCGGCCAGCCTGCCCAGCTAAAGTAGGGCTGCCATGCCGGAATACCGCAAGCGTAGCAAGTGATGGCCAAATCGGTCGCCGCTCAGGAGGCCGTCTCGGCCGATATTAGCCGCAACCTCGCCCTCGAGCTCGTCCGGGTCACGGAAGCGGGCGCCCTGGCGAGCGCCCGGTGGATGGGCCGTGGCGACAAGAACACGGCTGACGGTGCCGCGGTTGACTCGATGCGCCGGGCGCTGGGCCGGATCGAGATGGACGGGATCGTGGTCATCGGCGAAGGCGAGAAAGACGAGGCGCCGATGCTCTACATCGGCGAGCGGATCGGCACCGGCGACCCACCCCAGGTCGACGTCGCCGTCGATCCGATCGACGGGACCACGTTGCTCTCCAAGGGTTTGCCCAACGCGATTTCGGTGGTGGCGATGGCGGGCGGCCGTGGCTCGCTCTACGACGCCAAGCACGTGGCCTACATGAAGAAGATCGCCACCGGCGCCGAGGCTGCCGGATCCTTCGACATCAACGACACCGTGGCGGCGAACCTCCAGCACATCGCCCGGGCCAAGCGCATGCGGGTCAGCGCCCTGACGGTCGTGATCCTCGACCGCCCCCGTCACGAAGACCTGATCAGCGAGGTGCGGGAGACCGGGGCTCGGATCAAACTGATCAGCGATGGCGACGTCGCCGGCGCGGTCATGACCGCGATCGATGGGACTGGCCTTGATGTCTTGATGGGGATCGGTGGTTCACCGGAAGCGGTCCTGGCCGCCTGCGCGCTGAAATGCCTCGGCGGGGAAATCCAGTGCCGGCTCTACGCGCGGAATCCGCAGGAACAGGAGACCGCGGAGGCGGCCGGCGCCCGCTTCGACCAGGTCCTCAATATCGATGAACTGGTGCGCAGCGATGACGTCTTCTTCGCGGCCACCGGGATTACGGACGGCGAGCTGCTCCAGGGGGTCAAGTACCACATGAACTGGGCCGAAACCGAGTCCCTCGTTACGCGCAGCCGGTCAGGAACGGTCCGCCGAATCTCCGCGCGTCATCACTGGGCCTACAAGCAGCGGGAGTGGCTCGGCCAGCCCGAGGGCTAACGGCGCCGGGCGTCAGCTCGGGCTGTCGATGACGTACTGGATCGCGACCCGTTGCTCGGTGATCGGCCGAATCAGCCTGGTCAGCACCGCTTGGTGATCGGGATGGTTGGCGTACGTTTCCAGGGCCTCTTCGTCGACGAAGTCGGCCACCAGGGCGAAATCGGCGTTGTCGTGCTGGATGCCAAGATCACGCCCGAAACGATACGACTGGATGCCGGCGATCTTGGTGGGCAACTGGTGCAGCGCCTCCTCCACTCGGGAAACGTCCGCGGCTGACGTCTCAGGCTTCCAGTGAAACAGGGCGACGTGTCGGACCACAGGCGCTAGGTGCGGACCGAAATCCCGGGCATGGACGGCCGCTCGATCCTGATCTCGTCGGCGCGCTCCACCGCCTCGACCGTCCGCTGCTTGAGCTGAACCTCGCGGCGCATCAGGCCCAGCACCTCATTCCAGAGTCGAGTGCCGAGCGCAATCAGGAACGCGTCGCCGATCAGGTTGGCGACCCGTCGGACGCCCGAGGGACGCTCGCCCACCGCATCCGCCAGCAGGTTGGGTCGGTAGACGCCGGCCAGCACGATCCCGGACCAGGTGCCGACGCAGAGATGGCAGTGGATGAACTCGTCAAGCTTCGGATGCATGGCCGAAATCCGCTCTCGCGTGTCGGCGAAAATGCCGCCTTCAACCAAGGTATAGGTGATCTGGTGGCCGATCGCCGCCAGGAAGGCGAAGCGCATTAGCGTACGCCCCAAACTCATCGTTCGAGCTTACCGGATTGGCTTCCGTTGACCTTGGTAGCGCGCAACTTCGGCATGTCCTGTCCGAGCGGCTCCAGCGCGTTCGCGACGGCGGTCAGCTGGGCCGGCGAAAGCCGCTCGGCGAAGTGCTTGCTCACGCCTCGAAGGTGTACAGGCCGGGCCTGGCGGACCCGCGTGATTCCCGAGGGTGTCAGCACCGCGAAGGTCCCTCGCCGATCCGAATCACAGTGGCCGCGGATGACCAGTCCCGCCTCGACCAGGCGATCGACCAGCCGGGTCAGCCCGCTCCGACTCAGCCGGACCCGCTCGGAAAGTTCGGTCATCCGGAGCCGCCGATCGCCGGCGATCCCCAGCTGATAGAGGACGTCATATTCGGCCAGCGTCATGCCTTCCTCGGCCACCAATTCGGCCTCCAACCGGCGGAGGATGGAGGCCTGGGCGTCGAGAAAGGCACGCCAGGCGCGTCGTTCAGCGGGTTTGAGCTGGGCGGCCATCTGGAATATATTGTGGCACCAATTTGTTGTCGTAGGTAATGTTGCTTATGCAACGATTGTCGAAAAAGAACCCGACAGGAGGCCGGAATAGATGAAGTGGGCAATTGACCCCAATCACAGCGCCGTCACGTTCACGATCCGCCACATGATGTCGAAGGTGCGAGGCCAGCTGAAGCTCAAGGAAGGCTGGATCGAGGCCGAGAACGACCATTCGATCGCCACGGTGGATGTAACGATCGATACCGCCAGCATCGACACCGGCGTCGAAGCGCGCGACGCTCACCTGCGGAGCGCCGACGGACACTTCGATGTCGAGAACTACCCGGTCGCGACCTTCAAGAGCAAGAGGATTGAAGGTAAGGATCCCAAGCATTTCAAGATCGTCGGTGACCTTGCCCTGCACGGGATCACCAAGGAAGTCACCCTCGATGCCGAATTTGGTGGCGAAGGGAAGGACCCCTGGGGCAATCGCCGGGTCTCGTTCTCGGCGACGACCAAGCTGAACCGCAAGGACTTCAACCTGACCTGGAACCAGGCCCTCGAGGCCGGCGGCTTCATCCTCGGTGACGACGTCAAGGTCGAAATCGAGATTGAGGCCATCCCGGCACAGGGCTCGGCCGAAGCCAAGGAAAAGATCGCCGCTGAGGCCGCTGCCGAGTCGCGCTAACCAGCCAATTCATTCCGAGCCCGCCAGCGTTCTGGCGGGTTTTTTCTTTGCCCTGGCTAAGCGTTACTGGATGCCGTAGTAGAGGTGGACGACCCCGTTGTCGAAACGGTGTTCGTCGAGCAGTTCCAGCTCTCCTTGGACATTGTCAGGGAAGGCGGCGTTGCCGCCTCCCACCACGATCGGGTTGAGGAATAGGTGGCACTCGTCGAGCAGTCCCGCCCTGATCGCCTCGGCGGCAAGATGGGGACCGCCCACCGTGATGTCGCGGACCGCGGTGGCTTTCATCCGCCGGATCGCTTCAGGGTCGAAGTCTCGCTCGATGCGAGTTCTGGCGCTCGACACGGTCTGGAGCGTCCTGGAGTACACGATCTTGTCGGCCGCCTGCCAGATCCCGGCGAAGTCCCGCACCTCGGACGGTTGGTCCGGCCCTGTGAGTGCGCCCTCCCAGTAGGCCATTACCTCGTACATCCGGCGCCCATATAGATAGGTGCCGATCGCCCGTTCGAGGTCGTTGACGACCTGGTGCACCGCCGCATCGGGAGCGGCCCAGTCAAAGTTGCCATCCTTGTCCGCGACGTAGCCATCGAGTGAGGTGATCGCGGAGTAAATCAGCTTGACCATGGAATCCCTCTTTTTTCGCACCGGCTGAGCGCATAGACGTAGCCGGGTCCCCTGTCCCAGGGCTCGTCCGACTCCAGGTGCTGGCTTCGCACGCGGACAAATCCGGCCTTCTCCAGCGCCCGCCATGACGGCCGATTCTCCTGTAGCACGCCGACCGTCACGCTGGTGATATCGACATAGTCGGCAAAGAGTTGCTCGACGAACGCCGCGATCATCTGTGGGCCGATGCCCTTGCCGATCAGATGCGGCTCACCGAGGTAGTAGTCAATGCTGACCGCGTTCGGGACCTGCACCTGCTGATCCCAGCTCGGATGGTCGCGGTTGCGATAGCGCTGGATCAGCCCGGCCGGCCTTCCCTCCAATTCGGCCAGAAAGACCTGGGTCGGGTCTGTGCCGTCGATGCCGGGGCCGTATTCAGTCTCGAATGCCGCGAGGTCAGGGCCCGGGCCCCACCAGCGCGCCACATGTGGTTCGCCCTGCCACCTGGCCAGGAGCGGGAAGTCTGCGCGCTCGAGTCGCCGGAAACCGATGCCCACGCGCACCATCATGGCCGACGTAACATACGGAGTGCATTCGGTCGGGAAGTCAGAGGAGGGGACCCATGGCGAAGACGATGTCGGACGAGTCGGCATCTCAGGCAAAAACCAAGTTCGTAGTCGAGGGCGAGTACTTCGAGGCTTGCAGCTGCAAAGTGGCGTGCTCGTGCATCTTTCTCGCGCCCGCAACCGAAGATCACTGTGACGTCTTCATCGGCTGGCACATCACCAGGGGGACGATGGGCAACGTCGACCTCAAGGGACTGAACGCGGCACTTGTCGTCCACTCGCCGAAGCAAATGACGGATGGCGGCTGGAAGCTCGCACTTTACACCGACGAGCGGGCCAGCAAGGAACAGGGCGAGGCGCTGGCGGGGATCTTCTCCGGCGGGGCCGGTGGCCACCTGGCGAACCTCGGACCGTTCGTCGGGAGTGTTGCTGGGGTGACGGCCGCACCGATCACGTTCGAGAGCCGCGACGGCAAACGGCGGCTCCAGGTTGGCGGTTACCTCAAGGGCGAGATCGAGGAAGTGAAGGGCGCCGATGGCAAGAACCCGGCGGTCATCACGAACTCCCCCTTCGGCGCCGTCGCCCAACCGATCCGCAAGGGCAAGGCGGGCGTCGTTCACTACGACCACTTCTGGAAGGCCGACGTCGACGGTGGAACCAACGCCTTCCTCACGGAATTCCGGTATGAGAACTAGGCCCACCGGATAAGGGCCGCCGTGGCGATTCGATCGAATTCGGAGCGACTCAAGCGCCAGCGCAACCTCATGCTGGCGACCCTGCTGAGCCTGGCGGCGCTGTCGTGGATCGTGGTCATCCAGCAGCCGGGCATGAACGCCGGAGCCGGGCTCACGATGGGCATGACCGTTGCCGTGTTCCTGATGGCCTGGATCGCGATGATGGTCGCGATGATGTTTCCAACTGCGGCACCAATGATCCTGATGTTCGCCACGGTCTCGGCCGGCCAGAAACAGCGAAGCCAACCCTCCGTGCCCACCTGGATCTTCGTCAGCGGCTACCTGCTGGTCTGGGTCGCGTTCGGGGCTTTGGCCTACGGCGTCGCGGTGGCAGCCGACACGCTCTTAACGCACTCGACCTGGGCCCCGAACAATGCCACGCGGGTTAGCGCGGGGCTCCTGGTTCTGGCTGGCGTGTACCAACTCTCGCCGCTGAAGAGCCTCTGCCTGTCGAAATGCCGCAGCCCGCTGAGCTTCATCATGACCTCCTGGCGGGACGGCCGTGGCGGCGCCTTGCGGATGGGGCTGGAACATGGCCTGTATTGCCTCGGGTGTTGCTGGCTCCTCTTCGCGATCCTGTTCCCGATCGGGATCATGCACATCGGCGCGATGGTCGCGCTGACACTGCTCATCTTTGCCGAGAAATCGTTGCCGATCGGGACGCTGATCGGCCGGGTGGCCGGGGCGGCGCTGATCGTCTATGGAAGCCTGGTCTTTTTCGTTCCGCAGGCGCTTCCCGGCATGACGATGTGATCGAGGAGGCGTGGGCGTTTCGGCCTGCGCTGGAACTCGCCCGGGCTGTCGCCGCGAAACAGATCAAGCCCGGCGAGCTCGTCGAGCTGTACTACGACCGAATCGGTCGGATCGATCGCGACCTCGATGCCTATGTGCTCTTGACCCCCGAGCTGGCCCAGGCGCAGGCTGATGCATCGGAGCGCCGTCTCCTCAAGGGTGAGCCGCGTGGCTTGCTCGATGGCGTGCCGGTCTCGATCAAGGAGACCGCGTCGCTGGCGGGCTACCGGGCGAGCCTGGGCTCAAAGGTGTTCGAAAGCGCCAGGGCGCCGGTCGACGGCTTTGCCATTGCGCGGCTCAAGCAGGAAGGCGCGGTGATGCTCGGTAAGACCAACGCCCCGGAGTTTGGGAGCAGGCCCACGACCGAGGGCCCGATGTTTCCCCCGGCCCGAAACCCGGTCGATCGCGAACGCACGGCCGGCGGATCGACCGGTGGCGGAGCCGCGGCGCTGGCGGCTGGACTGTGTGCCTTGTCTCACGGCGGGGACGGCGGTGGCTCGATCCGCATTCCGGCGTCCTGCTGCGGGGTGGTGGGGTTGAAGCCGTCGAGGGGGCGGATCTCCAGCGGACCGATACTCGGCGAGGACTGGGCCGGACTGACGACCGCCGGCGTACTGGGTCGGACGGTCGCCGACGCGGCGCTCGGGCTGGACGCGATGGCAGGCCATCTCCCGGGTGACCCCTACTGGGCCGACACGACGGAGGCTTTCCTGCCGGCGGCGGGGCGCGATCCGGGCGTGCTCCAGGTTGGGTGGACGGTGGACGTCCAGGCGCCGGTCGATCCCGAGGTCCGCGCCGCGGTGGAGCGGATCGCCGGTCAGCTGGAACGCCTCGGGCATCATGTGACCCGGGTGAGTCCCGACCTCGGGCAGTTCCGGGACATCATCCAGCTGCTGGCCGTGACCGCGATAGGCCTGCTGCCGATCACCAGGCCTGAGCTGCTCGACCCGCTGAACCGGCTGATGTTCGAGACCGCGGGCAAGGCGAGCGCCATCGAGTACCTGCGCACACTGACCGAGCTGCACATGCGATCACGCGTGCTCGTGGCTGCCTGGGATCGGATGGACGTGCTGCTAACCCCGACCCTGACCTACCCGGCGCCGAAAATTGGCACGCTGGGCCAGAATCCGCAAACCGCGGGCGAGGAGTTTCGCGACTGGCTGAGCTTCACCTATCCCTTCAACTGCACCGGGCAGCCCGCCATCAGCCTGCCACTGGCGAAGACGGTTGGTGGACTCCCGATCGGGATCCAGCTCGTCGGCCGCCCGCGGGATGAGAACACGATCCTGTCGCTCGGGGCCCAGCTCGAGGGCGCGATCTCCTAGACCGCCGTCCCCACGAGCGTCGATTGCGGTGAGCTTGGCGCAACGCGCTCGAGACGGAAGCCGGTCGCCCTTAGCATCGTGCCGATCTCCTTCTCCGTGCGCTCGCGGGCGCCGAAGAGTACGAACATGTGGAGGTCCATCACGAGCGCCAGGCCTTCGCGGGGTCCCTCGACCGCCCTCTCCGGGAGGACGTAATCGATGACAACCAGGTGCGCGCCCGGCTTCATGGCGCGCCGGCAGGTCTTGAGGATCTCCGTCGCCCGGGCATCGTCCCAGTCGTGCAGGATCAGCTTCAGCAGGTAGGCATCGCCGCCCTCGGGCACGGATTTGAAGAAATCGCCCGCCTTCAACTCGCAGCGGTCCCCGACACCGTGGTCTCGAAGATATGCCTCGGCGCCAGCCAGCCCCGCGTCGACGTCAAAGAGCATTCCCCTAAGCGAGGGATGGGCCGCGAGAACCCCGGCAATCAATGCGCCATTTCCCCCACCGACATCGACGACCCGCGCGCACTTAGAGAAATCGAACACCTCCAGCAATTGCGGAACGAAGGTGGCGGTCTGCGCGGCCATGAAGGCGTTGAAGCGAGCCGCCGCTTCCGGCTCCGCGGCAAGCTTCTCCCACATGGGGCGGCCGTGGGCCAGCTCGAATGGGGCCGTGCCATTGATCACGCCATCTGGTAGCCGGGCCCAGGCCTCCCAATTGGCATCCGCCGGTAGGGCGATCGCCGCGTTTCGCATGCTCCCCGGGACGTCTTTCCTGAGCAGTTGACCGACCGGGGTGTTCGAAAACCGGCCGTCCGCCGCTTCCGTCAGTAGCCCCAGACCTGCCAGGCCACGCATCAGCCGGCGAAGCAGACCCGGATCGGCGTGGATCTCAGTGGCCAGGCTGCCCGCCTCGCGCGGTCCGCCCGCCAGGGCGTCGCAGATGCCGAGGAGCGCCGCCGTGCGAACCATCTGGGTGACGCGAAACCCACTGATCATCTGGTAGAGGCGGTCGGCGGCCCCGCTCACAGTCGCCATTATCGCCAAGGCTCTAGTGGGCTGGGGCCGGCAGCGGGTAGCATCGAGGCGATGGCGACCGATTGGCTGCTGATCGATGGGTCGAGCGTGATGTTCCGGGCGTTCTTCGGGATCCCGCTCACCATGAAGGCGCCCAACGGTCAGCCGGTCAACGCGGTACGCGGCTTCCTTGACATGCTGGCCCGGCTTGTCACCGATCGCAATCCTCGCGGCCTTGTCGTGGCGACCGACGAAGACTGGCGTCCGGCATTCCGGGTTGATGTCCTCCCGAGCTATAAAACGCACCGCCTGGAGAGTGGCAACATGCCTCCCGAGCTGGAGCCGCAGGAGCCGATCATTTGGGCGGTCCTCGCGGCGATCGGTGTCGACGTGGTCGGGTCGCCCGGCTTCGAGGCCGAGGATGTCATAGCGTCGCTGCTCCCGCTCGTCAGCGGCAAAGTCGAGATCGTCACGGGCGATCGCGACCTGTTCGCCCTGGTTCGCGACCCCGACGTCACCGTGCTGTACACGCAGCAGGGCATCGGCAACCTCCTCATCGTCAACGAGGCAGAACTCGAGACGCGATACGGCATTCCGGGACGATCGTATGGCGACTTCGCGGTCCTGCGTGGCGATCCGTCGGACGGCCTGCCGGGCGTGCCGGGCGTGGGGGAGAAGACCGCCGCGCAGCTTGTCCGTCGATTCAAAGACCTCGACGGGATCATCGCCAGTGGCAAGGTCAGCGCTACGGCGATCGAGTACATCCAGAAAGCCCGCCGGGTTGGTGTACCGGTTGGTCGTGCGCCGGTGAAGAAACCAACGGCAAGCCGGCCCGCGGTATCACGCGATCCCGTCGCGCTCGCGGCTCTGAACGAGACCTACGGGATCAAGGGCTCGACGGATCGCCTGCTCGCCGCGCTGGCTCGGGGCGCTGCCGTCCCTCGCTAGCGTCCTAGACCGCGCGCATCCGGTTGTTCTTCGGGTTGGTTTCCACCTCGGCCAGCCCGAGTTCTTTCATCACCGGCGGGACGTACATGCCGAACCGACCGCGAAGGCCCTTCTTGAGGCCGTACCAACCGCCGACTGGATTCTTCGGCGACCGCGCCCACGCCTCAACCGTGCCTTCGGTCGCCGGCTTCTGCTCGTCGGCGCTGCCGAGCAGCATCCAATCGCCGTGCTTCTTGAGCATCGCGTGCAGGTCGTCGAGGCAGCGGAGGTTGTAGCGCAGTTGCGTCGTTCCAACCTGCACCACGAGCGCGGGTGGGTCGAGCGTCGCATCGCGATAGGCCTGAAATTCGGATGATCCACTGGGCGTCTTGAGCATCCATGGCTTCTCCTTGGTCCCAGCGTTGCCTTTTGCCGTCGTTGCCATTTGATTCCCTCCTCAGGTTCTGATCGCCGCCGCCGCTCGGTATGCCGGCAGGACCCCCTGCCATCCATGGTGATTCGCGTCGCGCCAGGGCACCCCCCGGCTGGGCAGCTCGTAAAAGAGGATCTCGACGTCGGTCGCGTCGGCCCGGTCGGCGCGGATGTGCCAGCGATAGCAGAGGCGATGGGGCGGCTCCCAGGCCGTCACCTCACCCCATTCGAGCTCCTTGCCGTCTGCCGTCCGTTCGAAGACGCGCCCCCCCACTCGCGGTTCGAAGGTGATTTGCCAGCCGGCCTTGCCGGAGCCGGTGTGCTCCGGTGGCCACCAGGCCGACGCCTTTGACGTCCAGGTCGTGAAGGCATGCGTCGCGGAGCAGGCCACCGTAAAGGACAGTCGAAGCGGCTCGATCACCGACGATCACGGCGCGGCGCGGTGTTTTCCGCGAAGAGTCGGAACCGGGCCGCCGTCTGTCCCCAGACACGGCCGAGGTAGGCCTGGACCGCGTCGGCGCCCTCCGCCTGTAGCCGGTAGAGGCGCTGGGTGCCGACGGGTTCGTCGCGCACCAGCCCGGCCTCGCTCAGCACGCGCAGGTGCCGGGAGACGGCCGGTCGGCTGATCGGCAGCTTCTCCGCGATCTCCCGAACCGACCGGGGCCGGCGCGCGAGTAGCTCGACGATCGCCCGTCGGTGTGGGTTGCCCAGGGCGTCGAACGGGTCGCCATCCGCCGCCACGCCGCGCATCGAGGCAATGGTAACAGAGGGGTTACGGTAACCAAAATGCGACCAATCTGATACCGTGGGACGAGCGACCACACGAGAGGAATCCGGAATGAAGTCCTACCAGGCTGAATCAATGATCAACGCGAGTCCGGAGGCGATCTGGGCGATTCTTACCGACGCGCCCGGGTACGCCGCCTGGGACTCCGGCGTGGTGCGGGTCGAGGGGCGAATTGCGCCCGGCGCGACGATCAAGGTGGTCTCGAAGGCGAATCCGTCTCGAACATTCCCCGTCAAGGTGGCCGACTTCGTGGCCGGCCGGCGGATGGTCTGGTCTGGCGGCATGCCGCTTGGGCTTTTCAAGGGCGTGCGCACCTTCACCCTGGCGCCGGCCGGCAACGCGACGAAATTCTCGATGCGGGAGGAGTACACCGGACCGCTGCTTCCCATGATCTGGGGCTCCATCCCGGATCTGGGTCCGTCGTTCGAGCAGTTCGCGAGCGGCTTGAAAGCGAAGGCGGAGGGCCGTCCCTAGCCCGACCCTGGTCGGGCTCTAGGCCGAGGCGGCCTCGCGCTTGCGGAGCTTGATCCGCATGTCCTCGGCCAGGATCCGCTTGCGCATTCGAATGCTCTTCGGGGTGACCTCGACCAGCTCGTCGTCCTCGATGAAATCGAGGGACTCTTCCAGGGACATCTGGCGCGGCGGGACCAGCTTGACGGTCGCGTCCTCGGTTGAGGCGCGCATGTTGGTCTTCTGTTTTTGCTTGGTCGCGTTGACGTCGATATCGCCTCCCCGCCGGTTCAGGCCGATGATCATGCCTTCGTAGACCTGCGTCCCGGGAGTGATGAACGGCTGTCCCCGTTCCTGGACCCCCTGCAGGCCGTAGGCCACGGCCATCCCGGTCTGGCTGGCGGTCAGGACGCCGTTGCGCGTGCGAGGAGGCAGGGTCCGCCAGCGCTCCCATCCGATCACCCGCGTCGACATCACGCCGGTGCCGCGCGTGAGCGTCAGGATCAGGCTGCGCAGGCCGATCAGCGAGCGGGTGGGGGCGCGATAGGTCAGGCGCGCGCCGCTCCCGGCATCCGTCCGCATCGATTGCAAGTGCGCGCCGCGAGAACCGAGGGCCTCGGTGATGGCCCCCACCGAGTCGGTGCCGCAGTCGATGATGCACTCCTCGATCGGTTCGTGGCGCTGGCCCTCGATCTCGCGGGTGATGACCGCGGGCCGCGAGACCTCGAACTCGAAGCCCTCGCGTCGCATCGTCTCGATCAGGATCGCCAGGTGCAGCTCGCCGCGCCCGCTGACCTCGAAGATATCCGCGGTTGGGCCGTCGGCGACCTTGAGGGCGACATTGGTCTGCAACTCCCGCGCGAGGCGGGCGCGGAGCTGCCGCGAGGTACTGCTGGTCGTCGCCTCTCGACCCGCGAAGGGGGACTGGTTGACCGAAAATTGCATCCGCAGCGTCGGCTCGCCGACCTCCAGGCGAGGCAGCGGCTCCGGATTCTCGACGTCGGCCACGGTATCGCCAACGGCGACGTCCGCCAGGCCGGTGATGTAGACGATCTCGCCGGCCGCCGCCTCCGCGGCCGGCATGCGCTGCAGCGCTTCGACCGTCAGCACGGTCGCGATGCGCTGGCGCGGGCCGATCCCGTTCTCGGTACAGCAGACCACCTCCTGGCCGGGTCGCAGAATGCCGCGCGTGATGCGGCCGAGCGCCAGCCGTCCGCTGTAGTTGTCGTAATCGAGGTTGCTGACCATCAGCTGGAGCGAGCCGGTGGTGTCGCCAAGCGGCGCCGGCAGATTGGTCAGCAGCGCGTCGAGCAACGGTTCGAGGGTCGTACCTGGATAGCGCAGGTCGGCGGTCGCGGTCCCGGTCCGGCCGTTGGTATAGATGACCGGCGCGTTAAGTTGATCCGGGTGCTTGGCGAGCTCAAGAAGCAGGTCGTGCGTTGCCTCGACCGTTTCGGCCGGCCGCGCGTTGGCTCGATCGATCTTGTTGACGACGATGATGGGGGAGAGGCCGAGCGCGAGCGCCTGGCCGAGGACGACCCGCGTCTGCGGCATTGGCCCTTCCACCGCGTCGACGAGGAGGAGGCAGCCGTCCGCCATGCCCAGCACGCGCTCGACCTCGCCGCCGAAGTCGGCGTGCCCGGGGGTATCGATGATGTTGATCTTGACCCCCTTGTAGCGAATGGAGGTGGTCTTGGCCAGGATGGTGATGCCCTTCTCACGCTCCAGGTCGTTCGAGTCCATAATCAACTCGCCCACCTGCTCGTGGGCGGCAAAGACATGCGACTGCTTCAGCAGCGCATCGACTAGCGTGGTCTTGCCGTGATCGACGTGCGCGATGATCGCGACATTTCGCAAGTCGCTGCGGCGAACCGGGGCGATGCTCAGGGCACTCATCCGACCGACAGTGTAGCCGCCAATCGCAGAGAGCGGTCTTTTGCGCTTAGCGTGGCGCCCCGGAGCGAGCGAGCACGAGGAATCGATTTGCTTCCAGCCACGCCACCGCCAGGCCAAGGGGAACGATCAGGAGTTCGACCGGGATGGCGCTGGTGAAGGCGCGGCCGGGCATGACCGTCGGCAGGACGCCGCCGTTGAGCAGGAAGATCGAGAAGGAGAGGCCGGCCGCGGCCACGCCGGCCAGCGCAGCGACGAGCGCCACCGGCGCTTCATATCCGTATTGCCTGGCGAAACGGCCCTGGAAGCGCCGGCGAGCGATCTCGAGCGCCCCCAGCAGGAGCACGATCCCGAGGCTCAGCTCCGTGAACTTGATCGACACGGCCCAGAAGCTGAGATGGGGGAGGACCACGGATTGAATGAATGGCGAGAGCGCGCCATGCCCGGTGGCGGGGCTGGACCGGACGAAGTTGCCGAAGTTGCCGAGGAAGTTCGGGTCGGCGAACTTATTGAGACCAGAGAGCAGGAACTCGATTCCAAGCGCGGCCTGGATCAGGGCGGAGGCGGCCAGCGCGGCGTTGCCGCTGGCGGGCAGGCGCCGGATGGTCCGGGGACGCCGGTTGCTGGTCTCGACTGACAGGCGCATACATATTTATACGTACCCCGATACGGCTCAGACCATCGGCACCTCGGACCAATTGGCTTCGGCTAGGCTAGAGGCATGCTCGACCCCAAACACCGAATCACGATCGAGTACTGCGTTCCCTGAAACTATCTCGATCAAGCCGTCGGTCTGGCGGCAGAACTGGCGGGCGCGTGGGCCCCAATCCTGGTTGAGGTATCGCTCCGAGGCGCAAGCAAGGGCCGCTTCGAGGTCACGGTCGACGACCGGCTCGTCTTCAGCAAGGCCAAGCTTGGCCGATTCCCCCACAAAGGCGAAATCCTGAAGCTGGTGGAGCCACTGATCGGGCCGCCGCTGGACTGGCGCTAAGGCCTATCGGCGCCTTCCGCCGCCCGCTGCCCATCCTCCTCGGGCTCGTGCTGGTGGCGTTGGCGGTCCAGTACCTCCGGCCGCTGCCGGCGGTGGCAGCCGCGCCGGTATTGGGCGGGTCGCTGCTGGTTGGCAAGGCGCCCGTGATCCCATGGCCTGTGAAGGGGCAGGCGGCCCTGGTCGTGGAGGGCCTCGGCCAGGTTGGAGCGTCCGGTGGCGCCGCCCCCGCCCCGATGGCGAGCACTGCGAAGGTGATGACCGCACTGCTCACGCTCGAAGCACACCCGCTGGCCGCTGGCCAGCAGGGGCCCGTCCTCACGGTGACTCGGGCTGACGTGGCGACGTTCATTGCCGAACGCAACCTGAACGAATCGGTTGTGCCAGTGTCCGCCGGCGAGCAGCTCACCGAGTACCAGTTGCTCGAAGGCCTGCTCTTGCCCTCTGGGAGCAATTTCGCCGACATCCTGGCCAATTGGACGTCGGGCACGGTGCCGGCCTTTGTCAATCAAATGAACGCCAGGGCGGCGGCGCTCGGCATGACCGCCACCCACTTCGCCGATCCGAGCGGCTTCTCCCCATTGACAGTCAGTATTCCGGCGGATCTGATCAAGCTCGCCGAGGTTGCCATGCGGCAGCCGGCTTTTGCGGCAGTCGTTGCGGAGAAAGAGGCCACGCTCCCGGTGGCGGGCGTAATCAGGAACCTGGACACGCTCCTCGGGCAGGACGGCATCATCGGCATCAAGACCGGCCATACCGACCAGGCCGGCGGCTGCTTTCTCATGGCCGCGGATCTGACGGTCGACGGCCAGCCGGTCCGCCTCTACGGCGCCGTTCTGGGCCAGCCCAACCAGCTGCCGGGCGCCTTCGCCGTCATCAGCAGCCTGCTTCGAAGTCTCACCCCGGCGCTGCACTTTCGGACCGTGTCCCCCCGAGGCGAGGTGGTAGGCCGCTATCAGGCCGCCTGGGGTGAGGCGGGGACGATCGTGACCGCGAGTTCCACCGCCTGGCTCCTCGAGGACGGCATGGTGGTGACTCGGCAGGTCACGCTGACGCCCATGGCGACGACTCAGCCGGCCGGCTCCCGGGTCGGCACCCTGGTGCTCGAGAGTCCGGGCCACCGTGCCAATGTCCCGCTGGTGACCGCCGCGGCGATCGACGGTCCCGACCTCGGTTGGCGGCTGACCCGGGGATTCTGAGGATTTGCGACCATAGGTGGGTGAGCGAGATGCCGCTGCGGGTCGTGCTGATCGACGATCACGAGGTCGTCCGCGACGGGATCAAGGCGTTGCTCGAGCCGGAAGCCGGCATCACGGTCGTCGGCGAGGCCGGCACCGTCAAGGAGGGAGTCGCCCGGGTCGACTGGGCCCGTCCCGATGTGGTGATCATGGACGTCCAGCTCCCGGATGGCAGCGGGATTGAAGCCACCCGGGAGATTCGCGCCCGGCTCCCGATGACCCAGGTCTTGATGCTCACCACGTTTGCCGACGACGATGCGCTCTTTGCCTCGATCATGGCGGGCGCTGCCGGCTACGTCCTGAAGCAGATCAAAGGCGCCGACCTGGTTCGCGCGGTTCGGACCGTCGGCTCGGGGCAGAGCCTGCTGGATCCCGCCGTCACCAAGGGGGTCCTGGATCGGCTGCGGAAGGGCAAGCACTGGCTCAAAGATGAGCGGCTCGCCCGGCTCTCCGGGCAGGAGGAGCGGATCCTCACCCTGATCACGGAAGGCAAGACGAACGGGGAAATCGGCGAGGCGCTTCACCTGGCCGAGAAAACGGTGAAGAATTACGTGACGAGCATCCTCTCGAAGCTCGAGGTGGCGCGCCGGGCGGAGGCGGCCGCGTACTACGCCCGTCGCACGACCACCCCCGGGTCCTGACCCGGAGCGAAACGATGGCCTCGACGTCGGGCAGGGACCGCCGCGACCAGCTTCTGGAATTGGGGCTGGCGCTCGCCGCGGATCTGTCCCTGCCGACCGTGCTGCAGCGCGTGATCGACCTGGCGGTGGAGTTGACCGGCGCCCGCTATGGCGCCCTCGGCGTGCTCGGTCCCAATCGGCGGATCCGGCAATTCATCACCGTGGGGATCACCGACGACCAACGCCGCGCGATCGGGCCGCCCCCGGTAGGCAAAGGGATCCTTGGTGCGCTGATCGAGGACGCGAAACCATTGCGACTGCGCCGCATTACCGATGACCCCCGCTCGATTGGCTTCCCGGACGATCACCCGCCGATGGCGTCCTTCCTCGGCGCCCCGATCGTTGCCCGTGGCAAGGTCTTCGGCAACATCTATCTGACCGAGAAGCAGGGGGCCGCCGAGTTCGACGCTGACGACGAAGCGGCCCTGATCGTGCTGGCGGCGCAGGCCGGCGTGGCGATCGAGAATATCGACCTCTACGAGGAGGCGCGGCGCCGCGAGCGCTGGCTGGAGGCGGTGCGGGAGATCGGCAGCGCCATCCTGTCGGGCCAGGGTGTCGAAGCCGTCCTCACGACGGTGGCCCACGACGCCCGCGAGCTTGCCGGTGCCGCGACCTCCACCATCGTCGTCCCGAGGCTCGATGACGGCGACGGCTCCGCGTTGACGGTGGCGATCGCCGACGGGGCCTACGCCGACGAGCTCCGGGGGCTTGAGGTCCCCATGGAGGGGTCCGTGTCGGGTGACGTGATGCGGACCAGGCAGGCGACGATGCTGGCCGACGCCTCGACCGATCCCCGGACCTACCAGCCGATGGTCCGTCTCGGCCACATGGGTCCGATGGTGCTCGTGCCACTGATCGTGCAGGGTCGCGCGATCGGCACGCTGGTTGTCGCGAACCCGGTGGGTGGCCCGACTTTCGAGGAGCAGGAGGTCCACTTCATCGAAACGTTCGCCAACCAGGCCTCCGTGGCGCTGGAGTATGCGCGAGCCCAGCGCGAGCTGCAGCGGCTGGCCGTGCTGGACGATCGGGAGCGGATCGCCCGAGAATTGCACGACGGTGTGATCCAATCGCTCTTCGCCGTCGGGATGGGGCTGCAGGCGGTGGCGCAACGCAGCGGCAACCGCGAGATCGAGACCAGGGTGGAGTCCGCCGTGAGCGAGATCGACCGCGCGATCCGAGATCTTCGCAACTACATCTTTGGCCTGCGACCCGGATTGCTGGCGGATCGCCAGCTCCGCCAGGCCTTGGGCGACCTGATTGCGGACTTTTCGGAGAAGAGCGGCGTCACGACCGTCCCGGATATCGATGAAGGACTGGCGGCCGACCTGGCGCCACGCTCTGCCGACCTGGTCCAGTTGACCCGCGAGGCGCTGTCCAATGTGGGCCGTCATGCGCAGGCCGCGACCTGCCGCGTCAGCTTGTTTCGGGAGGACGGCCACGGCGTGCTGCAGATCGAGGATGACGGCCACGGCTTCGACCCCGCGGTGCAGCAGGGCGGCCAGGGGTTGCGGAACCTTCGCGAGCGGGTGACGGCGATGGGCGCCGCGTTGACCATTGAGAGCGTGCTCGGACAGGGGACGACGGTCAAAATCACGATCCCGCTCTGATCTGGAAGGTCCCGCGCTGGGCAGGACCTTGCGCCCTCATCGCCATCGCTCGCCGATGACACGATGGACCGATTATGGAACCCGCTGGCGAGCTCAGTCCGCGGCTGCGCGTGATGGTGGTCGACGATTTCGAGATCGTTCGCGACGGCATCAAGGCATTGCTGGCTGGCGCCGAGGGCATCGAGGTCGTTGGCGAGGCGGGAACAGTCCGAGACGCGGTCGCGCGGGCGGCGACCCTCGAGCCGGACGTCATCGTGATGGACGTCCGCCTCACCGACGGGAGCGGGATCGATGCGACTCGCGAGATCCTGGCCAGCCGTCCGGGCACCCGGGTCCTGATGCTCACCACCTATTCGGATGACGACGCCATGCTGGCCTCGATCATGGCCGGTGCCGCGGGCTATGTCCTCAAGCAGGTCCGCGGTGGTGACCTGGTGCGCGCGATCCGGACGGTTGGCGCGGGCCAGAACCTGCTCGACGCGGCGGTCACCAGGGGCCTCCTGGATCGCATTCGCCTGGGCAAGCACCTGCGGGGCGACCAGCGACTGGGCCGCCTCTCCAGCCAGGAAGAGCGGGTGTTGACCGAGGTGGCTGAAGGCAAAACCAACCGGCAGATCGCCGACTCGCTCCAGTTGGCCGAGAAGACCGTCAAGAACTACGTCTCGAGCATCCTGGGCAAGCTCGAGGTCTCCCGGCGGGCTGAGGCGGCCAGCTATCTTGTCCGCCACACGTCCCTGCCCGCCTAGTCCGGCCAAACGTCCCGGGGAACCGCGGCGGTCACCTTGAAGTCGGGACCATCGGTCCTGAGCGGCGGAGGCGGATCCGGTCAGGATGAAATCGAGCCCTGGAGCAAGTTGCCAGGCAGCGAATTTCATGGAGGTGTTCGACATGACAACGACCATGCGGCGTCGAGTGTTTGTGCTCCAGATCGGCCTGATCGGCATCCTGGTCTTCTGCGCGAGTTTTCTCTTTTGGGGAAATTCCTTCATCCACAACCAGATCAGCACCGAGCTCACCAACCAGCAGATCTTCTTTCCGGCGGCGGGCAGCGCGGGCCTACCGGCGGTTGAGATGGCGGACCTGCAGCAGTACGGCGGCCAGCAGGTCGTCAACGGCGACATGGCGAAGGCCTACGCGAACGGTTTTATCGGACGGCACCTCGATAAAGTGGCCGGTGGGCTGACCTACTCGCAGGTGAGCGCTAAGGCACAGGCCAATCCGACGGATACCAAGATCGCCGGGCAAGTGCAGACCCTGTTCCGCGGTGAGACGCTTCGCGGGCTGCTCCTGAACGCCTACGGCTGGTGGACGATCGGGACCTACGCGCTCTACGCCGCCATCGGGCTGGCGCTGGCCGCCTTCGCGGTCCTGGGCGCGCTCGCCTTCGAGATCTTCCTGGCCATCCGCGACACGCGGAAGGTGCGCGTGCCGAACCTGGTCGGCAGGCCACAGCGTGTGACCGCCTGACGCGATAGGATTTCCGTCAACGATTACGGGGGCGGGGCCCCTGACTCGCCCCCTCGTTTTGCCCGTTCATCCGAACGGATGATTCAATGTCGAACTGGCCGGCGCAGACTAGGACCCCGCCAACATTACCTTGGAGACCGCATGGATACACCCGCCGGCTACCTGCACTGGGGCTTCATCCTGATCTCGATTCCGAACCTGCTCCTGATCGGCCTGATGATCCTGCTCTTCGCCCTCGCCCTCGTCATCCCCCTGCCGGGCGAGAAAGAGCCGTCGTGAAGCGAGGGGCCGTCTCCACGTCGATCGACGGACGCTCGTCGAGCTGGACGGGCCGCGCCCGTGGGGAGTTGGCTGATCGGCTTCCCCTGGAAAACCTGCTGCCCGACCGCCAGCCGTACTACGTGGGATCGTGGGTCTACGTTTTCGGCGTCGTGACGATCGCCGCCCTGGTGCTCACGGTGTTGAGCGGCGTGATCCTCTCGATCGCCGGCCCGGAGTGGTGGCATATTTCGGCCGCCGGACGCTTCTTCAACAGCGTGCACTTCTGGAGCGTCCAGGTGTTCTTTGTCTTCATGGTTCTCCACCTCTGGGGCCAGTACTTCATGGCCAGCTGGCGAAAGGGCCGGGCAGCCACCTGGATGATCGGGGTCGTCATCTTCGCGATCTCGATCGCGACCGCCTTTACCGGCTACCTTTCCCAGCAGAATTTCGCCTCGCAATGGATCTCGCTCAGCGCCAAGGACGCGCTCAATGCCGCCGGCATCGGCGCCTTCGTAAACGTCCTCAACTTCGGTCAGATGTACGGGATCCACGTCATGCTGCTCCCTGCGGCCATCATCGTGCTGGTCGCGCTCCACATCATCTGGGTCCGCCTCAAGGGTGTCGTCCCGCCCATCGAGTCATGAAAAGCCAGCAGCCGCGCGCCGGGTCCGATGCCGCGGCCCCGACCATCCGGACGGTGCCGTACGACCTCCTCAAAGAAGTCGCGATCGCCCTGGTTGCCTGCCTCGTCCTGGTCATCGTCCTGGCGGCCGCCCTGTCGTCGCCAGACGTGCCGTCGGTCACGATCCAGAGCTGGGCGCAGGCCGATCCGGTCGACTTCACCACCACGGCGGTCGGCGAGCTGGCGGGTGCCACGACGACCGCCGGTTACGGCGCCCCCTACAACAGCACCGATGCGGGACAGACGCTGGGTCCCATTGCCCCATCGAAGTGGGCCGGCGTCCGGCAGCCCGTCGACACCGCGAAGGATTTCGTCATCAACCCGCTGACGCACGCCAGCGTCGGAGACTCGCAGCTGACGACGGCGCTGAGCAGCTACCAGGCCGCTTCGGACTCAGAAAAGACAGCCTGGCTGACCGCCTATACGAAGGCGCTCGGTGATGCCAGGATTCAGGATGGGAAGATCGCCATCGCCAGTGGCGACTATGGCGCCCTGCCGGTCCTGATGGACCGGCTGCTCACGGTCGCTCGGTCCGGCGGCCTGGACGGCCTGCTGCTGACCAATGGACACTTTTATCAAACCGATTTCACCAAGCCACTCCTGTTCATGGGCGACGGTGCGTACCTTCCCGGCCTTGCCGACGCGCAGCACCTGACCGGCGATCAGTGGGGCATGATGAACGAGACCGGTCTGTATCCCGGGCAGGCCTGGCTCTGGCTCTTCACAGTCTGGTACCAGATCCCCCCCTTCAACACGGCGGATAACGGCGACCTGCTGGTCGTCATCCTGATGGCCGGTCTGACACTGGGCTTGCTGCTGGTCCCGTTCATTCCGGGCCTGCGAGATATTCCCCGGGCGGTGCCGATCTACCGGCTGATCTGGCGGCGCTACTATCGCGAAGAAGCATGAGCAATCAGGCGCGATGATCGCCCCGCCATCGGGTCGGACGCAACCGGTGGTTGAGCCCTCGCCGTGGGTTCTCTTCCGCGTCTTAAAGGGAAGTAATCCCGCCGGAACCCGAGTGGCGAAGGCCAGCCTGCCCGCCTAGGTCGCCCACGCCTGCCGCCGCCCCACCATCGGTCAAGCTGGCTGGCGTAGGGAAAGGTGCGTGCCGTCTTTCAGTTTCCGCCACGGGTGGTCCCCGGGGTGGAAGGGCGCGCCCGCCGGCGCGAATCGTTCGGGGTGATCGCCACCAGGTTGCCGGTCAGGAGCAGGAAGGGAATCAGTGGCCAGCTCAAGGCCAGGCAGGCGGCTGCGAGCAGGCTGCGGCGAACCCCATCGCGGCGAGCGCACGACGAACCTAACCGCCTCGACAAGGTCAAGGTCGGCGGAGGCGGGCACCGCACGCCGTTCCGCAACCCTGGCCGATGAGCAATGCGGCGGCGGAGGGGCCCGCTCCAGCCGGCGGCCTGTGGGGAGGCGATGGTCTGCCGCACAAGCGCGCGGGTGATCGCCGCGACCCCGAGGCCGACCGCGATCAATGCCTGGTGTTCAGCCTGGTGGATCAGGGCAAGGATCGGGCGCCCGAATGCCGCGCCCAGCCCGACGAAGGCTTCGATATGCACCGCCGCGGCGGGCCTCGAGCGCCTGCACCCAGCCGATCGGGTTCACATGTCACATTCTGGCGGGCGGCGGTGCATATACTCGTGAAAGCCATGAAACGCCCGGTCGCTGCTGCCTTCGCCGTCATGCTGCTGTCTGCCTGCGCGTCGGTCGTCGCACCGGGCGCGACGAAGGCGCAGACCCCGCAGCAGAGTCTTGCCGCTAGCGGCAGGGCGATGGACGCGCTGCAATCCGCACGATTCGACGTCAACGGAACGATCAATGCCACCCTTCCGCAGGCTCTCGTCGATCAGTTGCGAGCCAACGGTGGGGCGCAGGCGAGCCTGCTCAGCACCAACATGACCGTCGCGCTCAAGCTCAATGGCGCAGCGCAGAAGCCAGACCGGCTGCAAGCGACGGTCAGCGCGAAATTAGGCGGGCTGACCCTCAACACCGAAGTCATCGCGGCCGGAGGCACGCTGTACTACAAGGACCCGATGACCTCGAAATGGCAGACGGAGAAGCGGCCGGCGACCGGCGAGGCGAAGAGCGCAACGAGCAACCTGAGGTACCAGACGATCCTTGATACCGCGAAGTCGGTCACCGAAGTCCCCGACGCCAACACCAGCGTGAACGGCGTCACCGTCGAGCATTACCGGGTGGTGCCAGACCTCGTCAAGTTGTTCATCGCGATTTCGGCCGGCCAGGCGACCACCTCGCCGGCGATGGCCGCGCTGCAGACCGTCTTGCAGCACGCGACCGTCTCGGCCGACGTCTGGACGGGAGTAAGCGACCACCTGGTTCACCGCCTCAGCTACGACGCCGACGTCACGGCCGACCTCGCACCGCTCGCCGGCGCCCTGGGCGACAAGGCCTCGACGAAGGCACCGGCGTTTAGCCTGCCGGCCGGTTCCACGGCCCATCTGACCGCCCATGTGGTCGTCGATCTCCACGACTTCAACACGCAACTCAAGATCCAGGCGCCACCCGTCACCCCCTAACATGATTGGCGGCTGGATAACCAGCCGGGAGGGACGCGGATGGACTGGAAGCTGGAACTCGTCATCATCCCGGTGTCGGATATCGATCGGGCCAAAGATTTTTACGTGGACAAGGTTGGATTTCACGCTGACTTCGATCAGACCGTGAGCGAGGCCATTCGGTTCGGGCAGCTCACGCCGCCCGGCTCGGTCAAGGGACTTCAGATCGTGGTTGCCGATGTCAGGGTCGCTCGCGCGCAACTCGTCGAGCGCGGCGTCGACGTCACCCCGGTTCAGGATCTGGCCTGGGGTTCGTTCGTCTACTTTGCGGACCCTGACGGAAACCGTTGGACCCTCCAGCAGGTGCCAGCCCGGAATTGAGCTCGCTGCCGCGCCGTCGGCTCGCCGCTTAGAGAACGAGCGCCATCGGGCTCTGCAGCAAGCGCTTGACCTCCTGCAGGAACTGCGCCGCCGTCACCCCATAGAAGACCCGGTGATCGACGGAAAGGGTCACCCGCATCCGCTTGCCCGGCACGACCTGCCCGTCTTTGATCACGGGCTTGTCCTGGATCGACCCAACCGCGAGGATCGCCGAGTCCGGCGGGTTGATGATCGCCGTGAATTGGTCGACGTCGTACATCCCGAGATTGGAGACGGTGAACGTATTGCCCTGGTAATCCTGGGCGCCCGCCTTTTTCGCCTTGGCCCGGTCGATCAGCTGGCGGGCTTCGACCGCGATCTGGTTGAGCGACTTCTGGTCGGCGTTGCGGACCACCGGGACGATCAGGCCGTCGGGGAGCCCGACGGCGATCCCGATGTTGATGTCGCGCTTGCGCTCGATCCGGCCGTCGGCCCAGGCGGCGTTCACCTGCGGGAATTTGGTGAGCGCGAGCGCCACGGCCTTGACGACGAGGTCATTGACACTGATGGCCCCCGATTTGTCGACCGCCTCGTTGAACATCTGCCGCAGGTGGACCGCGTCATCCATCGCGATCTCTGACGTGACATAAAAATGCGGCGCCGAGAACTTGCTCTGCGCCAGCCGCATCGCAACAGTGGTCTGCATCTTCGACAGCTCGACCACCTCGACCTCGCCGGTCGGCCGGGCAATCGCGGGCGCTGCTGGGGCGCTGCCCACGGCCGGGCGCGGCGCTGACTGGCTGGAGGCCGCCGCTTCGACGTCTTCCTTGGTGATGCGGCCGCCGGGCCCGCTCCCTTTGATCGCGCTCAGGTCGACGCCCTGCTCCGCCGCGATGCGGCGGGCGACCGGGGAGACCTTCTGGCGCTCGCCGTTGCTCTGGCTGGGGCGCCGGATCAGGCTCAGCGCGGCTTGCGCCGCCGCGCCAACCTCCGTGCGATCGTCCGTGCCGCCCTGCGGGTATTGCTCGCCACCGCCTTCTCCGTGGGCCGTCGGGGTCACCGAGGCGGGCACGGCCGCCGCCTTCTCCGCTTGCCTGACATGCGCCTCCGGGTTGGTCGCCTGTGGTTTTGGCGACTCGGCCTTGGCTGCCGATGGCGCGGCTGCCGCCGGTTGCTCGGCGCCCGCCGGTACGCCGCCGATTTCTGCGATGGCGGCCCCGATCGGCGCGCTATCGCCCTCCTGCACGAGGATCTTCAGCTTGCCGGACGCGTAGGCCTCGACTTCGATGTTGGCCTTGTCGCTCTCGATCTCGACCAGGGGCTCGCCCTTTTTGACCTCCTCGCCTTCCTTCTTCAGCCAATGAAGGATCTTGCCGATCTCCATCGAGTCGGACAGCCGTGGCATCTGGACGCTTGGCATCCCGGGCCTCCTTAGTTCTTGCCGAGCAGCGCGCGAGCCGTCACCACCACGTCAGCCCGAGCCGGAAAGGCGATTTTCTCCAGGCGTTTGTTATACGGCGTCGGCACCTCGGCCGCCCCAATGCGCGCCACCGGCGCATCCAGGTAGTCAAAGGCCTCCTCGTAGACCCGGGCGGCGATCTCACTCCCGACCCCGAAGCTTCGCCAGCCTTCCTCGACCGTGATGACGCGACTGGTCTTCTTGACCGACTCGATCACGGGGGTCATGTCGAGGGGACGGAGCGCCCGCATGTCCACGACCTCGGCGCTGATGCCCTCCTTCTCCAGCTCGGCGGCGGCGTCCATGGCCACGATCAACATGCGCGAATGGGCGCAGATGGTGACGTCGTGACCCTCACGCTTGACCTCATTCTGATCCAGCGGCGTAAGGTACTCGCCCTCGGGCACCTCACCTTTGACGGCGTAGGTGCCCTCGTTCTCGATGAACATCACCGGGTTGTCGTCGCGTATCGCGGCCTTGAGCATCCCCTTGGCGTCGGCCGGCGTCCCAGGCGCGACGACCTTGAGCCCGGGGACGTGCGCAAACCAGTTCTCGTGGCTGTGGGAGTGCTGCGCGCCCAATTGATGGCCCCCACCACCGGGCGTCCGGATGACGATCGGCACCGTGGTGCCACCGCCGAACATGTAGCGGATGTGGGCCGCCGCGTTGACCACTTGGTCCATGGCGACCATGATGAAGTTCACCGTCATCATCTCCGCGACCGGCCGGAGTCCGGCCATGGCGGCGCCGATCGCCGTCCCGATGATGATCTCCTCGGCGATCGGGGTATCGAGCACCCGCTTCTCACCGAACTCCTTGAACAGGCCGCGGGTGACCTTGAAGGAGCCGTCGTAGAGACCGATGTCCTCGCCGAGGAGGAAGACGTCCTTGTCGCGCGTCATCTCCTCGCGGAGGGCCTGGTTCAGGGCATCGCGCATGGCCAGGACGGGCATCAGTGGACGCCCTCCGCGGCGTAAACATCGCGGTAGAGGTCCTTCAGATCCGGCTCGGGGCTCTCGTCGGCGAATTTGACCGCATCCTCGACCTCGGCGGTGACCGCTTCGTCGATCTGCTGGAGTTCGTCCTGGGTCGCCATCTTCTGCTTCAGCAGGTGCCCGCCAAGGTTGAGGATGGCATCCCGACCCTGCCATTCCTTGATCTCGTCTTTGCCCCGGTAGGTATCGGGATCGGACATCGAGTGGCCACGGTAGCGATAGGTGACGCATTCCAGCAGGCTGGGTTCATGCTTCTCGCGCGCCTGGGCGACCAGCCGGTCGGTGATACGCCGAACGGCGAGGACGTCCATGCCATCGACGCTCTCGCCGGTCATGTCGTAGGCGCAGGCCTTTTTCCAGATCTCCGTGACGGCTGAGGCCCGCTTGACGGCGGTGCCCATGCCGTACTGGTTGTTGATGCAGACGAATACGACGGGCAGGTGCCAGAGCTTGGCGACATTCAGCGATTCGTGGAAGGCGCCGATGTTGGTCGCGCCGTCGCCGAAGATGCTCATTACCACCTCGGGCCGATCCTGGTAGGTGATGGCATAGGCACTGCCGCACGCCAGCGGAAGGGCCTGGCCGACGATGGCATAGCCGCCGTAGAACCGATGCTCCTGGCTGAAGAGGTGCATCGAGCCACCGCGGCCGCGCGACGTGCCGGTTTCCTTGCCAAAGAGTTCGGCCATGACGGCCTTGGGGTTGACGCCCTTGGCGAGCGCGTGGCCGTGCTCGCGGTAATTGCTGTAGACGTAGTCCTCCTTGCGGAGGGCGGAAATGGTGCCGACGATGGCCGCCTCTTCGCCGATGTTGAGGTGGCAGAAGCCGCCGATCTTGGCCATCTGGTACATCTCGGCCGTCTTCTCTTCGAAGCGGCGGATCAGCAGCATCTCGCGATAGAGCCCGAGCAGGGTGGACGTGTCCGACAGCGCGTCCCTGGATTGGCGTTCGGCGGGACGCTGCTCAACTTTCATGGTAAAACTCCTCGACCAGGGATGACGGCAACCAGTGCAAAACCTGATTAATTGTATTCATAGAGGATTTTTATGGCTGAGCCTTCCAGACTGACTGCGATGGGCCGTGTCCGTGTTGCGCTGACGTTCGATGTTGAGGATCCCAACCGCCGGCGTTGTCCGCGCGGGCATCGCCGACCTGTTCGGAGCCGGCTACGATGACGCCCGTCTCCTGGCCGCGCTGGCGAGGCTACCGAAATGTCCACTGGGATATCGACGGGAAAAACTGGGCTCATCCAGGCGAAATAGTGCGTCGGGTGCGGAACGTGTGTCGTGCTGGGTCTTATCCGCGACCGTTGCGGGAATAGCCCTGAGCGACGTGCCGCGCCGTCACGACGGTCTTGATGTTGCCGCGCACGTTGAAATCGCCAACGACCTCCATCCAGCGTGGTTGCAGCAGGGCCACCAGGTCGTCGAGGATCCGATTGACGGCTACCTCATGGAACATCTCCTGGTCGCGAAACCTGTTGATGTAGAGCTTCAGCGATTTCAATTCGACCAGCTTGCCGTCGGGGACATACCGGATGTCGATCACGGCGAAATCAGGGAAATTCGATTGCGGGCACAGGCAGGTGAATTCAGGGATGGTGAAATGCACGTCGTAGTCGCGTTCCGCGTAGCTGTTCTCGACCGCCTCGAGGGTGGACTCGGCGATCATCTTAGCCCCGTACTTCACGGACTAATGCTACGACTCAACCGGCCAGGCGGAACGGGTTAAAGTCGGTGCCGAGGTCAAAGGAATCAACCCCTTCGCGCCGCTTGAGAAAGCCGACGACCGCGTAGGTGAGCGGCGTCGCCAGCACCTCGTAGGCTGCCTTGAACGCCCATTGATACAGGATGGTCTGGACGAGCACGCCGCCGGGAAGGACGCCGGCGAAGGCGCCGGTGATGAAGATCACGGAATCGATTCCCTGACCAAGCAGGGTCGACGGAATAGTGCGGCTCCAGAGCCAGCGACCGCGGGTGGCGAGCTTGAGGCGAGCCATGACGAAGGCATTCAGGAACTCCCCCACCACATAGGCCAGGAATGAAGCCGCCAGCAGGCGTGGCGCAAAGCCAAGCACGCGCTCATAGGCCGCCTGCGCCGGTGCGTCCCAGGCGCCTGCGGCCCCGGGCAGCGCGCCGGCAGCGAGGATGAAGCCGACGAAGACCAGGTTGCAAAAGAATCCGAGCCAGATCACGCGCCGCGCGGTGCCGTAGCCATAGACCTCGGTAAGCACGTCACCAAACAGGTACGACAGCGGGAAGACAACTACGGCCGCCGGCAATGTCCAGGGGCCAAAGGCGACCAGCTTGACAGCAATCAGGTTGGAGGTGAGAAGGACGGTGACGAAGAGCGCCGCGATGACCAGCAGGAGGGGCGAGACGCGCGTCGTCGACCGCACCCGCCTAGTTTATGGCGTGACGGTGAAAGCGGTATGAAAGGTTGTCGCGGCGCCGTCGCCATTGGTGACCTCGACGACGTAGTCCTGCACCGTTGTCCCGGCTGGCACCTTGACCGTGATAACCGACGCGTTGACGACGGTCGCGTTGAGGCCCTGGAAGGTGCCGCTCGGGCTCGCCACAGGCACAAAGCGGACGACCAGGTTGGGGCCGGCCACAAAGCCGCTGCCTTGCAGCGTGAGCAGCGTCGTCTGCGTCGTCGACGCGCGCGTTGGGGCCACCGATAGCAGGCTGACGCCGGCGGAGGGCACGCTGGTGCCGTCCGTACCACGCAGGACCAGGTCGAGCGGCAGCGCGGCCAGTGGCACGGGTGTCCCGGCCCGGCCGCGCCAGGCAGCCAGGTCGCCCTGGGCAGCGGCGATCGGGAGGGCCGACCCATGCTGCGTGACGACCCCGAGCACGGTGCCACTGGGACCGACCAGCGGGCCGCCAATTTCTCCCGGAAGGTCATCGCTTCGAATCGTGAAGGTGCGCGGACCAGCCTCGGTCACGACGGCGGGCGTAGCGCTGCGCAGGTTCGCGACTTTCGGACTGGCGAGTAAGACCAACGGATCACTCACCATGACCGTGCCTGACATGCCGAAGGCCAGCGGTAAGCCGTCCGTGTCAGCCTGAACCTCGGCCAGGCCGATCGCGGCATCGATGCCGATCACGCGCACCGCATGGCTCCCGCCGGTGTTGTCGATCAGTCGCAGCGCCGGAGCGCCGTTGACCAGCGAGGCGGCGGTGATGAAGGTTCCGCGCGGGTCGATCAAAAAGGCGGTCCCAAAGGTCTGGTCGTTGGCGAGAATCATGACGCCCTGCAGGTCGCGCTCCAGCTCTTCGGGGAGCAGGACGGCCGCCGGCGGGGCGGTTGGCTCGGCCGTGGGGCCCGGAGTGGGGGTTGCCTTCGGCGATGTCAGGCGAGAGGCCACCGCTGGGGCGAGCACCACCAGGCTGGTGAGCACCAGGGCGCCCACCGCCGCCAGGGCGAGCTGCTCCAGCGGGAGCCGCTTGAACGGCTGCACCCAGGTGCAACGGCCTGGCGGCGGCTTCCTTGGACGATCGGCCCTTTAAGATTCACCGGGTGCGGCTGTGGAATACGGAAACGCGGAGCCTCCAGCCGCTCGAAACCCGTGCCGGCCCCTTGGGCGTCTACGTCTGCGGGATCACGCCGTACGACACCACCCACCTGGGCCACGCCTTTACCTATATCGCCGTTGATGTCCTCATCCGGACGCTGCGCGCCGCGGGACGGGAGGTCCGCTATGTCCAGAACGTCACCGACGTCGACGATGACATCATCAAGCGGTCGCGCGAGCTGGGCACGACCTGGGACCAGCTGGCGACGCGGGAGACCGGTCTCTACCAGGCCGACATGGCCGCGCTGAACGTGCTTCCGCCCGACGTCTTCCCCCGGGCGAGCCAGACGATCCGGAAGATCGTCGAGCTGGTCAGCCGGCTGGTGGCGCAGGGCCACGCCTATGTCCACGACGGCAACGTGTACTTCCGGGTCAGGAGCGTCACCGATTACGGCCGGTTGAGCGGGCTGCCCCGTGACGAGATGGTGCGGCTCTCGGCGCAACGGGGTGCTGATCCCAACGATCCGCGCAAACAGGACCCGCTGGATTTCCTGCTCTGGCAGCGGAGCGCGCCTGACGAACCGCACTGGTCAAGCCCCTGGGGCAGCGGACGTCCAGGCTGGCATATCGAGTGTTCGGCCATGGCGCTGGAACACCTTGGCGATCAGGTCGACCTTCATGGTGGCGGCGCGGACCTGATCTATCCCCACCATGAGAGCGAGATTGCTCAATCCGAATCGGTCACCGGGGTCCGGCCATTCGCCCGGACCTGGATGCATGTTGGGATGCTGCGCTACGAGGGCGAGAAGATGAGCAAATCGTTGCGGAACCTGGTGCTGGTCCGGGAGCTGCTGCCGCGCTTCGACGCGGATAGCATCCGGGTTACCCTCCTTCGCCACCACTATCGCGAATCCTGGGAGTACTCGGAGGCGGCCCTTCGGAGTGCTGCCCGATGGGTGGCGGACCTTCGGCGCGCAGCATCCTCGGCAACCGGGGCGGCCGGAACCGGCCTGTCCCGCATCCGTGGCGCCATGGAGGATGATCTCGACACGCCCCGGGCGCTCGACATTCTCGAGGAGAGCGTCCGCGCCGGGGATGCAGGCTGGCAGACGGGGGCCGAGATCCTCGGCCTCCAGCTCGGCGTCGCACCGGCTCAGCGCGAAGCGGCGGTGCGATGAACCCGCGGTAGGTCGGGTCGCGGGAAGGGCGGCAGCCGATCGCGACCGCCCAGCTCGAGCCGCGTTTTGAGGGCGGTCGTTTCCAGCACCAGCCGCTCGACATCGATCGTCATACAACTCGGCCGGTAGGGGTCGAGTTTCTCCAGGCCCTGGCGCAGCTTGGTGACCGCGCCATGCCAGTTCCCCTTGCGCCAATGGTAGAAACCCACGCCCACCTGGAGGATGCCCTGGTAGAGGTAGCGAACCGCATCGGGCTCGGTGATCCAGATGCCCTCGAGGGTTTCATGCTGTTCGAAGAACTCCTGTCGGTTGAACTCCTCGATGCCGGCGAGCAGGGCCGCCGGCGGTGCATCATCGCACCGGCTGGTCCGCTGCGGTGGGGACTTCTTGACCGGACTCGTCAGGCGGATGCCTGGCTGCCCACCGAGGCGCGCACGCTGTCGCCGTCGGGCGAGGCGGTTGGGAGTTCGAGGTAAAAGGTCGTGCCTTTCCCCTCGAGGCTGTTGGCCCAGGCGCGACCGCCGTGGGCGGCGGCGACCCGTCGCAGTAAGTAGACCCCCAGTCCCTGGCCGCGGGCGGGCTGCTCGTCTTCCGAGGGGAGCGGTCCGAAGAGCTCGGCCAGGCGATCGGCGCTGATGCCCGGGCCGTCGTCCTTGACGATCAGCTGGACCCGGTCTCGGGTGGACTCACGGAGGCGCAGCTGCACCACGGTCGCGGTGCGGGCATGCTTGAAGACGTTGTGAAGCATTTCATCGAGGGCCGCCTCCAGCAACGCGACGTCGCCCCAGACCTCACCGTGGGCATCGAACTGCACGCGCAGCTGCATCCCCGCTGCCGCCATCCGCTCGCGGATGCGCTGGACGGACGACTGGGCGACATCGACCAGGGACACGCGAACGGTAAAGGCGAGCTCCAGCGGAAGGCGCGACATCAAGAGCACCTGGTCGGCGACGCGCATCAGCGTTTCTGACTGCATCGCCAGCCGGCGGGCGACCAGCGGCATCTGGTCGGCGGGCACCTCGTTGTTGGTCAGCATGTCGGCGTAGCCGCGCAGGATGGCCAGTGGCTCCTTGACGTCATGCGATGCCAGGCGGACCGCCGAGATGGGGGCCCGTGCCGAGCTCGCCGCCCGCGCACTCTCGTCCTGCCCCAGTCGCGGCGCCAGCAGGCCGGCGACCACCTGGACCAGGTCCTCGTCCTGCTCGGTGAAGACGCGAGCCCCCTTACCGAGCACGGCGAGCGTGCCATAGAGCGTGCCGCTGCCGGTCATGATCCTGACCCCGAGGTAACTGCCGATGCCGAGCTGGCGGCGCATCGGCAGCGTCTTGTACGGCTCCTGCTTGCTGGCGTCGCGGAGGTTCAGAACATTTCCGTTGTTGCCGTCAACCCCGAGGAAGGTCTCCTCGATGGGAAAGCGAAGCCCGCGTGCCAGTGGCTCCTCCCCCGCGGAGGCGGCGGCCAGGATCTCGAACGATCCGTCATCGACTTCCGCCAGGAAGGCGGCCCGGACGTCAAGTGACTCGATCAGGCATTGGAGGGCCCGGTCGATCACCTCAGGAAGGGGCTTGGCGAGGTTGGCCACCACCATGCGGCGAACCAGGCTCAGGGACGAGTGTCGATCAGGACTCATAGGAACGCGCTCCGGTTATAACACGGTCGCCCCGAAAACGGGCCGAATTCCGATACCACATAAGATGTCGAAGCATTGGCTGAGAGAGCAAACGGACGGGCGAACCTGCACCTGCACACGATCTTCAGTGATGGGGAGTTCGCGCCCGACGCCGTGGTCCTGGCACACGCCCGGGCCGGCTTCGAGGCGATTGCGCTGACCGATCACGACACGCTGGCCGGGATCGATGCCCTCGGCCGGCTCGACGGCCACGGGGTCCGGGTCATCGCCGGAGTGGAGCTGTCGATCGAAGACGACCCGCCGAAAGGGCTGGTGCAGGCCCACCTGCTCGGTTATGGGTTCGACCTGCGCAACCGGGCGCTGCGACGGCGGCTGTCTGAGGCCAGCGCCGCGCGCGAGGCGCAGAAGAAGGAGACCGTCGAGCGCCTAGCAGCCGCTGGCTACCGGGTCGACTGGGACAGCGTCCGGTCGCGTGCGACGGGCAACGTCGGCAAACCGCACATTGTCGCGGCGGTCGAGGCCTTGAATCCGGGTGTGGCGCGCGAGGAGCTCTATCGGCAGATGGGTCCGGGCGGCCTGGCCAACGTGCCGCGGGCGCGCGACCTGCCGCTCAAAGAGGCCGTCCCGCTGATTGCCCGCGCCGGCGGTGTCACGGTGTTGGCGCACCCCGGGGTCTATGACCACGTGCCGGACCTGGAGGTGCTGTTCCATACCTGCGCCGCTGCTGGTGTGCTCGGGCTGGAGGTCACCTACCCCCAGGTGCCCGATGACCCCTATGGGCCAAAGAGTGCCGGCCTGATAGCACGGTTCCAGGAACGAGCCGATGCGTATGGTTGGGTCGCGACCGGTGGTGACGACTTCCACGGCCCGTCGGTGACGCCCCTGATCCGGCTGGCCGAGTGGACGGCGACGCCGGCCACCTGCGTCGAGGCGCTGCTCGCCCGCCGCCCTTAGCGGGTGGTCAGGAACCTCGTGATCGCGGTGACGACGGCGTCGGGCTGGTCCAGTGGGAGAAAATGGCCCCCCGGGTCGATGATCTCGATCGCGGCGCCGGCAAGCTTTTTCTTGAGAACATCGGCCCAGCGAGGTTCGAGGAATTTGTCATTGGCGCCCCACAGAATCAGGGTGGGGGTCTGGATCTCCTGGATGTGCTTGCTTCGGCTGACGAGATCCCGACTGTTGAGGGCGCGCGCGGCCCGCAGGTAGGCGCGTCGGGTGCCCTGGTCGGCGAAGGGCCGGGCGACCTCGTTGACGAGCTCATCCGTGACGACGCCGTCATGCGTGGTGCCGTCTTGCAGCGCCTTGCGGAAGCCGGGTCGGAGGTCGCGGTCGACCAGGATCTGGTCCCAGGTCGGATCCTTCAGGCGCGCGATGTCGGGCACCGGCCAGTTGTTCTCGACGATGCTGTCGATCAGGATCAGGCGGGCGACGCGGTCGGGTTCATCGACGGCCATCAACTGGGCCACCCCGCCCCCGATATCGTGGCCGACGACCGCCGCCTGGTGAATCCCGAGTGACTCCATGAACGCCACCATGTAGCGGGCCTGGGCCGCGATCGACAGGTCGGCATCGAGGCGCTTGTCGGAATCGCCGTAGCCGAGCAGGTCCGGCGCCAGGACATCGAAGGTGCGCGCGAGCGGCTCGATGACATCGCGCCAGAGGTACGACGACATCGGCATGCCGTGCAGCAAGAGGAGCGCCGGGCCCTGCCCCTGGCGCAGATAGGCGATGTCTCCGGCCTGCGTGCGGATGCGGCCCTTCGCCCGGGCCAGGGGAGCCGGCACGATCGGTGCCTCGCCGGTGGGGACCGAGACGGCGCTGGTCGCGCCATGTTCCAGCGCGGACGGTGGCGCATTGAACCAGGGTGCAGGGACCGGCAGTGGGATCGGGGGCGGGAGCAGCGGTGGCACGGCGGCCTCCGGCGTCGGTAAGGGTTGGGGAGGCGCCGACGGCTCTAGCTGCGGTCTCGGGCGCGGAGCCAGCACCAGGTTGGTCGAGCTCGCCGTCGCGATCAGCTGACCCTGGCTGTCGATGACCTCAGCCTGGGCGACCGCGATCTGGCGTCCGCGCTGGATCACGCGGCCGGTGCTTCGCAGCGTGCCGGTGTCGATTGTGGCTGCCTTGAGAAAGTTGACGTGGATCTCGGCGGTGGTGAAGCTTTCCCCGGGCGCCAGCGTGCTGAAGACCGCAAAGCCCATGGCGGAGTCGGCGAGGGAGGCGATGGCACCGCCATGTACGACGCCGTTGGGATTGTAGTGATCGGTCGAGATCGGCATCTCGAAGCTGGCGGTGCCGTCCGCGACGGCGGTGAATCGCATGTTGAGGAGGCGCGGGAAGGGAGGGGGAGGCATGGCACCAGGGGCGCCCCGGAGGGCGGCCTCGAGCAGGTCACGCCCCGACGCATCGGCCGGCATGGCCATGGCGGCATTGTAGGTTGTATTGGCGACGAGTGCTCGCCCGCGCATTTGGTAACGGTTTGCGGGTCCGCCAACTTGGTTACGCTCCGGCTGTAACGCCACAGTCACGAGGCGGTAAGAGCCCTCCACGGCGCTGCAAGCCGAGGTGAACGAGGGAGTTTGTCTCCTTGTAGGCCGCGCCGCATGGCCAATTCGCGAGGGGGAAAAAGGGGGACGTCGCTGAAATACGCTGCGCCGCGCTATGCGACACACTCAGCAGTCCTGGTGCTGGCCGCCGCCATGCCCTGGATGGTCCTCCACATGCCTGTCGGCGCAACCTCGGCGATGGCCGGGGCGAACGCGCCCGGTGTGCCGGTGGCGCAGGCGCAGTTCGGCAAAGACGTCGATGGGATCGGCTGGTCCATGAGCGGCGCCATGGTCGTGCCGGCCATGCCCGTCACGCCGCCCAGCTCGAACAAGCACCGCGAGGTCGTGCACTACACCGCCGTGAAGGGTGACACCCTGCGTGCGGTTGCCGGCAAGTATGGCTTGAGCGTTAACACCCTGTTGTGGTCGAATCCGTCGCTGGTCGACTTGCTGTCCGCCGGGCAAGAGGTCCTGGTGCCGCCGATCGACGGCGTGCTGGTCAAGGTCTCCGCCACCGACTCCGTGGCCGCGCTGGCCGCCAAATATCGCGCCGAGTCGGACGCCATCATCGAGTTCAACCTGCTCCGGCACCCCGAGACGCTCTCGGTTGGGGATTTTCTGATGGTGCCGTTTGGCGTCGGCCCGGAGCCGGCCTCAGTGCCGCAGCCGGTGGCGCACACCGTCAACGCCGGCAAGCGTGCCGTCTTCGTCCAGCCGGTCTATTCGGCCGGTGGTGGTTACTACCCCTTCGGACAATGCACCTGGTACGTCAACTCCCGCCGGGCCGCGCCCTGGGGCGGAAACGCCTGGCAGTGGTTCGGGCGCGCTCGGACCTACGGGCGGCCTGAGGGTCCGACAGCGCGCGTCGGCGCCATCATGGTCACCTGGGAATCGCCGTACTGGGGCCACGTCGCTTACGTCGAGAAGGTCTACGCCGACGGCAGCTGGCTCGTCAGCGAGATGAACTACTACGGTGATCCGGGCGGCGGCTGGGGTCGCGTCAGCTACCGGCATATCATGCCGGGCACGGTTCCCCTGATCGGGTTCATCTACTAATCCGGTAATCCGGCTCGCCTGGTCGGAAGCGCTCGACCAGCTCTCCGACCGCGAGCAGTCGTGACTCCTCGCTCCACGGGGCCACCAGTTGGAGGCCCACAGGGAGGCCGTCACTCCGCCCGCATGGAACCGACAGCGCCGGCAGACCGGCGAGGTTGAAGGGCTGCGTCAACCGGACGAGCGCGCCATCGACCGGCTCGCTGCCGTCCGACCAGCGGATCGACCGCAGTCCGATCGGCGGGGCCACCATCGGAGTGGTCGGCAGCGCCAGCAGGTCGACCCGCGTAAACACCTGTTGCAGGGCCGCTCGCAACTTCAGCCGGGCTCGCTGGGCGGCGGCGTACTCCGGCCCCGACACCAACATGCCGAGCTGGAGGCGGAGCCGGACGTCGGTGCCGTAGGCACGCGGCCGGCGCCGAAGCCACCGGGCGTGCACCGCGCTGGCCTCAGCCCGCAGCGTGACCAGCTGCATGGCCGGCGTCCAGTCCATCTCCGCGATGTGGACCTCCTTCACCCGCAGCCCACCTGCCTGCAGCCCGTCGACCGCCGCCCCGACGCGTTCCGCCACCCCGGGTTCGACGCGGTCGAGCCACGGGCCGCGCAGCACGCCCACCGTAAGCCCGGCGGTGGCGGGCGCCGGACGCAGGCGGCGCCCAGCCAGGATCTCGAACAGCAAACGGGCGTCGTCGACGGTCCGGGTCAGTGGGCCGGCATGGTCCAGGCTGAATCCCAGCGGGAACACTCCCTCCAGCGGAATCGCGCCGTAGGTCGGCTTGAGCCCGACACAACCGCACAGCGCGGCGGGAATCCGGATCGAGCCGCCGGTGTCCGTCCCGAGCGCCCCGGCCGCCAGCCCGCTAACCACCGCGATGGCCGATCCGCCACTCGACCCGCCCGGAATCCGTGTCGGATCCCACGGGTTCCGAGCCACACCCCACCAGGGATTGCTATTGGTGACCCCGTACGCGAACTCGTGCAGGTTGGCCTTGCCGAGGATCACCGCCCCGGCCGCGCGCAGCCGGCGCACCGTCGTGGCGTCCGACTCCGGCACCCAGTCCCGAAGGATCCGCGAACCGGCGGTGGTGCGCAGCCCGCGGGTCGCGAACAGATCTTTGACCGCGATCGACACGCCGGCCAGTGGGCTTCGATCGCCGCGCGCCAGCCGGGCCGCCACCCTCCGCGACTCCCGGGCGGCGTTCGCGCCGTCCACGCTGATGAAGGCGCGAAGGCGGCTGTTCGCCCTGATCCGCGCCAGGTAGGCGTCGACCAGTTCCACGGGCGACACACGGCCGGCGCGCAGGCGTCGCGCCTGGACGCGGATCGGGGCGCGACAGAGCTCGTCGACCGTCACGGCACTGGGTCGTCGCGGCTGGCAGTCAGAAAGACCTCGACCAGGTCCCGGTAGCGGCGCCAGGCGGGGAGGAGGGCGTCGACCTCGACCGGCCTCAGCCGTAGGCCCGCAGCGCGCACGGCGGCGGCCAGATGCTCGCGCTGTGTCACCGCCACAGTATGGCAACCAGTGGCAATGTGCAGGTATCAGCACATGCGAGCGTCAAAGCGTTTGACAAGACTGTTTCGCCGGTCCTAAGCTGCGCATGCCGCCAACCTACCCTGGGGATTGGCGGGGTGGCCTGCTGCGCTGGAGTTATTCACCGATCACTGTTGAGGAGCCCTAATAACAATGCTGCTTGTGGAAGTCCGCCGCCTGGAGATTGCCCCGACCACCGACCAGTTCTGGACCATCGTATCCCGCGTCAACGGCCCGGATTTCATGGGCGTCCTGTACCGGGCCCGTGAGGCGATCTTCGACAGCGCCGGCATCAGCTTCACCATTGACCTCCTCAACAAGTTCCTCCAGTTTGACGTCACCAAGAGCTGGTCGGCGGCTGACGAGGGCGAACTGTTCATGGGCTCCGCGCCGGTCGTCGGCTGGCTGCGTGTCCGCCGGCCCGGGTCCGCCACGCTTCGCGAGTTGCGCTCGGATGACATGCATTTCATGGAGCTCGAGCATGCGGCCAAGCCGGCGTTCGTCGAGGTCGGCGTGGCCTTCCGCGCCGGCAGCGAACGCGTTCGGACGGATTTCCTCAAGCGGATTCGGACCGCCGCCCAAGAGGCGATCGGGCAGGAAGTCGGAACACCGTCGTCGTGGCCGCTCCTGACGCCGGTCAGCAGTCATAACTTCGACGCGATCCGGAAGTCGCGACAGGCGAGCTTCGAGCCGTCCACGGAAGAGAGCCAGGCGATGGCCGCCTTCACGACGCCGGAGATCCGGGCGCTGATTCGAGACCTCGAGCGGGTTGGATCCCTGACCGTTTCCGATCTCCCCAAGGTGCTCGGCGAAGCGCAGGGCACGGCGGTCGCCGGCCGGCTCGGCGAGTTGCGCACGCTTGGCCTGATCCAGTCCGAGTATGTGATCGTCTGCTCCCGCACCGGCAACGCCGTCCTGCGTACCGATGATCCCAACAAGCTGCAAAAGATGGCACCCGATTGGATGAAGTGCGCCTGCGGCCGGCCCCTCAACGAGGAGCGGGTCGACCAGGTCATTATGCCAACCGATCGTGCGACGAATCTGAACGATAAGGGGCGGTGGATGACGACGCTCGCGAGCGGCGTGCTGAGCAAGCTTGGCATCAGTCGCGAGCAGGTGATCGTGGACGCCGGTCCGGCTGGGACGGACGTCGTCCTGGACCTGAGTGGCGACCTCGTCCTGGTCGTGCTCAAGGATCACGAGTTCAACCTGGCCGACGCCTACGCCTTCAATGCCAAGATCTCGAGGATCAAGGCGGCGGAGGGGGTTATCGTCACCAACGAGGGCCTCTCCGGCGACGCCAAGAAAATGGTGCAGGACGAATTGGGCCCGCAGCGCGCGCGCATCACCGACCCCTTCCGCATCACCTTCGTCGAGGGGATCCAGGCCATGGAGCACGAGCTCGGTCGCGTGATCGAGCGCCGCCGCCGGCAGTACTTCCTACGCGCCCTCGGCGACCTCGCCACCATCCAGGGCCTCAACATCGGCCAGCTGGCGCTCGCCAAGGTTGAAGCGGGCGGCCGGACCGGCAAGGCGGAAATCGTCGTAGCGGAGACGGTCGCCGCCGAGGCCTAGCCGGACGCCGACGCTCCGCGGCTGCACGCATCTCGGACCGGGAGGCGTGCAGCCGGGGCGCGTACTGTAGTGGTATGAAAACCGGCAGCCTCGTCCTCGGCAGCATCGCGCTCTTGACTGGTGGCGTCTGGATCCTCCAAGGAGTCGGCATTCTTCCGGGCAGCTTCATGTCCGGCCAGCAGATGTGGCTGCTGATCGGGCTGGTCGTAGCCCTCATCGGGATGGCGCTTGTCTATAACGGTCTCCGCCGGGCCGCCCCCCGCTGAAGCCAATCCCTCACCGCCCGCTGATCACCGGACTCTGCGCCGGAGCGCTGGCGCTGGGCCTCGATTACCTGGCGCATGCGTTCCTCGGGATCCCCTTGCTGCCCGAGCAGGTGGGGTATCTGCTGGTCAAGGTCCTGCCGCTGTCCGTCTTCGAAAACCTGCTCAAAGCGCTCGGCGTGGTTGCGCGACCGCTTCTCCTGGTAGGCGCCACCGTCGTCATCATCGGCGCCTACGGACTCGGCGCGGTTCTGGCGACGCAGCTGCTGCGGGAGCGCAGTCTACTGGTGCTGACCGGGCTGGTGGCCCTCGCCTCGGCCGCGCTTGCTGTCCTGGCGGCGACGCCCGGTGACGCCCCCACGGCGATCGTGCTGGAGGTGGTACTGCTGGCAGGGATCATCCCGGTCACCGACCGTCTCATTCAATCGCTGAGCGACCCGGTGGGGGAGAGCCCCGAGCGCCGGATCCTCCTGCGCAACCTCTTTTTTGGGGCGGTCGGGCTTGCGGTGGTCGGCGTTGGGTTCGTCGACGTGCGCCGATTCCTCACGGCGCTCGCCATGAAAGAGGGCAGCCGCGCCGACACGGAGATCACCGACGTCGCGGAGTTTTACGTCGTCTCGAAAAATTTGGGCGGCGACCCTGTCGTCGATGGGTCGACCTGGAGGCTCGTGCTGCCGACCCGTAGCCTCACCTACCCCGAACTGCTGGCGCTGCCCGCCCAGCGGCTGGAGCTGACACTGGAATGCATCAGCAACGATATTGGCGGCACCCTGATCAGCAACGGCATCTGGCAGGGGCCGCGCGTCGCCGATGTCCTGGCCTTGACGACGGTGCCGTCCGATGCCGTGTGGATGCTGATGGAGAGTACGGATGGCTACACGGAGAGCTTTCGGTTGGCGGACCTGACGGCCGATCATCTCCTCGTGACCCATCTCAATGGAAGTCCACTGCCGCCACAACACGGCTATCCGGCGCGCTTCATCTTTCCGGGGCACTATGGGATGAAGCAGCCGAAATGGGTCACGCGAATTCGGTTCGCCTCCGTGGACCAACCCGGGTACTGGGAGAACAACGGTTGGGATGAGCAGGCCATCGTCAAGACGATGTCACGCATCGATGCGCCGGCCGATGGGGCCGCACTGCCGGCCGGGGCCGTGCGCTTTGCCGGCATCGCCTTCGCCGGCTCGCGGCGGATCGGTGGCGTGGAGCTGAGCTGGGATGGCGGCAACCGCTGGCAGCCGGCCGACCTGGCGGACGAATTCTCTCCCTACGCGTGGCGTTTCTGGCATCTGAGCACCACGCTGGCGGCCGGACATTACAGCGTCCGGGTGCGTGCCCGAGACGGTCAGGGCAACCTGCAGTCCGCCGCATCGGCGCCCACGCTGCCCAACGGCGCGGACGGTTATCACGCGATCCTACTCGACATCCGCTAGGAGAATTCGCCATCCGTGGATGAGTGGCACCGCGCAATCGCCTTCATGCGATCCCTCGATGAGCGCTGCGCCGAAGAGGTCGTGCCCTTTCGATGGGGCCGAGCGTTTGTCAATCGGACCCTTGCCTCGGCCCCTGACCTCAACTACCTGGTCACGCACGGAGACTTAACGGCGGTGACGGCCGAGGACCTCGTCCAGGCGAGCGACCGCATCCAGGCCCCGACCCAAATCCGATTCCGCCGTGTCAATGTCGACGATCAGGAGGCGGCGGACCGGTTGCTTCCCGGCTTTACCGAGCGTGGCTTCACGCCCGAGCGCTTCTGCGTCATGGTGCATCACCGGGAGCCGGACCGAGACGTCGATCTCAGAGGGGTCCGGCAGGTGGATTGGGCCACCTACCGGCTCGGCCGCCGTCGGGAAATCGAATCCTGGGCGCCGACGCTGCGCATTGCCGAGCAAGCCCTTCGAAAGCAAGAACTAACGGCGCGCGTCCGGGACACGACCTATTTCGCGGTCTTCGAGGACGGTGGGCCGGTCTCGTTCTGCGAGCTCCGACGCGAAGGCTCGACGGCGCAAATCGAATTCGTCGAAACCCTGGCGTCGTACCGCCGCCGCGGCCTAGCGCGTCAGGTTGTGTCGGCTCGTCGGGCGGCACGCGGGGTTCCGTTCGTCTTCCTGGTGGCTGACCTCTTCGATTGGCCACGACACTTCTATGAGCGCCTCGGGTTCGACACGGTCGGAATCGAGTCGCGCTTCATGCGACACGTCGGTGGCTGATCCCGTGGCGCGGATGCTGACCGGGTAGGATCGAGCCATGGCGGTTCCGACTTCGATCGACATCGACCTTGCGGCGCTTCGCGCTCAATTTCCCGCTCTTGGCCTGCGCGTCAACGGCGACCCGGTCGTCTATCTGGACAATCCCGCCGGCACCCAGGTTCCGCAGCGGGTCATCGATCGCACAGGCGAGTACTGGCGAACCATGAATGCCAACCACGGCGGCGTCTTTGCCACCAGCTCCCGGTCCGATGCCCGCTTCGATGAGGTTCGCCGGGCCGCCGCCGCCTTCCTCAACGCGTCCAGCCCTGCGGAGATCGTCTTCGGCGCCAACATGACGACCCTGACCTTTGCCTTCAGCCGCGCCATCGCCCGAGAGCTGAAGCCCGGCGATGAGATCGTGGTCACGCGCCTCGAGCATGACGGCAACATTTCACCCTGGCTGGCCCTGACGGAGCAGGGTATTCACGTTCGGGTGGCCGAAATCACCGTGCCCGACTGTCGGCTCGACATGGCCGATCTGCAGCGGCAGATCACCCCGCGAACGCGCCTGGTGGCGGTGACGCACGCCTCTAACGCGGTGGGCACGATTCCCGACCTCAAGGCCGTCGCGCGGCTGGCGCACGCCGTCGGAGCCTGGCTCTGGGTGGACGCGGTCCACTACGGCCCGCACGGCCTGATCGACGTTCAAGCGATCGAGTGCGACTTCCTCGTGTGTTCCGCCTACAAGTTTTACGGACCGCACCTCGGGCTCCTCTATGGCCGTCGGGCTCACCTCGAGCGGTTGCGACCCTACAAGGTTCGGCCCGCCACCGAAAACATCCCGAGCCGCTGGGAAACCGGGACGCCGAACCTCGAATGCCTCAGCGGCCTTCTCGGCACCTTCGAATACCTGGCCAGCGTCGGTGGGGCGACTCAGGTCGATCGACCGGCGATCGAGGCCGCGATGCGACGGATTCAGCCCCACGAGCAAGCGCTGGCAGCACGGCTGATCGAGGGTCTCCAGCGGATCCCCGGTATCCAGATCTACGGCATCACCGACCTGGCCCGGTTGGATCAGCGCGCGCCGACTATCTCGCTCAGCTGGGCTCCGCACCAGCCGGAAGCCCTGGCACGCTGGCTCAGCGACCGCCAGATCTTCACCTGGCATGGCGACCACTATGCGCCCGAGTTGATCCGGCGCCTCGGCCTGGAGGAGCGCGGCGGGACGTTGCGGATCGGGATCGCGCACTACAACACGGCCAGCGAGATCGACCTCACGCTCGAGGTGCTGGCGGACTACCCCGGCTGAGGCCGGCTCAAAGACTGATGAGCAGGACCCTACCGAAGGCGAGGGCGGGACCGCCCCGTTGGGGAGGCGCCAGTCGCTCCTTGAGCAACACCCGCGCAAGCACGACCGTCACCGCGGGATAAAGCGAGGCCAGGATCGATACCAGGCGCAGGAGCACGGTCACCGAGGCAACGGCGTACCCGGATGTCGGCGGAGACGTTGTAATCGGCAGACCCCCAGCCGGCGCTGGCACTGAGGGCCAGCAGGATCGCGGTCAGCGAGCCACCCGTCGGACCGTGGTGCCGGCTGCCAGATCGCCAAGGCGTTGCCGCCGGCGCCCGAAAAACACCAGGACCAGATCGATTACCGATAGCGGCAGGAGCACCCCAACCAGGTTGCGGACCGCCGCGCGCCACCAGCCAGGAACCCCGCCATCAGGCCCGTAGACCGAGATGCCCATCATCCTTTTGCCCATCGTCTGCCCCAGCCGGGCCTCGAGCGGAACCCGGTAGAGGAGGGTTAGCGCCAGCACGAGAGCCAGCCCGGCGGGATCGACCAGGACCTCGGTTTGGCCCACGCCGGTCACGGCGGTCAGGAGATAGATCGTTCCGGCAAGGACCAGGACGGCGTCGATCCCGCCTGCCAAGACACGGCGAACCAGCGGATATTGCCGCCATCGCGCATCGGCGCCGTGTTGCCAGGGAAGTGCCGCCTCCACCGCGTCGGCCATGTCACGGCGAACCCCGAGCACGATCGGCTCCATGACGTCGAGCACGCCGCGCCGGGCCAGGATCCGCACCGAAAGCACGACCGCGACCGCGGCGAGCCCGGCGACGACCAGCACAAAGAGGCGGTGCTCGGCTCGGTGAAACAGGCTGACCGCAGGCTGCCCGACCAGCGCGCCGAGGCCGACGAAGACGGCGGTGTAGATCAGGACGGATGGGATGAGCCCCGCGGCGAAGGTGAGTCGCGGCATCCGGCTGACGCCTGCCACCTGCGTCGTCGAAATGCGGAGCCCCGGAAAGAGGCGGCCCACAAAGACGGCGCGCGCTCCGCCGCGGCGGAGCATCCGAGTTGCCCGCTCGAGACCCCGTCGGAAATGGAGCGCATCGGCCGCCTTCACCAGGGCCGCCTGCCCCACCAACGCGAAGACCTCGCGGCCGACCATCGCGCCGACCGTGATCGCGACCAGCAGCGACGCGACCATCGGAACCGGCTCCACCGTGTCGCTGGCAATCGCGATTCCCGCGATCAGCAGCAAGAGGTCGCCCGGGGCAAAGGGGATCGGGACGCCGGTCTCCTCGATGAAGAGCAACCCGGCGATGACCACAATCAGGAGATCGCCGCTCAGGCTGGCGATCGAGTTTATGGGATTCACCGCGCCCCCCGCGGAATGATTTTCAGCCGAGCAACTCGCCAATCAGGGGGATCGGCAGGTTACCGCAGTCGAGGAACGCATCGTGAAACTGTCTCAGCGAGTAGCCGGGGCGCGGCTCGTGCTTCCGCCGCAGGTCGTAGATGAGCAATTTCCCGAGGGTATAGGTCAGGTAGAGCGGATCCCAGGCGCCGCGCGTGGCTTCGCGGGTCGCGGGCAGCTCACTTTGAAACCCGATCCGCTTGAACACTTCGACCGCCTCGCCGATGGTCATCTGGCGGCAATGCAAGCCAAGCGCCACGATGGCGCGGCAGTCGCGCAGCAGCGCATCCATCGTCTGGGCGAAGCCGAGCGCTGGCGTGGATGAGAATCCCGTGTCGACCATCATTTCCTCGCAATAGTGGGCATAGCCTTCCCCGGTGCCCTGTACCCAGAAAACGCGCCGCGTGAGCGACGACGCCCGGCGTTCATGAAGCGCCTGCACGTAATGGCCGGGATAGGCTTCGTGGATCGAGGTGTTGGTCAGCACTGCATAGTTCAGGTAGCGTAACCACTCCTCGCTCCGGGCGCGGCCCCAGGCGGGCGTCGGGACGGTGACGTAGTAGTAGCACTCCTGGGCGGTTGACTCCAGCGGGCCGGCGCTATCGAGCGCGGCGCTGATGTAGGAGGCGTAGGCGGGCGTTGGCTTCACCCTGCAGCGCGCCTCCGAGGGGATCGACAGCAGCTCTCGCTCCAGGACGAAGTGCCGGATGGATTCGAGCATGTCGCTCACATCCGCGATGATGCTGTCCGCCGTCGGATGACTGCGCTCGATCTGCTTGAGCGCTCCGGCGATCCCCAGGTCCGGCGCCAACTGACGCGCGAACTCCTCGGCGCGCGCGGTGTTCCGGTTGACGTCATCCTGGATCATCTGCTCGAGGGTCGGAAGGTCCAGGTCGACCATCTCGCGGCAGGCGAGGAGCTGCTGGAAGCGCGTCGCGCCCAGCGGGTCGTGTTCGTGCGCGGCGGCCAAGCGCGAGGTCAGGAAGCCGACAAACTCGTGGACCAGCGCGACCGCCGAATCGATCCGCGCCACCAGCGCGCGATCGGCTTCCGCGATAGCGCGGACCTCCCCGTCGAGATAGTCGGCCTGCCCGGCGGCAGCCTCGATGGCGACCTCGAGGTTTGGACGAGGGAGCGAGGCCCCGAGGTTGTCACGGGCTGCCTCCAGGTACCCCGCATAGTTGTCCAGGTGCTGCCCGAGGCTCTGGAGCCGGACCGGCAGCGGGGCATACTGGCGTTTCAGATAGGGACTGACGTCGAGCTCCGAGCCGGCGCCGGTGTAGTACAGCGGGTCGGTGAACGGCGTCCGTTGCTCCGCAAGTTCGAAGCGGCTCGCCCGCAGCTGGGCCGTCAGCGCCCGGTGGTCAATGTTCTGGTCACGAGTGAGGGCGTCCGGTCGGGCCATCGCCGCCAGTTGTTGGTCAATTTCCTGGATGCGAGCCTGGATGGAGCCCGCGGAGGCATCGCCGACGACCCCGTCGAAGGCATGCTCTCCCACGACGCGGGCGTGGGCTGGTGCGAAGCGAAAGAACCCGTCGATCACGGCAGCCTCGGTCGAATTCCAGCCCAGCACCTCGTGAGGCTAACAAAGGTCCGGCGGCCGGCCCGGTCGGGCTGGTTTGTAACGACCCCAGCCCCGTCACAGTCGCCGTAAGAGATCGCTGTTACGTTGGCGTCACCGAATCATGGTCCAAAAGGCATCCGCCCGTCACGGCCCGGCGCCAATCGTCCGCGCCCTCGCGGGCGGCGCCGCTGCGCTTGGCTTGCTCCTTACCGTGGTTCCCGCCACCGCCCTCGCCAGCTCCGGGAATCGGCATGTCGACCACCACATCCTCGAGCAGCTGGCCCGCGGGCCACGCGTTCAGGTGATCGTGGTGGCGCGCCACAACCTCGATGCTCTCGAGGGCGACCTTCACCGTGCCGGCGTCAAGCATCCGCAGCTGGTGCCGATCGTCCACGGCTTGACCGCCGAGTTGACCGCCAGCCAGATCGACTACCTGGCCGGCGCGGCCAACGTCGAGCGAATCGTTTACGATGCGCCCGTCCGGCTGTCGGACACGGCCCTCGACCCGGCCGCTCTCGTCAGCGCCTATCCGGCGGTCATGGATGCCGTGGGGCTTTGGAGCAACCGCGTCGATCCGCTGACCGGAAAGGGGATCGGTGTCGCGGTGATCGACAGTGGCATGGCCTCCCACCCGGATTTCGGCAGCCGTATCGTGCTGAACAAGAACTTCAATCCCGGCGTGGCGGGCGCCATCGACAGCTACGGCCACGGAACGGCGGTCGCCGGGATCATCGGCGGGAACGGCACCGCCAGCCGAGGCGAGTTCATCGGCGTTGCGCCCCAGGTCAATCTCATCAACCTGCGCGTCAACGACGGGAGCGGGGCCGCGCCAACTTCGACCATCATGAACGCCATCCTCTGGGCGGTCATCAACCGTGACACCTACAACATTCGCGTCATGAACCTCTCGCTCTCGGCATCTGTCCAGGAGAGCTACGTGACGAGCCCGATCGACGCGGCCGTCGAGTACGCCTGGCTCAAGGGCATCGTCGTGGTGGTCGCGGCCGGCAACAACGGCCCCAACAGTGCCCTGTATGCCCCGGCTAATGACCCCTTTGTGATCACGGTCGGGGCAACGGACGACGGTGGCACGGCAACCGTCGCTGACGACACCCTGGCCAGTTTCTCCAGCTTTGGGAAGACCCAGAACGGGTACAGCAAACCCGAGCTGGTCGCCCCCGGGCGCCACATCATCACCACCCTCGCGCCGAACAGCAACTTCGCCGTCAACTATCCGACGCACCTGGTCGGCACCGGCTACATCCAACTGAGCGGCACCTCGATGGCCGCGCCGATGGTCTCCGGCGTCGTGGCCCTGTACCTCGAGCGCCACCCGACGGTGCGTCCCGGGCAGCTGAAAGCGCTTCTGCTCGCCACCGCCCGTCCGATCGCGGTGGCGGGCACCGGCGCCGGCTACCCGAGCGCGGCCCTGGCCATCAACCACCTGGGTCTGGTGGGGAACGCGAACCACGGGATCGATCCGAACAACTTCCTCAAGGTCATGTACCTGCAGGCGAACAGCATGCAGAGCCTGCCGAGCGTGTCCTGGGACAGCGTCTCCTGGGATAGCGTCTCGTGGGACAGCGTTTCCTGGGACAGCCTTGCCTGGAATGCGGTGAGCTGGGAAAGCTAGCCGATGAAGCAGGCGCCTCTCTCGCTGCAAGCCCGCGCCTACCTCACGTCCGTCGGACTGCTGGCCGCCGCGGCCGCGGCCCTGCTCTGGTCCGTTCGTGCCGGCGCCGCCGATCTGATGGTCTTCCTCGCCATCTGCGGACTCGGGATGCTGGCCCACGCGTTTCCGATCAGGGCCTCGCGCCATCAGGCGTACCAGGTCACGCTCCCGTTCATCATCATGGCGGCCGCGCTCTTCGGCACGCCGCAACTGATCGCCTTCCTGGTCCTGATCCATGCGGCGGAGCAGGTGCGGCTTCGGCGTCGCCTCTACATCCAGGCGTTCAATCTCTCCGACTATTTCCTGAGCGCCGCGGTGGCCGCCATCGTTTTCCATCGGGCCGAGCTTTTGATGCCGGCCTCCGCCCTGTCCACCGTTGAAGCCGCACTGGCCGCCGGCTGCACCTTCATCGTGCTCAACCGCGTCCTCCTGGCCGGCGCGCTCTGGACCGCACGGGGTCTGAACCCGGCGCGCTGCGGTCTCTTCAAGCCGGAGTTGCTGGCCGCCGACCTGGTCATCATCTGGGTCTCCGGACCGATGCTGGTGCTGACGACTCAGGTGGGCGCCTGGATGGTCCTCGCGATCGCGGGTCCCCTCTGCCTGGCCCGTCTGGCGCTGGCCGCGCTGCTTGCCGATCGCGAACGAGAGCGGCAGGAGGTGCGGGCGAACGCCGCCTGATCGCATGCATGCACTTCCCGTATTCGCCCGGGCTTACATCGGCGTGATCCTGGCGCTGGCCGCCATCCTCGCCATCGTCGCCAGCATCCTCAGCCCGATCCGGATCAGCAGCGCGCCTCTCGCGGCCATCCTCCTGCTCCTCGCGGCGGTCGCACAACAATTCAAGGTGAAGAGCCCAAAGCACCAGTCCTACTACACGACCACGATCTTTTTTGTCGCTGCCGCGCTCCTCCTGCCGCCGGGCTACGTGGTCCTCATCGTGATTGCCGTCCACGCGATCGAGGCAATTCGGGTGCGCTACCGCTGGTATATCCAGGCCTTCAACACCGCCAACTTCGTGGTCTGCGCGATGCTGGCGGGGGCGCTCTTCGGCCTTGGCGTTCAGGGCGCTCACCTGACCGGTCTGGGGCCCGTCGTCTACGCGGCGATGGCCGGGATCGCCTTTGTCGTGCTGAATCATGTCCTCACGGCGCTCGTTATCATGTGGGCGCGCGGGGTCGCCCTGACCCGCACGGGAACGCTCGAATGGGACAACCTCGGGACTGACCTCGCCTTGATGTCCGTCGGTGTGCTGGGGGCGCTGCTCTGGCTGACGGAGCCGCCGTTAGTGCCGCTCGTGCTGGGCCCGCTCTATTTGATCTACCGGTCCTTGATGGTCCCTAACCTCAAGGAAGAGGCGCGGACGGATCCCAAGACCGGGCTGGCCAACATGAAGCACTGGACCGAGGTGGCCTCGCTGGAGATGGAGCGCGCGCGCCGGTTCAGCCGGCCCCTCAGCATTGTCCTGGCGGACCTGGATCTCCTGCGCGAGGTCAATAACCGCCATGGACACCTGGTTGGCGACCAGATGATCCGGCGCGTGGCCGACGCAATCCGGGAGTCGGTTCGAGAATATGACCTGCCCGCTCGCTTCGGCGGCGACGAGTTCGTCATCCTGATGCCGGAGGCATCCCAGGCGGAGGCGGCGGCGGTGGCCGAACGGGTCCGGCTCACTGTGGCGGCCATCGACCTCAAGACTCCGGACGGCGCCGAGGTCACGGCCACCGTCAGCATCGGGGTCGCGCTCTTTCCCGCGCACGGCCGGACACCGTCCGATATGCTGGCCGCTGCCGACCGCGCCGTCTATCAGGCGAAGGCGCTGGGACGAAACCGCGTCTGCGCCTTCGTCGCGCAGCAGGGCGAAAACGTTCGGCCGATGCGCGCCTCGACTCGCCGGCCGGCCTGACCACGGGAGTCGCTTAGCCTTGCTTGGTGACGCGTTGCGTTCCGCGACGCTCCGCGTGCGCACGAAGATACGTGTAGGTCTTTTCGGCCGCGTAGCCGCCCTGGACTGCCTCGTGGATCCGTGGCCAGAATTCCTCCTTGACCCAGTTGCGAGCCACTAAAACCTCCACCCCGCGCATCCGGAGCTCGCCCTTCTCGAGGTCGGCAGTCGTCTCACCGGGTTGCAGTGCCCGAACCGCATCGATCGCGAGGTTCGGCACCAGCCAGGCCTGTGGAATCACGACCTCGGCGTCCTTGCGGGCCTGGTCCGGCACGCAGAAACTATAGACGGCAACTCGGCTCGCGGTATGCTGCTCGGGTGCGACTCGTGCTCACGCTCCATGTCTTTGGCGCAATCTTTCTCCTTGGCGGCGTCAGCGCTCACGCCCTGCTCCGGCCGATGGCAGACCGCGCCGAGGCAGCCGGCCGGAAAGCCCTCTATGACTTTGCCTGGCGCACCCAGGTCGCCCTGGTCTACACCGGAGCGGCGCTGGTCTTGCTCAGCGGCCTGGTGCTGTGGGCGGGTCGCTTCAAACTGTTTACCGGCTGGCTCCTGCTCGGTGTGCTGCTCTTCATCGCGGCGATGGGTCTCGAAGGTGCCTACCTGGCGCCCAACCTACGGCGGCTGAGGACCGCCCTCGCCGACAGTGCGATCCCGGAGACCGCGGACGCGGCGGCGACCATTATCCAGGTGGTGGCGTGGTTCCTCCTGGCAGTTGTGGTCTTTCTGATGGTGGACCGGCCCTTCTGAGGACGGCCCGGGAGCGAGGCGATGGCTAGGCTGGGGCCGATCAGGCTCACTGGCCGGCACGTCCAGCTGGAACCGATGCGGCTGGAGCATGCGCGTGCCTTGCTCGAGGCGGGCCGGTCGCCCGAGGTCTGGGAGTTCATGCCCGCGCGGCCGACGACGCCCGAAACGATGCAGCGGTGGATGGCGAGGGCGCTCGAGGCGGAACGCCTCGGCCGCGAGTATCCATTTGTTCTGCGGCAGCAGTCGGATCAGCGAATCATTGGCAGCACCCGCTACCTCGATGTCCAGGAGGAAGACCGAACGGCCGAGATTGGCTGGACCTGGTACGAGCCGGATGCCTGGGGCACCCTGGCCAATCCGGAAGCCAAGTATCTGCTCTTGCGCCACGCCTTCGAGGACTGGCATGCGATTCGCGTGGCGCTGAAGACGGATATCCGCAACCTGCATTCACAGGCGGCGATCAAGAAGCTGGGCGCCGTCTACGAGGGGACCTTACGCAACCAGCGGATCCGACCGGACGGCTCCTATCGCGACACGCCGATCTACTCGGTCGTTGAGGCGGAATGGCCCGGGGTCAAAGGACGCCTCGAGGCGCGACTCAACGCCCTGCCCGCCTAGGCGATGCCGCCTTTCAACAGGCGCAGCTTGCGGCGCGGCGGCTGTGTTCGCTGCGTCCGATAGGAGCTCGCCACCCGAGCGGCGGCCTGCTGGGCCGCGGCCACGATGGCGCTGGCGACCTCGTCAGGACTCTCCATTGTCTCCGGATCGAAATGGATCAGCTCGCTGACACAGAGCTTTCCCTGAGGGTCGACCATCGTGACGCCGACGAAGGGCTGTTCGCTTTTGATGATTGGATGGATCTTTGACCACGGAATGACATTGCCCATGGGAGCACGATAACCGGGCCCTGTGACAGCTGTCTGTCACAACTTTCGCCTTACCCGCTGGGGACTTCTTGCTCGGCTTCGATCGGCTCGATTTCTTCCCGAGTTGACCCATTGGCCGGTTGGCCGTCGAGCTCCGGAGGAGATGCGCTTGGTCCAGGGAGACGGATGATCGTCCAGTGTTCGGCTTTCTCGGCCCGTTCCGCCAGGGCCTCGTCCTTCGAGAAGAGGATGATCTGGTTGTCCTGGCCAAGGCGGCCCAGCTCGTCCAGCGCCGCCCGCATCCGCCGGCGGTCGGCGTGCACCAGCGCCTCGTCCAGGAGGAGTGGTGCCGGCTCGGCGCTGCCGCCGATGATGCGGGCAAGAGCCACTCGTTGCAGGAGATAGATCAACGACCGGGTACCCAGGCTCAGGTTGTCGACATCTTTATAGGTGCGCTGGTCGTGCGCTTTGACCTGCAAGGTCAGGTCATCGCCGACGCGGACATCCCGGTAGCGGCCGTTGGTGATGGGGGAGAGCTGGTTTTGGAGCTGCGCCTTCAGTCGCGGAATCACGGCCCGCCGAACGGACTTGGTCGCGGTTTCCAGCGTCTCGATCGCGAGGTCATACGCATGCGCCTCGATCTCCAGGTGCTGCAACTGTTCGCGGACCGCGGCGATCTCCTCATCCAGGGCCGCGACATCGCCAATCTGGGTCAGCCGGTCATTGAGCAGTTCCTCGGCGCGTGCCCGCTCCTCCTGGGCACGTTCCCGCGCCGCCCGGTGCTGATCTCGCTGCCGCTCCAGCTCCGCCAGCGGCAGGCTGGCGAATGCCGCGACACGCTCCGGATCGGCACCCTGGCTCACCTCCTCGAGCTGCCCGGTCAGGTCTTGCACCAGCTGCCGTAGGGATCGGGCCTCCTCGCTTCCGGGCACGCCGCTCTTCTGCCGCAACTCCCCCAGGCGCTGGCTTGATTCTCGATACGCACGCGCCTCGGCGGCCGCGGACTCCCACGCGCTGGCGGCCCGCTCGGGATCCGGCTCGGCGATTCCCGCACTCTGGTGGACGGCCGCGAGTTGCTGCCGCAGCCCTGCCACTTTGGCGGCTTCGACGGCGGCTCGCTGCGCCGGCTGGCCGAGTTGCTCGAGCTGCGCATCCAGCTGCTCGAGTCGCGCCTGCGCTTGACCAGCCGAGCGCGCGGCCTCGCAACTGCCGACGAAATCGCGCGCGGCGCCCATCGGGTCGCGGCGGTCAAAGCCGAGTTGATCGAGGATCGTGTGGAGTTGCTGGTGGAAGGCCTCACGCCGACCCTCGAGCTCAGCCTGGACCTGTGCTGTGGCCTGGGCTCGCTCGCTGGCGGCGTTCCAGGCGATCGTGTCCTGGGCGAGCGATTCGACCAGTTGCGCGGTCTCCTTGACCGCCTCCTCGGTTGGCGCCGGCTGGGGCAGTCCCCAGGATCCGACCAGCTCGCGGAGCGTGCGACCGGCCATCTGGGCCCGCTCTTCCAGTTCCGCGGCCTGGCGGTCGAGCTCGAGGCGGGTGGCATCGTAGCGGACCTTCTGGAGATGCTCGACGAGGGCCTGTTGCAGCTCGCCGGAGCTCCGGACGCCCCACGGGCGCAGGACGTCCCGACGCTTGATCCGCGCCTCGTCCTTGGCGCGCAGGCGCCGGTCGACCTCCTTGCGGGCCTGGGCCCTGATGACGATGCCGATGCCGGTGGACAACACGCCCATGCCGAGCAAAAAGAAGGCGGCCCCGGCTAGGTACACGGGCATCCCGCCCTGGAGAGCGAAGAAGGCGACCAGGATGGCCATCACCGTCAGCAGTAAGCCGCCCATCATGGCACCAAGGAACGTTCGCTGGCGGCTGCGGGCTCGTTCGGCGAGGTTCTCCTCGCGCCGCATCGCCTCTTCCGCCTGTTGCCCGGCCTTGATCACATCCGGCACCTCGCGGTAGCGCGCGATGTCGTGCTTGAGCTGCTCGAGCCGCGGGGGCAACTCAGCGCCCGCGCGCGCGCGGGCTTCGACCGCGACATTGTGGCGCTCGTGCCACTCCGAATAGACGCGCTGAAACTCCATGTTGCGCGCCGGCCAGTCCAGGGTTTGGCCGATCAACCCGGGATGTCGCTCGGCGAGCCGAGCGAGCTCATCGTTACCGGCCTGGGCGCGTGACTGGGCCTCAGGCGCCTGGGTGTCGGCAACGGTCAGCGAGGAGACCAGCTGGCGGACGGTTGGCTCGGCCTGCAGGGCGGTCTCATCGATGCCGCGTGCCCGGGTCATAAGACCCTGGGCCTCGGATTGGACGCGATGACGCTCCGACTCCAGTTGTGCCAGCTGGCTGGCACCCGTCTGGGCGTCCCGCTCGAAACCCTGCTGCGCCTCCTCGGCCGCCCGCAGGTGGCTGCGCAATTCCTGGACCTCGCCCTCCCGCTCGAGCGGGAAGGCGGCGAACTCGCGACGCCCCTGCTGGCGACTCGACTCATCGGTGATCGCGGATTCGATCGCATCGAGTCGCGCGAGGCGGTGGCCCGCCTCCGCCAACCGCGAGCCGAGGATCGCGGCGTCGAGCGTCTGGACGATGGCCAGCTCACTGTCGGTGAGCGCGGCGACCGATTCCCGCTTTCGGGCCAGCTCATCGACGGCGGCGCGGGCCTGGCGCGCAGCGGCGAGCTGTCGCTCCAGTTCGACCAGCCGCGCCTCGAGGTCGTGCAGCGGTCCGCTCCGTCCGCGCGGCCGGCCGATCCGCACCGTCCGTTCCTCCCGCAGCCGGTCGAGGACCCGTTTGGCGGTGCGATCGGGGTGTGCCGAATCGGCCAGGGCGGCGATCGCCTCCTTGATGCTGCCGGCATCTTCGAGGCGCATGACCTCGCTCCGGGAGATGCAGGCGGTGTTGGTGTAGATCTCACGACTGACCCCCAGGAGTTCGCGTCCCACCTGGACACCCCCGAGCGGGTCACGCTCGAACCGGTCGCTGAGGTCGGCGCCGGTGCGAAGGTCGGTCACATGGACCGTTTCGCTGTCGAGATCGCGCTCCACACGAAGCGGCGTCCCATCTTCAAGCTGGAACTCGATCGCCAGCCCAAAGTGTCCGCCCTGCCACGGCCGCCAACGCTCCGTGCGCTCGACCAGCGATGGCCGATTGCGATCTGCCGATTGGAGCCCGTAGAGGCCCGCGAGGATGGCTTCCTGGAGTGTCGACTTGCCCGCTTCATTCGGTCCGACCACGAGGTTCATCGCCGGGCCGAAGCGCAGGTCGACCGCGCGCAGGGTCCCGAAACCCTCGATCTCGATCCTGGTCAGCCGCATGCCGTCACCATCGGTTGACGAATCATTGCTCGAACGCGTCCAGCGCCAGCTGCAGGGCGCGCCCGACGGCCTCGCGGTCGGCGAGGGCGTCGGGTTGCTGCTCGACCAGCTTGCGAACCATCTCGCCGCGGCTGGTGAATTCCTGCGCCACCGACTCGAGATTGTGTGAGACCTGCGATCGATCCTCGAAGTCGAGGTGCGAGAACCCCTCGCCACATTCCGCGGCGAGCGCCCGCGGGTCCAGGTCGAGGGCGGGGGCGCGGTGGCCGTCCAGCGTGACCTGCACCACGGCGCCTTCCAGCTGGTGTGCCTCTCGCAGGCGCTGCACCGTATCCCGTACCTCGTCGCGGCTCGTCATCCCGGTGATGTCGATCGTCTCGCGAACGAACCGGCGCCCGGCGACATCCTCCAATCTGATGGTGGTGGTGCCGTCATCCTCGACCGTGACCAGGGCGGTCCCATGAAAGCCGTCCCGGCCCCAGGTCAACGGTTCCGGGCTGCCGGGGTAGGTGACGACCTCACCTGTGCGGCCTTCGTGGTAGTGGCCGAGCAGGGCATGACGAAAGCCCGCCTCGCGGACCTGATCGGGGGTCAACGGCTTCAGTGGCACGGTGCCCTCGGGGAGCGCGCTCATGTCGGAAGCATGCAGGAGGAGGAGATGGATCCCCTCACCCAGCCGGGCGAAATCGCGCAGGGGAGCTTCGGTGACCGCCGGCCGCATGAAGCCCGCCGACCAGATGTCGACCGATCCGAAGCGATAGGGTCGCAGCTCCTCGTGGGCGGCGATGGTGACGTTGGATGGCCAGCGCAGATAGCGATAGGGCGACCCGGCCACGGCGGGATCGGCATGGCCGGGGGCCACGAGCACCGGCCGCCCGGCTTCGCCGAGCGTCTGGGCGACAAAGTTCCCGGTGTCGCGGGTCACCTGGTCGTGTTCGAAGAGATCCCCGCCACACGTGATCAGGTCCACGGATTCCTCGCGCGCCCGCTGGATGATTCGGATCAGGGCCGCCCGCAGGTCTTCACGGCGTCGTTGTGCGCCGACGCCGAAGAGGCGCTGACTCGCGAACGATCGGTCCAGATGCAGGTCGGCAAAATGGAGCAGGCGAAGGGCCACAAATCCCCCGTAACCACGAAATTGATGCCCGGCGCGATGGCATAGGCGAACGCAAAAACAGGGCAATTATAGTGCTTGTTCGGCCTCGGATCGGGGGTGTCTAGACTTTTCTGAATGGGGTCGTTCGAGAAAGGGGATCGCGGTGCCCGCATCCTGAAGTTGCAAACCCTGCTCCAGGGCAACCCGCGCGGCTTGACGACGAGCGAGATTGCCGGGCGGACCGGCGTGACCGTGCGCACCACCTACCGCGACATTCGGGCTCTCGAGGCGATGAATGTCCCGGTCTATGAGGACAACAAACGGATCGTGATCGATCCCAACTTCTTCATCGCCCCGGTTAAATTCACGCTCCAAGAGGCGATGGCGCTGCTGATGGGCGTGCGCCTGATGCATCGCCACAGTCAGGAGGCGGATCCCGGCGTCGCCGATGCCTTCACCAAGCTGGCCGCGGTCCTGCCCGCACCCGTGGCCGAATACGTCCATGCCACCGTTCGGCAGATGGAGAACCGGCCGGTCAATCCGGCGACCAGCCGGGTCTGGCAGACGGTGGTCTTGAGCTGGGCAGGGCGCAAGGTCGTCCGGATCTGGTATCCGACGGGGGGAGGCCCGGTCCGGCCACGCTCGATCGAGCCCTACTTCCTGGAACCCTCGCTGATCGGGCACAGTAGCTACGTAGTCGCCCGCGACCGTGAGCTGGGCGAGATGCGGACCTTCAAGCTGGAACGCATCGTGCGGGCCGAGCAGATGGCGGAGAGCTATCGGATCCCTGCCGACTTCGACATCAATCGTCACCTGGCTCGAGCGTGGGGCATCTTCAACTCAGGCGAGCCGGTCGAAGTGCACGTGCGATTCTTTCCTCCGGCCGCGGCGCGCGTTCGCGAAACCATCTGGCATCCATCCCAGCGGCTCAGCGATGCCGCCAAGGGCGTGGTCGAAATGCGGGTCACCGTCGCGGGGACGGTCGAGATTGCCCCCTGGATTCTTGGTTGGGGCGATTCGGTCGAGGTCCTGGCTCCCGCCGATCTCCGTCAGCGCATCGCGGAAGCCGGCGCCAAAATGGCCGTGCTCAACGCCGCGGCGCGTCCGGGGAAGCGCCGGGCTTAAGCCGCGACGCGCGGCGACTTGCCGCAGTTCGGGCACGGGGTGCCGGCCTTCAGCTCCGCGCGTTTGAAGGCGTGGCCGGAGCAGTGGGGGCAGAGCGCCCCAGGCCGAAGCGAGTGCCCCTGCTCGGCCTTCTGGATCCGCTCGCGAACGTGGCTCTCGTCGTCCTTCGGCAGGAAGCGTGGGTCGCTTGCGGGGCTGGTGAGGTTGGCGTCGTTCTTCATCTCAGGCGGCCTTTTGCTGTGCGACGCCGTCGAAGAGTTCCGGGCTGATCCGGTCGGCAATCGCCCGCGCGATCACGTCCGGCCGCAACTCCACGCTCCGCTGGAACGGATGGACGCTCAGGATGACCGGGACGGTACGACCGCCGAGCTCCGTGCTCACGGTGGTTCCGTGCAGGGCCGTGATCGGGCCGAAGCCATCCCAGGTTTGCCCGCTGCGCGACCAGAAGTAGCGAGCGGTGGGTCCGCCCATCGCCACCACGACTGCCGGCGCGATCGGACCCAGCAGGCTCTGCAGGTGCCGCTCCGCGCATTGACCCAGCGCGGCGTCGGTCACCCGGTCAGGAATCTCGGTTGCGCAGCGAACCGCCCAGGTATGAAAGGCCAGCTGGAGGCCATCGCGCTTTTCCGGGGTCTGCCCGAGCCGCTTGCGCGTCGCGGCCAGCACTGCCCGCACGAACTGAAAGTAGGGCTGCGGCGTTTCCGCCGTCATGTGGTGTTCCAGCGTGGATTCGATCTCGAGCCACTCGGCGAAGGCGTCGTTGCTCGCGCTCGCCGGGTCGAGCGGGCTCGGGCTTAGAAAGACCACCGGACCGCGAGGGTTCCCGAAGCCGACCTGCGGGCGGCGAAGCGGGCGGGCCAGGTTGGCGCAGGGGCTGTCCGAGCCGCGATCGGACTCGGCCACGGCGCAGCCGTGGAGCCGTTTCAAGGGGTCGGAACCGAAGAATTGCAGGTACTGAGGACCCTTGCTCATGCTGATGGATTCGACGCAGCGTCACGAGCAAGCTTGCGCCCATGGCGCGCTCGAGAGCCGAGCCCGGCGGCCACTAAGATGCCGGGGTGAGACTTTCGGCGAGTTTTCCGCCCCGCCGGCCCCCGAAAGTGCCAACCGTTTTCGTGGAAGACCTGCACCGGCGCCTTGAGGGCCAGTCGCCACCCTTCGTTCTCGACGTTCGGGAGCCCTGGGAATACGCTGAAGGCCACGTTCCCGGCGCCCAGCTGGTCCCGCTGAGCGAGTTGGAGGAGCGGGTTGGCGAGGTGCCACGCGAGCGTCCGATCCTGGCCATCTGTCACAGTGGCCAGCGGAGCCTCGCCGCCGCCGCGTTCCTCCTGCTCCAGGGCTATGCCGACGTCAGCAACGTCGATGGTGGGACCGCCGCCTGGATTAAGCGGGGATATCCGATCGATCGCTAGGCTGCGAAGCCACCAGGGCTGTGACAGACAGCTGTCGCAAGCCGCTGCTTGACTTTGCCCATGCTGGTCACCACCATGAAGGCAGCCAATCGTCCTGCATGCGTCTTGAAGGAGTCCACGTGAGCGTTCCTGAACTGGTTCTTGTCGTTCTGGCCACGGCCGCGCTCGCCGGAGTCGTCGGCCTGCTGATCAGCCGCCGTCCCACCCCGCCACTCGCCTCGGAAGCGGTCCTGAAGGCGCTGGCGGACCTCGGATCCCTCAAATCGCAGGTGGACTCGATGACCAGCCAGCAGGGAGCCCTGACGCAGACCATGGGGAACCTCCAGGTCGCGGTTCAGGGTGTTGGCATAAAGGTCCTCGAAAGCTCCGCCGGCGTTCGGGACGCCCTGGGGCGGGAGCTCTCCGAAGCGCGGGTGGTCGTCGAGCGGCTCAAGGTCGACGCCGAGGAACGTCGGCGCATGGACGAGGACGTCCAGGCGTCCGCCCGCCGGATTGAAACCGTGCTCCTCGGCAGCCGAACCCGTGGGGCGGCCGGCGAGAACATCCTGCAAGACGCCTTTCGGCAATTTCCAGCCCAGATGATCGACATGAATTTCCGTGTCAATGGCAAGGTCGTCGAGTACGCCCTTGTGCTGGCCAACGGCAAGCGGCTCCCGATCGACAGCAAGTGGCCGTCACCGGACCTTCTCGACCGGCTCGGCGAGGACACGCGTGACGCCGTGCAGGAGGCCGCCGTCGTCCAGGAGATCGAGCGGGTGCTCCGAACCAAGGTCCGCGAGGTCAAGCAGTACATCGATCCGTCCTGCACGCTCGCGTTTGCCGTCGCAGCCGTTCCGGACCCGGTGTTCAATGCCTGCCGGCGCGGACACCTCGAAGCCTATCGGGAGGGAGTCATCTTGATGCCGTACAGCATGACCGTGCCCTACGTGCTGGCGCTCTTCCGGTTGCACCTGCAGTACGCTCGGTCGATCGACCTCGAGAACCTGGAAGGCTACCTTCAGCAGATCGATGACAACGTCGCCGCCCTCGACCGGGTGCTGGAGAACAGCATCTCGCGCGGAAGCACCATGATCCAGAACGCCTTCACCGACTGCAAGCGCAACCTGGGCCAGATGCGTGGTGCCATTGCCGCGCTCCGTTCGATGCCGCAGGTTGGAATGGTCGAACCGGAGCCGGTGCCGGCGCCCGATGAGCTGGGGGAGAGGCAGGTCACGCTAGTGATGTCGGCCGTCGACCGCTAACGCCAGCGGTCGAATCAGGCCAGGCCCGGGGTGCGGGACAGGCGCATGACGACGACGAGGAGGATCAGGAAGCCCGCCCCCGCCATCGTGGTCAGGTTGTCAGGCCCGGATCCGGAGCCGTCGATCACCAGTTGATCGTCGGCCAGCACCGTGCCGCCCTCATTCGTCACGGCGACGGGATAGGAACCGTTCGCCAGGTCGAGCGGGACCTGGACGCGTAAGGTCTGGGGGTCAGGGGCCTCGATGGTGGTCGCCGGATGGCCTCCCACCTGGACCGTCGTCGTGGCGCTCAGGTGCTGGCCGATGATCAGGATGTTGGGCTGTTGGGCCGGATTGACTTTGATCGGATTCACCTGAAAAACCACTGGCGGCGGCGGACCCACCTTGCGGGCCTGCCCGGGCGCTGTCGGACGGGGAAGGGAGGGCTTCGCTTTCGTCGCGGCCAGCGCCGGCGTGCCGCTGAGAGCCAGGCACACGAGCCCGACGGTGGTTCCGGTAATGAGCCGTTGCAGAAGTCTGATCAAGATGCCTCTGTTTTGATAACGGTGCGTCGTCGGCACGGCGCATGGCGAAATGGCCCATTTCCGAGTGCGCAAAGCGCTGTAGTCGTAACCCCCGCTGTAAGAAAGGCCCCCGCGCAGCCGGCGCGGAGGCTTTCACAGACGACGTTTTAGCGGTTGCTGCTCCCGGGCCAGGGTGTCTCCGGCGGCCGCTCGCCGATCTTGATGCGTTCGGAGCCGCCGGACCCGCTGGAAGAGTCCGACTCGCTGCCGAACCCGCTATCGCTGCCGAACCCGCTGAGGCTGGGCGGGATGTTGGTGGGCTCGGCCGGCCGGGCGACGGGCCGGATTGACGGACCGCTGGGGGCCAGCGGTGCGGGCGTCGGAGCGATCGCAGGCCGTGGTGCCGCCGGTTTTGGGGCCGCTGCGACGCTTGGGCTCGTTGTGGGCGTCCGCCGGCTGGGTGCCGCCTTCGGCTTGGCCGCCGTCGACCGCCTGGCGGCGGTTCGCTTGACGGCCGACTTCTTGGCCAGCGTCTTCCCGGCGCGTTTGGCCGTCGACGCGCGCTTGGCGGTCGTTCGCTTCGCCCCTGTGGCCTTGGCTTTCTTGCTGGCGGCCGACCGCTTCGGCAGGGTCTTTTTGGCCCGCCTGGCCGATGTGGTCGATTTCCTGGCCGTCGAACGCTTGGCGGGGGACTTCTTGGTCGAGGACTTCTTGGTCGAGGACTTCTTCTTTGCCGGCATTTCTCCTCCCTCGGATGGCGCTATGAGTACTCGCCCGATGGATCAGCGTGGACCAGATGATCCCACTGTTTTCCTGCGTGTTATAGCATCGGCCCCTCGCAAAGACAAGCCTCAGTGTGCCTGCAGCCACTGGAGAACGGCGGCGTTTACCTGGTTGCGCTCGAGATCAACCGTAATGGTGTGGCCCGATCCCTCGAACCAGAGCAAACGCTTGTCGACCGAGCCGAGCTGATCCAGGATGAATGGCGCATTGCCGACGTCCACGGTGCGGTCGCGCCGGCCGTGCAAAATCAGCGCCGGCGTGGTAATCGTCGGCAATTCGGTCTCCAGGATTCGGAGCAGCTGCAGGAGGCTCTCGATACAGACGGTCGGCCGGCGGGCGTAGCTATGGAGGAAGCGAAGCGCGCTGGGATCGCCCAGGTCGCAATCATCGCCCGGCACGTGCCAGCGCACCACGTGCTTGAGACCGCCGATCACCCGGAGCCGCCAGTCTTTAAAGAACCTGGGTGAGCCCATTGCGCCCATCGTCACGACCCCGCGGACCGCCGGGTTGGTGGCGGCCAGGTGCAGCGCCAGCGTGCCACCGAGCGACTGGCCGGCGACAAAAACGGGGCCGCAATCGGCCTGCAGCGTGTGCATCGCCTCCTCGGCCGAGCGGGCCCAGTCACGCCAGCGGGTTTGGGCCATCGCCTCCGGCGTCAGGCCATGCCCGGCGAGCAGCGGCGCCAGCACGTCGAAGCCATGGGCGGCCAGGTGCTCGCCGAGGCCCCGGACCTCCGGCGGCGTACCGGCAAACCCGTGGAGCAGCAAGCACCCCGGGCTCCCGCCGCGGAGCCGGAACGGCTGGAGGTCAGCAGGCTCGGCCGGGGTGCTCCAGATACGCGGTGAGGTACGAACGGCCATCCACGCTGGAGTCTAACGGTGGAGCAAGTTCGCCGGGCGCGGCCGGGTTATACCGTGCGGCGAAGAGCCCTTCTGGGGCGCTCGCACATTGGGGGTGATATCGAGCGCATGGCGATCATTGGCTGGGTGGTAGCGTTGCTGTTGGGCATAGCGATCACGCTGTTCTCCGTGCAGAACCAGCAGGCGACGTCGGTCAACGTGGCCGGTGCCGTTTACCAGGGCATTCCGACCTGGGTCGTGATGCTGGCATCCATGGCGGCCGGGGCGTTGATCGTCATTGTGATCAGCCTGGTCGACCGCCTACGCTGGTTCATGACCAGCCGCTACAGCAAGAAGGTGCTCTCCGAGCACAAGAAGATGCTGGTCCAGCGCGAGAACCGGATTCACGAGCTCGAACAAGAGGTCATGCGGCTGCGAGGGGCGGCCTGAATCGATGGCCCTGAAAGTCTGCCCCCTGTGCGGGTACCGCTACAATGCGCCCGAAAACCAGACCTGCGGGAAATGCAAGGGCTGGCTTGGCGGCACGGCTGGTTCCGGCGCCGCGTCCGCGGTCGCCGCGGCACCGATCCGGCGGTCGTTGGTCCCGCGGTCGGTGCCGGAGTTCGCTTGCTACCTGCCGGTGCTGGCGGGCGCCACGCTTGGTTGGCCGAACCCGATCGGGGCAGCCTTCGGTTTGCTCATGGGGGGGCTGATGATCAAGGTGGTTCGCCTCGACATGGAGCGTTTTTCCAAGGGGCTGTTGCTGGGGATCGTGATCGCCGGCGTGTTCTTCGGGTACCTGATCTTCTTACTGATCTTCAACTCCCTGTATTTCCTGCTCGAGCCCATCCTGCAACCGCTGGTCGGGCGAACCTTCATTCACTAGTCGCCCGCATCCGGATAAGGACGGGACTGAAGCTGGCCAGGTCCCGTTCGAAGACGGTGATATAGCTCAACCCGAACCGCTCACGACGCGCGTGCAGCTGCTCGACGAGCTGGTCGATGGTCCCGATCAGGAGAAGTGGTGACTCCAGCAACTGATCCGGGGTCACCTCCCACTCGCCGGCCATCTTCTCGGCGGACTGCCGTCGGTCATCGGTGATCACGACGCGCTGGACCAACGTGTTGAGTTGCAGCGATGCGAACCGCTCGCCTGCGGCCTCCCGGACCAACGCGACCTTCCGGTCGAACGATTCGGCGCTGGCGTCGGCATCCTCGAGCCCGCTTCCGTCCGCCTTCGAGCGCGGCATGATGCTGACGATGTCCGCCTCCCGGGCGGCCAGCGTAAGCAGTTTTGGCCCACCGCCGCCGATCACAAAGGGCGGATGCGGCTGCTGAACGGGCCTGAAGCCCGCCGTCAGGTTGGTCAACCGATAGTGGGTGCCGGTGTGCGTCACCGGCGTTTCCGTCAGCAGCTGCTTGATGATCTGGATCGCCTCGGCCAGCCGCTCGACGCGGACCGAACCACGGTCGAACGGGATCCCAGCGGCGTCATATTCACTCCGCAGCCAGCCGGCGCCGATGCCGAAGTCGAAGCGTCCATCGGTCAAGAGGTCGATCGTCGCCACGTCCTGCGCCAGCAAGGCTGGGTGGCGAAAGTCGTTGTCGAACACGAAGCTTCCGACCCGCATCTGGCGCGTGGCCTCCGCGGCCAGCACGAGCGCCGGTCCAACCGTCATCCGCGCACCGAAATGATCTGAAATCAGCAGGGTGTCGAAGCCGCTCGTCTCCACCTGCCGAGCAAACGCCATCCACTCGGCCTTGGGCCGCGGACGGTTGGCGCTGACGGCAAACCGAAAGGGCGACACGGTGCGCCTCGCGCCCGGCCTAGAGGCCGTGCTGGTCGGCGGCCGCTGTACTGGCCAGGTCGGATTGCTGGCGGTGCAGCCAGTTGAGGGCGTTCACATAGGCATACGCGGCCGCCTCCACGACATCCAGCGCGACGGCCCGCCCGACCACGACCTGCGAGCCCTGGCTCAGGGTGACCACGGCCTCGCCCAGGGCGTCGCTGCCCTGGGTCGCCGCGGCGAGGCTGAAATCCTCCAGGTCTGGGGCGAGCCCGCTGACCTGCTGCAGCGCCCTGAAGACGGCATCGAGCGTACCGTTGCCGGTGGCCCGGCCTTGCCGCTGCTGCCCATCGACGGTCACCGTGACCTCGGCGCTGGCCGACAGCCCACTCTGGGCGCTGAACTGGAGGTCCATCAGGACAAAGCGACCCGGCGCCGCGCGCCCAAGGGCTTCGTCGACTGCCAGCTTCAGGTCCTCGGCATAGAGGACACGCTTGCGCTCCGCCAGGTTGAGGACGAGCGAGTAGACCGAGCCGAGTTGCTGGTCGTCCAGCTGGATGCCCATCCCAGCGAGTTCCTCGCCCAGGCGGCGGCGGCCGGCGGCGCTCCCCAGCTGGCCGAACTGCGGGGCATAACCCAGGTCGGCGGGATCGAGGAAGGCGGGCGCCATCGCCTTCAGCCGGCGTGGCGGGCTAAAGACGGAATGCGGAAAGGCGGTGCGCACTTCTTCGATCCATCGCTCCCAACCGGAGTAATCCATGGTCGCTAGCATGGCCACGTAGGCGTCGAAACGGACCAGGAGCGCGGTCGGTTGCTCTTCGTGTTTGACGATCAAGGTGGTCCCACTTTGTTCGAGCGCTTTCAAGATCGGTTCGAGATTTCGCGCGAGCTCCGGGGCGGCGATGACTTTGAGCACCTCGCCATGGTAGACCCGGCCGGGGAGAGGGTCAAACCCTTCTTATACTGCTTATATGCCGATGACAAAGGCGGGCCTCGAAGATGTCATCGCCGCGAATTCGGCGATCTGCGACATCATCGGCCCGGAAGGGAAACTGACCTACCGCGGAATCGATATCCACGATCTAGCAAGCCGCTCCTCGTTCGAGGAAACCACCTACCTGCTGTGGTTTGGGGACCTTCCGACGCGTGACGCGCTGCAGCGCTTCACCGCCGATCTTGCCTCGCATCGCGCCTTGCCGGAGCCGGTGGTCCGTCTCATGAAAGACTTTCCTCGCACCGCCACCCCAATGGACGCCCTCCGGACGGCGATGTCCGCGCTTGCCTTCTACGATCCGCAGGCGCACGACTCCAGCGAAGAGGCCAATGTGGCGAAGGCCATGCGCGTCACGGCGCAGACGGCGACGATCGTGGCCGCCTATGAGCACATCCGGCACGGCCGCGACCCGGTCGAGCCCACCGCCCAGAGCTCCCATGCGGAGAGCTTTCTGCGGATGCTGTTCAACGCCGAGCCGGACCCGCTTTCGGTCCGGGCGATGGACCTGGCCCTCATCCTGCATGCCGACCATGAGCTCAATGCCTCGACCTTCGCCGCGCGGGTGACGGCAGCGACCCTCGCCGACATGTACTCGGCGGTGGTGTCGGCGATCGGAGCCCTGGCCGGCCCCCTCCACGGTGGGGCGAACGAGCAGGTGATGAAGATGCTGCAAGCGATCGGCGATCCATCCCGAGTCGAGGCCTACGTGACGGAGATCCTCCAAGCGCACAAGAAGATCTCCGGGTTCGGCCATCGGGTCTACCGTACCGAGGACCCGCGGGCGACGCACCTGCGCCGGATGTCCAGGGAGCTTGGTGAGCGGGCCGGCAAGCTGCGCTGGTACGACATCTCCCGCAGGGTCGAAGAGGTCGTCATGCAGCAAAAGCACCTTTATGCGAATGTGGACTTCTACTCGGCCTCGTGCTATTTCACGATGGGGATTCCGATCGACATGTTCACCCCGGTGTTTGCCAGCAGCCGGGTAGCCGGGTGGACGGCTCATATCCTCGAGCAGTATCACGACAATCGGCTGATCCGCCCGCGCGCCGAGTACATCGGTCGCAAGGACGTCCCGTACGTGCCGCTCGACGGCCGGGTGAAGGTGGCCAGTTGACCACCCGTTATATTAGGAACGCGGGTAGCGCACCCGCCTAAAGGAGGTCGTTCGAACTCGTCCTGCTGCTAAACGCCTCACTTCAGCCGCTGAATGTCATCAGTAAGCGGCGGCTTGTCGTTCTGCTCACCAAGCAGCGCGTCACCTTCATTGACGATGAGGCGCGCCAGGCGATCGAGCGGGCGATGGCTCGGCGGTGCTTCGGCGATGATGTGGTCGTCGTCCGCCTCCTCTCCAATATTCAGATCCCTCGACGCATGTTGCGAGCCAACCGGCGCAACCTCCTCCTCCGAGATGATGGCACCTGCCAGTACTGCAACAAGTCGATGCCGTCCTCACAGCTCTCCGTCGACCACGTGGTTCCAACGTCTCGCGGCGGCGCCGCCAACAGCTGGGAGAATCAGGTCGTCGCCTGCCGGCGCTGCAATGGGCGCAAGGGCAACCGGCTCCTGAGCGAGGCCGGCATGCGGCTGCATCGACCGCCCCGGGCCCTGACCCAGGAATTCGCCCACCTCATTTTCTTGCGCTATCCCCAACTCAAGCATGCATACGATCGGCTCCTCTCCAGCGCGCGATCCGTGCCGTAATCCGGTAAGGCGGAAAGATTCGTCCGCCCGACCCGATGCATCCGTGTGCCCCTACGCCTGCTCGGCTTCGCGGCGGACCTCGAGAACCTGTCGGAGATCGCGGGCCGGGCCTTCCCCTGGTATGCGGGGCGCGGTGTTGCCGTGACGGTGGCCTGCGCCGGCGGCGCCGAGTCCGGCGCCGCCAGGGCCCGGGCCCGCTTGCTCGGGATCCAGGCGCTGATGTTGCTCGACTACCGGCCGGCAGAGCGGTGGTCGCCCGCTCTCACGGAACTCTTCGGCGATATCATCCGCGCGACCCAGCCCCACGTCGTCGTCCTGCCGGCGGGTGATCCAGCGATCACCGCTGCCGGCACGCAGGCCTTCGACGCCGCGCGCCAGCTGGCCCGCGGGTCCGGCGCCCTGCCGGCCAAGCTTTACCTGCGGGTTGCGCCTGGAACGAAGCAGGGCGGCGTCTCGACGGCGATTGCCGTCGGCGCCGGACCCACCGCGTCAACTGAACCGTTTCAGCGCCTTTTCCCCAGCCCCTGGGTCACCGGGTTGGTGGAGCGGGACCTCTTTGCCGGCTTCACCGGTGCAGCCGAGGCGACGCCACTCGACGAGCTGCTGGCCAGCTAGCCCCGCCGACACCACGGCAGCCACTCGTGCACGTCCCAATCGTGATAGCGACATTGACACACTTGCCCGAAATGAGATACAAATAATCTAAGCGACAAAATCTCAGCAAGGAGGAAAGCAATTGGATCTCATCGTATTTCTGATCATCGGCGGACTGGCCGGCGCGCTTGCCGGGCGGGTCATGAGCGGTCATGGTTACGGAATCATCATGGACATCGTCGTCGGCGTGGTCGGGGCGTTTCTTGGTGGCTGGCTCATCAAGACCCTCTTCAACATCTCCGGCGGAGGGCTGATCCTGACGTTCGTCACGGCCTTTGTCGGCGCGGTCATCCTTTTGTGGCTCGTTCGGCTCGTCACGGGCAACCGGGCGCGGGCGTAACGGAAAGCGCGGCTTGAAGGCGGGCGCCGGCGGCGCCCGTCTTTTTCTTTTGCTCACGCTTGCCGTCGTGGCGGGCGTTGGCTACACGGCGTTCAGCGGAATCGCCGGGCGACGTCGCCGCTCAGCTTCGCCAGGCGGAGCAGGACTTGGCGGCCGGCCGTGATCGAGCCGGCCACGATCCGGCACTCACGCTCGTCGGGCGCGTCGGGGTCGCCGGCCGCCAGATCGAGGCCACCCGGCGGCTCGGCGCGATCGGTGCGGACATCAGCCGTGCCGGCGAGTCGGTAGCGAGCATCGCGGTCCAGGTGGGCGCGCTGCGACGGCAGTACGCCGGCCAGGCCATCACGCCGGACAACCTGCCGGCCCTGCTCAAGCAGTCGGAAATGATCGCGACTCAATACAGCGCCTCGGCCCGGGCGATCAGCGATCAGCTGCGGACGGCGTACGCCGAACGAACGGCGGTCAACACCACCGGTCTCCTCGAGCCCCTTCGGGACGCCTACGACCAGGTCGATGCCGCCCTTGCCGACGCCCAGGCGGCCTTTGCCCGCTACCAGGACGTCCGGCGTCTGTTGGCTGATCTCCTCGGAGTGGCGATTCCCTAGGCCACCCTGTGCCGCCGGCGCGACTGTTTCGTAACGCTGGCCGTCACAGTACGGCCGGATACTATCGGCGATGGCCGCCCGCAATGGATCGCGCAAGGCCCGGCATCGCGCCCCAGATCCCGCGGAGAGCTTGATCAACCTGGGCAATGAGCGCCTGACCGGTCTGTTTCGGTGGACCCTCTTGATCTTCGCCGTCATCCTGAACAACCTGACCGCGGACGCGACCTACGACCAGGGGCGCGTGAACGAGATCCTGGCCGCCTGGGGCGTCGTCTGCCTGAGTACGCTGCTGCTGCTCTTCCTCCATCGCCGCCCCGGGCGCGCCTTCAGCTACACGACGACCGGCGTGGACATGCTGGTCGCGACTATGATCACCTTCTCCTCAGGTGGCTACACCAGCCCGTTCGCCGCGCTCTTCTTCCTGGTGATCACGGTGTCAGCGCTGCGATTCGGCGCCGTCGGCTCGGTGTTGTGCGCTGGACTCGTAGCGGTGCTGTACATCACGGCCGGCGCGGTCTCGCCACTCCAGAACGGGACCTACGTCGCCACGGTGACGTTTGACCGGATCATCATCCTCCAGCGGCTCTTCCTCTTCCTGGTCGTCGCCGTCCTCGGATCGGTGATGGCCCGCGCGGTCTCATCGCACCAGGAACTCGTGACGCGCCGCGACGTCGAGGCCAAATTGATGACCGAAGTCAACATGGCGCTGGCCAACGCGATCGAGGCCAAGGACAGCTACACGCGCGGCCATTCCGAGCGGCTCGCCAAGCTGGCCGGCGCATGCGCCGAGCGCATGGGCCTGTCGCGCGACGAGGCAGCCGCCGTTCGCCTGGGGGCCATCCTTCACGACGTCGGCAAGATCGGGATTCCGGATCGTATCCTCCGGCAGGCGATGGCGCTGACCGAGGACGAAATGGCCTGGATGCGCCGGCACCCGCAAATCGGGGCAGATATCATCGGTCCGGTCGAAGGGCTGCACCACGTCGCCCCGCTGATCCGGCACCACCACGAGAAATTCGACGGCACCGGCTACCCGAAAGGGCTGAAGGGGGAGGAGATTCCCCTTGGTTCGCGCATCATCGCCGTCGCCGACGCCTTCGAAGCGATGGTGGCGGACCGGATCTATCGCCCATCGCTCGGCCTGGCCAAGGCGCTGGACGAGATCCGCGGAGGTCGGGGGACCCATTTCGACCCGCAGGTGGTCGACACCTTCCTCGATTTGATCGCCACCGACACGGTGCACCTCCCGCTCCCGACCAAGGATCAGGGCCAGAAGCCCCTACCGGCCAGGCCGGAAGAAGCGCAGAGCGCGGCCTAGTCCGACCGCTCCGCTAACGTTAGCGCCGTGCAGGTCGCGGACGGCATTTACCGGCTCGAGCTGCCGATGCCATTCGAGCTCCGGCACGTCAACGTCTACCTGATTCGTGATGGCGATGGCTTCACCCTGATCGACACCGGGTTGCAAACGGAGGAGTCGCGCCAGGCTCTTCACGCCAAGCTCGCCGAGCTCGAGGTTTCGCTCGATCGGATCCGACGCATCCTGATCACCCATATCCATCCGGATCACTTCGGCCTCGCGGCAGAACTGCGCGAGCAATCGAAGGCCGAGCTCGTGATCCATCGCCTGGAGGTCGCGTTGATGGAGCCGCGCTATGCGCGCGCCGAGGACCTGGTGCATGACGTCGCAGCCTGGTTGAGCAAGAATGGCGTGCCGATCCAGGAGGCGGAGTTCCTGAAATCGGCGTCGATGGCGGCTCGCGAGTTCGTGTCCGTGGTTGAGCCGGACACCTTGCTGGAAGGCGCTGAGCGCCTCGCAGTTGCCGGCGGTGAGCTGCTGGCAGTCTGGACACCGGGCCATTCGCCCGGCCATTGCTGTTTTTACTGGCCGCAACGCCGCCTACTCTTTTCCGGTGATCACCTGCTGCCGAAGATCAGCCCGAACATTGGCCTGCATCCTCAGTCCGGCGCCGACCCGCTCGCGGACTACCTCGCGTCGCTGGAGCGGATCCGACGGCTCGACGTGAGTCAGGTGTTGCCGGCGCATGGCGACCCGTTTGCCGACCACGCGGGACGCATCGCCAGCATCGTGAGGCACCACCGGGAGCGCAAGGACGCGCTCGTACGGCTGGCGGCGGAGCGGTCGCAGTCAGGCTGGGAGCTGGCCAGTCGTCTGTTCCACGGCATTATGGAGCGCAATGTCTTCCAACAACGCCTCGCGCTCCAGGAAACCCTGGCCCATTGCCAGTCGCTCGCCGAAGAGGGCCGGATCCGCAAGGAACTGCGGGACGGCCTGGTCACGTGGGGCGAAGCCTAACCACTCCTCGACTCGACGCGCTCGATGAATCGCAGCACGAGGTCCACCACCGTCGCGAACTGTTCCGAATGCACCTGGTGCCCGCCTGGGTCCAGGATGGCGAGCTCGGCATCGGGCAGGCCGGCCGCCAGTTCCTCAGCTCGCTGGACCGGTACCATGCGATCCTGCCGGCCGTGGATGAGGAGCACCGGTTGCGGGATTTCCCCCAGCCTCCGGCAGGTGTCGTGGTTGCGGACGGCCTGGTCTTGCCGGTGGATGGCATGCAACGGCATCTTTCCGAAGTGCCCCGCGTCCTCGGCGACCCAATCCGGGTTTTGCAGGATGAAGGCGGGATCGTAGAGATTCGCGTAGCGGGCGAGCGGATTGCCGGTAAGCTTCGCAGGCGGTTGCCGGCCGTCACCCGGAGCGGCCTTGCCGCAGTGGGTCGCGGCCAGGATCAGGCTCCGAACAGCATCCGGGTGGCTGAGGGCGAGTTGTTGGAGGATCATGCCCCCGAGTGAGATCCCGAACCAGTGGGCCGAGGTTTCGCCCGCCGCAAAAAGGACGGTGAGCGCATCCTCGGCCATCATCGCGGTGCTGTAATCGTGGTCCGGCTTGTCCGAGAGGCCGGCGCCCCGGCTGTCGAGGGCGATCACCCGCAGCTGCTTGGCCAGGACCGGAATGTAGCGCCACCAGGCGGCGTCGATGGTCGACGTCTTCCCGCCGACCAGCACCACCGGCGGCCCGGCGCCGTTAATCGTGTAGTGCAGGCGGGTGCCATCCCTGGCGGTGGCGATCATGGGCGTTTACGATGATGACGCATGCAAGACGACCCACCCAGCACCAGCGTCCCCGAACCAGCCTGGCGTGCGCTCCGCTCGCTCGATCCGCAGGCCGAGGCCGACGCCGTCAGCCTGGCGGGATGCCTGGCGCTCGCGGAACAGCGCTTTCGCATCCTCTTTTCCGACGTGCTGCCGCGCTTTGGCGGCGCGGCGCATGGTGACCTCAGTGGTGAGGCCGACGTCCTGGCTGACGCGCATCATGCCCTGACCCTGCTCCAGGAGAGCCTTCATGTCAGCGCGCGCCGGATGCTCGACGTGCTGGACCGCGTCAGTCGCGAGCTAGGGGAGTAGGCGTCCGGGGCCTAGAGGCCCTGCCGGTCGAGGCGCTCCCAGGGCTCATGCTCGCTTCCCAGCTCCCGCTTGATTTCGGTGGCTCGATCCACGTTGTCGAGGCTGTCCTCCGGGGAGCGCGGCCGGACACGCTGCCAGGGCGCTGGGTCATAGTGTGAGTGCTCGACCGGCGGCCGAAACCCCCAGGCGCGACTCGGCATGACGCCCGAGGTTTGGCGCAGCGGCGTGGGCGCATCGCCGTCCGCGTAGACCAACTCGCCGCCCATGCCGGGCCGGAGGGTCATCAACAGCCCGGCGATCACGACCACCGCCGCCCAGCCTCCGAGGATGGCCACCGCCCAGTCGTTCAGGCTCACTGATCCGCCATTGTAGGCCGCGCTGGCGGGGCTGCTGCCTGCGGCCGCAACATGCGAACGCCGGTGAAGGCGAGGTACGCGCCGAAGAGGATCCGCAGCAGTTCGTCGGGCGCCGCCAGGGCGATCAGCGCACCGGCCACCGCCCCGACGATGCCGCCCAGTGACATCCAGGCGGCGGTGACAAATCGAAGATTGCCCATCCGACGATGCGTGACCGACCCGGCGATCGCGGTCGGGATGATGACCGCCAGCGATGTGCCCTGGGCAACGTGCTGGCTGAGTCCCAACAGGAGCACCATGGCCGGCACCATGATGGCGCCGCCGCCGATCCCGAGCAACCCGCTGCCGAGCCCCGCGACCAGGCCGATCGCCAACCCGATCACGACCAGCGCCACGCCGGTGGGCCGTAGCGCCGTTCCGTGGTGCAGGCCGGTGCCGATCGCGTGCACGATCGCATCGCCGACCATGATCGCGCCGACAACGGTGGCGACCAGGCCAAAGGCCTGCCGCAGCCGCGCCGCGGAGATTCGACGCGTCAGGCGGGCGCCGGCGACGGCGCCGAGGACCGCGCCGACCGCGAGCAGCAGTGCCGTCCCGGGATCGACGTCATGTCCCTTGCCGAGGATGATTGTTCCCACGACTGCCACTGGGATGATGACCGCCAGCGAGGTGCCGTGGGCTTCGTGCTGGCGGGCCTTCAGCCAGGACACCATGCTGGGAACCATCACGAAGCCACCGCCGACGCCGAGCAAGCCGCTGGCCAGGCCGGTGGCGGCGCCGATAGCCAGCATGGCGGCGACCCGAGTCCGGCCCGCGGCGATCACCCTGCCAGTCTAGGCAGCCCGGCCAGCGTCCTACACTGAGGGAGCACGCAAAGGAGGAAAATGGCCACCGCCACCGCGACGTCGCTCAGCAAGCTGGAATCGATCCTCGGCGACGACGCCAAGAGCTTGCTCGAGCACGAGTGTAAAACGATCCACAAGTCGCAACTGCATCTTCCCGGCCCCACCTTCGTCACCAGCATCTTTGCGACCAGCGATCGCCCGACCCGGGTGCTCCGTAGCCTCGAGTCGCTGTTCGATCACGGCCGTCTCGCAGGGACGGGGTACCTCTCGATCCTGCCCGTGGACCAGGGGGTCGAGCACTCCGCCGGCGCGTCGTTCGCCGCCAATCCAGCCTACTTCGACGGCGAAAGGATCGTCGAGCTGGCGATCGAGGGCGGCTGCAATGCCGTGGCCTCGACGTTCGGCGTGCTCGGCTCGGTGGCCCGAAAGTATGCCCACAAGATTCCCTTCATCTGCAAGCTCAATCACAATGAGCTGCTGACCTATCCGAACAGGTACGATCAGATCCGTTTCGGAACGGTTCGGGAGGCATGGGAGCTCGGCGCGGTGGCGTTGGGCGCGACGATCTACTTTGGCTCACCGGAATCCGACCGGCAGATCCAGGAAATCTCGGCCGCGTTTCACGAGGCCCACGAGCTTGGCCTGGCCACCGTGCTGTGGTGCTACGTCCGCAACCCCGCCTTCGAAAAGGACGGCGTGAATTATGAAGTCGCCGCCGATCTGACCGGGCAGGCCAACCATATGGGCGTGACGATCGAGGCCGACATCATCAAGCAGAAGCTGCCCGAAACCAACCGCGGCTTCGAGGCGCTCAAGTTCGGCAAGACGTCTCAGGCGGTCTACGAGAAGCTGACGACAGACCACCCGATCGATCTGACCCGGTATCAGGTGGCGAATTGCTACATGGGCCGCAGCGGGCTCATCAATTCGGGTGGGGCCTCGTCGGGAGAGAGCGACCTCAAGGAGGCAGTCAAGACGGCGGTGATCAACAAGCGCGCCGGTGGTACCGGCCTGATTACCGGGCGCAAGGCTTTCATGCGGCCGATGCGGGACGGTATTCAGCTGCTGAACGCGGTCCAGGATGTCTACCTGATGGACGAGGTCACGGTCGCCTGAGCCGCCGGTAGAATCGCCCCATGGCACGCCTGCGGGCAACCGATTCGGGACAGGTCTACAACATCGACCTCGCCGAGCTCAAGGTCAGCCGGGACGACGTCGACGGCATCTACGTCCTGCACGGCCGGGGGCATTTTCAGATCTTTCCCACCCGCGAGGAGGCCTTCGATCGCAAGAAGGAAATGGAATCCGCGAGCGGTAAGTACTGGATGAGGTAAGGCGACGTCAGGGGTCGCCCACCCAGTCGGCGGCCGCTGGAAGGGGACGGTGGCCCCGGCTGGGCTCAACGCGCAGGACGCCCTGGAGGTCACGCCGGCGGTAGAGCCGCTGGCGCCGAATCCCCTGGCGGTAGCTCCGCAGCAGACCCCGGCTGACGTAGGCGTAGAGCGTCGCCGGCTTGACGCCGAGCAGCGCGCAGGCCTCGGAGGAGCTCAGGTAGTGCTCGCCGTGAATCTCGACCATAATTCGGCTCCCAGCGTACGATGCCGGGCGCGGTTCAATCGTAACAGTCAACTTATTGCAATGGAAATCAACATATGTATAGAATCGGGTCGTGGAGATGACGGACCCGATCCAGCCGAACCTCCTGCGCGACGACTTTCCCTACACGCGGATTCCCCCGATCCGGCTGGAGGCGACTGGTGTGCCACTGGCGACGCCCGCCGACCTCTTCATCACCGATACGACGTTCCGCGACGGACAGCAGGCGCGGGCTCCCTACACGCCCGAGCAGATCGTGCATCTCTACGACCTGCTGGGGGCGATGGGCGGCCGCGTGGTTCGGCAGGCGGAGTTCTTCGCCTACACGCAAACCGATCGGGAGGCGATCGCCGCCTGCCAGCAGCGACCCGGCCCGGAGGTCACCACCTGGATGCGAGCCGCGCCGGACGACCTGCGCCAGGTCCGCGCCACCGGCGTCAAGGAGTCGGGCATCCTGCTCTCGGCCTCGGATTACCACATCTATCTCAAGATGAAGCGCACGCGCCGGCAGGCGGCGGAGGAGTATATCGCCGTCGTGCGCGCGGTCATCGAGGCCGGGATCCGTCCCCGCTGCCATCTCGAAGATCTGACCCGCGCCGATCTCGACGGGTTCGTCGCGCCCCTGGTCGACGCTCTGCAAGAACTTGGGCGGGAGGCAAACGTGCCCGTGAAATTCCGCCTCTGCGACACGATGGGCTTTGGCCTGCCGTGGCCCGAGGCGTCGCTGCCGCGCGGCGTGCCCCGACTGGTCCAGTTTTTCACCCGGACACTCAACGTCCCATCCGAGCGGCTGGAATGGCATGGGCATAACGATTTCCACCGCGGCGAGGTCAACACCGTCGCCGCCTGGCTCTATGGCTGTTCCGCGGCCAACGGCTCACTGTTCGGCTTTGGCGAGCGAACCGGGAACCCACCGCTGGAGGCGCTGCTGATCGACTACATCGGCCTCAAGGGGGACGAGGAGGGTATCGACACCACGGCGATCACGCGCGCCGCGGCCTATTTCCGCGATCAACTCGGTACGCCGCTGCCGGCCAACTATCCCTTTGCCGGGGCCGGCTTCAACGTCACCAGCGCCGGCATCCACGCCGATGGCCTGATGAAGAATGAGGAGATCTACAACATCTTCGACACCGGACGCATCCTCGATCGCCCCCTCGGGATCACGGTCAACGATCGGTCTGGGTTGGCCGGCGTTGCCTACTGGGTCAACACGACCTTTGGGTTGCGTGAGAAGGACCAGATTCGAAAAGACGACCCGCGGACCATCGCCGTCCACGCCGAGGTCGAACGACAGTATGCGAGCGGGCGGACGACCGGATTTTCTCCGGACGAGATGCAAGCCCTCGCCCGGTTGCATTTCGGCAACGCCCTGGCAACGACCGCGCGAAGCTAACAGGTTGAGGTCGGCCTCGCCGTTGATGCAGCAGAGGCATCACGGCGATGAACAACGCTGGCGCCCTGACGCCGCCCACGGTGCCACCCGCGCCAACATGGTGGCGGCAGCACCGTGTCCCGGTGGTCGCAACCGGCCTCGCCATTGGGGTTGGTGCCCTCAGCGTATCCGCCGCCCTCGTCCTGCTGGCAAAACCCATGGCGACGGTCGAGACCATGGTGCCCGCGACCGCCGATGTCATGGTGCTGGCGAACCTCGACCCATCCGTCGCGCAAAAGGTGAACTTCGCGCGTGCCCTGCACCGGTTTCCCGATACGAAGACTGACCTCGCGATCACCAGCACCCTTGAGGATGCGCTCAAGGTGACCGGACTCAGCTATCGCGCCGACCTGCAGCCGTGGCTGGGTGGAGAGCTCGGAGCCAGCGCCAAGCTCAACGACGATAGCTCGGCCGACACGGCCGTCACGCTCTACTTCGTGTCGCGCGATGATGCCAAGGCCAAGGCCTTCCTCGCGAAGCTTCGGACGCTCGCACCCGGCAAGACGATGCAGTGGCAGGACGAGACCTACGGCGGCCTCACCATCTCGGTGGGCACGCCGAGCCAGAGTACCGGCAAGCCGGCTGCCTACACCTACGTGAACCACGTCGCGGTCATGGCGACCTCGAGGGCGATGGTCAAGGAAGCCATCGACACCGCGCAGGGTCGGACGCCTCGACTGATCGATTCGCCGGCATACAAGGCCACGATTGGCAGCCTCCCGAGCGACCGCGTCGGTCTCGCCTTTGTCAACGGAATCTCGCTGGTCGCCGGCATTAAGAAGCAGTTGGCGAAGGCACCGTCAGCGAGCAAGCCGATCGTGGGAAACGTGCGCGACCTCGACGCCTTCGTCGGGATTGGCGCGACCCTGTCCGCCGCCGGAAACGGCATCCAGGCCGATCTCGTGGTCAAGCTGGACCAGTCCAAGCTGTCGCCGGCCACGCGCGAGGCATTCAGCCACGCGGGGCACGCCGACGGCGTGATCAGCTGGATTCCAGGGCAAAGCGATGGCTTCGTCGCGGTCGGAGATCTCAATCGGACGATGCAAACGCTGGTTGATGCCTCCACGTCGGACCCGTCGATTTCGGCCAGCACCAATGCCTTTGGGCTCACCGGCCCCGGCGGTGTGCTGCCGCACCTCACGGGCGACGCCGCGCTCGAAGCGCAGGTCGGATCGAAGGCCGGGCCTGCGGGCGCCCTGCTGCTCCGGAGCGACGATGCCCGGAGCCTTAGCGCCTTCTTCAGTAAGCTCCTCACGCTCGCGTCGTCGAGCGGCAGCGTGCTCACCCCAGGCCTGAGTGCGACACAGCGCCAGCCCGCGATCGCGGCGGGGGCGACAACCACCTACCGTGGCGTCCTGATCACCTCGCGGTCGGCGCTGCCGGGCCTGACCGGGCTTGCGCCCTCCTACGCCGTGCTCGATGGCATGGGCATTCTTGGCTCCAATCTGGCGGCCGTCGAGGCCGTGATCGATACCCACAAGGGAGGGCCCTCGATGGCCAACGAACCGACCTACAGGGCCGCTGCCGGCGCTTCGATCGCCAGGCCGAGCGCTGTGTTCTTTGTCAAAACGGGGAGCCTCCTGCAGGCGGCGCGCCAGCTCAAGGTGCCGGGCGCGACCAGAACGGTCGACGGCCAGACGGTGGCGACGCTGGAACCGATCAAGGCGCTCAGCCTCACCTCGACCAGCCAGGCCGACCAGCTGGTGGAGCGCCTCTTCCTTCTCATCGAGTAGTTCTGGTACGCTACTGACTGACGTGTCAGTCAGTGTAAAGCCGGTGCAAGCGGCGTCCGTGACCCAGCGACAGTGGGTCCGGCGGGGTGAGCTTCTCGAGGCCGCCCGGCGCGTATTCGAGCGCGACGGCTATCACGCCGCGGCCGTCAGCGCGATCGTGCAGGCAGCGGGCCTCTCGCAGGGCGCCTTTTATCTCTACTTCCCGGACAAGAAGGCCATCTTCGCGGCCCTGCAGGAGGAAATGGCGACGCTGCTTCGGCGGCGGATCTACTGGGCCACTCGCGACGAGGGCGATCCAGGTGCCCGCCTCGAGGCGGGATTGCGATCCTATTTCGAGTTCTACGCCGAGTACGCGGAATGGAATCGGCGTTTGCAGACCCAGGGGCTCGGCATCGATGCCAGCTTCGAGGCGCGCCAGGCCGACCTCAATCAGTCGCTCGTGCTGGCCTTTGGCCCGACATTTGTCGAGCTGGGGGTTGACGAGCCGGCCGTCGCCGGGTTCGCCTTGATCGGGATGGCGCAGCAACTGGCGTATGCGCAGCGGTTCGGCTCGTCGACCCCGCAGCTTTCCGCCGATGCTCTCGCCCAGGCGTGCGCCCGCCTGTTCCGTCACGGCGCAGCCGGTATCACCGCACCAAGCATCACGACAAAAAGAGGAGAACACCATGCCTGACGCCAAGGAAGTTTTCACCGAGATCGAGAACCGCATCCGGTCCAAGCCCGAGAAGGCGGCCGGGCTCAATGCCACCTACCAGTTCGACCTCAGCGGCGAGAGCTGGACCCTGCAGCTGAATAACGGCGTCCCGACGCTGACGTCGGGGGCGGCCACCAGCCCGAACACCACCTTGATGGCGAGCACCGACGACTGGATGAACATCGCGACCGGCAAGCTCAATCCGGTCACGGCCTTCATGCAGCAGAAGCTCAAGGTCAAAGGCGACATGGGCCTGGCCATGAAGCTGCAGGGGTTGCTGCAGTAGTGACGGACCAGCGGCTGGTCGGTCGGACCTATGAGACCCAGCCCTTTGACGTCACGGAGCAATCCATCCGGGCCTACATGGACGCGGTGGGCGACACGCGATCGTCCGATCCGCTCGAGGCGCCGCCCACCTACGCCATGGTCTACGGCTATGACGCCTACTGGCAGCTGTGGTCCGACCATGAGGTCGCCATGGACGTGGCGCGCCTTGTCCACGGGGACCAGCGATTTACCTTTCATCGCCCGGTGCGCCCGGGAGACCGCATCCGGACAACGGGCCGGCTGGCGAACGTGACCGTGCGCGGCGAGATGGAGTTGGTAACGTTCGAGGCCAACGCGAGGGACGATCAGGGACAGCCGGTGTCCGAGTCGACCTCTCTGTTCATCATCCGCAAGCCATGAGCACGACGGCGGCCCTCCTCTACGAGGCGGTCGAGGTCGGGCAGGCGCTGCCATCGCTGCGCAAACGCGTGACTGTCGAACAGATCCGGGCCTACGCGGAGGCCTCGGCTGACCGCAATCCGATTCACCTCGATGAGGGCTTCGCGCGCTCGGTGGGCTTGCCCGGGGTCATCGCGCACGGGATGCTGACGATGGCGTTCGCGAACCAGATGGTGACCGATTGGCTTGGCGATCGCTCGCGCCTGAAGCGGCTTGATGGCCGCTTCGGTGGGATGGTCCAGCCGGGCGACGAGGTCACCTGTACGGGCACCGTGGCCAGGAACGACGAGGCCGCGCGGCGGGTGATCGTCAACCTGGTCGTGACGAATCAGCGCGGTGAGAAAGTGTTGACCAAGGGCGTGGCCGAGGCCGAGTTCCCCAAGAACGAGCCTCTCAAGTAAAGGAGTAATCGCAATGCCGCTGGACTTTACCCTGACCCCCGAACAAGAAGACATCAAGGCGCTGGCACACGAGTTCGCCGAAAAGGAGATCCGGCCGGTCGCGGCCCACTACGACGAAACCGAAGAGTTTCCCTGGCCCGTCCTCAAGAAGGCGCACCAGGTCGGGTTGACGCCCGTTGCCGTGATGCCCGAGGAATACGGAGGTGGCGGGCTCGACGTGATCAGCAACATGCTAATTGCCGAGGAACTGCACTGGGGCTGCGCCGGGATCGCGGTGGCGATCACCGGGACGGGACTGGCGGCGGCGGCGATCCTCGCCATGGGCAACGAAAGACAAAAGAAACGCTGGATCGGTGACTTCTGCAATGCGACGACCCCGGTGGTCGGGGCCATGGGCCTGACCGAGCCCAGCACCGGGTCGGACGCGATGGCGATCGCAACGACCGCGAAAAAGACAGACGGCGGCTATGTGATCAATGGCGCCAAGCAATTCATCACCAACGGCGGTATCGCCGACATCCACGTGATCTTCGCCAACACGGACCCGACGATTGGCGCCGCCGGGATCGCCGCCTTCGTCGTCGAGAAAGGCAATCCGGGGCTCACCATGGGTCGCAAGGAGAAGAAGCTCGGGGTACGGGCCTCGCATACGGCACAGGTCATCCTCCAGGACTGTCTTGTGCCAACCGAGAATCGCCTCGGCGGCGAACCGGGCGATCCGGATGCCGGACCCGGGGCCCTTGGCGCGCTGCTGATGCTGGAACACTCCCGCCCCGCGGTCGCGGCCGGATCGATCGGCATCGCGCGGGCCGCGTACGAGTTTGCGCTCGATTACGCCATGCAGCGGGTCGCCTTCGGCAAGCCGATCATCAAGCACGAAGGCATCGGCTTCAAGCTCGCGGACATGGCCATGAACATCGATGCGGCGCGGCTCTTGACCTGGCGTGCCGGCTGGATGGCGCAAAACAACATGTTGTTCAAGCGTGCTGAAGGCAGCATGGCCAAGGCATTCTCGGCCGACATGGGGATGCAGGTGGCCCTGGACGCCGTCCAGATTCTGGGCGGGTACGGGTACATCCGCGAGTATCCCGTCGAGAAGTGGATGCGCGACGCGAAGATTTACCAGATCTGGGAAGGGACGTCGGAGATCCAACGTCTGGTCATTTCCCGGGCCATCTCGGGTGACCGCCGGCCGCTGACGCGCCAGGACGCCGCGCCGCAGATCCGGAAGGTCAGCTGATGATCGATCTGAAGGGCAAGGTCGCCCTCGTTACCGGCGGCTCCCGCGGGCTCGGCCGGGCCGACTGCCTGGCGCTGGCGCGCGCCGGGGCCGACGTGGTCGTGACCGACATCTTGATCGAAAGCGATCCGGAGTTGGAGAAAACCGCCGAGGCTTCCGAGAGCGTCTTCTCGCAGGTGATGGCGTCGCAAAAGGCCGTCTACGCCGAGAAGACGTCGAACGAGATTCGCGCCATGGGCCGTCGGTCGGTGGCGGTCAAGATGGACGTCACCAATCGGGAACAGGTCAAGGCCGTCGTCGATCAGGCGGTCAAAGACTTCGGAAGCCTCGACATCCTGGTCAACAACGCCGGCACCCTGGACCACATGGCGACCATCGAGAACCAGAACGATACGCTCTGGGAGCGAGACCTCAAGGTCAACCTGACGGGCGCCTACAACTGCTCCAGGGCCGTCTGGCCGCACATGAAGGCGAACAACTGGGGCCGCATCATCATGATGTCGTCGATTGCCGGCAGCATGGGCGGGTTCGGCCAGGCGAGCTACTCCGTCACGAAAGCCGGTCTGCAAGGGCTGGCTCGCACCCTGGCGCTGGAAGGTGCTCGCTACAACATCACCTGCAACGCCATCGTGCCCGGCGTGATCGCGACCGAGGCCTTCAAGATGGGCCGCGCCGACATGAACGAGCGGATGGTCAAGCGCATCGCCATGCGGCGCCCGGGGGAGCCGGAGGATATCGCCAATGCGATCACGTTCCTCTGCTCGCCGGCGGCCGGGTATATTACCGGCGTCGCGCTGCCGGTGATGGGCGGCATGGACCTGTTTACGTTCTGATGGCCGGCTTGCTCGAGACCTCGACCCAGGACCTCGTGACGACTCTCCGAATGAAGCGGCCGCCGGTCAACGCGCTGACGGCCGAGTTGCAGGAGGAGTTGGTCGAGCGGTTGGCCGAACTTGCCGAGGACCCTGCGACCCGGGTGGTGGTCCTGACGAGCGCCATCGACCGGTATTTCATGGCCGGGGCGGACATCAAATTGATGGGTGGGGAAGACGGGTTCGACCGCGAAAACCCCGCGACCCTGGAACGCATCGCCCAGATGTCGCGCCGCAGCCAGGCCGCGTTCACCCGCGTCGAGCATTTCCCAAAGCCGTTGATCGCCGCCATCAATGGCCATGCGCTGGGCGGCGGATGCGAGCTGGCGCTCGTCTGCGATTACCGGCTGATGATCGACGACGGGCGCTCGACGATTGGCCTCACCGAAACGAGTCTCGGGCTCATCCCCGGCGCCGGCGGCACCCAGCGCCTGCCACGGTTGGTCGGCCAGGCTCGCGCCACGGAACTGATTTTTGAGGCCAAGCGGCTCAAGGCGCCGGAGGCGCTCGGCATCGGGCTGGTGCATGCCGCCATCCCGCCTGAGGCGTTCGAGGCAACGGTCAGGCAGCGGGCGGAGGCCCTGTCGCGTTCGGCGCCGATCGCGCTGCGCCTTGCCAAGGAAGCGATCATCGCCGGCATGGAGCGCGCCCCGGGCAAGGCCTATGAGGTCGAGGCGGAGAACTTCGGACGCACGGCGATGACCGAGGACGCGGCGATCGGCATCATGTCCTTCGTCAGCAAGCAGCAGCCTGAGTTCACGGGCAAGTAGTCAGTCCACCGGGCGGTACTGGCTGACCCCGCCACGGATCGCCGTGAGCACGGCCTCGACCCGCTCCGCGGTGGGGCCATTGGCCCGCAGGATCAGTTCGCGGCTTTCCGTCTGCGGATAGGATCCTAACGACACGTCGGGAAACTCATGCTCGAGGGTCTGCATGATGTCGTGGAAGGCGCTTTCCGGCACGGCGCGATATCGCAACTCCCGAACGACGTCGCCCCGCTCGCCGAGCAGGTAGCGGCCCTGGATGGCATCGAACACGGCGCGAAGTTCTGCCGGAACGCCTGGGAGGGCGAACAGGGTGCGATCGGCGCCCAGCTCGAAGGCGAGGCCGGGGGCCATCCCGGCACCGTTGTGGACAAGGATGGCGCCTTCGGGCAAAAAGGCCATCTTCCGGTTCCCCGCATTGAGCTCGGCGGTACCGCGCCGAACGGCCATGTTGAACACGAACATGCGATTCTGCATCTCCCGGCCGACTTCCCGGTAATAGCGGAGCGGCCGATTGAGCGCGTGGGCGAGCGCGACGTAGGTTCGGTCATCCGGCGTGGGCCCGAGTCCACCGCAGACGAAGATGCGCGACAGGTCGGGCTGGGCGAGATGCTCTCGAATGGCGCGCACGATGTCATCATCGACATCGCCCACGGTCGTGATCAGGCGCGTTTCGAATCCACACTGAAAAAGCCGGGCGGCCAGCCAATTGGAATTGGTGTCAACGGTGAACCCGCGCAGGATCTCATTGCCGACGACCACGATGCTGGAGCGCGGCACGGTTCCATAATGACAGGAGTGCCCAGATCCGCCTACGAACGCAGCAAGGGCCTGGAAACCGTCACCTGGCGGCAGTTTCCCCTCGGACGGGGACTGGCGCTATCCCTGCTCGAACAGGAATCGGCCGCCGGTCGCCAGGCGGACGGGCAGGCCTTGCTCAACGCGCTAGACGAAGCGGCCGGCCTGCCGCCCTGCAAGCTGACCGTAGCGGATCGACCGCAGCGGCACCGGACGCGCGACGGCCGGTTGGCGCTCAAGACGTATGGCTATTACCGGATCGCCTGGGAGTCCGTCCCACGGCGGGGATCGATCCGGATCTACAACCTGACGGCCATTCGGCAGCAGGTGCTGGCGCCCAAGGTTTTTCTCGAGACGCTGCTGCACGAGTGGGTGCACCACTACGACTTCACCGGGCTGGAGCTGGATCGCTCGCCGCACACGTCAGGCTTCTACGCCCGGATCCGCGACCTTGCGGAGACGCTCGGCGTTGGATTCGTCACACCACCCAAGCGCGAGATGGTCGGCGTTGCCAGCGTCGCGGACGATGTGACTGTGGCGACCCCCGACCGGTTACGGCCGGGCGGCGTCGCCCCACCGCAGTGGATCCGCGACCAGGTCATGGGCCTCTTTGGCCGGCCCGGCCGCTAGCTCAGGCTCAGCCTCGACCAGTACAATACGGCGGGCGTTTCCGTGCCCGATCACCTAGGAAGGGAGGCAACACCTGCTCGCGGCTGCCATCGCGGTTGACGACGCTTCGGCGACGACAGTCCTGGCTCTCGTGAGCATCACGGCGATCCTCGCCCTGGCTTACGGCGGCCTGCTGACCCGCTGGGTGCTCGCCGCCGATGCGGGCGACGCCACCATGGCCCGCATCGCCAAAGCGATCCAGGAAGGCGCCGCCGCCTATCTCAATCGGCAATACGCGACGATCGCGATCATCGGCCTGGTCCTGGCGGTGGTGATCACGCTCGTGATCAACGTCGAGACCGGAATCCTGTACGTCGTTGGCGCGGCCTGCTCGGCCCTGGCCGGCTACGTCGGCATGAACGTCTCGGTCCGAGCCAATGTCAGGACCGCGCAGGCGGCGACGGGAGGCCTGGACCGGGCGCTGCGGCTGGCTTTTCGGGGTGGCGCCGTCACCGGCCTTTTCGTCGTCGGACTCGGGTTGCTCGGCGTGACGCTGTCCTACTGGGTCTTCAAGAAGCCGGAAGCGTTGGTCGGGCTCGCCTTCGGTGCCAGCCTGATCAGCGTTTTCGCCCGACTGGGCGGCGGGATTTTCACCAAGGCCGCCGATGTGGGGGCCGACCTGGTCGGCAAGGTGGAAGCCGGCATTCCCGAGGACGACCCGCGGAATCCCGCCGTGATCGCAGATAACGTCGGGGACAACGTGGGCGACTGCGCCGGCATGGCCGCCGACCTGTTCGAGACATACGCCGTCACCGCGATCGCGGCGATGCTGCTCGGGAGCCTCCTCTTCCCGGGCCAGTTGCGGTTCGTCCTCTTCCCGCTGATCCTGGGCGGGATCTCCATCATTGCCACGATCATCGGAACCCTCTTCGTCAGGCTCGGAAGCAGCACCTGGATCATGGGTGCGCTCTATCGCGGACTGGGCGTCAGCGCCGGGCTGGCGCTCCTGGGCTTTCTCGCGATCACGCTCGCGATGAATTTGAACTTCAATCTCTTCTGGGCGGCGGTCGTGGGCGTCATTGTGACGCTCGCGATCGTGGGCATCACGGAGTTCTTCACGAGCGCCAGTTACGCCCCGGTTCGCCTGATCGCGAGGGCGTCAACCACCGGCCACGCCACGAACATCATCGCCGGCCAGGCGATCGGCATGCTCGGCACGGGACTTCCAGTCCTCGTCATCGGGGTCGGCATCCTGGTCTCCTTCTTCCTCAATCAAGAGCCGGGCGTCACGGGCGCTGGCCTCTATGGTGTGGCGATCGCGGCGATGGCGATGCTCTCCATGACCGGGATCATCGTCGCCATCGATGCCTACGGGCCAATCACGGACAACGCCGGCGGGATCGCCGAGATGGCCAACCTCCCGGAGTCGGTGCGGAATATTACCGACCGCCTTGATGCCGTCGGTAATACGACCAAGGCCGTCACCAAAGGCTATGCGATCGGTTCCGCCGGCCTGGCCGCGCTGGTCCTGTTCTCCTCCTACACGCAGGAGGTGGGGAAGGGCAGGCACCTCCTCTTCGACCTGACGGATCCCCTGGTGATCGTGGGGCTCTTTTTTGGCGGCATTCTGCCCTTCCTGTTCGGGTCGCTGAGCATGCTGGCCGTCGGTCGTGCTGCAGGCCAGGTGGTCGTCGAGGTCCGGCGCCAGTTCCGCGAGATCAAGGGGCTCATGGAGGGCACGGCCCTGCCCGAATACGGCCGTGCGGTCGACCTGGTGACCAAGGCCGCCCAGCGCGAGATGATCGTGCCTGGGCTGATCCCGGTAGCGGCACCGCTTCTCGTCGGCTTCATCCTGGGCCCCAAGGCACTGGGCGGGATGCTGATCGGTGCGATCGTCACCGGCATCTTCCTGGCGATCCAGATGACCTCCGGGGGAGGCGCCTGGGATAATGCCAAGAAATACATCGAGGATGGTCACTACGGCGGCAAGGGCACCGAGACCCACGCGGCGGCCGTGACCGGCGATACCGTGGGCGACCCCAACAAGGACACCGCCGGGCCGGCGATCAACCCGATGATCAAGGTGATCAACATCATCGCCATCCTCATCGCCCCCATGATCGCCACGAATTCACTGATTCACTAGTTCCCAGGCGGCTGTGGCTCAAATACACTTGAGGCATGGACGAATACCTGCTCGAGATCAACGAGTTGCACCGTCGCATCGCGAAGCTCAAGTTCGACCATGCCTCGACCGTCCTCATCGATGAGCTCGAAGCCCAACTCCGGATCCTCAAGGCCCTTTACGATTCGGCGATCGGCCTGTACGCCATGGGCCAGGGTGACCCAGGCCTGCAGACCGCGTTCCGGGAACGGGATCTGGGTGATTGGACGGTCGAAAATGTCTATTTCTTCGTGTACGAGCAGGCAATGGCATTGGAGCCAGAGGGCCACGACCTCGCGACCCTGATCTGGCACCAGGACTTTGCAGCGCCGCTGCGCACGGGGGTCCTGGCCAAATAGAAAACGAGGAGCCCGTACGGGCTCCTCGCTCAAACAATCGTTGTCAGTTAGTCGTTGCTATGGCCGCGGCCGTGGCCCTGTCCATGCGACTGGGCCGACTTGCCGTGAATCGCGCTGGTCGTATCGGTCGTATCGGTCGCGTCGGTCGCGTCCGTGGTCGCCGGTTCGGTCGCGTCCGGCGTTTCGGTGGCCTGCGTGTTCGCGCTGATCTTCGCCGTATTGAACTGCGCGCACCAAGTGTGAACCGTCGACATCAGCTTGCCGTGAAAGTTCTTCGAAATCTTGGTCGCACCGGCCGCCGGCGCCAGGGCGAGGTCCTTGTTCTGGGCGAACGTCGAGACGCACTCGCCCGGGTTCTTGAACGCCTTGAGTGTAAGGGCGTTCTGGCCGCTGAGCGAGATCAGGTTGAACGTCGGGGTCGTGGCGCCGGTCGGAAGGGTCAGCGTGACCGGCTTCGCGTTGGCAACCGAGACCGTGTTGTTGGCAGCGTAGGCACCGGCAACGCCGAGTGAGAGTGCGCCTGTCGCTAGTCCTGCCGCGATTTTCACCTTCGTACTACCGAACATGCTTTATCAATCCTCCTTGGATGATTCCGATGATCTACAAGCTAAAACGGCTGATCGCACGGCCCGCATATGGGCGACCATGGCACCGTTACAGCGAACGAGAGGGCCGCCTCGGGACGGTGACCCGGTTGTAACGGGAGCGCGCGTATCCTGAAACGCGAAGATGCGACAGGAGATCGGGACGCGCCCCAGGCCCGTCGACGAGGTCCCGGCTTCGCCGCTTGCCTCGTCCCTGCTGCTGCCGCTGGCGTTCATCGGCGGGCTGACGAGCCTCGGCATCGAATTCGCGGCCTCCAGGCTGCTGGCCCCGTTCTTCGGCCAGTCCCTGTTCATCTGGGGCACCTTGATCGGCCTGATCCTGATCTACCTGACGATCGGCTACTACGCCGGGGGACGGCTGGCGGACCGGTACCCCGACGCGCGCCTGCTGTTCCGGCTGACGGCCGCGGCCGCACTCGCCACGGCGCTCATCCCGGTGATCTCGCGTCCGATCCTGTCGCTGGCGCAGACGGGATTCGCCCAGCTCTCCGTGGGACTGGTGCTGGGCTCGCTGGCGTCGGTCATCGTGCTCTTTGCCCTGCCGGTGATCCTGCTCGGCATGGTGTCGCCGTTTATCATCCGCTTGCGCATCCAGCGCCTCGAGGCCGCGGGCAACGCGGCCGGCGCCGTTTATGCCCTCTCGACGCTGGGGAGCATCCTCGGAACATTCCTTCCGGTCTTCTGGTTCATCCCCACGTTTGGGACGCGACCCACCATCATCGGCCTGGCGCTCGTCCTGGGCCTGATCTCGGCGGCCGGGCTGTGGGCCACCCGCAGACGGTTGCGATACGTGCTGCTCCCGGTCGCGGTGCTGCTGCTAGGTCTGGCCTCGGGCGGCAGCATCCGGAGCGCCGCCTACGGCCAGCTGGTCTACGAAGCGGAATCCGGCTACAACTACATCCAGGTGGTGCGAGATGGCACCGAGACCGACCTCGTGCTCAACGAGGGTCAGGCGGTCCACTCGATCTACGATCCGACGACGATTTACACGCACGGCTACTGGGATGAGGTCCTGTTGGCGCCGTACTTTTCCTCAGGCCAGGTGCCAGGGCGAGTGGCGCTCATTGGCCTGGCCGGAGGGACGGTGGCGCGGCAGTTTACGGCGATCGACGGACCGATCCCGATCGATGGCGTCGAGCTCGACCCGAAAATCGTCGACGTCGGCCGACGGTTTTTTGGCATGACGGAACCCAATCTCAAGGTCTCCGTGGCGGATGGTCGCTACTGGATGGCGACGCAAGCAAAAAAATACGACGTGATTCTTGTCGACGCCTATCGCCAGCCGTACATCCCCTTCTATCTGACCACGCGGGAGTTTTTCGAAAACGCGAAAGCGCACCTGAATCCGGGAGGCGTCCTGGCCATCAACGTCGGGCGAACAGCGACGGACTATCGGCTGGTCGATGCCCTCGGCGGGACGCTGACGGCGGTGTTTCCCCGGGTCTTTGCGCTCGACACCGCGCATCACTTCACGAACAGCCTGCTGTTTGCGACAACGGCGCCGACGACGGTCGATGGCTTCCGGACCGCCGCCGGGGCCCAGTCAAATCCTCTTTTGAAGCCGATCGTCGATGACGCCCTCGCCGCGGGCAATGTCCGAGTCATGCACCCCAATGGCATCGTGTTCACGGACGACCTCGCTCCCGTCGAGCAACTGATCGATGACATTATCCTGGGCTACATCCGCAAAGGCGGCTGATCGATAGAATTGACTCATGACGGTAGCGCAGCTAACTGAAGAGGGCGTCCTTGAGGCGCTCAGCACGGTGAAGGACCCGGAGCTTCACAAGGGCATGCTCGAGCTGAAGATGCTCCAGGACGTCGTGGTCCTCGATCCGGAGACCATCGGCATGCGCGTCGTCCTGACGACGCCCGCCTGTCCCCTCAAGAACCGGATCCACGACGACATCGACGCCGCACTGGCCATGCTGCCGGGATCGCCGAAGGCCAAGATCACCTGGGACGCCCAGGTCTCACGGACCGGCGGCATCCCGCAGAAGCAGCAGGTCGAGGGCGTCAAGAACATCGTCTCGGTTGGGGCCGGCAAAGGTGGCGTCGGCAAATCCACCTGCGCCGTTAACATCGCGATCGCCCTATCGCAGCTTGGTGCGCGGACCGGCGTGCTGGACGCCGACGTCTACGGGCCGAACGTGCATATTCTCCTCGGTGCCGAACACGAAAAACCCTATGCGCAGGATGAAAAAATCATTCCGATCCAGCGCTACGGGATCAAAATTATTTCGATCGGCTTCTTTATTGAGCCCGACAAGCCGGCGATCTGGCGCGGGCCAATGCTGTCCGGTGCGGTGCGCCAATTTCTTTTCGACGTCAATTGGGGTGAGCTGGACTATCTTGTCGTCGACCTGCCGCCCGGCACCGGGGACGTGCAGTTGACCATGTCGCAGAGCATCCCGATGACCGGCGCTGTCGTCGTCTCGACGCCGCAGGATGTCTCGACCGCCGATGTCGGCCGCGCCATCCAAATGTTCAATACCTTGAAAGTGCCAAACCTGGGCCTGGTCGAGAACATGAGCTTCCACATCTGCCCGCATTGCGGCGAACGCAGCGATATCTTCGGGCACGGTGGTGCCCGCGCCCTGGCCGAACGGATGCAGATCCCGTTCCTTGGCGAGATCCCGTTGGACCAACGGATTCGCGAAGGCGGCGGTCCGGGTGTCCCCCTGATGATCAGCGATCCCGATTCGCCGCTCGCATCCGTCTATCGGGATGTCGCCTCCCATCTGGCCGCCCAGGTCAGCATCCGCAACTTCAAGCAATCGAGCTTCATTCCCCTGCGTACGATCTAGTTCTCGACCGCCGGACGCCAACGGACGGCCTTCTGCCATGAGCGCCGCGCACCAACTGGATGCTCGTGCCCGGCAGCTATTCGGCGAAGTCTGCGGCTATCCACCCGCCGCCGTGGCGATCGCCCCGGGTCGCATGAACATCATCGGGGAACACACGGATTACAACCAGGGTTGGGTCTTGCCGGCCGCCATTGACCGGTTCGTCGGTGTGGCCTTCCGCCCGCGTCGTGATGCCCAGATCGTACTGCAAAGCGATCGCTATCCGACCCCGGTTCGGCTTCCGCGCCTACCCGATCGCAAGCAGGAAGCCTGGTACGACTACGTGGTAGGGGTCGCGCACCAGATCGATGCGCGCCGGGGTTCCACCACCGGATTCGATGCCGTGGTGGTCGCCGATCTCCCGGCCGGCTCCGGCCTGAGCTCGTCCGGGGCCCTGGAGGTCGCTTTTGCGGTTGCTTCCACCGCCGCGCGAGGCCTGGCGCTGCCGCCCGCCGAGCTGGCGGCCCTCTGTCAACAGGCCGAAAACGAGTTTATTGGCGCGCGCACCGGCATCATGGATCAGTACACGGCCCTGCTGGCCCGCGCCGGGAACGCGATGCTGCTGGACTGCCGCAGCCTGGCGCACGAAGATGTTGCACTTCCAGATGTCCGATTCGCCTGGTTGCTCGCCGACACGCGGATTCGGCACGAACTTGCCGCGTCCGCGTACAACGAGCGGCGTGCCCAATGTGAGGCAGCGGCCGCCGTCCTCGGCTTCACCAGTCTTCGGGACGCCTCGGAGGCCGACCTCGATCGGATCCAGGATCCGCTGCTCCGGCGCCGAGCCCGGCACGTCGTCATGGAGAACGCCCGGGTCCTTGCCGCCGCCGGCGCCCTGCGACGGCGCGAGACGCGTGCGCTTGGGCCGCTCCTCGATGCCTCGCATGCCAGCCTTCAGCGTGATTTCGCCGTCAGTAGTCCGGAGCTGGATGCCCTGGTCGACCTCGCCCACGGGGTGCCGCAGGTCATCGGGGCCCGGATGATGGGGGGCGGCTTCGGTGGCTGCGCGATCGTGCTCCTGGAGGCAACCGGGCTCGATGATCTCGAGCAACATCTGCAGATCGGGTACACGGACATGTTCCATCGTTCGGCCGAGTTTTACCGCGTTCGCTCCGTAGACGGTACGATGCCGGCAAGGTCCCACTGACGATGTCACTCAATGACTGCCTGTCGCTGATGCCGGTTCAGGCGCTGAACCGCCAGGACCTGACCGCCGGTTGGCGGATGGCGATCGCCACCCTCGGCGAGGGCGAAGACCGCGGGTTCGCCCACCTCGATTTCGACGACGACGCCTGGGCGCCCGTCGCGGTACCGCGCTTGCACGGTGCCACGGCGGGCAACGAGGCGATCTGGTACCGGCGGCGGTTCCCCCGACCCAAGCATCGCCAACGAACACTCCTGCGATTCGAGGGGGCGTTCCTGGTTGCGAACGTCTGGCTGAACGGCCGCTTGCTGGGCAGCCACTACGGCTACTTCGCGCCGTTCAGCTTCGACGTGTCGTCGTTCCTGCTCGATGAGAACGTGCTAGCCGTCTGCATCGAGGCCCCGGTTGAGATGGACCTGGCCGGCAAGCGGCACGTGATGGGAATCTTCAACGACTCGGACTTCAAGCCCTACCCGAGCCGCGAGATCGGCCAGCTGAGCGAGCAGTTCGTCTGGCACGTCCCGATGGGCCTCTGGCGGCCGGTCCTGATCGAACAGGTCGGCCACGTCGTCGCTGAGTGGCTGCACTGCGAAACGCGGGTTGAAGACGGCGACCTGGCGCGTCTCGCGCTTCGGACTCGACTGCGCAATCTGGACGGGCGCATCATGACCGGCGAGCTGAGCATCCGGGTGAGTCCCGAAAACTTCCAGGGGGGGCCGCCCCTGGAAATGAAACGGGCGCTGCGCCTCGCCGGCCACGAGGTCCAAGACGTCGCGGTGAAACTGGCCCTTCCGCACCCACGGCTCTGGTCTCCCTGGGCACACGGTGAGCCGGCGCTCTACCGGGCGGAGGTCGACGTCACGGCGGATGAGCGTCGCAGCGCCGCCCTCAGCGAGACCTTCGGGATTCGTGACGTGGCCCTCCAAACGCGAGCCGAGGGCTGGACCTTCCGGGTCAATGGCAGCCGCATGTTCATCCGCGGGGCCAACTATGTGAGCGAGTACTTCCTGGACGGCGCCACCGACGAACGGGTGCATGGCGATCTGGATCTCGCTCGCCAGGCCAATATGGACATGCTCCGGATCCCCGGACACCTGGAGCCGCCGGCGCTGTACGACGGCGCCGACCGGCGCGGCCTGCTGCTCTGGCAGGACATGCCCCTGGTGGGGTCGTACGTCCACCGGGGCGACCCGCGGTCGCTGGCGTTCTTTCGGGAGGCGGTCGTGGCCCAGATCGAGGAGGCGGTTCACCTCCTGTTTAATCACCCGTCCGTCGTGGCCTACGCGGTCCATGCGGATCCGCCCTGGTGCCGGGGGCAGAGCTGGCTGGGAGAACGGCACACGGAGCAGCTCAACCGCGACGTCGACGATGACGGCCTGGCGCTGATCAAGGAGCTCGATCCGTCGCGTCCGGCGATCGCGGCGTCGGGCGACGCCGATGCGCACATGTCACTGACGTCTCGACCCGGGCGGGAGCAGGCCATGGAGGACCCCGCCTTCGTCAGCGAGATCGGAGTCCAGTCACTGCCGAATATGAATTCCCCGGTCTGGCGAAGCCTGAACCGAAACTGGCCGGTGGCCGACGATGATGAGGGGTGGCGCTACGCCGGCTACCATCCTGACGAGTGGATCCGCAGCGGCGTCGGCCCGCCCTCCGCCCATCCCAGTAGAGACGCGTATATCCGCGCCGGCCAGGAGTTTCAGGCGAATTTCTTGCGCTCCAGCGTGCTTCGATCGCGGCGGCGGAAGTTTGCGCCCTGTGGGGGCATCCTCATCGCCCGGCTGGTCGACGCCTACCCGGCGATTTCTTCAGCAGTCGTCGACCACGCGCGCCGGCCAAAGCGCGCCTATCGAGCCGTGACCGACGCCTTCGCGCCACTCTTGCTGACGGTGGATCTTCCCCAGGACGGGTTCTTCACCGACGGTTTGCTCGCGCAGCTGGGTCGCGGGCGGCCCTATCGGCTGCGACTGGTCATCGTGAACGATGATCCCGAGCAACGCGGCATTGCGCGCTTGCGCTGGCGTGTCGACCGGGAGCGCGGACCGCAGGCCGACTGGTGGCGTGCCATGCGCGGTTGGTTCGCCCGGCGTCGCTTCCGCGGACAGGACTGGGTTACGATTCCCGATGCGCTCGATCCAGCGACGGTGGTCGCGGAGCCGTTGGTTCGCCTCCATGCCGATGGTCTCTACCGGCTTGCCGCTGAACTTGAGGTCAACGGCCGCACCGTTGCCACGATGGACGAGCGCTTCCTGGTTGCCGATCCACCGACTCGCGCCGAGGGGTTCAGCGCAGATCGGGCGGCCCGCCGGGCTCCAAGCGGCCAGCCGGCTCCGGTGACGAGCCGGCGTTAGCCGGGACCCGACCGGTGCGACACAACTCGGCATAGACCCGTGCGCTGGGCCGCAGGGTCCGTTCCTGCGTCGCCAGGTCGTTGGCGATCAAGCCGAATTTCGCGCGATAGCCTTCGGCCCACTCGAAGTTATCGAAACAGGTCCAGTGAAAATAGCCCTGCAGCGGCACCCCGGCGTTGAGCGCCCGCAGCATCGCCTGGGCGTGCGTCAGAACGAAGTTTGCTCTTAGCCGGTCGGCCCGGTCCGCGATGCCGTTTTCGAGAACCAGGATCGGCAACCGCTCGCGGCGCAGCCAGCGAAGGGTTCGATATAAGCCCTCGGGGTAGATTTCCCAATCCAGGTCGGATCGCATGACATCACGTTTTAGCACGCGTTGGCCGAAGAGCTCGGTCCGGTAACGGCGATTGAACTTGACCAGTTCGCGCGTGTAGTAGTTCAGGCCGAAGAAGTCCTGGCTGTGGTGAGGGCCGAAGGCTCTGCCGGCGCGGGTCAGGGGAAACGCCAGGCGGCCTTCGCGCAGCGACCGCAGAACGGTCTCGTTGAAAATGCGCTGGAAGATCGCGGCCACGGCGCGGTCCTGGGGCGCCAGCCGCCTGGCCGGGTCGAAGACCCGCAGGTGGTGCGCCAACCCGACACGGGCACCGGGCCTCCGTGCCTTGATGCGTTCGTAGGCCAGCCAGTGTCCGCGAAGCAGGGTGACCAGGACGTGGGAGGCGGCTCCCAGGTCACCACGATGGCCCGGGGGCCACTCGCCCTGGACAAAGCCCTGGTAAGCGAGCACCGTCGGCTCGTTAATCGTCACCCAGTCGTCGGCCAGCTCGCCCAGCTCCAGCATGACCCGGTCGACAAAGCTTGCAAACCGTTCGGCGGTCTCCGGCGAGTCCCAGCCGCCGGCCTGGACGACCCAGCTCGGAATCGTGAAGTGATGCAGCGTCACGACTGGCTTGAGGCCGGAGGTCCGAAGCGCCCGTAGCACCTCGGCATAATGGCCGATCGCTGCGGCGGAGAATTCGCCCGGGCTGGGCTCGATCCGGCTCCATTCCAGCGACAGCCGGTGCGCGTTCTGATGGAGCCCGGCGAGCAAGGCAAAGTCCTCGCGGAAGCGCTCGAAGTGCTGACAAGCCGGATCGGACCGATCGCCGTTCTTGATATGCCCCGGAACAGCTTCCCAGGCCCACCAATCGTTGGCATGGTTGCCACCTTCGACCTGGTGGGCGGCGGTGGCCGTCCCCCAGAGAAAGTCGGCTGGAAATCGATCCAGGGTCACAAGGCTCCAGCCGGCCGCGCCAGCGCGGCCGCGATGACGACGAGAGCGAGCAGGGCGAGACCGAGGACCAGCAGGCAACCGATCGGGCCCAGGACGGCGGTGACCGCTCGGCCCGTCGACAAGCCGTAGTGGGCCTGGGCGGCCATCACGAGCAGGACGTTCTGCCAGACAAAGATGGTGAGCCCGAGCGTGCCAGTCAGCGAGTCGATCGAGTGTTGGGCTTGCCCACTTGACGAGAGGCGGGCAACCGTGTCAAGCACCGTCACGGGGGTGGCGACCAGTCCCACCAGGGCGACGAATCCAATCAGCTTGAGAAAATTCATCAGGTCCCCGCGGCCATGCAGGGCGCGAGCGCCGGCGTGGATCACCAGCCCGGCGACGATCCAGAGCAGCAGGCTCCCCAGCAGCGTGACGACCGGGACGCGGAACCGGTGCTGGTAGACCCAACGCGCATAAATATCCAGGCCCTGCGCGCTGAGCGACGGCAGGGAGCCGAGACTGGCGGGCGGGCGGTACGGGCCGAGCGCAGCCAGCTCGGCCAGGATCGCCGGGACCAGCACCGACAACCCGAGCGCGAGCGCGCCGTGGGCCGGGTGCCGGCGGCGGTCGATCTCTGGAAGCGCTCGGAACGGATGCAGCGTGAGTGCCAGTAAATCCGTCCAGAGGAACATCGCGGCGCATTGTAGCGTGCCACGGCTCGGATCGTGCTTATAATCCCGCGAGCGATGGCACGTCATGAATCTGCGGGCGCTGCTCGGCCAGGGCTGGCCGACCGGACGACGGCGCTGGTTGGCTGGACCATTGCCTGGCGAGCCACCAGCGCGATCGCCACCCTGGGCCTGGGCGCCGTGCTCGTCCGGCAGTTGCCGACCAGCGAGTACGGCCGGTACACGCTCGTTCTCAGCGTGCTGGTCTACATCGCCCTGCTGGCGACCTTCGGCCAGGACCAGGGATTACTGCGCTACCTGCCGGAGGTCCTGGCTCGCGGCGATCGTCCCGCGGCCAACGACCTGGTGCGCAAGAGCGCGATTGCCGTCATCACGGTGTGGCTGCTGACCAGCCTGACGGTCTGGATCTTGCGGCCCGCCATTGATAGCGCGCTGCATGCCCACGTCGCCGATCTGCTGGCGCTCGGGACGGTGCTGCTGCTCGGCGGGATCGCGGCCGGTGTGCTGTCGTTCGCGCTGGTAGCGATCTACGACATGCGAAGCCAGGCGATCGCGACGCCAATCGCGGGTGCCTTGACGCTCGCCCTCGCGATTTTCTTTCTGCGACATAGCGGGCACCTGGGCAGCGTGCTCGTCGCGGGCGCTGTGGGGCAGTCTGCCCTGGCCGGATTTTATTTCTTTGTCTTGCTGCGCCGCATCCGGCGCGCCGAGGGCATCCCCGGAGACCGGGTTGGCTGGCGCCGATTGCTCACGTACGCCAGCGGCTGGCTGCCAAGCTTGTTGATCGCCTCGGCCGTTGGCCTCCAGTTCGAGAGCCTGTTCTTGCTGCGCTTCAGCGGCGCCAGCACCGTCGCGTTCTACGACACGGGCTACAACATTCCCCAGCGACTCGTTGCCTTGATCCCGAGCCTGCTAACCGGGGCATGGGTCGTCGGCACGCTCGAGGGCGGTCGCGGCGAACTGGGCCGCCTGCGGTCCGCGGTCGTCGCATTCTACAAGGGCATTTTTCTGGTCGCGTTCCCGTTATTGATCGGCGGCGTTGCGCTACTGGGCCCGCTGGTGCTCGCCGTCTATACCCTGGCCCCTGCCGCCCGGATCGCGCCGCTGTTGCTGGCGTTTTTCATCGCGGCCCTGCTCGCCACCCCCTGGGGACTCGTCGTCCGTGTCCGCGAGCTGGCCTGGCTGAATGCGCTGATCAGCATCGTCCAGGTGGGATTCGCCGCGGTCGCCGACTTCTGGCTGATCCAGCGTTTCGGGCTGTCCGGCGCGGTCGCCGCGGTGGGCCTGACGACCGTGATGACATTGATCTTGACGTTCCTGGCCTGGCGGCGGTTCGATCGTGGCTCGCTCGCGATCCCCTGGGCATATGCGGCCCGCTGCCTGGTTGCCGCGCTGCCCTACGCGCTACTGCTGCCACTGGCGGCCGCGCACCTGCGGCTACGCAGCCTGTTCGTCATCGCGTTTTTTGTGTCCGCCCTGGCAACCGCCGGCTGGCTGTACTTGATTCGCCGGCTGAAATTGCTGTCACGCGACGAAGTGCCACTCTTGCATGAAAGCCGGCAGGCGCCAGTTCGGATCGCCCTGCGATACCTCGCGCCGGACTAGAAATTGCGCAATTAGAAAATCACGGCCATATTGTTGAAGTCGCGCCAGTTGGCCTCAAAGAGCGATTTATTTACCCAGTACTGCGTACCGTGCAGCGGATCGTTGACACGGACCTGGGTGGCGTTGACGCCGCTAAGGGTCACCGCGTGCTCGACGAACGAATACCGGACCTGCCGGCCGTCCCAGGCGGTCCAGGTGCGCACCGTGGGCCGGGCCCAGTTGGTCTCGACCCAGACTTCGACCGGATGCCCCGAGGAGAGCGCCGTATAGATCACGCTCGGCGCAAAGCCCTCGCCGCCGCGAGCCTTCGGGTCGCCATGCGACTGCGCGATGGACAGGATCACCGGCCAGTAGACGCCATATCCAGTCGGGGTCGTGTCGCTGCCGTTGACCTTGCCGACAAAGTTCGTGTAGGGATCACCCCACTGGACGATCGTGTGATTGGGCCCCATGACCGGTGGCCGGGTGTCCGGATTCTCCAGCGCGTAGAGTTGCGCGTCGCTATAGAAATGCCCGTAGGTCGCGAGGCCCATGCGGAGCGCGCCGGTCTCGCAATCCAGGGTCATCGTTTGCTTGTAAATTGGCACGTTGATGGTCACGTACCCGGGCGGCGGCGACCAGGCCCGAAGGGGAGCTTTCGCTGCCGGCTTCGGTGGCGCCGGGGTTGGCGCGGGCGTGGGGGCCGGTTCGACGTACTGGACATAGACCTCGGCCGGGCTCTCCGGCGCTTTCTCCGGCTGGCTGAAGGTGCGCCGCGCTCCGGTCGATGGCAGGCTGGACGCAGGCACAAGCTCGGCCCTGGCCGGCTGGGCCGGCTGGGCCGGCTGGGCCGGCTGGGCGTCGCGCGTCGGGCCCAGCGCATAACTGGTAACCAGTGTTCCGGCGATGACGCCGCCGCAGGCGACGGTCATCAGGCGGTTCATGGCAGTGTTGCAGATAACGTAACCCGGCAGCCTTGCGCGGCCGCTTTCGAGCAAGAGCTCGTGTACAGCTTGTGACCTGGCCGTGTTCCGCCTTAGTATTTGTGCACTGAAACTCGAAGGACGGATCGCGATCGTAACGGGAGCCGGACGCGGGATCGGCGAAGGCATCGCCCGCAAGCTGGCTCACGAAGGCGCAAGCGTCGTCTGCGCCGACGTCAATCAGGCCGACGCCAGCCGCGTGGCCCAGGAGTGTGGTCGTGGCGCGGTCAGTCTGGCCCTCGATGTCACGAACTCCGGTCAATGCGATGCCCTGGTCAGCCGCGTTCACGAACAATTTGGCCGGCTCGACATCCTGGTGAACAATGCCGGGATCAACCGCGACGCGATGCTGCACAAGATGACCGATGACCAGTGGGCCCAGGTGCTTGCCGTGGATTTGAGTGGCGTTTTCTACATGACCCGCGCGGCGAGCCGGATCATGCGCACGGCCGGCTCCGGCCGGATCGTCAACATCGCGTCGGCCAGCTGGATGGGCAATATCGGCCAGGCCAACTACGCGGCGGCCAAGGCCGGTGTCGTCGGGCTGACCAGGACGGCGGCGAAAGAGCTCGCCCGATCCCAGGTAACGGCGAATGCCATCTGCCCGGGGTTCATCGACACGGCGATGACGCAAGGCATCCCGGAGGCGATCCGCGAGCAGCAGGTGGCGAAGATCCCGCTGGGGCGCATGGGCCAGCCCGCCGACGTCGCGGCCGTGGTCGCCTTTCTGGCCTCGGACGACGCTGGGTATGTCACCGGCGAAGTGATCAACGTCGGCGGCGGATATATTTTGTGAAGCTGGTCGGCGTCGCCGAGGCCGTCGCCGCGGTCCGCGACGGCGCGACGATCGCTGTTGACGGCTTCACGCTCATGGGCGTCGCCGAGGCGCTCTACGAAGGCATAGAACAATCGTTTCGCAAAACTGGCCATCCCCGGGACCTGACGATCGTTCATGCCGCTGGCCAGTCGAACAGAAAAATTGGCTTCGAGCATTTCGCCGTCGAGGGCCTCGCCAAGCGCATCGTCGGTTCCCACTGGGGCCTGATGCCCAGGATGTCCAAGTTTCTTGGCGATGGCCTGGCCGAGGCCGTGTGCCTGCCGCAGGGACAGATCGCGACGCTGTATCGGGCGATCGCGGCCGGCCGGCCCGGAAACCTGACGCGGGTCGGACTACGGACCTTCGTCGATCCGCGGATCGAAGGCGGAAAAGTCAATCAGCCGGCGAAAGATCACGCGCCCGACTACGTGACGATCGAGCGCATCGACGACCAGGATTTCATGTTCTACAAGAGCTTCAAGATTGACGTGGGCATTTTTCGCGCCAGCGCTGTTGATCAAGCTGGCAATTGCTCGCATGATGACGAAGCCGTCTGGCTCGACGCGCTGGCGATCGCCCAGGCGGCGCATAACTCGGGAGGCATCGTCATCTGCCAGGCCAAGCGCCTTGTCCCACGCGGCACGATTCCGCCAAGGCAGGTGACCGTGCCGGGGGCACTGGTGGATCTCGTCGTCGAGGCGCCCGAGCCAGAACGCCAGCACCGCCAGACCGACGGGAGCTACTTCAACGAGATCTATGTCTCGCCGGCGGCCGGCGATGCGCTCCCGCGCGCGCCGTACTCGACCCGGCTTGCAATTGGCCGCCGGGCAATTAGATTCTTACATCGCGGCGATGTCGTGAACATCGGGACCGGCATCCCGGGAGACACGGTCGGCCCTGCCCTCGCCGAAGCCGGCCTGTCAGACGCAATCACGCTGACCGTCGAGTCGGGCGTCTACGGCGGCGTGCCGGCGGGCGGCGTGGACTTCGGGATTACGGCCCATCCGACGGCGATCATCCCGCATGCCAGCCAGTTTGATTTTTACAACGGCGGCGGGCTCGACGCGACCTTTATGGGTGCCGGCCAGATTGACCAGCATGGCAACGTCAATGTCAGCCGGCTCGGCGGCCGCGTGATCGGCGCCGGCGGCTTTATCGATATCACGCAAAGCGCCAGACTCGTCTGCTTTTGCTTCACGCTGGAAGGCCGCAATGAAAAATTCGTGCAGTCTGTCGATCACCTGACGTTCAGCGCCCAGCAAGCCCGAGAAAATAATCAGCAAGTCCTGTATGTCACTGAGCGCGCCGTCTTCCGGCTGGTCGCCACCGGCCTGGAACTGATCGAGATCGCGCCAGGTATCTTCGTAGAGCATGTCCTCAAGCAGGTGCCATTTCCGGTCCACCTTCGCGAGCCGCTGACCCGGATGCCGGCCGATATCTTTCGGGAGGCGATTGAGCCTTTCGAACTGCCGACGCGCCCGACAGGCAAAATAGGACTGTCTTAGGGGCCGTTAGCTCAGGTGGTTAGAGCGGCCGGCTCATAACCGGTTGGTCGAAGGTCCGAGTCCTTCACGGCCCAGACCCTTAGTTTGCTGTTCGCGCACAGTCGCAGGCATCCTCCGAACTTACTTTCAGCCCATCAAGGTGAATCTCGGCCTCTTAGGCAATGCCGACCCGCATTTGCATACGCACATCACGCTTCGCTTCCAAGATGACGCATGGCCCGGTCAGCCGATGTCGCTTGGCCCGTACGCGAATTGCTACACCGGCGACAGCTATCACGAACACGTCACCGCGCTTCGACGCCTTCTTAGCCCAGTCTGACTTGGCCCGATCAGGCCGATCGCGCGTGCGCGGTGACCGGCCGGCTGAGCGCCCACCTGCCATTGCCGGACCGGCGTGGCGTGCAGCCGTCTTCGTGCACCATCCGGTGATGCCGGCGGCAAAGGAGTACCAGGTTTGCCATGGTGGTCTCGCCGCCGTGGACCCAGTGCTTGAGGTGATGCGCGTCAGTCCAGTCCGGCGGCCGGGCACAACCCTCGGCAACGCAGCCGTGATCGCGAGCGGCGAGCGCCCGTCGCGTCGCCGGTGGGATGGTCCTCGTCGCCCGACTGACCTCGACGTCGAGCTCGCCCTGGCCGGTGATCTTGGTCAGGGCCGCATCGCAGGCCAGCCGCCGAACCGTCTCGCCTGGGACCGAGCCGCCCCGCTCGATCTGACCGGCAGGCGCCCCCGGAGTTCCGGCGAGGGTTTCGACGCTGGCGCGAACCACCAGATGAGGTCGCGCTCCCGAGCCAGGGTTCCCCTCGTCGCTCTCCTGCCTGCCGAGGTCGACCAGCGCGTCCGCGCGCCGCTGGCCCCCTGTGCGATCGTCGTCCTTGTCCGGCGGCGGCATCAGGCGATTGAGTGCCGTGGTCAGAATTGCTCCGCCTTCGGCGTCCAGCATGCCGTCCAGACGCACGAGACCATCGGCCGGTTCTGAGACGTGAAAGTAGCGCCGCTCATAGCCGTGGTTTGCCTCTGTCAGCGCCCGGTGGGCATCAACCTGGTGCTCGTAACTCTTCAAGAAGCCGATGAAGTGGCCCGGGTCCATTGTCCCCGCCGTCTTCACCAACGTCGCCTCGGACTTACGCACCTCGGCGGCCCCGACCTGCTCGGCGGTCCGGGCGATCCCGGCCACATGTTGGTAGCCGATGTCCCCATTGGCAAAAGCCTTCTGCGTCTCCGGGAGCTTTTCCAATTGGCGGCTGATGGTCACCCGCTCGGCCGCCGCGCTTCCCGAAAGCTTGCATTTCCAGCGCAGCCAGGCCACGATCCCTAGGGCGCCATCGGCCGCGTACTTGCCGGATTTATCAAAACGGTGCACCCCATCGGCAAAGGCCGCCTCCAGCCGATCCTCTGCCTCGCGTGCGGTGATGAGTCCCTGGCCCAGCGCCTCACCATTTGCCTGGCGCAACTCGCCGGCATAATCGCCGATGGCTTGCATCAATCGTCTTCCGGAAGACTCGAGTCGATCGCCTGTCGCGGCCATGCTTTCATCCTGAGGCACGGCTGCGACAGCTGTCTGTCAATAACCGGATGACCACTGCCCATCACCCTCCGTCGCGCGAGCGTGGGTTCCTGCCGAACCACCGGCTGTTCATCGCTGAACCGCGCCTCAGCTACATATGCTCGCCGAGCTTGCTCCCGATGCCGACCTCGTCGAGAGGCCCGTAGTTATTCGTCACGTCGCTCGCGTTGATCACCTTGGGGCCGCGCCATCTCTGGACGCGGCCGCCCATCTTCAAGACCCAAACCTCAAGTTTGCCCTCGGGTAGAACCTGGCCCACCCGCGCGAACGATCGCCCGCGGTCCTTCAACCGGATCACGTCCTTGATCGCGAAACGCTCCGGGGGTCGCGCGCCGACGGCGCCGTTGGATTCCGCCGTCCCGTCAAGGCCGCCCCGGCCGTCGCCCTTTGGGCGCACCTTGCGCATCAGCCGGGCGACGGGATCGTACACATCCGTGGCCATGCGTTCCTTCAGCGGGATGATGGCGTTGTCGGTGATCTTAATGTGTTCCGGACAGACTTCCTGGCAGCACTTGGTAATGTTGCACATCCCGACGCCGGCCTTTCCATGGAGGAGACCTGTGCGTCGCAGCGTATCGAGTGGATGCATCTCGAGGCCGGCGATCCGAACCATATAGCGGGGGCCGTAGTAGGCGGACTTGTCGTCGTGGTTGCGCAGTACGTGGCAGACGTCCTGGCAAAGAAAGCACTCGATGCACCTGCGGTACTCGTAAACCCGCTCAGTGTCCTGCGGCAGCATCTTGTACGGCACCGGCTCGTTGGCCGGCGGCGTGAACGGGGGAATCTCCTGGTTGACCTTGTAGTTCCACGACACGTCCGTGACCAGGTCCTTGATCAATGGGAACGTCCGCATCGGGGCGACGTGAATATCCCCTTCCGGGAACTCGTCGACGCGCGTCTTGCACATCAGGCGCGGCCGGCCATTGATTTCGGCGCTGCAGGAGCCGCATTTGGCGGCTTTGCAATTCCAGCGGCAGGCGAGGTCGTTGGCCAGGTTGGCCTGCACGTAGTGAATGGCGTCGAGGACAACCATGCCTTCCAGCGCCGGGACCTCAAAGCGCTCCTCCCGGCCGCCCGTTTCGTCTCCGCGAAAGACCTGGAGAACGATCGACGCTTGCTTCACGCGGGGACGCCCTGGGCCGCCTTCTCCTCGAACAGGCGGGCGAGTTCGGGCGGCATCTCGGGCACCGGCTTTCGTTTCAGCTTCATCGTTCCGTGGTCGTCATACGCGATCAGGTTGATCCGCCCGAATGCGGGGTCCTTCTCGAGGTGGTCGAGGCGCCAGTGGGCTCCTCGGCTTTCGTTCCGTTCCAGCGCGGCCCGGACAATCGCCTCGGCGATGGTCAGCATGAAGCGCAGGTCCCGCGCGGTGTGCCAGCCAGGGTTGTAGCGGCGCGATCCCGGCGCATGAATCCCGGCCGTCCGCGCCTGCAGCTCGAGAACCTTGTTGAGACAGGTCCGCAGCCCCTCTTCCGTTCTGGCCAGGCCGGCGCCGTCCTGCATCGCCTGTTGCAATTCCTGCTGGAGGTGGTAGACGTTTTCTTTGCCGGCCGCTTGCAGGGGCCGCAGCAGAAGGTCCTGCTCAGCCGCCACCTGCCGATCATCGATGCTGCCGGGCGCAACGTCGCGCTGGTACGCGGCGGCCCCCGCGCCGGCTCGCCGGCCGAACACGAGCAGATCTGACAGGGAATTCCCCCCGAGCCGATTCGATCCGTGCAAACCGGCCGCTGCCTCGCCGGCCGCATAAAGGCCGGGCAGCGTCGTCGCCCCGGTTTCCGCGTCGACCCAGAGCCCGCCCATCGCATAGTGGATGGTCGGGGCCACCTCCATCGGTTGCTTGGTGATGTCGACGTCGGCCAGTCGCAGGAACTGCTCGTACATCGACGGCAGTTTCTTTTTGATTTGCTCGGCACCCAGGTGCCGCACATCGAGGTTGGCGCCGCCATGCTCGGTTCCGCGTCCAGCCTGGACTTCTTTGTAAATCGATCTCGCGACGATATCGCGCGACGAGAGCTCTTTTTTCTTGGGGTCGTACTCGAGCATGAAGCGCTTGCCGTCCTTGTTGGTGAGGTACCCGCCCTCGCCGCGAACGGCCTCGGTAACCAGGATGCCCTTGACGCCGGGCGGCCAGACCATGCCGGTCGGATGGAACTGGACCATCTCGGGATCGAGGACGTCAGCGCCGGCTTCGTAGCCCATGCCGACGCCATCGCCCGTTCCTTCCCACGAGTTCGATGTCACTTTGAAGAGGCGTCCCCAGCCACCGGTGGCGAGGATCACGGCTTTAGTCTTGAAGGCGAGGAAGCGCCCATCGACCCGGTTGTAGCCAAAGGCGCCCGTGACGCGGTTGCCATCCTTGAGGAGCCTGGTGAGCGTCCATTCCATGTGGACCTCGATGCCGAGGGCCACCACGCGATCCTGCAGCGTGCGGATGATCTCGAGGCCCGTTCGATCGCCGACGTGGCAGAGGCGCCGGTACGTGTGGGCGCCGAAGGCCCGCTGGAGAATGCGGCCATCCGGCGTGCGATCGAAGATGGCCCCCCAGGTCTCGAGCTCGTAGACCCGGTCTGGAGATTCCTTGGCATGGATCTCCGCCATGCGCCAGTTGTTGATCATCTGGCCGCCCCGCATCGTGTCCTGGAAATGCACCTGCCACCTGTCGGCGGGGTCGACATTGCCGAGGGCAGCCGCGACACCACCTTCGGCCATGACGGTATGGGCTTTGCCGAGCAGCGACTTGCACACGATCGTGACGCGCGCGCCCGAGGCAGCCGCCTCGATCGCCGCCCGCATGCCTGCGCCGCCGGCCCCGATGACCAGGACGTCTGTCGTCAGCGTCTCAAAGGCTTCCATCAGAAGATCAACCGCGGCTCATGGAAGAACCCCGCCATTAGCAGCCGGATATACACGTCTGTCAGCGCGACGGAGAACATGCTGTACCAGGCAAAGGCGCCATGCGACGGGTTCAACCGGTTGAGCGTCATGGTGACCCGCTCCCAGATCCGGCCGCCTCGGGCGCGCGAGAAGGCGTCGATCCGGCCGCCCATCAGATACCGGAATGAATGACAGGTCCCGCTGTAGAGCGTCAGAAGGATCACGTTGACCAGCATCACCAGGGATCCCAGCCCGATAAAGACGTGCCCATGGTAGGTGAAGGCGCGAACCACGTCGACCCAGAGGAAGACGATGACGACCAGGCTCAGCAATAAGAAATATCGATGGTAGTTATTGAGCACCCAGGGAAACCGGGTCTCCCCGCGATACTTGCCGCGCTTGAGTTCCTGGATGGCGCAGGCCGGCGGGTCCCAGAAGAACGAACGGAAGTATGACTTCCGGTAGTAGTAACAGCTGCCGCGAAGCCCGAGCGGGATCACGGCGAGAAACGGGATCAGGAGACCGATGATCGGCACGTGGATGAGCCCGAACCCGAGCCAGGTCGAGAAAAATGGCGAGACATACGGGTCAACAAAGACAACGGTCCCGGAGAACACGGACCATGTCGCATAGACGACGAAGGCGGTGTAGCAGAGGACGGTGAGCGCCGGTTCGATCCACCAGGCCCGGCCCGGTGACGCCTCTTTGGCCGACGGCGGCCGGACGGGCATTACCGCCTCAAGCGCCAACTCGTCCTCCTGACTTCGGGGTTGCCGACGAGAACTAGTTTAGTCGGTGCCCGCGCTGCGGCGGCCCAGGACCACGCCAACCAGTGAGGCTCCCAGCGCCATCAAGACCGCCGTGCGCGCACGCACCCCGGTCCGCACGGGCCCATGGCTCCCATTGGCCGATCGCTCGAGCTGTGGGGCGCCCCGTCGATCAGCCTCGCCCGCGGTCTTCGGGGCGGCGGCGATCACGTCACCGCGCGCCGGCTGTTCGATCGGGACGGGATAGAGCACGCTGTTGAACTCCACGCCGATCATCGTGATCAGGCCGAAGAAGAAGAAAAATGTCAGGACCACGAAAAAGAGGCCGAAGGTCTTGCCGTAGATGACCGCGCTGTTGGTCAGGCTGATGTAGATGGGGAAGACGAGGCTCACGAGTTCGAACAGGGTTCCTGCGAGCAGCGCACCGGACCAGACCTGGCTGAACTTCTGCGGTCGATTCGGGACCACGTAGTAAATGGCGAGGAAGAGCAAAGTACCGGAGACGAGACCGATGACCACCTGGACGAGCAGCGAGAGGCCGCCTTTGAGTGCGTCCGGGGCGCCCGGGATTTCCGGCACGGCCGGAAGCGCGAGCGAGCTGGCGATGGCGATGCCGCCGAACACCGTGAACAGGAAAATCATGGCGATGCTCATGACCTTTTGGGGCAGAAACTCGCGGGGCTTGGCGTGATAGATCACGGCAAAGGCCTGCTCCACCGCGCCGAAGAGCGCCGACCCACCCCACAGCAGGCCGAGCACACCGACGACGATCAGCAAGCCCTTCTGCGCCTCGAAGTGCTTGATGGCTTGGAAGGCGCCGCTGACCGTCTGCGAGGGGAGGGCCGTCAGCAGCGTGCAGTCAAGGGCGGAGAGTTGCGCCCCGCCGACAGCATGGCACGCCACTTGCTTGGTTTCGCCGATCAGGCTGGCGACGATGCCGAGCACGGCGGCGAGAAAGACTACGATGGGGAACACGGCGAACAACGTGTTCCAGGCAATCAGAACGGCCCAGTTCGGCGCCTGGTCTTCAAGGAATTTTTGGATGACCCTTCCCGGTAGGCTACTCATGAGCGCGTGCATTCGTTTCTATTCTACCTGACATCGGCACTATCACGTAAATGGTGACCCAGGGAACGGCGGCCGAGGCGCAGAAGCAATCTGCCGCCGAGCGCGCACTGGGCCTGGTGCGGTCCGGAATGGTGATCGGCCTCGGCACCGGAACGACGGCCCGCTACTTCATCGAAGGCCTCGGGCGGCTGGTCGCCAATGGCCTCCAGGTCCAGGCGATCGTGACGTCCACCGACAGCCGCCGGCGCGCGATCGCCTCCGGGATTCCGCTTCGCGAACAGATCGACAGCCAGATCGACCTGACGGTCGACGGGGCGGATGAGATCGATCCGGCGATCGATTGCATCAAGGGACGCGGGGGGGCGCTGCTGCGGGAAAAGATCGTGGCCCACGCCAGCCGGCGCTTCGTCCTGATCGCCGACGATTCGAAGGTCGTCGACCGGCTCGGCCGTGGGCCGGTGCCGGTAGAGATCCTGCCGTTCCTCTGGGAGCGGACCAGCTATGGGATCGCCCAGCTGGGCGGGGATCCGGTGCTCCGGGCGGGCCCGGACGGCCCGTACCGAACCGATAACGGCAACCTGGTCCTCGACGTCCGCTTCGAGGGGATCGACCGCGACCTCGATGCGCGGCTGCACGCGATTCCGGGTGTGATCGAGCACGGTCTCTTCTTCGGCGTAGCTCACGCCGCCATCGTCGGCGGACCCTCGGGCATTCGCGTGCTGGGCGAGCTCGGCTGACCTCGCGCTATGCTATGCGACTGATGTCGTTCGAATACAAGGTGGTCGATAGCGTCGAGGAAGCCAACCGGCTTTCCGACCAGGGCTTCGAACTCTTCACCATCCTGCCGCCCGGACCGGCTGGCGGGGCGGACCGACTGTACCTGCGCAGGGAAAAACCTCGCGGTCAGACGCCGGGGTTTGTCCGGGAGTCCAAATCCTAGGGCGCCGACCCGATTGACGCGATCGGCAATCTAGCCTACAATTTGCGTATCACGATTTCGACAGCCCACCGGGCGATGTTCGCCCCGTGGAGTGTCTGTCGGGTATTGGGAATGGGCCCGCAAGGGCGTTCAGAGGAGTAAGTGTGCTGCAGCGAATGACCGCAACCATGGAACCGGCGCGCCACTACGAGGCGGCCATTCGGGCCATGTCCGAAGCCGCGGCGACCGCCGAAGCGACCCACGCGCCGATCCGGCTTGCCTACTGGCGGATGGCAGCGCTCGATACGCTGCTGGCTCGTCTCGAAGAACTGCGCCTGGCGGCCGAGCGGGAACTTCCCGACGACACGCTGGAACTGGTGGTGACCTTCGCCCAGCGTCACGACCACGAGCTCCGCGACCGGCTGCAGGAGATCAATGGGGAAGACGTCAACGCCGTCCATGACGCCGTGTTCGAGGCGCAGGGCCGCGTGATGCTCCAGCTCGCCGGGCTGCGGCGCGTGCCCAACTGGCAGGATCTCGACCTGGTGCTCGAGCCGGGGGGCGAAGAAGCCGCCTGACCGACGACCTCGGCGAGCGCGAGCGGCCGCTCGACATCGTCGCCGATCGGCCGCGCCAACTGCTGACCGTCGCCTGGGCCGACGGGCACAACTCGAGGTACCACTTCGAGTTGCTCCGCTGGAACTGCCCTTGTGCCGAGTGCGCCGGGGAAGGGGGCCTGCCCGGCAAGCTGGCCAGCACCAGGGAACTCGGTGACGACCAGGTGATCCTCGATAGCATCGAGCCCGTCGGGCTCTTTGGGTTACGCCCCTACTGGCACGACGGGCACAGCACCGGTATTTACGGCCTCAGGCTACTCCGGGCCCTGTGTCCCTGCGAGACCTGCGGTCCGGTTCGATCCGGCCGGCCCTCGGGCCTCGGCCGAGCTTAGGCCCGGATTCCGGTCAGGCCGAGGTTCGCCTCGAGGGCAGCCTTCGGCTGGTAGCCCACGACCTGCTTGGCGATCTTGCCGTCTCGGAACATGGCGACGTACGGGATGCCACGCACGCGGTAGCGCTCCGCGAGGGCCGGCTCCTCGTCAACGTTGACCTTGGCGATCTTGACGTCGGTGTGCTCGTTACCGATCTGGTCGAGTAGCGGGGCAAGCATCTTGCACGGTCCACACCAATCGGCGTAGAAGTCGACGATGACCGGCTGGTCGGACAGGAGCACTTGCTCCTCGAACGTGGCGGTGGTGACGTGAACTGGCTTGCTCATGACTCTCCTTGAGGGTTTGGTGTCTACAAAGAGAGTAACCCAGGAGCCGGTCCGGACATTCCGTCCCGGCTCCGGGATGCCGCCTAGTTGCTGAAGACCTCGACCACCATCGTTTTGGCGCCGTTCGAGGCGACCCCGATCCCGACCCGGTGGTAGGCGCCTTTGAGGATATTCGCCCGGTGCTCCGGCGAGTTCATGAACATCACGTTGATCTGGGCCATCGAGGGGTTGGTCGACCAGGCGATGTTCTCCCCGGCCGTGGTGTAGCCGATGCCCCAGAGATGGAAGAGCTCAAGAAAGGCCAGCTGGCCCGTGCTGGGGTCGTAGTGGGAGAAGTAGTTGCGATTGAGCATGTCCTGCGCCCGGTATTGCGCAACGCGGGCCAGGGTCCCGCTATAGGTCAGCGCCGCGACACCGTTGGCGGCCCGATCCTGGTTGACGAGCGCGAACTGCACTCCGGCGGCGCCACCGACCGCGGAAACGGGCGGGCGAGGCGGAACTGGAGGAGCGTGGTAGACGGGAGCGGGCCTGGCTGCCGGCCGGGCCGCAACCGGGCCGGTACTTGCGGGCGGCGCGGCCGCCATGGCTGCCGGAGCCGGCGTCGCCGCCGCCAGGTCGTCGACGAATCGATTCAGATCGTTCACCCCGGCGTGACGCACGCGGGTAAACGCGACGTTCACCGGGTGCAGCTTGACCACGTGGGCCTCGGTGCTGGCGTGACCTGAGACGAGGACACCGACCGAGGCCAGAACGGCCAATGGCACTCCCACCGTGATGAAGACCGACTTCGTAACTGAGCGTGACATAGAGATACCCCCTTGTGCGATTTCTCGCCGATCCGGGGGATTCTAGGGGCTCAGCCGGGTCGGCGCCAAACCATCCGCCGTCCGAGAAACCGCTCCGCACGGATGGTCCCTAGCTGATAGTCCGTCTGTCAGGCGGTCGCCGCCACGAAAAAGAGCAGCTGACCGACCAGCTGGCCGGGCAAAAGGGCGATCATCGCCAGGTAGAGCAGCCCGGTGGTCGAGGTGAAAGAGCGAAGCCGGCAGGTTGGCCAGGCGAGCCCGGCGGCCACCAAGGGTAAGGCGACCGCCCCGAGGACCCAGAGGATCGAGAGGGGAGGGCTGAGGGCGAGGGGATGGGTGAGGGAGCCCGAACCGTGCGCCAGTCCGCGCAACATCAGCGGGTAGGTAAGCGCCTGGAGGACAAGTCCGACCAGCAGAACGCCGATGGCCCGAAGTAACGGCCGGTTTGTCAGGGCCGGCGTGACCAGGTACCAGTGCCCGAGGAGCATGCCGGTGGTGGCGGCGCCGAGCACGGTCGCCGAGAGGAAGATGGCCAGGCCGATCGCGGCGCCATCCAGCGGCGACCCGGCAAGGGGCGCCAGGGCGAGGGCGATGCCCAACAGCAGGAGCACTGAAGCGGCAAGGGTCAGGACCCAGCTGGCGGGAGAGGTCGACCGCTGCCGAAAAATGATCACGACGTGGACCAACAGGGTGACCAGGACGAGAGCCTGAAGGTAGAGCAGCACGCGCGCCACCGCTGGGTCGATGCCAAGCAGTTGTTGGTAGGCGCCAGACGGAATGTCAAGCACCGTGAGAAACGCCAGGGAACCCACAATCGCGTAGGTCACCGCGATGAACTTGAGGAACCCGGTCGTTAGTCCGCCGGTGTAGCGGAGATAGGTGACGGTGGCCGCTCCGCCGACCGCGGTCTCGGCCAGCAGCAGGAACAGCGCGAGGGGGACGGTGACCGCCGCGACGCACTCGTGGCACGACGCGCTGGGAACGGCGGCTGACATAAGCATCCCTGGGCAGTCTAAATTAGACAGATCAGCGAACCGTCGGCGGATGATCAGCATGGTTTTGTCCCGGTCACCCTCAACGAGGGGACCTGGAAAACGGCCGAAGGCGCGGTGATTCCGTGGTACGAGGTCCAGACCGACCTGGTGCCGGAAGCCCACGTCGAGGGGGCGGTTGAGCGCGTGCTGAGTGTCTATGGGGTCAGCGACGTCGTCGTCGACGCCTTCGACCAGTTTCGGAAGGAATTGAAGCGACCGTCGTCGGCGGAGGAGTAATCGCGTGCTGTTTCCCCCACGCCACGAGCAGGATCCGCGCGTGCTCAAGGATCCGCGCCGGCTTCCACCTGGCCAGGTGCTGACACAGAAATGGCCGGTACTGTCCTATGGAGGCCCACCCCGGTATGACATGGCTGCCTGGCGGCTTCGTCTCTACGGTGAGGTCGCGGCGCCGGCCACGCTGAGCTGGACCCAGGTCAAGACCCTGTCGCCCTCCGGGGTCACGGCCGACATGCATTGCGTCACCACCTGGAGCCGGCTCGACAATCACTGGGAGGGCGTCGCCTTCAAGGACCTGGCTGACCTGGTCAAGCCACGAAGCAGCGCGAAATACGTGATCGCGCATTGCGCCTCGAACTACACGACCAGCCTTCCGGTCGAGGTCCTGGCTGATGACGATGTCCTGATCGCCGATCGCCACGACGGTGAGGACCTGACCGCCGATCATGGCGGCCCACTGCGGCTGGTGGTGCCGAAGAAGTACGCCTGGAAAAGCGCCAAATGGCTGGAGGCGCTCGAATGGGTCGAGAATGATCGGCTCGGCTTCTGGGAGCGAAACGGCTACAACAACTCGGCGGATCCCTGGCTCGAAGAGCGCTACTGGTAGGGCCGCCGAGACTCTATACTCGATTCAGTTAGGGGTGCGTTTGGAACGCTGAGAGGTGGATCGCTCCGCCAACCCGTAGAACCTGATCTGGGTAATGCCAGCGGAGGGAAGCATGAGCGTCGCCGACCGACCGGTCGTCCCGACTGTCGAGGCGGACGCCTTCCTCAAGGTCGAGGCCCACGGCATCGAGGAGATCCCGGTCGCGGAGCGGACCGGCCGGCCGCGGGAGGTCGCCCTGCTCTGGGTGGCGGCCTTCGCCAACTTCGTGTCGCTGATCACGGGCGCCCTCCTGGTTGCCCTGGGTCTGGGCGTTGCCGAAGCCATCCTCGCGGTCTGGGTCGGGAGCATCCTGGCCGGTACGCTCCACGGGCTGCTCAGCGCCGCCGGCCCGCGGTTTGGGACGACCCAGGTCGTCGCTGCGCGTCACACCTTTGGCACGCGCGGTGCGGCCGGAGGCGCGTTCTTCACGCTCTTTCTTGCCATCGGGTGGTTTGCCGTTGACTGCGTCATCGCGACCCAGGCACTCGTCCAGGTTTGCCACCTGGCCGGGCTTCCAACGGGGCGCCTGACCAACGCCCTCGTCCTGCTCGTCGTGGTGGCCCTGTCCGTTATCGTCGCGGTCTATGGCCATAGCACCATCCAGGTTTTCGAACGCTACGGCGCAATCCTGTTCGTCGCCTTCTGTGCGGTGCTGTTCGTGTCGCTGTTGCCACGCGTGAACTGGGGGCTGCCGCCCAGCGTGGCCGGCGCCGATCATGTCGCCGCGTGGATCCTCGGAACGAGCGTGATCTTCGCGCTGGTCGCGTCCTGGTTCAGCTTTGCGTCGGATTATTCGCGCTATCTCCCGCGCGAGGTGCGCCTGTCGTCGGTCGCCGGCTGGATTGGAGCCGGCACGTCACTCTCGATGGGACTCTTCGGCAGCGCCGGCGTTGTTTTGGCCAGTATCAAGCCGGCCAGCGCCGGCAATCTCCTGGGCCTCATCACCGACAGCGCGCCCGGGGCGATTGTCGTGCCGTTTCTTCTCTTTATCGCGATCGGGGAGATCTGGGCAAACTACCTCGACGTCTACACCGCAGGGCTCTCCGGGCTGGCTCTCAATCTGCGGCTGCGCCGCTGGACCGCCGCCCTTGCCTGCGGCCTGCTCGGCGGAGTCCTCGCCTACCTGGCGCTTTTTGTCTCGAACTTCAAGGACCAATACACGAACTTTCTCTTGATCACGTACCTCTGGGTCCCATCGTGGGCCGCGGTGGTCCTGGTCGATCTATTCGTCTTTGGACGACGCGCCGGGACGCTCCCCGCTGTCCGCCCCGCCGCGGTGGCCGCCTGGCTCACCGGGCTGGTCGTAGCCATCCCCTTCGTCGACTCGACCTTATGGCAGAGTCCGCTTGCGATTGGCCTCCTGCACGGCACCGACATCTCGGGCTATGTCGGTGCCATGGTCGGCGGTGGCCTGTACCTGGTGATTGGCCGGCGATGAGCCAGGCTGTCGCGCTCACGATTGCCGGCTCGGATTCCGGCGCCGGCGCGGGGATCCAGGCGGACCTTAAGACGTTGGCCGCGCTCGGAATCTACGGTGTCAGCGTCGTCACCGCCGTGACGGCGCAGAACACGCTGGGAGTCCGCGCCGTGCAGGAGATCGAGCCGGCGCTGGTGACCGCCCAGCTCGACGCGGTGGCGGAGGATTTTTCCATCAGCGCGCTGAAGACGGGGATGCTCGCCAGCGCTCCGGTCATCGAACAGGTGGTTGCCGGAATCCGGCGGCACCGGCTCCAACACCTGGTGGTCGACCCCGTGATGGTCGCGAAAAGTGGCGACCGGCTGTTGCGTGAAGACGCGGTCAATGCTCTTCGGACGCTGCTGCTGCCCCTTGCCGAGCTTGTCACCCCGAACCTTCCCGAGGCCGAGGTCCTCGCAGGACAGGCCATCCACTCAATGGCCGACCGGGTAAGCGCGGCCCGCGCCCTCCTCGCGCTAGGCGCCCAGGCGGTGGTCATCAAAGGCGGCCATGCCGACCAGGACCCGGTGGTCGATTTGCTGGTGGACCAGGACGGGGTCGAGGAGTTCCGAGCGCCGCGAATCCACACCACGAGTACGCATGGCACCGGGTGCACCTTCTCTGCGGCGATCGTCGCCGGGCTGGCCCGCGGGCTCGACCATGCCGCCGCGGTTGGCCTCGCGCGAGAATACGTGTCGGCGGCGCTGCAGCGGGCCGAGCCCCTTGGGCACGGACACGGTCCACTTGGTCATTTCGCCGCAAAGGAGGCAGCCGATGCCATTCGCTGATCGCGACCTCGAATATCTCGAAGGCGTGCACGCACCGATGGGGCCGGTCCTCACGGAAATGCTCGAGGTGGGCCGGGCGGAGAAGATCCCGATCCTGCAGCCGTCCGCGGGACGATTCCTTCGCGTGCTTGTGATGGCGGTCGCGCCCAAACGCGTCCTCGAGATCGGTACGGCGATCGGGTTCTCCACCCTCTGGATAGCCGGCGCGCTCGCCGAGGGGGCACGGATCGATACCATCGACCCCGATCGCGCGCGAACCGATCGCGCCCGCCGCTATTGGTTGCGGGCCGGCGTCACCGACAAGATCCGCGTCATCAACGAACCGGCGCTGCGGGTGCTGCCTCGATTGGCTCCGGGAATCGAGTTTGCGTTCATCGATGCCATCAAGACGGAGTACATCGCTTACCTGGATGGGCTGCTGCCCAAGATGGCAGCCGGCGGGGTGATCACCGCCGACAACGTCCTTTGGAGCGGGCGAATCGCCGCCGGCGACCGGGACGAGGACAGCGCGGCGCTTCGGGCCTTCAACGAATACTTCCTGCATCACGACCAACTCGAGGCAACCGTTCTTCCCGTGGGCGACGGCCTGGCCGTCGGCGTCGTCCGCCCGCACGCCTGAGATTCCCGGTACAGTACGTCGGTTGCCGCCTGAACCGCCTCCGCCGACCCGGGAACGGGTGCTGGATGCGTACCGCACCATCCTGCTGGCCCGCGCCCTCGACGATCGTCGCTTTCTCCTGAACCGCGTCGGCAAGCTGGCCTTCATCATCTCGCCGCGGGGACACGAGGTCGCGCAGGTGGCGGCCATCACGGCGCTGGAACCCGGCCGCGATCGATTCTGTCTTTACTACCGGGACTTTGCCGCCGCCCTCGCGTGTGGCTTTACGCCTCGCGAGCTGATGCTCGGCGCGTTTGCGCGGGCGGGCGATCCGTCGAGTGGCGGCCGGCAGACACCTGGGAATTTCGGCAGCCGGCGTCGGGGGGTGGTGATCGGGTCCAGCACCGTCGGACCGCAGATCCCCAAGGCCGCGGGGATCGCGCTGGCGCTCAAATGGCGGGGCGATGGCGCGTTGTGTTTCGTGAGCTTTGGCGAAGGTGCCACCAGCCAGGGCGACTTTCATGAAGGCCTGAATTTCGCCGCGATTCACCGCTGTCCGGTGATCTTTTTTTGCGAGAACAATCACTGGGCTATTTCCGTGCCGCAGCCCTTGCAGGTGGCTGGCCCCGGCGTGGCTGAGCGCGCCGCTGCCTACGGCATCCCGGGGGTGCGCGTTCGCGGCGATGACTTTTTCGGGGTTCACGCCGCCGTCAGCCACGCGGCCCGGCGGGCCCGCGCCGGCGAGGGGCCCACCCTGATCGAGGCTGAGGTCGTTCGGCTGCAGTCCCATTCCACCGACGACGACCAGCGGGCCTATCGCGAGGCGTCTGACCTCTCGGCGGAAGCGACCAAGGATCCGATTCCGCGTCTGCGCGAGACCCTGATCAGCCGCGGCTGGCTGACGGTCGACACTGATCGCGAAATGACCAATCGGCTCACGGTGGAAGTGGAACGAGCGACCGACGAGGCTGAAGTGGCCCCGGACCCTGATCCGGCGACGCTGGCCCGCCACGTGTACGCCGATGCCTGAGCGCACCCTGGTGCAGGCGGTTCGGGATGCCCTGGCGGAAGAGATGGAACGGGACGAGCGTGTCTGTGTGCTGGGTGAGGACGTCGGCCTGAAGGGCGGCGTGTTCAAAGCGACCGAGGGGCTGCAACGACGGTTCGGAGCGCAACGCGTGCTCGACACGCCACTCGCCGAGTCCAGTATCGCGGCCGTGGCCCAGGGCCTGGCGCTCGAGGGCTATCGCCCGGTCGCGGAGATGCAATTTGCCGATTACAGCTTCCCGGCGTTCAACCAGATCGTCAACGAGATCGCCAAGATTCGCTATCGGTCGAACGGCGATTTCTCCTGCCCGCTGGTGATCCGGGCTCCGACCGGCGGTGGCGTTCGCGGCGCCCTGTATCACTCGCAATCCGTCGAGGCCTACTACTGTCATGTGCCGGGCCTCAAGGTTCTTCTGCCCTCAACCGCCGCCGACGCCAAAGGCCTGCTCAAGGCCGCCATCCGCGACCCTGATCCGGTCATCTTCCTCGAGCCCAAGAAGCTATACCGCGCCGAGCGGGGTGAGGTGGCCGACGGCGACGCCGCCTTGCGACCGATCGGCGAGGCCCTCGTGGTTCGACCCGGCTCGGCCCTGACGGTGATCACCTATGGCTTCATGCGCGCCGTGTCGCTGGAGGCGGCGGGGATCCTGGCGCGGGAAAATATCGACGTTGAGGTGATCGACTTACGTACGCTTCGGCCCTGGGACGTCGAGGCGTGCGTGCGTTCGGTGCGACAGACCGGGCGGGTGGCCGTGGTCTACGAGGCCAACCGCACCGGTGGGTTCGGGGCCGAGGTCGCGGCGGAGCTCGCCGAACGTTGCTTTGCCGACCTCGATGCGCCCGTGACGCGTATCGCCAGCCCGGATGTCCCCGCGATGCCCTTCAATCCCGGGCTCGAGGACGCCTATATGCTCAATCCGGAAAAAATCGCCGACCGGCTCGGGGCCCTGGCGCGCTACTAGCACCCGGCATGAGGGCGTCCCATCTCCACAAGAGATGGGAGTGGGGTCCTGGTTCCGGGGGGCTTGGAACAAGGAACCCCACGGCAAGTATAGGGGCTGGCCGCCCCCTTTTCCATCCACGACATCGAGGTTCCGTTAGCGCGACGCCGACCGTGAGTCGGGCAGATCGATCCACTGGATGAACTCGAGCCGGTTTCCGAAGGGGTCCTGCGCATAGAACCGGCGGTACCCGGGAATTTGCCGGTCGTCTTCCGTGGCGAACCCAGCCCCGACCAGCCGGGCTCGCATCGCCTCGAGGTCGTCGATGAGCAGGGCCGGGTGGCGACGGCTCGGAGTCACGTCGGACTCGACCCCGCAGTGCAGCTGCTGCTCGCCGCAGGCAAACCACAGGCCTCCGCGGCCGGCAAGGCTGTTTGGCTTCTCGAGCTCGGCCAGCCCGAGGAGGTCGCCATAGAACTGGCGAGCGGCCGCCTCGCTACCCGGCGTGATGGCCACCTGCACGTGATGGAGCCCGGTGATGCGCATCTGGCGAGTCTAATCGGGAGGTCACCCTAGAATTTGTGGGCACGGTGGCGAAAGAACTGCGACCCCGATCGAGCGCGCGGAACGGCGTCTTCATCTCCGTCGATATGGAGGGGATGGCGGGGGTGGTGCACCTCCACCAGGTGATGCGTGGGACGCCGGAGTATGCGAGCTCCTGCCGTTTGATGACGGCGGAGACCAACGCCGCGGTGGCCGGCGCGCGTCGAGCGGGGGCGACCCGATTCGTGGTCAACGATTCGCATGGCGATATGCGCAACCTTGTCCTCGACGAGCTCGACGCCGGCGTCGAGGTGATCACCGGCGCCGATAAGCCGTACTCGATGGGCGCCGGCCTGGACCCGACGTTCGAGGTCGCCTTCTTTGTCGGGTACCACGGTTCGGCCGGCACCGAACGGGCCGTCATGGACCACACCTACGGCGGCCGGACCATCTACGCGCTGCGGATCAATGGGCGAGAGCAGAGCGAGGCGACGCTGAACGCCGCGCTCGCCGGGACTTTCGGCGTGCGGACCGGGCTGATCACGGGAGATCGGGCCACGATCGACGAGGCGACAGCGGAGCTGCCGGGGATCGAGGGGATCGTCGTCAAAGAGGCCCTCGGCCGGCAAGCCGCGCGGTCAGTGCACCCGGTCGAGGCCTGCCGCCAGATCGAGGAGGGCGCCCACCGCGCTTACTCCGACTGGGCTCGCCGTCCCCTCTACCAGCCGAAGGGACCGTTCACCCTCGAGATCGACTGGATGAATACCAGTATGGCGGACCTCTGCGTGCAACTCCCGGACGTGGAGCGTACCGGCGGCCGGACCGTCCGCTACCGGACGGCCGATTTTCAGACCTGCTACCGGATGCTGCTCGCCCTGATGGTGATGGCAATCCCGGCCGCCTACCAGTACCCGCGGCCTTGACGCCCGCCGAAGCGATCGAGCAACTCCTGCAGGGCACGCCGCTGAGCCGGGAGCAGGCGCGCGGGGTCATGGACCAGGTGATGGCGGGCGAGTCGACGCCGGTCCAGATCGCCGGGGTGGTGATCGCGTTACGCGCGAAGGGAGAGACGGTCGAGGAGATGGCGGGCTTCGTCGACTCGATGCGGGCCCACGCGACCCCCCTGCAAGCGCCGGACGGTGCCATCGATACCTGCGGGACCGGTGGGGATCGTGCCGGGACGTTCAACATTTCCACCGCCGCCGCCATGGTGGCCGCCGGCGCTGGCGTGCCCGTGGCCAAGCACGGCAATCGGGCGGCCTCCAGCCGCTGTGGCAGCGCCGATGTTCTGGAAGCGCTTGGCGTCGACATCACGCTCGGGCCTCACGGGGTCGAGTCGTGTCTTCAGGCGGCTGGGATGGGCTTCTGTTTCGCTCCCACGTTCCATCCAGCGATGCGGCACGCGGGACCGACCCGACGCGAGCTCGGCGTGCGCACGGTCTTCAACGTCCTGGGCCCGCTGGCAAACCCCGCTCACGTCCGCCACCAGGCGCTTGGTGTTGGCGCGCGCGGGCTGGCCCCATTGATGATTCGCGTGCTGAGGGACCTCGGCCATGAGCGGGCGCTGGTCTTCTACGGCGAGGACGGCCTGGACGAGCTCACCACGACCGGGCCATCCCATGTCTTTCAATTGATCGACAGCGAGCTCAGCGATTACGAGCTCGATCCGCAGGACCTCGGGATCAAGCGGGCCTCGGCCGCGGACCTCCTCGGGGGAACGCCCGCCGAGAATGCCCGCCTGATCACGGATGTCCTGAATGGCGAGGCCGGGCCCAGGCGCGACGTCGTGCTTCTCAACGGCGCCGCGGCGCTGATCGCGGCGGGCCGGGCGAATGATTGGCGTCAGGCGCTCGCACAGGCCGCCGACTCCCTTGATTCGCGGCAGGCCGCGGCTGTACTCGAGAAGTTGGTCAAGACGTCACAGTCCGCGACCGGAACGTAATGCGGCGGTCGCCTAGCCGGCAGCCAGGCCGACGACGGCACTGGCCAGGAGGAGCATGCAGAGCATGCCGGCAACAGCCCAGACGGCCCAGTAGGTGACCCCGGACAACCTGCGGTTGCGACGAAGTCGTCGCATCTTGCCCAAGGTCCGGCTCGCTGTCTGCTGTTCGGTAAGCATCCTCTAGGGTATCGCGGGAATGGGCCGAATCTTTCTCTCGAAAGCGGCTCGATATGCTGTAGTCGATGCCGCTGCGGATCGCCGTCGTCCCGGGTGATGGCATTGGGCCCGAGGTCATCGAGCCGGGCGTTCGCGTTCTCCAGGCGGCCACGTCAGGCCAATCGACGTCGTTGCAATTTACGTTCTATGACATCGGAGCCGACCGATATCTTCGGACCGGCGAGATCCTGCCGGAGAGCGTGTTCACTGAGCTGGCAGCGGCGGATGCGATCTACCTCGGCGCCATCGGCGACCCTCGGGTCAAGAATCCGCAGTACGCGGCCGGCATTTTGTTACGTCTGCGATTTGAGCTCGACCTCTGGGCCAACCTGCGTCCCTCAACGCTGCTTGCCCCGGCGCTGACACCGTTGCGAGACGCCCCGCACATCGATCTGATCGTGGTGCGCGAAAACACCGAGGGCGCCTACGTCGGCATCGGTGGACAGTTCAAGCGCGGGACGATGGAGGAGGTCGCGATCCAGGAAGACATCAACACACGAATCGGGGTCGAGCGGGTGCTGCGCTTCGCGTTTGCCCTGGCGCATGAACGCCGGGCGGCAGGGCACTCGGGACGACTCACGATGGTCGACAAGAGCAATGCGATGTATCACGCCCATGACCTCTGGCAGCGAGTCTTCGCGCTCGAGCGTGAGCGCGCACCCGACATCGAGGCGCAGCACCTCTACGTCGACGTCGCGGCGATGCAGCTGGTCCGGCGACCGGCCGACTTTGATGTCCTCGTAACGTCCAACATGTTTGGCGACATCCTCAGCGATCTGGCATCGGAGCTTGTCGGCGGCCTCGGCCAGGCGCCCTCGGCGAACATCAACCCCGACACGCGCCGCGGGCTCTTCGAGCCGGTGCACGGATCCGCTCCGAAGCATGCAGGGAAAGGCACCGCCAACCCGGTCGGGGCGATTCTCTCGGGCGCCATGATGCTGCGTCACCTTGGGGCAACCGAGAGCGCCGACCGGATCGAGCGCGCCGTCGCGGCGGCCGTGCGCGAGGGAGCGGCGACGAAGGATCTTGGCGGCTCGCTGACGACGCAGGCTGCGGCTGAGGCCATCCTCGACAGGCTCGAGCCATTGCGCTCCGGGTGAGAGAATCGTTGGTATCGACGCCCTGCTGAACACCATCCAGCCCGCACGGGTGAAGCCGAACGCTCCGCCCTCACCGCGACCCGCCGCCAAACGCCCTGGTAGTGCCGGGAGCACCGACCACACGATTCGGGGAAGCGCGCTGATCTTCTGGGATCGGAAGATCCCAGGCAAGAAGCTCGATGCCATCGATACCGACCAGATCACGCCGGCCGACGATTGCGTGTCGGAGAGCCTGGACCGGCTCGACGAGCGGTGGAAGGCCGGGTCATTTCGGTATCTCATGCCCGACTTCCGGCAGCGCGTCCATCGGGGTGAGAACTTCGTCATCGCCGGAGAGCGCTTCGGCATCGGCTCATCGCGGGAGATGAGTCCGGCCGGTCTCAAGGCGGTTGCCGAAGAGGTGGGCTCGGAGCTCGTGATTGTCTGTGGCGATGGAGTGGGGGACATCTTTCGTCGAAACGCCCTCAACCTCGGGCTCACGGTCGTCCAGAGCCGCGACGCGGTCGAAGACTCGCAGGAAGGCGATCAGTTCTCCCTCGACCTGTCCACTCGGCGGCTGACCAACGAGACACGACACAAGACCTACGAGCCGGTACCGCTGACTCCAAAGGAGGAGGACATTCGTCGCTCGGGCGGCATCATCGCGATCGGCCGTCGGGAGTTTAGCGAGTCGGTCGAGCGCAAGCCCGCCGTGGAGTGGGCCAGCGCGACAACGGCGCGGACGCTGAGTACCTCAGAGCAGATTGTCTGGGCGCACCGGGTCGACAAGGATGCCGAGGTGCGGCCGGGCGCAACGCTCCGCGTCTGGTGCGACCTGTTGCCGGCGTCGGACGGGACCGCGCCCTTCTCGATCCACACCTTCAACCAGATCAGCGGTGGGAACACGATCTTTCCGCGCCAGGCTGCAATCGCGAACGATCACTTCGTCTTCTCCGGCCGCAATGCCGATGACAAGCAGACGTCGATCGGGCGCGACTTCGCCCGGCTGCAGGGGATCGGCAAGCCGTACTACGCGACCCCCGGCGATGGCATTTTTCATTTTTATTTTCCCGAGCAGGGCCTGGTCATCCCGGGCGCGTTCATCCCGGGAGCCGACTCGCACAGCCGCGCCTACGGCGCCTACGGGGCGATCGGCGTTGGCGTGGGCAGCACGCAGCTCGGGTTCGGCTGGTCGACCGGTTACATCTATTTCACGCCGGCCAGACGCCGCCGCGTGGTCTTTACCGGCCGGCTGAGGCCCTGGGTCAGCGGCAAGGACGTGGTCCTGGCCCTGCTGCGACGGTGGGGCAAGGGGCAAGCACAGGGCATGAGCGTGGAGTTCGTGGACGCCGAGCGGCAGCTGCCAATTCCATACCGGAACACGATCGCCAACATGATGGCGGAGGCCGAGGCCCAGAACGGCATCTTCGCGTCGGACGAAATTACGCTCGACTGGTACCGGCGTAAAGGCATCACGAACCTGCCCTATCCGACCATCAAGCCTGGAGACGATATCGCCTGGGACATCGACGAAACGCTGGATCTTTCTGAACTCGTGCCATACGTGGCCAAGCCGTTCGCACCCGGGAACGCCTTTCCTGCTGACGAGATCGCCCAGGAAAAGCTGCGCTTCGACAAGGCCTTCATCGGCTCCTGCACCAACGGGGGCTACGACGATCTGCTCGAAGCCGCGCTCGTCCTCCGCGCCGGTCGTGAAAAGGGTTTCGAAAAGGCGCCGCAGCAGTTCGTCGTCTTTCCTGGTTCGGGCAGCGTCAAACGGGATATCGAAAACCCGGAGCCCCGGCTCGGCGGTGAATCGATCGCCGCGACGCTCCGGTCCGCCGGGGCCGAGATCCGCGATTCGTGGTGCGGGCCCTGCTTCGGCCAGGGCCCCGATGCACTGAAGAAGGGCGAGGTCGCGATCACCTCGTTCAATCGCAACTGGCAGAACCGGATGGGCGTCGGTGGCCTTGGCTACCTCGCGAGCCCGGCGGTCGTCGCCTCATCGGCGCTGCTGGGCTACATGGCCGGGCCATCGTCCCTCGGGATCGAGTGGGATCCCGAGCGCTTCGACGTCTCTGTCTAGAAGTCCTCGGCTCAGAAGCTACGCAAGAAGGCCGGCCTTCCTGAGCGCGTACGCCGATTCGGCGCCCTTCGAGACTGTTTCGGGAATCAATGTCCGCCTTGTGGGCGCAGGATGACGACCCGAGGCCATCCCATCGCTGACTTGCGCGACCTGGAAGACCCTCGTGCCGGTGGCCCCACCCAGAATTGCCGAATGCGTTGACTGGTCCTCGCGCCGATAGGCGCGAACATGCGCCTCAGCGTTGGATCCTTCCGCGAAGTCAGGTGAGCGCCCTCGTTGATCGCGTCTTGACAATCGCATGCACCTCCGCCTCATGCAGTAGATGATTGCCCTGCTTGGCGTGCTCGACAATCGCGCGGACCAGGTCTGGATTGGGCGCGATGCCGCGCTGCTCGAGCCAGTAGATGACGTTCGATTCGCCGCTCATCGGGCCGATCTCGATCACCTGCTGGCAACCGAACAGGTCCGCCGGGACACCTGAGTAAACCCGGTTGGCGAGCCAGTCGTCACCCTTGCGCATGGCCTTGATCACGGCGGCCGCATGGACGCCGGTGGCTGTCCGAAACGCATCGGCACCGAGGACGGGATAGTTCGCCGGGATGGCCATCCCGGTTCCCTCGGCGATGATCTCACCCATCTCCTTCAGCTTGCTCAGGTCGGTGTCGATCCAACCGAGCAGCCTGAAGTTGACGAGCAGCAGGTCGAGGTGCGTGTTGCCGACGCGCTCGCCGAGACCAAGGGCGCAGCCATGGATTCGGTCGGCGCCAGCGTTGGCCGCCTCGATGGCGTTGATCAAGCCCAGGCCGCGGTCGCTGTGCCCGTGCCAGTCCAGGCCTACGTTTGGATTCATCTCATCGAGCATCGTTCGGACGTGTTTGATGATGGCGCGGACGCCGTCAGGCGTGGAGTGGCCGACGGTGTCGCAGACGGCGACGCGCTGCGCGCCCTCCTCGATGGCCGTACCAAAGAGCCGTTTCAGCGTGTCGGGATGGGCGCGGGTGGTGTCCTCCGTCACGAACATCACCGGCAACTGGTGTTCGCGCGCGAACCGGACGGCCTTGCGCGTGTTCTCGACCATCTGGTCGATCGTCCAGCCCTCGGCGTACTGGCGGATGGGGCTCGATCCGATGAAGGCCGCGACCTCGATCGGGATTCCGACTCGCTGCGAGATCTCGACGACAGGGCGAATATCCACCTCCAGCGTTCGGGCGGCGCAAAGCGGCTTGATGCCGAGCCGCTCGTCGCGGATCTCTTCGGCGAGCCGCCCGACGTGCGCGACGGCGCGCGGGCCGGAGCCGGGGAGCCCCAAATCGATGGAGCCGACGCCGAGCTGGTCGGCGAGATGGAGAAAGCGCAGCTTGACGTCGATCTCCGGGTCGCGGACCGACGGGCCCTGAATGCCGTCGCGCAAGGTCTCGTCGTGGACCGATACTCGGTGGGCCGGCGGTGGCGGCGCGTCGACGGTGTTCCAGTCGTAGATCAGGTCGTGCTGCTCAGGCATCCGCCCGCTCCAGGCGCTGCACCAGGTCGGTCAAGAATTCCGTGGCCATCGCGCCGTCGACGATCCGGTGGTCGACGGAGATCGAGATCCATGCCCCGGGGCACGCCACGACCTGCCCATCAACCACCATCGGCCGCGGCTTGATGGCGCCGAACCCGACCACGCAACACTCCGGCGGGTTGATGATGGGCGTGCCGGTCTCGATCGGCCCGCTGGCGCCGACGTTGGTAATCGTGATCGTCCCACCGGTCATCTCCGCCGGCGTCAGCGTCCCGGCCCGAGCCCCTTCGATCAGCCGGCCGCTGTGCTCGGAGATGGCGCGAAGATCGAGATCGTCGGCGTTCCGGATGACCGGGACCAGCAAACCCTTGTCGGTGTTGACGGCGATCCCGACGTTGACGGCCTCCTTGACGATGATCTCGTCTTTGGCGTCATCCCACGAGCTATTGAGCATCGGGTATTTGCGGACCGACGCGGCGACGGCGGCAATGAAGTAGGGCAGGGGAGTCATCGAGGCGCCTCCCGCCTTTGCGGCGGCCCGCTTCTCTCCGAGGGTCGTCGCATCGAAGATGGCGAACTCGGTGAACTGCGGGATGGTCGAGACGGAGCGCACCATCTGCCGCGCGATCGCTTTGCGCAGGCCAACGACGCTGACCCGTCGCTCGCCCTCAACCGGCGCGGCGGCTGCCGGCTGCGCGGCGGTGGGGCCGCTGTCGGCGGCGGCCTCGACGTCGCCACGCGTGATCCGGCCGCCAGGACCGGTCCCGGTAATCGTCGCGAGATCGACCCCTTTCTCTTTGGCGAGCTGGCGGACGAAAGGCGCCGCCCGCACGTCTGATGCTGATTCCGGCTGGGGGCTTGGACGTGCACGCCGGCGAACCCCGGTCTCCGGGCCGGCGCCCGGTCCATACCCGACCAGGGTGCTGGGTGCCGCCTCTTCAACTTCGGAAGCGATCGTGACCAGGGGCGCCCCGACCTCGACCGACTCACCCGGCTTCGCGTGCAGCTTCCGGATCGTCCCACGCCAGGGCGAAGGGATGACCACGACCGCCTTTGCCGTCTCGACCTCGCAGAGCGGCGCGTTGACGTCAACCTCGGCGCCTTCCTCCACCCGCCAGCTCATCAGCTGCGCCTCGGTCAGCCCTTCACCGAGGTCGGGAAGGTTGAAGGTCTGGTCAGCCATAGGCGATGACGGTGTCGATGGCCTCGAGAATCCGGTCGACGTCCGGCAGATAGAGCTTCTCGAAGCGCGATGGGGGATAGGGCACATTGAGGCCGGCGACCCGCTGGACGGGTGCCTCGAGGAGGTCGAAGGCGTCGTGGCTGATGCGGGCCGCAATCTCGGCGCCGAAGCCACAGAAGACCGGCGCCTCGTGGACGATGACGGCGCGATGCGTCTTAGTAACCGAGGTCATCACGGCATCCATGTCGAGCGGGGAGAGGCTGCGCAGGTCGATGACTTCGACGGAGGTGCCGTCTTCGGCGGCAGCCTTGGCCGCCTGCAGTGCCGTCTGCACCGTCGGCCCGTAGCCGATCACCGTCACCGCCGTCCCCGCCTGCCGCACACAGGCCTTGCCGATCGGGATGCGGGCGGCCGGGTCGACCTCTGCCTTGAGGTAATAGCGGGCCTTCGGTTCGAAGAAGACGACCGGATCGTCGTCGGCGATCGCGGCGCGGAGCAGCCCATAGGCATCGCCAGGGGTCGAGGGCGCTACCACCTTGAGGCCGGCCGTGTGGGCGAAGTACGCCTCGGGGCTCTCGGAGTGATGCTCGACCGCGCCGATGTTGCCACCAAATGGGACTCGGATGGTGATCGGCAGCGAGATGCCCGAGCGGTTTCGATACTTGGCGACGTGGCTGACGATCTGCTCGAAGGCGGGATAGATGAAGCCATCGAACTGGATCTCCGGAATCGGGCGGAATCCCCGCAGGGCGAGACCGATGGCGACCCCGATGATGGCCGACTCCGCCAGCGGCGTATCGAAGACGCGCTCCTCGCCGAACTCTTTCTGCAGGCCGTCAGTGATCCGGAAAACGCCCCCCAGCGCGCCGACGTCCTCGCCAAAAATCAGGGTGTCCGGGTCGGCGCTCAGTGAGTCGCGCAGGGCCTGGTTGAGCGCCTTGGCCATGGTGGCTTCCATCAGGGTTGCTCTAGCGAGGCTTCGAACTCCTCGCGTTCCTTGACGAACGGCTCGGGTGGTGACTGGTAAACGCCGCCGTAGACGGCCTCGCCGGCTGGAGGCATCGGCGCGTTGAGGAGCTTCTCGCGCATCTCTCTGGCAATACCTTCCGCCTCCTCGATCACGGCCCGATCCGCCGCCTCGTCGAGCACCCCGGCTGCCGTCAGGGTCGTCTTGAAGCGGGCGATCGGGTCCTTTGCCGACCAGGCGTCGACATCAGCGGCGAGACGGTAGCGTGTCGGGTCGTCGGAGCTGGTGTGGGCGCCCATGCGGTACGTGACGGCCTCGATCAGATACGGCCCTTCGCCGCTTCGCGCGCGGTCGGCCGCGACCTTGACGGCGCCGTAAACCGCGAGGATGTCGTTGCCATCGATCCGGATGCCTGGAAAGCCGTAGCCCGGGGCACGTTCGGCGATCGACCCCGCCGTCTGCTTGTTGAGGGGCACCGAGATCGCCCAGTAGTTGTTCTGGCAGAGGAAGACCACCGGCGAGCGAAAAACGCCGGCAAAATTCATCGCCTCGTGCCAGTCGCCTTCGGAAGTCGCCCCATCGCCGAAGGTCACGAGGACGGCTTCGTCAGTCTTCTTCAGCCGGCAGCCCATGGCAAAGCCGACGGCGTGTGGAATCTGCGTTGCCACGGGAATCGCGAGCGGGGCAAAGTGATACCGTTGCGGATCCCAGGCGCCGTGGGTCAGGCCTTTGAAGAGGGTGAGCATCGCGGCCGGGTCGACGCCGCGGCACATCGCCATGCCGAATTCCCGGTAGCTCGGAAAGATCCAGTCCGTCTCGCGCAGGGCTATCGTCGCGCCGACGTGGACCGCCTCCTGCCCGAGGAATTGGCCCCACAAGCCGAGCTGCCCCTGGCGCTGCAGGTTCAGGGCCTCCTGGTCGGCTCGACGGATGACGACCATCCATCGATAGAGGTCGCGGAGCGCCTCTGGGTCCAATCCCAGGGATTGCCGAGCCTCGTTCGACAGCGTTCCGTCGGGTGCGAACAGGCGACGAACGGGGTCCGCGGCGCGTATCACCTCGACGACGTCTGCCACCGGTGACAATCGTATACCCGGGTATCGTAGAGCTAGATGGCAGACGACCCGGTCGCCGCGCTCGCTGAGCTCTATCAGGTCGAGCAGCGCCTGGCGGAAATCCGTCAGGACACGGCTCGCCTCCACCAAACGCTGGACGGCGATCCGGCGATCGGGGATGGCCGGGCGCGCCTGGTGGTGGCCGAGACGAGGCGAGCGGATCTCCAGCGGCGGCTTCGCGATGCCGAAGCGCAGGAGCGCACCGAGCGGGCCCGGGCGCGGACGCACGAGCAACAGCTCTACTCCGGAACCATCCACAATCCGCGCGAGCTCTCGCAGCTGGCCGGTGAACTTGAACAGCTCAAGGGCCGCCTCGCGCTGGAAGAAGTCACCGAGATGGAGCTGTTGGCGGAACTCGACGAGGCGGACGCCGAACTCCGCGCCGCCACTGACGAAGCCAGGGAGGCGCGGCTGGCCCTACCCGATCTGGAGAATGCCGAGCGACGGGCCCTGGCGGAGATTGCGGAGCAGCGAGGCCACATTCCGGCCAGCCGGTTACATCTATACGACCGGGTCGAGGCTCATCGGCCGCCACCGCCGATCGTCGAGGTGCGAGGCGGGACCTGCACGGGATGCCGGCTGCCGCTCTCCACGAGCCAGGTCCGGGCGCTGCGCATGGCTACGGAGCCGATTACCTGCGAGACCTGCGGGCGGATCCAGCGGTTGGCATGACCAATACCGAAAGCGTGGTCGTTCACACCGATGGGGCATCCCGCGGCAACCCCGGCCCGGCATCGATCGGCATCGTGATTGCGCGCACGGACGGCAAGGTCCTCCTCGAGCTCGGTGAGGCGCTGGGGACGACAACGAATAATGTCGCCGAGTACACGGCCGTCATCCGGGCGCTCGAGCAGGCCGTGAAGCTAGGGGCCAAGCGCGCGCGGGTCATGATGGATAGCCAACTCGTGGTCAGGCAGCTCAATGGCAGCTACCGCGTCAAGCACGCGGAGATGATTCCGCTCTACCGGCGGGTGCTGGAATTGATCCAGCGGTTCGAGGCGGTGACCTTCGAGCACGTCCCGCGCGAAGAGAACGTCGAGGCCGATCGGCTTGCGAATCAGGCCCTCGACGGGGGAGGGGTGCCGGCGGAGCTTGCGCCGCACACCAATGAGTCAATCGTGGCCCGCCTCTTCAAATCACTGATCGACGATAGCCCGGATCAGGGCGGCGATCTTCTCGGCGACGCCTTTGCCTATCAGCGGGTGAACGGCCCCGAGAAGGATGCCAGGGAGTTCCTGTCCGAGTGGCCGGGAAGGGGCAAGCCATGGAGCGTCAGTTCGGTTCGCGTCGTTGACGCCGAAACGATCCTCGAGGCCAGGCTCGTCAACACGGCAATCATCTGGCTCTGCATGGTCGCTGACGGGAGAGTGGAACGCATCGTCGAATATCGCGACACGGGAGCCTGACAACCGGCTCTACGCTTTCGCTTCATGCCCGCTAACGCATCAACCACCTATCCGGATCTGTTCCGGATCCCGACCTTCCCGCGACTGGCCGGGGGCGTGATCCTGGCGCGGACGGCATCTCAGATGATGCAGCTCGCGCTCGTGCTCTTCGTCTTGCAGCGGTTTCATTCCCCGACCCTGGCCGGCATCACAGTATTCTTGGCAATCGCGCCCGGCATCGCGACCAGCCCGATCGCCGGCGCGCTGCTGGACCGGCATGGGCGCGTCCGACTGATCACGCTCGACTACCTGATTGGCGCCGCCAGCCTCCTGTCGATTGCGGGCCTCGACGCGGCCGGCCGGTTGGGGCCGCCGGCCCTCTTGCCGATCGTGGCGATCAGCTCGCTGACGTACTCGCTGAGCAACAGTGGGGCGCGATCACTGTTGCCGTTGATCGTGCCCAAGCGGCTCTGGGATCGGGCCAACGCGCTCGACAGCATCGCCTACGCCCTGACGATCGGGGCCGGTCCCGCGCTCGCCGGCGCCTTAACCGCCGTCGCGAGTTCTCGCGCGGCGTTACTCGCCACCGCGCTCGTGTACATGGTCGCGGCCGCCCTGATGTCCGGCCTGCGCGAGCCGGTCGTCGAGCGCCGGCCGACGGGCGTGGTCGCCGAGGCCTGGGCCGGTCTCAACCATGTTCTGGTTCACAACCGGACGCTTCGCGGCGTCGCCCTCGTCGTCTCGTTGATGAATGTGGGCCTCGGCGTCCTGGTGGTGGCCGTGCCGGTAATGGCCTTCCAGCGCCTGCAGACCAACGCCGTCTTCGTCGGCGAGCTCTGGGCGATCTATGGCCTGGCGTCCGTTCCGTCGGCGCTCGCCTTCGGCCGAGTCAACACCGAGGGTCGCGAGCGACTGGTCATGTCGCTGACTGCGCTGGCCGCCGGACTGGGTGTCCTCCTCCTCGCCGTCGCCAACGAAGCATGGGTCGCCGTGGCGGCCATGTTGATCGCCGGGCTCGCGAACGGGCCATTCGACGTCAGCATGTTCTCGCTTCGCCAGCGCCGAACCGACCCTGCCTGGTTCGGCCGCGCCTTTGCGATCTCGATGGGGGTCAATTGGGCTGGCACCCCGATCGGGTCCGCGCTCTCGGGACCCCTGATCCATGTGGGCCTGAGCGTCACCTTCATCGTGGCGTCCGCGTTCATCGTGCTCGGGGCCGGCCTGACCCGGTTCGTTGTTCCCGGAGAATCCGCGGGTAAAATGACTGGCGAGTCCGCCAGGCAGCCGCGCCGGGGAGATCCCGTCGAGGAAAGTCCGAGCTCCGCAGAGCAGGGTGCCGGGTAACGCCCGGTCGGGGTGACCCGAAGGAGAGTGCCACAGAAAATACACAGCCGCGGCGCGAGCCTCGGCGAAGGTGAAATGGTGAGGTAAGAGCCCACCAGCAGCCGGGAGACCGGCTGGCTCGGTAAACCCCACCTGGAGCAAGACCAAATAGGAGGACACCAGGGCTGGCTCGGCCCGTCCTCGGGTACGGTCGCTAGAATCGCCGGGCAACCGGCGATCGAGACGGATGGCTGCCGCCCCGCATCGTGTCGCTTCGGCGGCTGACGCGGGGTACAGAACTCGGCTTATCGGCGGACTCAACTATCACGCACGACGTTGCGCACCAACGGCTCATGGGCGGCTCGGGCAAAATCAATCGGCCCTCGCCGTGCCCGACGACCCTGGTGCGCACCGCGTGCTCTCCGCGCGAAGGCGCGGTTCGGCCTACGGCCTCACCCCTGCTAAGGCATGGCGCTGCTCTGCAACGCGTGTCGGTCTGCAGCAGAGCCGCAGCCCGACAGAAGTACGAAACCTGCTTAGGTCGGGCCAGGGCGCAGACCCGCACGGAGTCCCGGCCCGACCGATGCGAATACGAGGACACAACATCTAGGGGGTTGTTCTTTGGGTTTCCACCAGTACACAAGATTTGCCCGTAGATCGTTGACAGGCAGCTGTCGCGGTGGTAACTTCCAGCGTGTCGGTGGCATCAAGTGGGGAGAAGTGGGGAGAATGAGACAGCTGGTGGTTCGCGCTGATGTTTCTCGGGACCTACCGCCACTCGGTGGACCAGAAGGGGCGGGTCGCAATCCCGGCCCGGTTTCGGGAGCAGCTGCCGACTGGCACCATCATTTCCAAGGGAGCCGAGGGCTGTTTGCAGGTCTATCCGCCGGAGGAATGGGCCAAGGAGCAGGGCGTCCAGCGGCTTGGGTCGATGACGCCGGCCGAGGAACGTCGCCTCGCCCGCATGATGTTCGGCGCCGCCCGCGAGTGCGAGTTCGACGCCCAGGGACGCATCGTCCTCACGCAGGACCAGCGGGACTACGCCGGGATCTCAGGCCAGGCCTGGATCGTCGGCGTCAACAACCTGATCGAGATCTGGAACGACGAGGCCTGGCGGCGCATCGGCGGAGCCACGCCCGAGGAATACACGCGAATTCAGGACCAGGTGGCCGAACGGCGGCGAGCCAGTGGCAAATGATTCGGGTGACCAACACGCTTTCGACCGTCAGTCCGGGACGTCCGGGCACCGACCTGTACTTTTACAAGAACTCATAACGAGCCTTCGACCAGCCCCCGGGCAGGCGTTCGTGGACGCCACGCTGGGCGGTGGAGGATATGCGCGGGCGCTGATCGAGCGCTTGCGACCGGGTGGGACCCTCTTGGGGATCGACCGGGACGCCTCCGCCATCGAGCGATTCGCTCGGGAGCCCGTGCCGCCAGACGTCACCGTGACCCTGGCGCACAGCAACTTCGATCGACTTGCAGAAGTCGCCGCCGGCCTGCCGCCGGTGCGTGGGATCGTCTTCGATCTCGGCATCTCGTCCGACCAGCTCGACGATCCGGAGCGCGGCTTCAGTTTTCAGCGCGAAGGGCCGCTTGACATGCGGCTCGACCAGACGGAGTCGCGGACCGCCGCGGATCTTGTGAACCGAGAATCCGCCAGCGAGTTGCGGCGCATCTTGATGGAATTCGGGCAGGAGCGCTGGGCCGCCCGGATCGCGCAACGGATCGTGGACCAGCGCAAGCGGCAGCCACTACAAACCACGAAAGATCTCGCCGACCTGGTGGCCGGAGCCATACCGCGGGGGGCCTGGCCGAAAGACATTCATGTCGCAACCAGGACGTTCATGGCGGTGCGCATCGCGGTCAACCGCGAGCTCGAGGCGATCGAAACCGGGTTGAAGGCTGCTATCCAGGTGCTCGCAAGCGGTGGGCGCATAGGGGTCGTCTCCTTTCACTCTCTCGAGGACAAGATTGCAAAGAACCTATTCAACGTCGAAGCAACAGACTGTATTTGTCCGCCCCAAGCGCCCGTTTGCATCTGCGGGCACCATCGCTCCGTGCGCGTCGTGACGCGCAAACCCATCACAGCGTCGGAGGCCGAGGTCCGTGACAATCCCCGGTCCCGGTCGGCGAAATTACGAGTCGCGGAGAAGTTATGAACCCTGTCTATGTCATTTCACAAGTCAATACCTGAGCGGCCGCATGGTGGAACCCGTCCCTCCTGGGCATCTACTAGTTTTGCGGCCCCGCCGGCCCGATCCGACCCCTCCGGCGCGCGCGGTACCCCCTTCCCGCGCGCGCCGGAGTCGCGGCCGGCCTTCGATGACACCGCTCATCGGGGCGGCCACGCTGGTGACCGGGGCGCTGCTGCTCGTAGCCCAGTCGGCTGCGGCGACGCAGGCCAGCTATCAGATCGCCACCCTGAAGCAGGAGCAGGCGCACCTGTCCGCATTCCAGGACCAGCTGCAATCGCAGCTTGCGCGAGACCAGGCGGCCAACCGGGTCGCGATCGCCGCCCAGCAACTCGGCATGGCGCATCCGTCCCGTTGGCAGTATGTCAACGGCGCGCCTTCACCGATCGCGCTCCGCTCTGGCCCGGTCGACGGCGGTCGCCCGGGTGTCGTCAATGGTGTCCTCGCCGCGCTGAGCGCCGTCATCGGCCGGCCGGCGGATCCAGCCAGCCCAACCCGCTAGCCGCTTCGCGGTCGGCGTGAGGGCTTCCCAGGATCTCGAACCGCGCAGTCGCATCCTGACGTTGATGGCCGTCGTGCTGGCCGCGTATCTCGTGCTCTTTGGCCGGCTCGTCTACTGGCAAGCATGGCGGCACGCGGACATGGTGACGCTCGCCGCCAGCTACCACAACGACACCCTGACCCTCCCCGCTGTGCGCGGCCGGATCATCGACCGCAACGGGGCCCTGCTGGCGAGCAACACCGCGGTCTACTCCATCTTCGCCTCGCCGGACCAGATCTCGGCAAAGGATCGGCAGACGATCGGAGAACAGCTTGGTCCTGTGCTCGGCATGACCCCGGACGAGGTGGTCGTCAAGCTCGCAACCACCAAGAAATTTGTGTACCTCGCCCGACGGGTCCCCGCGACGGTTGCGCGTGAGCTCGACTCGATGCAGCTGCCGGGGATCGGCAAGATCGCTGAGACACAGCGAATCTACGTCGACGGCGCCATGCCGGGTACGAGCCTGGCTGCCAACCTGCTTGGTTTCACCAATGATGCGGGGACCGGCAACTACGGCGTAGAGGGCTATTACAACCGGATCCTCGGGGGCCAGGCGGGCTTCGAGGCCACCGTCCGCGACCTGGCGAACCGTCCCATCGTCCTGAGCGACCGGCAACGCCGCGACGCGGTCAACGGGATGACGCTCCAGCTCAGCCTCGACAGTACGATCCAGGTGGTCGCGGAACGGGCCCTGGCCGACGGGGTCCAGAAATACCAGGCGGAGAGCGGATCGCTGATGATCATGGAGCCGAATACCGGCCGGATCGTGGCCTGGGCCGACGTCCCAACCTACAACGCGAACCAGTTTGCCTCGACGCCGACCTCAGCCTTCATCGACCCGCTGGTCTCGAGCCTTTACGAGCCTGGCTCCGTCATGAAGGTCGTGACCCTGGCGGGGGCGCTGGACGATCACGCGATCACCCCCGATTACCGGTTCAACGAGACGGGGACGGCGGTGGTCGGCGGGTTTGCCATCCACAACTGGGATAACCGCGCCCACGGCATGGTCACGATGACCCAGGTCCTTGAGAACTCGCTCAATGTTGGCGCCATCCGGGCGGAACAGATGGAAGGAACGGATCGCTTCTTCCAGTACCTGCGCCAGTTCGGCATTGGCGCCGCCACCGGGGTCGATCTGGCCGCCGAAACCGCGGCACCGCTCGGCGATCTCGCACGCTGGAAAGCCTCGGAACTGGCGACCGCCTCCTTCGGCCAGGGCGTTGATGCCACGCCGATCGAGATGCTGACCGCCGTGAATACGATCGCCACTGGCGGCAAGCTGGTCTGGCCGCACGTCGTGGATGCCGTCATCGATGGGCAGGGGGTCAGCCATCCGGTGCATCCGCGTGTCCTCCGGCAGGTCATCACGCCGCACGCGGCCCAGCAGATGCAACAGATGATGGTCTCGGTGGTCGAGCATGGCTCGGGGTTCGCTGCCAGAATCGACGGCTTCAAGAACCTGATCGCCGGCAAGACCGGCACCGCGAGCATCCCCGAGAACGGCGGATACTCGAAGCAGGACACAATCGGCTCCTTCGTCGGGTATCTGCCGGCCGACCATCCCAAGTTCATCATGATGGTGATCGTCCGCAAGCCCAAAGTGCTTTTCGAGGGCGCCTACGTCGCCGCGCCGATCTTTAAGACCGTGGCGAGTGCCCTGATCACGCAGTGGCAGATTGCGCCATGATCGTGTTGTCGACGGGTCCATCGATAATGGCGCTGTGGCCGTCGGATTGAGCGAAGTCATCGAGGCGACCCACGGCCGGTTGCTGCGCGGACCGGAGGATCTCACCTTTTCGCAGCTTTACGTCGATTCCCGGCAGGTCGAGCCTGGCGGGCTATTCGTTGCCCTGAAGGGTGAGCAGCAGGATGGGCATCAATACGTCGGACAGGCCGTTGCGCGCGGGGCGGCCGGGGTCCTTGTCGAGCGGGATCCAGGTCCCACCCAGGCCGCGGCCGTAATCGAGGTTGCCGACACCAGGCAAGCGCTCTTCGACATGACCGCGCATCGGCTCCGCCGCCAGAAGCTTCCCATTGTCGCGATCACCGGGAGCGCCGGCAAGACCACCACCAAGGATTTGATTGCGCATGTGCTCGGGCGACGTCTTCGGGTCCGAAAGAGCGAGGGAAACCTGAACACCTATACCGGCATCCCGATGACGATCTTCCGGATGAGCCCGGGGGATCGCGCTCTGGTTGTCGAGTACGGCATGTCGCGGGCGGGCGAGATCGCCGAGCTGGCCAGCATCGCGCCGCCCAACGTCGGTGTGGTCCTCAACGTGGGACTGGCGCACGTCGGATTCCTTGGCTCGATCGAAGGCGTGGCGGCGGCCAAACGCGAGCTCGTCGAAGGACTTGCCCCGGGGGGTCTCGCCGTGCTCAACGCCGACGACCCTCGGGTGCGGGCGATGACTGCCGTCGCCCGGCGGAGTACGCTCTTCGGGCTCAGCTCGCCGGCCACGGTTCGCGCCGAGAAGATTCGCCTTCACGGTCTCGAGGGCAGCCGCTTCACCCTGATCACCCCGCGTGGATCGGCGGAGGTCTACCTTCGTCTGCCCGGCGAGCACAGTGTCTACAACGCCCTCGCCGCGGCCGCCGTCGCGCTGGAATTCGACTTCGATGCGACGGCAACGGCGGCCGCGCTGCATGGCTTTACGCCTCCCGTCCGGCGCATGAACGTGGTTGGCGGGCTTTCCGGCGCGACGGTCATCGATGACAGCTACAACGCCAGTCCCGGCTCGATGGAAGCGGCGTTGAGCGTCCTGCGTTTGGCACCTGCCGGATCGGTCCGCGTGGCCGTCCTGGGGGACATGCTCGAGCTCGGGAATCACGCGGGCAAGGCGCACGAGGACGTCGGCGCCACGGCCGGCACGGCAGCCGACTGGGTGATTGCCCTTGGGGAGTACGCCGACCGAGTCGTGCACAGTGCTCGCAAGGCGGGTCTGCCCGATGACCACGCCGTCGTTGCTGGTGACGTCGAGGAGGCGGTCGCGTTGATCCGGCCGTTGCTCTCGGCTCGGACGCAGGTCCTGATCAAGGGCTCGCGTGGCATGCGGATGGAACGGATCGTCGAGGCGATCCGCGCTCCCGCCTGATGGCTCCGCTGATCCCCTTTGCCCTGGCCTGTGTGATCTGCCTCCTCGCGTTTCCGACCGCGATCGGCATGCTGACCCGCGCCCGGATGGGCCAGCAGATCCGCGAGGAAGGGCCGGCGGCGCACCATGGCAAGGCGGGCACGCCGACGGCTGGTGGGATCATCTTCATCCTGGTTGGCGGGGTGCTCTATCTCGCCCTGGATCGAACCGTGGCAGGCGGGCTCGCCGTGCTGGCGCTGCTGCTCGGCGGGGGGCTTGGCTTCGCCGACGACTTTGCCGCGATCCGCGGCCGGCGCAACCTTGGGCTTAAGGCCCGACAGAAGATCGTCGCGCAGCTGGTGATCGGGGCGTTGCTCGGGTTCCTCGCATTTCGCTGGCACCTGTCCCGCCAGCTCGTTCCATTCGACGGCTGGCACGACCTCGGCGGATGGATGGTCCTCGTCGGGGCTCTGGCCTTCGCCGCGGGATCCAACGCCTTCAATCTCACTGATGGGAGCGACGGCCTTGCCGCCGGGGCGGGCGCGATTACTTTTGGCGCCATCGCCTTGATCGCCGTCCTGCAACACCATCCAGGACTCGGCATCATGGCGGCGGTCCTTGCCGGGTGTCTTGTGGGTTTCCTCTTTTACAATGCGTTCCCGGCGCGCATCTTCATGGGGGATACCGGCAGCCTTGCGCTGGGGACCGCGCTGGTCGCGGCCGCGATCGGGACCGGCTTCCTCTGGTACTTACCGCTGCTCGCCATCGTCTTCGTCATCGAGACCGTCTCTGTGATCGCCCAGGTCGCCAGCTTCAAGATGACGGGGAAGCGCATCATCAAGATGTCGCCCCTCCACAACCATTTCATTGTCTCGGGGTGGCGCGAGACGCGCATCGCGGTGACCTTCTGGGCCGGATCGGCCGTCGCCGCGCTGCTGTCGCTCCTGATCGCACGGTCGGGGCCCGCCAGTTGATCGAGACGGAAGGCCGTCGCGCCATGGTGGTCGGCTACGGACGGAGCGGTCGGGCGGCCGTCGCCTTTCTCAAGCGGCATGGGGCGAGCGTCACCGTCGTGGACCACGCGGACACACCGGAGTTGCGATCCGCCCTGGAGCAGGACGGCGTCTCCGGCTGGCTGGGGGCGTCGGCCCCGCCGAGCCTTGACGATATCGACGTGCTCGTTGTGAGTCCCGGTGTTGCCTGGGATTCGCCCCTCGTCGAGTCGGCGCGCCAACGAGGGGTCGCGGTCACCAGCGAGCTGGACCTCTTCTTCGACCTGTGTCCGTGTCCGATTGCGGGCATCACCGGAACCAACGGTAAAACGACGACCACGGCGCTCACGGCCGAGGTGCTTCGTGCCGGAGGGCTGAATGTGATCCGCGGCGGCAATATCGGCGAACCGGTACTCGACCGCCTCGAGCAACTGCGGGCCGACGACTGGGTCGTGCTCGAATTGAGCAGTTTTCAACTGGAATCGATCCGGCGCCCCCGGTTGCGGATCGGGGCTGTCCTGAATGTCACGCCCGACCATCTCGACCGTCATAAGACGATGGAACAGTACCGGCAGATCAAGGCTCGGGCCGTGGCGTTTATGCAGCCGGAGGATCATGCCGTGCTCAATTTCGATGATCCGGCCTGTGCCGCGATGGCGGCCCTGACACGCGGCACCGTGCTACCGTTTGCGCTCCGGTCAGAGATCCAAACGGGAATCCTGGTGATCGATGGATCGATTGCCCATCGCGATGGGAAGCGCGTGCAGCCGGTGGTCTCGGTCGCCGAGGTTCCGCTCCCCGGCGCGCACAACCTCAGCAATGTGATGGCGGCGGTCGGCGCCGGCCTGGCGGCGGGCGTCGCGGCGAATCAGATCGGTGACGCCGTGCGGCAGTTCAAGGCCGTCGAGCACCGCCTGGAGCTGATTGGCACCTACGCCGGTGTTCGCTGGTACAACGACTCCAAGGCCACCAATCCCGATTCCACCTACAAAGCGCTCGACGCCTTCAGCCAACCGATCGTGCTGATCGCCGGAGGGCGCAACAAGGGGGTCGAGATCGGCCCGCTGGCAACGGCGATCGCGTTGCGGGTCGCCGGGCTGGTGACGATTGGGGAGACGGGAGAGGAACTGGAGCGGCTGGCGCGCGCGCAGGGTCTCCAGCAGGTCGCGCGCGCGAGCGACCTGGGGGACGCGGTCCGCCGAGCCGCCGCGATGGCCAAGTCAGGCGCGGTCGTGCTGCTCTCGCCGGCCTTCACCAGCTTCGACATGTTCCGCGACTACGAAGACCGCGGGCGGCAGTTCAAGGCCACCGTGCGGGCGGAGCTCGGCCGATGAGGCAGCTCGCCACGCTCGATCTCCCGGCGCCGCGGCGCGTGCGCTCGCTTGCGGGGAGTGCCCTGTGGCGGCGCGGGGATAAGGCCCTGATCCTTGCGGTCGCGGCGCTGAGCGCCTTCGGCCTGGTGATGGTCTTTTCCGCGTCCGAGGTCCAGGGCTGGCTCTGGTTTCGCAACGCGGCCTACTACTTCGAGCGCCAGCTGGTCTGGCTCGTCCTTGGCCTGATCCTGCTCTGGATCGGCGCCCGCGTCGACTACCACCGGCTGCGGCCGCTTGCCGGACCGCTCGGGGCGCTCACGCTCGCGCTCCTTGTCCTCGTCCTCCTGCCGCACTTCGGCGTCGAGGCCTACGGGGCGCGGCGCTGGCTGCAGGTCGGTCCGCTTGGGATGCAGCCCGCCGAGCTGGCCAAGGCGAGCACGATCATTTTCATGGCCGTGTGGCTCGAGCGCCACCGGAATCGTCTCGGCTCGCTCGAGGACGGGGTCGCGCCGTTTCTTGCCCTGCTGGCGTTGGTAACCGTGCTGATCGTGCTCGAGCGCGACCTTGGCACGACCCTGATCGTCGCCGCCATTCTACTGGCCCAATTCCTGGTCGCCGGCGGAAAGAAGCGGCACCTGCTGCTGCTGATGGCGATCGTCGGCCTGGCGGCGTTCGTCTTCATCCGTATGGAGCCGTACCGCCTCCATCGCATCATGGCCTTTCTCGACCCCTGGTCGGATCCACTCAACACGGGTTTCCAGTCGATCCAATCGCTGCTGGCGCTGGGATCAGGCGGGATCTTCGGGCTCGGTCTGGGCCAGAGTATCCAGAAGTACCAGTGGCTGCCATTCGCACATACCGACTTCATCTTCGCGATCGTGGGCGAGGAAACGGGCTTGATTGGGACGACCGCGGTGCTCTCGCTCTTCGCACTCTTCACCTATCGTGGGTATCGGATCGCGCTCAAGGCGCCCGATGCGTTTGGGTCGTTACTCGCTGCCGGGGTGACCACCTGGGTCGCCTTTCAAACCTTGATCAATATCGCCGCCGTTACGGTGACGCTGCCGACGACCGGCATCCCGCTGCCCTTCATGAGCTATGGTGGCTCGTCGCTAGCGATTACGCTGCTGGCGGTCGGCATACTGATGAACGTCGCCATGCAGGGCGAGAAGGTGGGTTGGATCCGGCATGCGGGTATTGATCTCGGGCGGCGGAACGGGCGGACACTTGTTCCCGGCGATCGCGGTCGCGCAAGCCCTCGCCCGGATCGACCCTGACGGGCAGCTGCTCTATGTCGGGCGTCGAGGGGGGATGGAAGAGCGCATCGTTCCCGGACTCGGGATTGCAATCGAGACCATCGTCCCGCCGAAGCTCGACATGGAGCAACTCTGGCGAAACTGGTCGGTGCCATTCATTCTCCCCCGCGCCCTGGCGCAGGCCGCCCGCATCGTGGGCCGGTTCCGGCCCGAGGTGGTGCTGGGGACCGGTGGCTACGTCAGCGCGCCGGTGATCCTGGCGGCGGCCGCGCGACGGGTGCCGATCGTGCTGCAGGAACAGAACGCCCTGCCTGGGCGCACCACCCGACTGCTCGCTCGCGTGGCGTCTGTCGTGGCCACCGCGTACCCGGACTCGGCCCGTTATCTACGCGCGAAGGCTGTGGTCACGGGCACGCCGGTGCGACGCGAGTTTTCCCAGCGGCGGTCCGAGTTTCCCGCGCGGCCTCGCTCATTGCTCGTGCTTGGTGGAAGCCAGGGCGCCCGCCGGATCAACCAGGCCGTGCTGGCGGCGCTGCCGGAACTGGTGAACCGTGCCGGGCTCGAGGTCTGGCACCAGACCGGAGAGCGCGACTTCGTGCTGGTGCGTGAGGCGGGTGCCAACCTGGCAGCCGCGATCGCGGCCCGTTATCATCCGTTTGCCTTTGCGTCAGACCTTGCGTCCAGGCTCTATCAGGCGGACCTGGTGCTCGCCCGAGCCGGGGCCGGGACGCTCAGCGAGGTGAGTGCCGTCGGCGTGCCGATGGTGCTCGTGCCAGGGTCGTTCGCGGGCGGTCACCAGAAGTTGAACGCTGTCCCCTATGCGGAGGCCGGCGCCGCCGTCGTCATCCCTGATGAAGCCTGTGATGGGCCGCGATTGGCCCAGATCCTGACCGGCATTACCGAAGACCCCGACCGCTACGCGCGGATGGTCGAAGCGATGCGGACGCTCGGCCGGCCATCGGCGGCGGACGCCGTGGCGGCCATCCTGCTGGAGGTTTCCCGAAAGCGCTGATGCGCATCCACATCATCGGCATCTGCGGCTACGCGGTCTCCGGTCTTGCCCTGATCGCCAAACAGCTTGGCCACGAGGTGACGGGCTCCGACGAGGATGCCTATCCACCAACCACCGACCTCCTGACCAGCGCCGGGATCAAATGGGTGGATGGGCATGACGCGAAAAACGTGACGCGATGGGGCACGCCTGACCTGGTGGTGCAAGGCAACCAGGTCCGGGCGGGGAATCCCGAAACGGAGACGGCCCGCGTGTTGCATTTGCGGCTGATCAGCGAAGCCGAATACTGGGGCGAGCTGACCGCTGATCGCTTTCGGATCGTCGTCTGCGGATCGGCCGGAAAAACCACCACCTCGAGCCTGATCGCTTGGATCCTGCGCGCCGCCGGCCGCAATCCGGGCTTCCGCCTCGGCATGGCGGTTCGCGACCTTGGTTCGGCGGCGGCCTGGGGCAGCGGACGCGAGTTTGTCTTCGAAGGCGACGAGTACACTTCGGCCGTCTTCGATCCGCGGCCGAAGTTTCTGCATTTCGCGCCGCAACTGGCCGTCCTGACCAATATCGATTGGGACCACCCCGATGTTTTCCCGGACCCGGCCGCGTATGAAGCCGTGTTCCGCCAGCTGGTGGAATACCTCGGGCCTGAGGACCGTTTGATCGCCTGTTCCGACGACCCCACCGTGCGCCGCCTGCTCAACCGAACCCGGTCCCAGACCGAGACCTATGGGCTGCGCGGCGGAGCCGATTGGCACGGTCGCGATGTCACCGTCGACGGCGAGGGCATGCGGTTCACCGCGTGGCACGCGGGTAAGGTCCTCGCCGTCGTCACCACTCGGCTGCCGGGCGAGCATAACGCCGCCAATGCGCTGGCGGCGCTGGCGACCACCGTGCGGCTTGGCGTCCCGGTCAGCACCGCCGTCGATGCCATCGGCAGGTTCCATGGGGTGTCCCGGCGCTTCGAGGTGCGCGGTCAGGTGCGCGGGGTGACGGTCGTTGACGACTATGCGCATAACCCCGCGAAAGTCCGCGCCACGATCCAGGCGGCTCAGGAGCGTTTTCGGCCCGGCCGGATTCTGGCCTGTTTCGTCCCGCACACCTACTCACGAACGTTGAGTTTGATAGACGCCTACGCGGACGCCTTCCAGGGATGTGCCCTCCTGCTGATCGGTCCAATCGAGCCGGCGCGCGAGCGGCACCTGGCCAACACCGTCTCCGCCGGGGACCTGGCCGCGCGCATCAACGGCGTCGGCGAAGTCGTGACCGTCGATTCGGCCCGCGCCGCTGCATATCGCCTGGCATCCGCCGCGCGACCCGGCGACGCCATCATCCTGATGTCGGTCCGCGGCTTCGACGACATCGCCGGCAAGACGCTCGAGGTCCTGGAGCGCTCGCCGGTTGCCTGATAGCTGGCTGGCCTCGTTCCCTGGAGTTCGGGAACACGAACCCCTCGTCGATCACAGCTGGTACAGGATCGGCGGGCGGGCCCGCTACTTTCTCGAGGTCGCGGACGATGCCGTTTTGCCGGACCTGGTCGCGCGATTGCACCACAACCAGATCCCGTTGCTGGTGATCGGCGCCGGCAGCAACACGCTGTTTGCGGGCGCGGAGCTGTCGGGGCTGACGATCAAGCTGGCCACGGAGCGCCGGGCCACGGCCGGGGACCGGGTGACGGTCTCGGCGGGAACCCTGATGCCACGGCTGGCGGCGGATTCCGCCAAAGAGGGCCGCGCCGGCCTCGAGTTCGGCGCCGGTGTCCCGGGCACGGTGGGGGGGTCGGTCTACGGCAACGCCGGTGCCTTCGGTCGCGAGGTGAAGGACGGCCTTTTGACGGCCGACGTGCTGACGCCCGAGGGGCAGATGGTCTCGCTCTCCAACGCCGAATGCGCCTTCGGCTACCGCGCTTCGGCCTTCAAGTCGGATCGACCGGGCTGGGTGATCCTGGGCGCGACCTTCAGCACCACCGCCGATCGGCCCGACCGCATCCGCGAGCGGATCAAGCAGGTCCAGAAACATCGGCGGGATACGCAACCGGTCGAGAAGCGAAGTCTCGGCAGCACCTTCAAGAATCCGCCCGCCGATTCGGCGGGTCGGCTGATCGAGGCCGCGGGCCTGAAGGGCCGGCGCGTCGGTGGCGCGGAAATCTCGCGAAAGCACGCGAATTTCATCGTCAACGTCGGCGGAGCGACGGCGGGTGACGTGCTAGCCTTAATGGCCGAAATGCGGGATCGCGTCCGCGAGCAGTTCGGCATCGAGCTGGAGGCCGAGGTCCGTATCTTGGGCGATCCATGAGTCGGGTCCGTCTCGGGGTCCTGTTCGGAGGACGGTCGACCGAACACGAAGTTTCGATCCTCTCCGCCCGATCGATCATCGCGGCCATCGATCCGGCGCGCTTCGAAGTCATCCCCCTGTACATCGACAAGACCGGACGCTGGCTGGTCGGGGAGTCGCTGCAGCGTCTGCTCGACGGCGAGACCGCGGGCCAGCATGTCTATCTTCCGCCGGATCCGACCCAACGGGCGCTGGTTCCGGCAGCCGACGGCATCCGCCAACACCCGGGCTTGCCACCCCTCGACGTCATCTTTCCCGTCTTTCACGGCCTCAACGGCGAGGACGGAACGATCCAGGGTCTCCTCGAGCTGGCCAACGTTCCCTACGTCGGCTCGGGCGTGCTCGGGTCGGCCCTCGGCCTTGACAAGATCTACATGAAGCGCGCCTTTGCGGCGGTCGGTCTGCCGGTCGTCGACTATGTTGCGACCACGCGGCGCCATTTCGAAACCGACCCGCTGGCCTTCGTCGGCGATGTCGAAGCCCGGTTCGGCTACCCGTGCTTCGCCAAATTTGCGAATTCCGGGTCGAGCGTCGGCACGTCGAAGGCGCACAACCGTGATGAACTCCTGCGCGGCCTCCGGCTGGCCGCCGGCTTCGATCGAAAGCTGCTGGTCGAACGCGGCATCGATGCCAGGGAGCTCGAGGTCAGCGTGCTGGGGAACGATGAGCCGGAAGCCTCCGTCGTCGGTGAAATCGTCCCAGTCCGCGAGTTTTACGACTACGAAGCCAAGTATCTCGACGAGGGCTCGCGCCTCGTCATCCCCGCCGAGATTCCAGCCGACGTCAGTACGCAGATCCAGCGAATGGCCATCCAGGCGTTCGAGGCGGTCGACGCCGCCGGCATGGCCCGCGTCGACTTCTTTTACGAGCGGACGAGCAACCGCGTCTACATCAACGAGGTGAACACCATCCCCGGCTTCACCCGCATCAGCATGTATCCGAAATTGTGGGAGGCGTCCGGTTTGCCGTACGGGCGGCTACTCGAGCGCTTGATCGATCTCGCCATCGACCGCTTCCGCGATAAGCAACGGTCGCAGACGGCGATCGATTCGCGCCTGCTCCGGGAGGGGCAGCCCTGAGCGTCAACACGGTCGAAAAGCGGCGGCGGGTCAGCGCAGGGACCCAGCCGGCGAAGGCCGGGTCCAGCCGCCGCGGCTGGGGCTGGGCGCTGCTGCAGCTTGCATTGATCGGCGTCGAAGCCTTTGCGCTGCTCTTTCTCCTGGCACAACCGGCCTTTTACCCACACCGCGTCCAGATCGCCGGCGTGTCGCATCTCCAGACTGCCGATGTGCGGAAAGCCCTGAATCTTCCGACCGATCGCAATCTCTTTTTCTTGAGCGAGATCGCCCTGGAGCGGAAGGTCGAGACCCTGCCCTGGGTGCGCACCGCCTCGGTGAAGGTCGCGCTGCCCGACGAGGTCCGGGTCCAGGTGACGGAGTGGCATCCGAATGCCGTCTTGCAGGTGGGGGAGGCGACGTACTATGTCAATGACCGTGGCGCCATTCTCGACCCGGCCCCGGAAGCCGGGGGTTTGACCGTCATCAATCGTCCCGATTTCGGGGCCGTCCACGCCGGTGACCAGGCGATCTCGCCCGAGCTGCTGACCATGGTCCGGCAGATGCAAGCGGCATTTCCGGCCGCGTTCAAGATCTCGCTGACCGCTTTCGAGCTCGATGCCCGAGATAGCCTGACCGCCCATACCGACCGCGGATGGGCGATCATCTTCGGCCAGATGGCGACCCCGAACCAGCGCGCCACGCTCGAGCCGAAGCTGGCTGCGCTTCGATCGCTTGCAGCTCGCCTGAATCTCGGCTCGACCTCGATTGGATATGTGAATCTCATGAACCCGGGCGCGCCCGCGGTTCAAATGTTGCCCAGACCTCGATGAGACTCCCGGTCGGCGGCTCGCGGGAGGCCATCTGGCTGGTTGGCGCGGTGGTCCTCTTCGCCGTGCTCGGGATCTTCCTTGGACTCAATGCGCCGGTGCAGATCCCACCGGGCTACGCCCGGTACTCGGCGGTGATGATCCTCGCCGCCCTCGACTCGATCCTCGGCGCCGTCAAGGCCTGGCTCAACGGCAACTTCGAGAACAAGGTCTTCATCTCCGGCCTGCTGGTGAACTCACTCGTCGCCGGCGGCCTGACCTACCTGGGCGACAAACTCGGGGTCGAGCTCTACTTCGCCGCCATCGTCGCCTTCGGGGTCCGCATCTTCGATAACTTAGCGGTCATTCGCCGGCATATCTTGTAGCAGGCGGCCGCGCCGGGACTCCGTGTGGGTCTCGCGGCGGCCACGACCTATCGGGTTACCGCGGCACGCCGCTCGACCCCCCTGCGGCCCGGCTCGACCGTCGTGCCAGTACCACCGCAACCGGAATTTGAACTCCGGTGCAAGTTGTGTTGTCGTTGGCGCTCGGCCACCGTATAATGTGGTTCCAAGCGTTCCAGCCTACGTTCCAGGAAAGGTTTTTGCCCCGGTCTAAATACGTCACAGCACTCGATATCGGCACAACCAAGATCTGCTGCGTGGTCGGCGAGCCGACCGAGCGCGGCATCAACGTCCTCGGCGTTGGCGAGTTTCCTTCAGATGGACTGCGCCGTGGCGTGGTTGTCAACATGGAGAAGACGGTCCGGGGTATCACCCAGGCGGTCGAAGCCGCGCAGCGGATGTGCGGCCACAAGATCGAATCCGCCTACGTCGGTCTTGCCGGGACACACGTCCTCAGCCAGAACAGCCGCGGAGTCATCGCGGTCGCCCGCTCTGACCGTGAGATCGGGCAGGAGGACGTCAGCCGGGTTATCGACGCCGCCCGTGCCGTCTCGGTCCCCAATGACCGCGAGATCATCCACGTCGTCCCCCGCGGCTATATCGTCGATGGCCAGGAGGGGGTCAAGGACGCCGTCGGCATGTCCGGGGCTCGCCTCGAGGTGGAAACCCACATCATCACCGGCTCACTAACCGCGGTGCAGAACGTGGTCAAGTGTGTCCATCAATCCGGGATGAGCGTCGAGGACCTCGTCGTGCAGGTGCTCGCGTCGGCCGAAGCGGTCGTCAACGACAACGAGCTGGAGCTCGGCGTCGCCGTGGTCGATATCGGTGGCGGGACCACCGACCTAGCGCTCTTTACCGATGGCAGCGTCACGCACACGGCCGTGTTGCCGATCGGCGCCACCCATGTGACCAACGACGTAGCGATCGGTCTGCGCACGACGCTCGCGGAGGCCGAGATGCTGAAAGTCAATTACGGCCACGCTATCCCGGCCTGCATCCCACGCGAGGAAATGGTCGAGCTCCATCAGATCGGCCAGGATCGGATGCAGGTGGTGCCCCGACGGCACCTGGCTGAGATCATTGCGCCGCGGGCTCGCGAGATCCTGGACATGATCCGGATCGAGATGCGTCGGGGTGGCCATGATGGCTTCCTCCCGGCCGGCGTAGTTTTCACGGGCGGCGGCTGCCGGCTGCTCGGGTTCACCGAAGCCGCCCAGTCGGTGCTGGACCTGCCGGTCCGCATCGGGGCTCCGGCGCCGAGCAGCGGCATGAGTGACCAGGTGACTGGCCCGGCCTACGCGACCGCGATCGGCCTGTTGCGCTGGGGGACGAAACTCCGCCACCAGCAGAACGGGCACGTGCCGGTTGGAGCCGGCGTCTCCGCCGCCTACACCCGGACGGTTCGCTGGTTCCGAGATTTCTTTTAGGAAGGAGGCCGCTATGGATATGGACGACCAATTGCGAATGAAGGGCCTCGCGTCGGGGCCCGTGATCCCCGGCGATTACGGCGGAGGTCAGGGACCGCGGGTACCTGCCGAACGGTTCTTTAGGGCGCGCCTTGAGCGCGACAAGGAGGAAGGAAGAATGCGCGAGACTGACCGCACGCTCGAAGGGAATGCCCGGATCAAGGTCGTCGGCATTGGGGGTGGCGGCAGCAATGCCGTCAACCGGATGATCCGCTCCAAGCTGCGGGGCGTGGAGTTCATCGCGATCAATACCGACCTTCAGGCGCTGGCGCATTCGGAAGCCCAGACCAAGATGAATATCGGCAAGAAGTTGACGCGCGGCCTGGGTGCGGGTGGCAATCCCACCATCGGCCGTGAAGCCGCCGAGGAGAGCCAGCAGGAACTGTCCGAGCTGCTCACCGGCGCGGACATGGTCTTCCTGACCGCCGGCATGGGCGGCGGCACCGGATCCGGTGCGGCTCCGGTGGTGGCCGAGATCGCGCGAAATAACGGCGCCCTCACGATCGGCGTCGTGACCAAGCCCTTCACCTTCGAGGGGAGCCGCCGGCGGGCGATCGCCGAGGAGTCAGCCACGACCCTTCGCGAGAAGGTCGACACCCTGATCATCATTCCCAATCAGCGGCTGCTCGATGTGACGGACAAGAAGGTGCCATTCACCGAGGCGCTCAAGATTGCCGACGACGTACTCCGGCAAGGCGTCCAGGGCATCTCCGACCTGATCGTGCAACCCGGCCTGATCAACCTCGACTTTGCCGACGTCAAAGCCGTGATGTCGGGCCAGGGCGCGGCCCTGATGGGCATCGGGTTCGGCAGCGGAGACTCGCGGGCCGCGGACGCCGCCCGCGATGCGGTCGCCAGCCCCTTGCTGGAGACCTCGATCGACGGCGCCCGTGGCATCCTCTTCAACATCACGGGTGGGACCGACCTCACCCTGCACGAGGTCAACGAGGCCGCGGAGATCGTGCGGGCCTCGGCGGACAAGGACGCGAACATCATCTTCGGAACGGTCATCGACGAAAAGATGTCCGGCGAGGTCAAGATCACGGTCGTCGCCACCGGCTTCGTTTCGGGGATCGAGCCGGGACGCGAAATCGACGAACAGTACACCCGTCCGGCCCCGGTCGAGGAGGTCCCGGCCTACAAGGGCTTCGACCCGACCAACCTCGACATCCCCGCGTTTCTTCGCGGACGCCGCTAACCTGCGCAAGGGGCGCCCCCTTCCCGCCCCTTGCGTCCTTTAAAAGGGGTCGGACTGCGCTTTGGCGCAGGCCGACACGCGCCGCAGGTGAGCTTTAGCGTTGGGCGCGTGACGGGCCGTCCGAGCTGGGGCCTGCCGAGCCCTGCCGCTCCGGCGGCAGCGAGGCGTCCG